>NZ_CP072793.1:2150977-2867969 GCF_017901175.1 Thiothrix unzii
TGGCGAGTAAAAACGCTTTGTAGTTAAACACATCTGAGCTTTGCTTCAGCAAAAGCTGTTGGAAATTCGGAGTCAAACGCCCGGAACGCGCGGCTAATTTGGTGGTAGATACCCCGCCTTTGACTGGCGTTGTCGCCCCCACACTCGCCACCGTTGCCGCCGTCAAACCCACCCCAACGCCCGCCAAGGTGACGATTAACGGATTAATCGTGCCGCCTTTAGCATGAATCTGGTATTGCTCCCACAAATCGCGTACATCGCCCACCACGGTAAAATCCGACGCAATCGCACCCGCGACACCCGCACCACTGGCGGCATCACCCGCAACAAAGCCGGTGGTGAAATCGTTAACAGTACGTCGTGCCGTATTTAACGGGGATTCAAGCCGTGCTAAATCCGCCTGAAACTCCACCGGACTGATGGGATAACCGAAAGTTTGCGCTAAATTCAAATACATCCGCGCATCGCTGGGGTTATCCGCGACAATAGCTTCACGAATATTTTGGCGCACTTCGTCAGCCGTCACCTGATGCAACATCAATTGCGCCACATCGGGAGCCAACTCATCGTATTGCCAATAATCCAGCAAACTCTTAATACCACCCGCCAACAGCAACAATGAAGCCAGCAATAGCGGGAATCTCCAGTAATTCATGGGGAAATCCTGAGGGTCTTGGGGATGGCTGAGTATAGCAAAAAAAACGACCGCGTTGTGGCTCAGGCAACGCAGTCGTTGGGGGAAACACTGCCTCGGAGGAGAGTGGGCAGTGTCGGAGGGAAGCGGGCTACACCTTACAGTGCAGCGTGTTGTCCCATGCTAGGGAAAGTTAAACGTGCCGGGAACATGCGTGCAATCATGCTCGCGGTTTCGCTCATTTTGTACGCTTTACGCGGGATTTTATGGCCTTCCATCAAGCTATCGAGGCTGATGCCATCGAGAAACTGATAAAACTGTTGGCTTAAATCTTCCCACATACGCGCCACCAGCTCGCGCTGAGGTGTGCTTACAGTGTCCGTATCCTGCTCTGGCTCTTGCTCAGCCACCGTGGCAATTTCCGCGAGGCTGATTTCCTCAGCGGGACGTGCCAAACGGTAGCCACCGCCGGGGCCGCGAATCCCTTCCACCAAGCCGCCGTTACGCAACCTAGCGAAAATCTGTTCCAGATAGGACAATGAAATGCCTTGCTGCGTGGCTATATCCCCCAAGCGCATCGCGCCGGTATCATCGTGGATCGCCAGTGTCAGCATGGCCATAATGGCATGTTGGCCTTGCGTGGATAGTTTCATGTTTTACATTCCTACTGTGTGTTGCTTTGTTCTTGACAGTTACTATACAAGCCCATGATGATAAGAAAAATTCGTTATTTATACGTAAATACATCGAAAAAAACTGATGATTGAGAGGTGCTCATGCTCAACTACAAACACCTGTATTACTTCCGCGAAGTCGCCACCAACGGCAGTATTGCCCGCGCCAGTGAAAGCCTGCACCTGACCCCGCAAACCATTAGCGGTCAATTGAGTTTGCTGGAGGAAAGCTTAGGCACAGAATTGTTTCAACGCAGCGGGCGCAATCTCGAACTCACTGAAGCTGGGCAAGTCGCGTTGAATTACGCTGATGAAATCTTCCAATTGGGCGCGGCATTAGAAACGGCGATGCAACACCACCCCAAAGGCGGCGTGCGAATCTTTCGGGTAGGCGTGGCGGATGTTGTACCAAAATCCATTGCCTATCGCTTGCTGGAACCCGCCATGAGCTTGAATATGCCGGTGCGGATTGTGTGTACCGAAGGTAAATTGACCGATTTACTGGCAGAACTCGCTGTTCATCGCATGGAATTGGTGATTGCCGATAGCCCAATGCCCCCCAGTATTAATGTACGTTGTTTTAATCACGAATTGGGCAGTAGTGGCATTAGTTTTTTTGCGAGTGCATCGGTACGGGCAGGTTTACAAGGGGAATTTCCGCAGTGCTTGAATAACGCGCCATTGCTAATCCCCAGCGTTGGGACAGCGGTGCGTAATAAGTTACGCCAGTGGTTTTTAGAACAGCAGATTTACCCGGAAATCGTCGGCGAGTTCGACGATAGCGCATTAATGAAAGCCTTCGGGCAAGCGGGCAGCGGTATTTTTGTAGCACCCACCGCGTTGGAAGCAACTTTGCTGCAAGAAAGCACTGGGATGACGTTATTGGGGCGTGCTGACACGATTATCGAACGGTTTTTTGCCATTTCAGTCGAGCGGCGCATTACCCATCCTGCGGTGATGGCGATTACCAAACACGCGCAGGATTGGTTGCACAAAAACAAATAACGCTAAATCACTTAGCCGGTTTTTAGCATCGACAAATTGCGTTCGGCATTGGCGTTGCCTTGCGAAGCAGCGTTGCTAAACAGTTGTTTGGCGCGTTTTGGATCTTTTTTCACACCATTGCCCATTACGTAAAGCACACCGAGGTTGTTTTGGGCTTCGGTAAAACCAGCTTCGGCAGCTTTGTTGTACCAGTGCGCGGCTTGTTTGTAATCTTGCTTCACCCCGCGCCCGTCTTCGTACAACAAACCGAGGTTGTATTGCGCTTTCGGGTAGCCTTGGCGAGCTGCTTTTTCGTACCAATACGCGGCTTCACGCGGGTCATTGGGTAAACCACCCAAACCGTCTTCGTACATTGTGCCCAGCATCAATTGGGCGGATTTATTGCCCGCTTCTGCTGATTGCTTCACCACTTCAGGTTCGACACCGGTTAAATCGAGACTATCCGCACCGCCTGTATCAGCGAGTGCGGCGGCAGGTGTTTCAACAGCCGCAAGCGGTGCTACCGCAGGAGCTGCTGCAACGAGCTTGGGTGCTGCGGCAACTTCTGGTGCGGAAGTGGCTTGAGGTTGTTCGACGGGTTCGGGTTCCGCTGGGATTGCCGCCACTGTTGGCGTAGGTGCGGGCGCGGCAGCCTCCGTAGGCACATCGCCACCTTGCGATAATAAGGCTAAACGCGATGCGACATGGCCTTGCGCAGCAGCTTGTTCAAACCAAAAACGTGCTTGGGTTTTATCTTGTTGTAAATATTGCCCGTTGGCATACAGCAAACCCATGCCGTATTGCGCTTCGGCGTAACCGGATTGTGCCGCTTGCCGCTGCCATTTAAGGGATTGACTAATATCTGCACCTTGTTCGCGATACAATAAGGCCAAAGCGTATTGCGCCCGACCGTGACCTTTTTGCGCAGCTTGGGTCAGCCACTGTTGCGCCTGTTCCTTATCCTGCGGTACACCACGCCCGCCTTGGTAAATCAAACCCAATTCAAATTGTGCGTCACGATCACCTTGTTCCGCCGCTGCTTGAATTTCACTGATCGCGGTAGCAGGTTTCGCCGATTGTTGGCGACGGTTGCGATACCAAGTTTCCATTGCGGAATTGCCGCCCTTCGCCACCGGAGCGGGTTTGCTGGCAGGCGCGATATTTGCCACATTAACAGGCGCAGGCGTTTGCGTGGTTTCAACGGGTTCGGGTAATTCGGAGGTTTCTACCGCTGCGGTTGCGTCGGTGGATGTGGTTTCCTCAGCATCATCGGTTGGCGTTTCAGCCGCCGCCGCTTCCAGCAGTGCGTCAGGACGTGCCGACCAAGGGGGAGCTTGTTCTTGCGGGTTAGGTGTTTCCACGGGTTTAAAGGTTTGCGTGCTTGCCCACACGGGAGTCAAGTTTGCACAGAGTAACCCCGCGACGACAGCTTGCGAAGCAAACAGGGAAAAACGCCAAGGTTTTGGTTTTATTGTTATCATGATTGCCCCACGGTACGATCGAGATCTTAAAATTATTCTCGCGAAAATCATACCGCGCTCAACCTAACCTTGACTGAATGCTGCCATGAATGATGAATTGCTGTTGCGTTATAGCCGCCAAATCCTGTTGCCCGAAGTCGACATCGCGGGGCAACAACGCTTGCAAGCGGCGAAAGTGCTGATTATTGGCTTGGGTGGTTTGGGTGCACCTGTTACCTTGTATTTAGCAGCGGCAGGCATTGGGCAACTCACACTGGTGGACTTTGACCTAGTGGATTTAACCAATCTCCAGCGTCAGGTGATCCACACCACTGCCAGCATTGGCACGCCCAAGGTGGAATCCGCCGCACACGCCGCACACGCGCTTAACCCGCACATTCAAATTAACCCGGTCAATCAGCGTTGGGATTACCCCGAATTACTGGAAAATGTGCGAGCACATGACGTAGTAGTGGATTGCAGCGATAATTTCCCGACACGCTTTGATCTGAATCAGGCGTGTAAAACCGCAGCAAAGCCGTTGGTGTCGGGCGCGGTGATTCGTTTAGAAGGGCAAATTACCACCTTCGATTTTCGCCAGCCAGATGGTGGGTGCTATCGCTGTTTGTACGGTGAAGCGGGTGAAACCGAAGATACGTGCAGCACAACGGGCATTCTCGCACCCGTGGCGGGGATTATCGGTAGTATGCAAGCCACCGAAACCCTCAAGCTATTGCTGGATTTGCCCACGTTGCACGGGCGGTTATTGCTGTTGGACGCGAAATACATGCAATGGCGGGAAATGCGCTTGCGTGCAGACCCCGCCTGTCCGGTGTGTGGCTTAACCGAAACGGTTGGTTAATTCACCAATGCCCGCGATACTCACCACCACGGTATCGCCATCTTGCATTCCGCAAACGCCCACCGATGTACCGCAAGCAATCACATCGCCTGGTTCTAAGGTCATGTCGTGTGATAAATGGCTGACGATTTCCTGCGGCGAAAAGAACATATCCGTCACCGGGTAATCTTGTTTTTGCTCACCATTGAGTTCCACGCGCACCCGCAGCGTTGCCGGGTCTAAATCAGTAGCGATGTACGGGCCAAATGTGCCGAAATTATCCGCGCTTTTCGCACGAGTCCAATGCACGAAAACCGGGTCACGTTTGAGTAAATCGCGTGCCGTAACATCATTGACGCAGGTATAGCCAAAAATGTAATCGTCAACCGCCGCCAGCGGCACGGCTTGACAGCGTTTACCAATCACAATGCCTAATTCACCCTCAAATACCACCATGCCCGCATACCCGGCAGGGCGCGGAATCGGGTCGCCTTCACCGGCAAAACTGTTGGAGGCTTTCAGAAAATATAAAGGATGTTCGGGTTTATGCAGATTTTCTAACACCGCGCGTTCGTGAAAATTATTCCACAAGCCGATCATTTTGGACGGTTGGCAAGGCATCAGCACCCGCACCGCCGTTAACGCGAATTCACGCCCGGTCGCTTGCTTGTGTGCGAATAAATCACCCGTGTATTCGGTAATGGTAGCTGCGTTGACTGTGCCAAAACGGGTTTCACCCTCGGCTTCAAAACGTACCCAATGCGCCATGCGATCCTCTCTTGCGATAACCAATGCTAAAAGGGAAGCTTACGTGTGCGCTGCACAAAAATCCAGAGGCGGGAAGTAAGAGAGGGGGACACCTGTGTTGCGGCAAAGTCTGGAGGAGGAGGAGGAATGCCATACCACAACACAGGTGCTTGCAAATGATTTCAAGGGAGAGGAGGAGAGAACTCAAAATCACCCGTATATTGCAATGCAGCAAATATTAGGTAGTTTAGCTTTGAGGTACAAGCTACATTTTTTCAACTTAATGATTAGAAAAACTAACGCAAATTAGGAGCCGGGCGCACTCGCCTCCGTTTGTAACCAAGCCACGAACGCATTCACCGCCCGCTGGCGCACGCCCTCATATTGCGGGCGCACAATGTAATACGCCTGTTCCAATGGCATATCCAGCGCGAACGGGATGCACAACCGCCCTGCTTCAATATCACATTGCGCTAAATTCTTAATGCTCAGCAACACGCCCTGCCCGTCTATTGCCGCTTCCATCGCCAATGACACGTGATTGAAATGCAACCCCCGTTTCGCATTGACCCCACTCACCCCATGCAATGCCAGCCAGTCCGCCCAGCGCGGATGCCCCACGTAAGCCGTGTCATCATGCAGCAAGGTATGAAACACCAAATCCGACGGCGCATGTAACGGGTGCGGATGTGCCTCACTCACCAACTCAGGGCTACACAAAGGCGCGGCGGAAACACTGAGCAATTTATCCACCCGACAACCCGCATAATGCC
This sequence comes from Thiothrix unzii, assembly GCF_017901175.1. Lineage (NCBI taxonomy): Bacteria > Pseudomonadati > Pseudomonadota > Gammaproteobacteria > Thiotrichales > Thiotrichaceae > Thiothrix > Thiothrix unzii. Next base: position 2,157,091 of record NZ_CP072793.1, read on the forward strand.
CAAAACCAAAGCGAATCATTACATCCACCTGATGACTACGGAACACCCCATCCATCGCTCCACTTTCCGTCGCCGTATCGGTATCCACCAACCCCGCATCCCCACTGATTTTCATATCAATATCAGGGTGTTGACGCGAAAAACGGTGCAAGCGCGGCACTAACCACTTAGACGCAAACGACGATGCTGCCCACACCGTAATGCTTTCCGCTTGACGTTCGCCATGCATCAAAGACACCGCCTGCGCCAAATGATCAAATCCCGAACGCAACGGCGGCAATGCCGCTACTGCTGCTTTAGTTAAAACCAAGGTACGGTTATGCCGCTCAATCAGGGCAAAACCTAAGAACTCCTCCAAAAATTTAATTTGGTGGCTAATAGCGGCGCGGGTCACATTAAGTTCGGCTGCCGCTTTGGTAAAACTCAAATGGCGGGCAACGGCCTCAAAGGCACGCAAAGCATTCAGGGGAGGTAATTGTTGAGACATGCGGTGGATTATGCCACCAGATGGGGGGGATGCATACTCTGTAAATTCCGGCATTATACCCCTAGAATTTACAGAAATAGGCCATGTTACACCGTCATATCATCAACAGCGGCTTTCCCGAAGTCCAGCGAATTGAACACCCTAAAACGCGGATGCTGTGGTTTAGCTCCTACATTCGCTCTCACGTCGAGCGCGATTTGCTCGACATGGGCAATATCCGCAATCTGGACAGCTTTATGCGTTTGTACCTGTCGCTGGCGTTGCGCAGTGCCAATTTGCTAAACAAATCAGATTTAGCCAACGATTGCCAGATTGATACCAAAACGCTGGATAATTACCTGAGCATTTTGAAAAACACCTATCAAGTCGCACTGCTAAAACCGTGGTTTACGAATGCAGCCAAACGACTGGTGAAAATGCCCAAAGTATTTATGCTCGACACTGGGATTTTATGCCATTTGCTAAAGATCACCAGCCCAGCAGAATTACACCAGTCCAATAACCGGGGCGCGGTTTATGAAACCTTCGTGCTGAGTGAATTGGTGAAAGCCAATACCTACGCGACGCAGCCAGTGGATTTGAGTTTTTACCGCACGAGCGACGGCAAAGAAATCGACTTTGTGCTGGATAACGGCAAGGGGTTGGTATTGCTGGAAGTGAAGGCTGCGCATAGCGTGACACCAACGGATTTTCGGCACATGCGCCACTTTATCGAACAAAATCCGGGGCGAGTGGTGCAGGGAATGGTGTTGTATGCGGGGGAGCGTGCGCTACCGTTCGGGGAGTGCGACGGCGTGGAGTTGTGGGCAGTGCCACTGGGGATAATGGCGGGATAAGCGAAAGATTATGATCTTTCAGGACTTGGCAGGGTGATAGACGCGAGCTGTCACCGCGTCCGTCGTCGAATAACTTGTTGGCGCATTAATTTATTTTTAAGCAGCTTCGGCGTGTAATTTGATCCCAAGCGCACGAATCACCTTCATCATTGTGTCATAACGGGGTTTTGCACCAGGTGTCAGGGCTTTATAAAGGCTCTCCCGCCCAAGCCCTGAATCTTTAGCCAGTTGTGTCATGCCACGGGCGCGGGCAACGGTTCTGACAGCCATCAGGAATGTATCAGGGTCAGGGTCTTCAAGTGCCTCGGATAAATAAGCAGCGATAGTCTCTTCATCATCAAGATAATCAGCCGCATCAAATGGGGTAAATTTTGTCATGGCGTTGATTCCTTGGGCAGATTGTTAGCCATCTCTATGGCTCTCTTGATGTCAGTTTGTTGGGTCGATTTGTCGCCACCCAATAACAATAAATAAACGACATCACCCCGGCGGGTGAAATAAAGGCGGTAGCCGGGGCCGTAATGGATGCGCATCTCAGACACACCCTCGCCGACAGGCTCACAATCACCAAAGTTACCTTGTTCAGCCCGCCCAAGCCGTAAAGCAATCTTGGCTTTTGCTTTTTTGTCTCTCAGATTGGATAACCAATCATCGAACTTGTCTGACTTGAGGATGATGTTCATGAGTTAATTGTATCCGAACAGATACGAATGTAAAGGATCATCCCATTATTTGGGTGTTCAAATTTGGCACGCTTTAACCCCTTCATGCGGCATACCCATGATGTGCCAGCTTTTCGAGGTTGGGCATCAGGCAAAACAGTTTCCATTGCCCGTCCACTTTGGCTTTACTGCGCAAGGTGAAGCGGTGCAGGCGTTTGTTGCCGCGCAAGTTCCCAAACACGGGTCGACGGTGGCGAAACGTTGGGCGATGATGCGTTTGCCGAGATCTGAATCAATTTTTAGCTTCATCTTTTCAGCGGCTTTTTCCATGCGTTCCGCTTGGCGCAGGAAGTCAGCGCGTGTGCCGGACTTTTCTTTGCTGGCATTGGACGGCAACTTCACCCCGTCGATGGCAAATAGCTCTTTGCCGATTAAGCCTTGGCGGTCACAAATCAGCAGCACTTGGGCAAACAGTTTGGCGATCAACTCCCCGGCATTGGCGATGAAGGCCGCCAGCGTGGTGAAATGCGACTGGCTGTCACCGGAAACCGCAATGAACAGCATATTCTCACGGCACACCGCTTCGATTTTACGGCTGCTGATAATGCCACGGCTGTAGGCCAACAGGATGATTTTGAGTAAAGCCGCCGGGTGAAAGGCTGCCGCTCCCTGCACATCATTCTTATAACGTTGGTGGAAGCCTTCAAGGTCGAGTTCGTTATCCACCAAATGGCGTAGCGCGTATTCAAACGTACCGGGCAGGATTTGCCGGTCAAAGTCCAGTGCCAACAGTTTTAAGCCTTGATGCATCGGTTTGTAGCGTGCCATGCCTGCCTACTCATTAGGGTGCTTGCGATGCCTGATTATCCCACAAAATGGCGGTTTGGAGGGTTATTCTACACCCTCAACCGTCTCGTGTGACGGGCGCGGCGGGGAGTTTATCGGCGGTCAACCCGTCAACCCGTGGACAGTCTCGTGTGACGGGCGCGGCGGGGAGTCGAACGAGTCGGAGTAGCGGGCTGTCACCGCGTCCGTCGTCGAATGTCTCGTTGGCGTATTAATTAGGGTTGCAAAGCACTAATAAAGTGGGCTGTCTTTTAATTTGCTGGTCGTGTTATTATTGATCGTATCACTTGATAAAGTAGATATAGCATGACAGGCAAAGAGTAAGTCAACATAAAACCTTTAATTATAATAATATCCATCATTAAAAATACAATATATAAGCTAACTAATATAATCCAAGTTAGGTGAGGGATAGCTTTATATCTTAAGTGGATGAGTAAAGCTAAAGCAGAAAGTATGGCAAGAAAAAGAGCTAAATAAGATTCAAAGTAATTGGCAACAATGCGAGTAGCTCCATAATCATTACCCATGATAATTTCCCCTTCAGGGGGAGAGAAAGAGAAGTAAATGAAACTGTGGTAGCTAAAAATCACAATATTGATTAAAAACAAAACCAATATCGTTAAGATTTTTTTGTTCATAGTTTTTTATGATTGCCGAATTAATTAATATTAAGCTGCTGAACTTTAATTTACAATTTCTCTCTATAAATTACATTGAAAGCACCAGGGAGTTGAAATGCTTTAATCTTTAATTCTGCTTTGCAAAGCAGAGATGCATCATCCATTTTTTCTTCTAAACATTTGATGGTATCCTTATAAGCAGGTCGCTCATATCTAACAGCACTAGCATTGTCCAAATAACCTAGTGCTTTGCCTTCAGCCTGTCCTTCGCAAATTTTAGGGGCATACTTGCTAAGTTGACTAATATGTATTTGTTCATGTTGAACATAGCAACTATGTATCCCACATTCATCAGATATACCTGAACTGATAATCTCTTTAAATCCACCTTTTCCATCACAGGCTGTACCACCCTCTGATTTAATATCGTCTGGTGTAATTATTTGATTTGAAACAAAAAAGCCATCATTATTCATGCTGCCATCAGCTAATAAGTTTTTTTCAAACTTATTGATAAGTTGCTTATCTGGTTTTGTATCAAGAGCAGAGCTTCTTGACACGTTGCGAGTTGTATCGAAAAAATTATTACTAATGCGATCTACCATGACTGTTATCTTTCATAAAGTTGTCCTTCCGCCAGTGTGGTTAAGATAAGGAATAAAATGTATCGAATTACCGATAATCGGCATATTTTTAGTGATTATCGGTTTTTATCTTAAATGTCGCCAACGCCTGGGCTCACCGGCAGCCAAAAGCGGAGTGGCTTGAAGCGTAGCGGAAAGCCGAGCAGCTTTTGGATGTCCGGTGTAGCCCTTTGTTAGCCAATTTGTATTTGCCTCACACCATTCCATAGCATGTTTTCAATAATCTCTTCAGAACGTGAAATGGTTTTTTCTCTTCTCTCACCATAAGAAATAGAGCTGCGGCTTGTTGTTTTAAACTCGCTAAGATATTCGAGGTTGAAACGCTCCATATGTGTTTTTGATTCTGTTGCATCTTTCTTTTCTTCGTCGCGCCATACGATCGTAATCCAAAATTCTAATTCGTTTTCCTGACCTAGATTTAGCTCACCAATCTTTTTATTGAACGATTGTTTTTTCTTGTCCAGCGTCAATGATATCGAAGGCCCAGCAGAGGTACCTAAATCTTGATAATTAGTCCATTCAAGTGAAACGCCAAGTAAATCTTTAACAACATCGACAAGGTGTTCAACAGTGAGTTCTGGAGAAAAAGGAATTTCAAGTATCGCAGGAGTTCGATTGTTGGAGATCCGCATAACCAGGCTAGAATTCTTAACTTCTGATGTATATTGAGATACGTATTGTGGAAAGTAACGTTGATTTGCAAATGCTTGAGTTACGCGTTCTTTCGCAACAGGAATTCTATAGTCAAACCGATCAGAGATTAAATTTTCGTGGCGAATGCAAAGCTTATCCCAATGCTCTGGGCCTAGAAATTCTATTTGCTTTTCATTTAATCCTAGTTTATTAGCTGCATCTATAATCGACGTGAACGCACTGCCAGTATAATTAGCGTTTGTGGCAAACGCGAAAGCTTCCCATGAGAGCTTTGCTTTCTCTGCAAAAGCAGAGTTTAGAGATTTTATACTTTCAGTTGAACTTAGAGACCCGAATGCGCCTTGTTCATTACTCTTACACTGAAAAGCTCTTTGCGCATTTCTATGAAGTATGTCCACCCCCTTATCGGGTGGCCGAAGCCGAATCAAGGAAGAATCGTTAAGTTCGGCATCCAACAAAGCATAGCAAAGTGATTCCCAAGCATCGCCGAAGCTTGTGTCTGGTGGATTAATTCGAAGAAACTGTGCTGAAAAATCAAATTTCACGATGCTTCCGTGTTGTGTTGGCTAACGAGGGTGTAGAAAAACCTAAATCTGATCATCCCATCCAGATCGGTCAGTCATTTTTTTGAACACCCCACACGGCTGACAGGTTTTTTCACTGTTGCCAACCTCCGGCTTCCTCATAACGCCCTGAATGCCGCCTGATACGGGCAATACGGTGTGTGTTTTCGTGTTTGGCTGCATCATTTCTCCCTTCATGCGGCATACCCGTGATGTGCCAGCTTTTCGAGGTTGTGCATCAGGCAAAACAGTTTCCATTGCCCGTCCACTTTGGCTTTGCTGCGCAAGGTGAAGCGGTGCAGGCGTTTGTTACCGCGCAAGTTCCCAAACACGGGTTCGACGGTGGCGAAGCGTTGGGCGATGATGCGTTTGCCGAGGTCTGAATCAATTTTTGGCTTCATCTGGTCGCTGTGGCTGGGGCTGTCATCACGCTTGCCTTGCAGGAAGGTGACTTGCCGTGCGCGGGTTGTGTCGGGTGTGCGTAGGCATTCGTGACGGCGGGTGCAGGGTTCGCAGTCACGCAACGCGCCTTGGAAACGTACCGAGGCATAGCCGTTGAGGGTGCAATTCTTGCCGGTACGGTAGAGGCGTTTGCCCGCCGGACACAGGCAGTGACTGAGGTCTTCCGCTAACTGGAAATCACCGGGCTTAAAGGTGGTGACTTTGGGCGTTTTGTGGCGTTTGTTGGTTAACGGGTCGGGCTTTTGTTGGTGGATAGCTTGGTCGGCATAGCGTTCATCGCGTTGACGGTAGTCTTGGTCAGGGATGTAGGCATCAATCCCGGCTTCCGCTAGGGCTTTGAGGTTGGCTTCACTGTGGTAGCCGTTGTCGGCGGCGATCACCGTTTCGGGCTTACGCATTGAAGCGGTGGCATTGACCACGGGCATCAGTAGTTCTTGTTCCGACCCTGTGCCGTGGGCTTGGGCTTCGACAATGATTTGGTGCTGGCTGTCGACTGCCGCCACGCCGGTATAGCCTTGTACCACGCCTTTGCTGGTGGCCATTTTGGCGGATTCGTTGTCGGTACGGTTGGACAAACGGATACCGTTTTTAACCCCTTTGCGGTCTTCGGGGTTGTCCGCCAACCAATCACGTAACTGCTTGGCTTCGCGTTGTAGGCGTTCCAGTTGTTTGGCTTCGCGTTTGGCTGCTGCCTCATCCGTTTGGCTGGCATCAGTTTGTTGGTGTTTGCCGATCATCTTTTCAGCGGCTTTTTCCATGCGTTCGGCTTGACGCAGGAAGTCAGCACGTGTGCCGGACTTTTCTTTGCTGGCATTGGACGGCAACTTCACCCCGTCGATGGCAAATAGCTCTTTGCCGATTAACCCTTGGCGGTCACATATCAGCAGCACTTGGGCAAACAGTTTGGCAATCAGATCCCCGGCATTGGCAATGAAGGCCGCCAGTGTGGTGAAATGCGGCTGGCTGTCACCGGAAACCGCAATGAACAGCATATTCTCGCGGCACACCGCTTCGATTTTACGGCTGCTGATAATGCCACGGCTGTAGGCCAACAGGATGATTTTGAGTAAAGCCGCCGGGTGAAAGGCTGCCGCTCCCTGCACATCATTCTTATAACGTTGGTGGAAACCTTCAAGATCGAGTTCGTTATCCACCAAATGGCGTAGCGCGTATTCAAACGTACCGGGCAGGATTTGTCGGTCAAAGTCCAGTGCCAACAGTTTTAAGCCTTGATGCATCGGTTTGTAGCGTGCCATGCCTGCCTACTCGTTCGGGTACTTGCGATGCCTGATTATCCCACAAAATAGCGGTTTGGAGGGTTTTTCTACACCCTCAACGTCCGAATTGACGGGCGCGGCGGGGAGTAGATTGGGCGAAGTCATGGGCTGTCACCGCGTCCGTCGTCGAATAACTCGTTATGCTCTTATCGCTGATAGCCAAAAATATAAATATATTCATCTATTTCTGTAATAGGGATAGAACCTAAAGATTTAAGTGCTAAAATAAATTCTTCATAAATTGATTTATTTTTTGTGGTAACACCAGTTATTGGATTCCTAATATTGTGGAATATAGGAAATCTGACGGCATAAATGTCTTTGTATTCTGCTGGGCCTCCAGCGATGCCAGGATCATCTATATAAGTTGTTTTTAGCATCTTTGGTTCTGGTGAACGGGCACTCTGAAACTTCTCTCTTTCTGTATAAGCCACTTCAAAAGTGGGGTAGAAATGGGAGGTCAGTAAAAGCACTTCTCTCCATTTAGTATTATTCATTAAGCTGGCAGAATATTTATTATTTGTCATATGCAGATTATTATTTAAGATTTGATTATTTTTTGAAGGTTGATGACCAAGGTTTTATCTTTGAATGGTATTGCATATAGAATGCCTTCACTAATATCTTTATCGCAATTGACCTGTATTGTGCATTTGTATATTTCTTCGGATGAGAAATTATCAGATATAATTCGTATCATCTCTATTATATACCAAGCAATTTGAAAAGCACGATTTTTATTATTTTCTATTGCTTTGCTTAATGATTCATCAACTATTAAAGATTCAAATTCTTCTTGTAAGAATCGAACCCAATGACGAATTTTTTCGACTTCGCCAAATGTTACGGTACAGTCTGGCTTGTATAGGTTAGTGATTGATGTATTTATGTCTTTGTTCGATATGTTGCAGATGTAAGCAAAATATCTGAATTCTCTAAAATATCCATTAACAATCGAAAGTGCATCTAAATAGCCATCAAGCCGACCAAGCCAGAATTCTATATTTATTTCATTTACGTCTAGATGAGACATATTATTTTATGTGCATAACGTCTGAATTGATGGGCGCGGCGGAGAGTGATTGGTCAGAGTTGCGGGCTGTCACTGCGTCCGTCGTCGAATATCTCGTTAGCTATTTTTGCTTTTTTGCCTTCAAATTTTACGATATATCCATAATCTAATTTTGCTGGATAGTAAAAACCAGTTACTAGATCATCATTAAATGTTAAAACCATGATGGCATAACCAACCGTTTTCTTTGATATTTCTATGCCAAAGTAAAATTTATTCCGTTCGACTTTAAATGCTGTTCCTGTCCAAGTAGATCTTAATTTCCCATCATTTTTATTGAATGAAACTCCAGAGATTTCTGTGCCGAATATTGTTTGTTTTATTGAGAAGCTTACATTGGATTCATCTTGATCAATATCATTACGTAAAGCTATCTCTTTATCTTTTTCTTTGTTTTCAACAATTGGTGTAGCAATGCCTTTGTAACCGCCTTTTATATATGCCTCTCCCAAATAAAACCTCAATAGAAATTTATTTGAAATAATGATCCAAAACATGACTCCAGATACCAATAACTGAGAAATTTTAATGGCCGTATCAAAGTTGTTTAACTGGGTGGCAGGGGTTATGCCAATGAGAAGATGATAAATTAATAGGGATATGACGAATGCAATGGCAATGAAAAATCTTAGTACATTTAAATTTATCATAAGAAATAAGTTTTCAAGGTGATTTTAAGTGTAAGGGAGCTAACGTTAAAGCATTTTATGCCGTGTGCGGCAGCACTGGGCATAAATGTCTTGTTGGACGGAACCGCGTGCTACGGAGTCCCACTCTTTATCTATAAGGGGATTGCTTTTCCAGCCTTTCGCTACATTAGCCCATGCTGCCCGATTATTTAACACCGACTGCTGCTTTTCCATTGCCTTGTCACCGCCTGCTACCCTGATTGTGGTCAAACATAGCACAGGGTCAGGGGCGTTTCGAGCCTTTTGTCCAGCAGACGCAACAGCCGTGGGGGGCAGTCCGGGGCTGCCTGTTTTTCCCTTGCCCAAAGCTAAACCTACCTGCCTATTGTGCCGTCAACCATACTCCAACCGTTGCGGCGGCAGCGGGTAACGCACCCGCATCATCCCGGTTTTGCAACAAGGGCAAGGGATGCCATCAAAGCGAGCAATGGCTTCCATTGGCTTGTCTGCCACCATTGGCAGCGTGGGTGCGTAACGGGCAATGGCCTCGCGCACTTGCGGCAAGCGGGTTTTGCGGCAGGCATTCGCCAACCAGCCGTAATGGCGGATGCGCAGGAACCCCGCAGGCAATACGTGTTGCAGGAAGCGGCGCAGGAACTCATCACCCGCCAAGGTCATCACTTTCTGCTGCCCATCGCGGTAATCGTGGTAGCGGAAGCTGACCGTTTCATCGGTGATACCCAACAGGCGCGACTCACTGATGGCAATCTTGCGGGTGTAGCGTGCCAGATATTTCACCACCGTTTCGGCCTTGTGCAGGCAGGGTTTGGCATACACCACCCAGTCTTTACGCATCAGTTGCCCCAGCAATTGTTTAACCTCACCGGGGTGGGTGACACGCGGCAATTGCCCATCCTCGGCAGCCTCCCGCAAGCGGCTGACCAGCTTGCCCCGGAACAGGCGCGACAGCACTCGGATCGGGAACAGGTAGGTGCTTTTTGCCGGATGCCACTGTTGCGCAGCATCCAATGCCCCGCCGGGGATCAGGCAATGCAGGTGGACATGCTGGCTGAGGTTCTGCCCCCAGGTGTGCAGTACCGCAGTCATCCCCAATTGCCCGTTGAGGCGTTTGGGGTCATGCCCCAAGGTGTTGAGTGTGTCCCACACGCTGCGGAACAGGGCATGGTAAACCACCGCTGGATGTAGCCTGACCCAACCGTTCAACTCATGTGGCAGGGTGAACACCAGATGGAAGTACGGTGCAGGCACAACATTCGCCAGTTCACGCTGTTGCCACTGCTCGCTGGCCTGCTGCTGGCAACGCGGGCAATGGCGGTTGCGGCAGGCATGGTACAGCGGGACTTCCTCGCCGCATTCCCCACAGCGCAGTTGGAAACCACCCAAGGCAGCGGTGCGGCACGCCAGCAGTTGTTGGCACACCTTGTTCACTGGCGGTGGCAGCGGCGGCAAGTGTGACTGAAACCGCTGCACCACCTCGGCTAGGCGTAACATACGGCGGCGGCATCCAGCCCCGCCAGCAGATCAATGGCTTGCCCGCCTTGTTGGGTTTCCGGCAACCAATGCGCATAGCGCATCGTGCTGCTGACATGCTCATGCCCCAACACCTGCTGCAACTGGTGGATCGGCATTCCCGCCTGCAACGAATGCGTGGCAAACGCATGGCGCAGGCTATGGATGCCGCCTGCCTTGCGGATACCCACTTGCCGCTTGGCGCGCAGGTAGATTTTCTGGGGTGTCGTCATCGACTGTTGGTAGCCGTAGTATTTCCCCGGAAACAGCCATTGTTTGGGGTGGCAACGCTGCCAGTAAGCCCGCCATTGTGCCAGCAAGGTGTCGGGTACGGGCACGTAACGGTCTTTTTGCCCCTTGCCCTGCACCACATGCAAGATGCGGCGGCTGCCGTCAATGTCCTGCACCCGGATATTCACCAACTCACTGACCCGCAGCCCGCAGGCATAACAGCTCAGCAACAGCAGCCGGTGGGTCGGGTTGTCGGGGGCTGCCACCAGTTGGCTGACCTCCGCCCGCGACAGCAAATCAGGCAAACGTTGCTGGCGTTTGGGCAAGGCAAAGCGGTAAGCCATAAAATCCGCATCTTCCAGCACCGTCACAAACAGGAAGCGTATCCCGTTGAAATACAGGTGACAGGTGGAGGATGAAACGTGGCGTTCTTTTAACAGCCACAGCAACCATTGCTGCACCTCATCCGCCGAAATCTTGTCTGGTGAGCGGTGGTAATAGTGGCTTAGGTCAAGGACGGCTTGGACATAACTGTCGTGGGTTCTGGGGGAATAGCCACGCATCTGCATGGCATCCAGCATCCGCTGGCGCAACGGGCTGACTTTCATGATGGGTTCTCCTGTAAATGTCCATCTATCGGACACTTAAAGTGTGGCTCATCAGAGGAAAATCGTTGGGAATCAGTGGGCTACCGCGTTAGCGGTTTAGTTCAACAGTTTATTAGGCGGCGTTCTGGAATATCAGGATAGGAAGCCTGCGCTCAATCGGTGAGCACACGCCGCCTATCTGGTTCGTCGAGAATTCCGCATAGTCTGGCATTATCATAAGTCGTGTCCCCTAAATTCAGCTAATGTTAATGGATAAGAAGCATACACGAAGTCCCGTAGAACCAGCAACCTCGTATTCTCATGAGTTCTGGGAAAACTACACACTTTTTCTTGTTAAACAAGGTGTTACTCAGAAGTATGTGACGTGGTATGTATTGCGTACTAAGCAGTACATTGCCTACTTTCCTGACGATCACATCCGTACCCATACACCCCAGCAAGTAGAAGAATTTCTCAACAAAGTAGGGCGTGAAGTCAACTTGAAAGCGTGGCAATTTGGGCAAGTCGTCGATGCTATACGGATTCTGTTTTGTCTGGCATTGAAGAAAAGTTGGGCAAACGACTTCGATTGGGAATACTGGTCAGCGTCGGCGAAAAAGTTAGATGCCAATCATGCCACTGTTGCCCGTGATTACACCGATGCCCTCGAAGGTCTGGAAATGCTCGAAGGTGAAGAGCGTTGTTCCAATGAGCTTTACCAACGTTACCAACCTGCATTAGCGGAAGTGGTCAAAACGGTGCGTCTCAAAAATTATGCGATGCGCACCGAGCAAACCTATCGTAGTTGGATTGCCCGCTTTTTCTATTTCCACAAACCCAATGACGCGCATGATTTAGGGGGTAAAGAAGTTAAACAATACCTCGAATACCTTGTGCTTAAACGCAATGTGTCAGTTTCTACTCAAAAACAGGCATTAAATGCGATAGCGTTCTTGTTTAATCAAGTGTGGAAACGACCGCTGGATGATTTGGGTGACTTTATCGGTTCAAAACGTCCGCGTAAATTGCCAGTGGTGTTGTCCCGCGACGAAGTACGCCGCGTCTTCCAGCACCTCAAAGGGACGCACCACTTAATGACCGGTTTGCTCTACGGTGGCGGGCTACGTCTCATGGAATGCGTGACTTTACGGATTCTGGATGTGGATTTCGATTACAACCAATTGCTGATCCGCAATGCCAAAGGTTTTAAAGATCGGATTGTGCCATTGCCCGAACGTTTCAAAGAAGCTCTCAAACAACAAATCGCTTTTGTTGAGCGTCAACACCAAATGGATTTGAAAAATGGGTTTGGTGAGGTGTATCTGCCCGATGCCTTGGGGAGAAAATACCAAAATGCGGCGAAAGAACTACGCTGGCAATATGTGTTTCCTTCCAGTGGTGTCGCTGCTGATCCACGTTCGGGCGTGGTGCGCCGCCATCATGTGCATGAAACCAGTTTGCAAAAAATCATCCGTCGGGCAGTGAAACAGGCGGGAATTACCAAACACGCTACCAGTCACACTTTTCGTCACTCGTTTGCCACCCATTTGCTGGAGTCTGGTTACGACATCCGTACCGTTCAGGAGTTACTGGGACATTCGGATGTATCGACGACGATGATTTATACCCATGTGTTGAATACGCCCGGTATCAGTGTACGTAGTCCCGCCGATATGATCTAAATCCTAAATACGCTACCGCCCTAGCCTGTACCGACTAAGATCGCGACAAACCGTCATACATCACCGACAAACGGTTACAATTTATACTGAATTAGCGGTAATTACAAAAGATTTATCGGGGCTGAACGAACATCTGTACTGCGGATATTTGCCGTTACCGCAACCCGGCGAAGCGGCGCGTTGTGACGTTGGTTTTCTGGGTGTGGTATGTTGCTTGTTTGAGTTTGGCAGGTGCGAAATGCTCGAATTTTGGAACATTATCCTGTTTTCTTTATCGGTCACGGGACCGATTTTTATTTTGCTGGCCTTGGGGCTGTGGTTGCGCCAGCGCAGCGCGATCAGTGATGGCTTTATTGAGGTGGGTTCGCGCTTGGTGTTTACCTGGGCGTTGCCTGCGTTGTTGTTTGTGAATATCGCGAAAACGCACATCGACACCACCACGAATTTTCATTTGATGGCTTACGGTTTGGTGGCGATGCTGCTGCTGTTTGTGTTGACGGAGATCATGGTGCATTTCACGGTGCAGCCGCCAGCGGATCGTGGCGTGGTGGTGCAGGGGATTTTCCGTTCTAACATGGCGATTATTGGGCTGGCGTATTGCGTGAATGCGTATGGTGAAACCGCGTTGGCTGCCGCGTCGTTATACGTGGGAATATTGAGCATTTTGTTCAATATTCTGGGGGTGATTACCTTGAGCCGCTCGTTACACAAGCAGCAAGGCATTGGCGGCATACTATGGAATATTGTCACCAACCCGTTGATTATTGGAATTGTGTTGGCGTTACCCTTCGCCGCGTGGGATGTGCGACCACCCGCGTTGCTGATGAAAGCCGGGGAAACCTTGGCGGATATGACCTTGCCGTTGGCGTTGTTGTGTACCGGGGCTTCGCTGGATTTTCACACCCTGAAACAGGAAATGAATAAAACGCTGCTCGCGACATTCAGCAAGTTGGTATTGATCCCGTTGCTGTTTACCGCTGGCGGTTGGTGGTGGGGTTTTCGCGGGATGGATTTGGGGATTTTACTGCTGATGTCATCCGCACCGACGGCGGCAGCGAGTTATGTGATGACCCGCGCAATGGGCGGTAATGCGACACTGGCGGCAAACACTGTCGTACTCACCACCCTAGGCTCGCTGTTTACAACCAGCCTAGGGGTAATGATTCTCCAAACCTACAACCTAATGTAGCCGTGTTACTTCGCAGGCGGAACAGCCGCTGGTGGCGCAGCCGGTGCAGCGGGTGGCACTGGCGCAACCGGCGCGGCAACAGGTGCTGCTGGCGCGGGTGGTGCAACCGGAGCCGGAACAACAGCCGTTGTTGCCGCAGCCGGAGCTGGTGCAGCCGCCGCTGATGGCATCCAACCGGAAGTCACGCCCGCTGGTGGTTTGTCAATAATGCGTTCCCCAGCCGTCAAGCCAGACACGACTTGCATCTTGCCATTGCCTTGATCAGCACCCAGACGTACCAAGCGCAATTCCGAGGTATTATCGGCTTTCACCACCAATACGCTCGGCAAGCTGCTGCCTTTCATCAACGCGGTGCTGGGAATGGTCAATACTTGCTTATCGCCTTTATTGCTTTCAGGCAGGTAGATTTCGGCATACATACCCGGCGCGGTGGTAATTTCCAGCGGCAGGTCGAATTTAACCGTGACAGTGTGGCGGCTGGCATCGGCAATCGGGTAAATTTCCGCAACACGCACGGAAGTTTGCACACTGCCATCAATCTTGGCAGGCACTACCATGTCTTGGCTGAGATTGCCTACCAAACCGGACGGCACATCCGCTTGCAGACGCTTGTATTTGACGTAACCGAATTTTACCAGCGGTTGACCAGGTTGCACGGTATCGCCCACTTCCACCATTTTTTCGAGGATCATCCCCTCAAACGGCGCGTAAGCACTGGCATCACGCAACGCGGTATCAATTTCCTGCAATTGCGCATTGGCTTGCTGAAGCTGACTTTGGCTTTGTGAAACGGAGGAAATCGCGTTATTTAAATCCGCTTGGCGAATCGTGTCAGAGTTGTAACCACCCATCACGGAATCGGCAAACGGGCGCACTGCCATTTTGTCGAACATCGCAGGCAACCCAAACCCCGGCATTGCGCCAATGTCTTTGCTGCGTGGCGAGGTTAATTCACGTTGATATTGACTTTGCGCATTTTGCACGGCGGCTTGCGCCATCGCAATTTGCGCCACGACCGCACTGCGTTTAGCTTGCAACTGAGTGTCGTCGACCTGAAAAATCACGCCGCCTTGTTGCAGGTTAGTACCGACACCACCCGCGACATATTTAACCACACCCGGCACTTGCGCCGACAACGTGACTTCCTTGTAGGGAACCACGGTACTGCCTAACACCGAACGCGACGATGAACCCGTGGTTTCCACCGGAACGATTTCAGCAGCATTCAACACGGCTATAGGACAGGCAGCCAGCACCATTGCCAGCATACCTGATAACTGTTTGCTTATACCCATCTGGTATTTTTCCTCAAAGCGATTATGTATTTTTAACGGCGGCAACACCCGCAACTTTGCGGGGAAGTTACCATTATCAGCCTGTTAACACCAGTATAAAGTATAACGCAAACCGCTTATGTCGCCGAACCAAAAACCTCGCGCTGTAAACCGCTCAATTGCACCAGTCGCGCATTTAAATTTAGCTCAATGCCACGCCACAACGAAGCCTGCCCTGCGACATCCTGCAAATACGGCATAATCGCGTCTTCGACGATTTTTGAATGGTGTACATCCAGCTCGATATGCCCAATAAACAATTCCAAAGCGTCATCGGTCAACCCCGGTACTGTGCGCAAACCTTGCAACAGCATCCGGTAATACGGCGGAATCGGCCACTCCCCGGCGATCCCTGCCACACCTACTGCCGCCAGCCAATCGGTTCCCTGGGTCACGCGCATCATGGTATCAATGTAACCTTGCTGCTCTGGAATAATCGGCGGGTTAGCGATTTCTTCCTCAGTAATATCCAGCGCACGCATGAATTTACGGTAAACCGCCATGTGAGAGCGTGACGAATCGCCATTGCCGTATTCATCGTACAAAATTTCCGCCAACACCGCTTGAATGCCCTCGTCGGGTGTTACCCCCAGCGCATTCGCCTGATACAAGCGGGTGCGTAAAATATGCGGGTAATACAGCAACGCGAACCGCCGCGCCTGCTCCCGCGACACCGCTTGGGTTGACACCAGATGCAGGAACGGATGGCGTAAAAAAGGATGCTCGGCAACACGACGTTTCAAATCTTCCAGAAAAACAGGTGCGTTCACGCGGTAATACCTCCTAAAATGGTTTAATCGCGCCGAATGTAGCAATAATTGACGCGAAACCCGAATTCTCCATAAGTTTCTATTGATATACCACTGAAAAATGCGTGCAAAAACCTTTCAATTCCTTCGCACACTGCCTATTGCACTGTTCCATGACATGCATCAAGGCAACATCACTTTGCGGGCAATGGGTTTGGTGTACACCACGCTACTCTCGCTCGTACCGCTGTTAGCGTTGAGCTTTTCGATGCTCAAAGGCTTTGGCGTTCACAACCAAATGGAACCCTTGCTGCTCAAACTGCTGGAACCGATGGGCGCGAAAGCCCTCGAACTCACTCAACAGATTTTGGGCTTTGTCGATAATATGCAGGTCGGGGTGCTGGGTTTCGCGGGCTTGGCGATTTTGCTCTACACCGTGATTTCCCTGATGGGCAAGGTGGAGGAAGCGTTTAACTTCGTGTGGCGGGTTAAACGTCCGCGTTCCTTTCTGGCGCAATTTCGCGATTACCTCAGCGTAGTTTTGGTGGGGCCGCTGCTGCTGTTTTCCGCACTGGGTTTGTGGGGCGCGTTCAGCCAATGGGAAATCGTACACACCGTAGTGACGCTGAAACCGTTATCGCTGGTGTTACAAACCAGCCCGACGGTGCTAATCGTGCTGGCATTCACCCTGCTCTACCTGTTTATGCCGAATACTCACGTCAAACCTTGGGCGGCATTGGGCGGCGCGACCTTTGCGGGCATTGCTTGGCAAATCGCGGGGTGGTTATTTGCATCATTCGTGGTCAGTTCTGGGCAGCAAACCGCGATTTATTCGATTTTCGCCAGCCTATTTTTATTTATGCTGTGGCTGTATGTGGGCTGGTTGATTGTCTTGACCGGCGCACGTTTGGCTTATTACTTTCAATACCCCGATGCCGTACACCTGCCGCAACAGCCGACCGAAACCAGTATGCAAACCCGCGAGTTACTCACCATCGCCATTTTGCGCGAAATCGGTACACGCTTTCTCAATAAAGACACACCCGCCACGCTTGACGACTTACGCCAACTAATCCCCGTGTCGCGTTTCCTGCTAGAAAACACCCTAGACGAACTGAACATTTACGGCATTATCAGCCGCGACGACGACGAACCCACCCATTATTTGTTAAGGGTTTCCCCCGACAAGCTCAGTGTGGCTGAAATTCGCCAGCGGTTGTGGCAAGGCACGCCGAAACAGCAGCAGCAAGCAACCCAAATACGCCAACAAGCGGGAATTTCAAGCGAGTGGTTGAACACCTTGGTCAACACGCCCGATGCCACCATGCAGCAGCTTATTCAGGCTGCGCCAGCGGAAACGGCGCGTGATGATCAGGGTATTATCCGTTGACATAGTTACATCCTGAAAACGTTAGTCGCTCCATCTTGACGGAGAAAACGCATGACACGCTGGCATTCTTCTTCTAGGGTATTACGCAGATAATCCCAAAATGCCGGATTTTCGACAGTGCGGGTAACGACATCAGGGGGAAGAAACCGGCGCATTTCATGCAGAAAATCGACTCGTACACCATCGTCAGTCAGTAATTGCTGCATACGCTGATCCATTTGGGTGATGAACTGCTCGACAGCTGTTTATGATCCGCAATTTTCTTCGCGACCAACGCCAGTGGCGTATCCACGGCTTGTTGTCGTAGCCAAGCAATATCCCACAGGTCACGGTTTTTGATGCGGTTTGGACGCAATGCAAACGCCACTAATTTATCAGCAAGGATTTCCGCCCGACTTTCGACTTGCAGAATCAGCCCTGAGGTTCCCATATCGACCGCATAATGGTTACGTAATACCGTTGGACGCGGCTCATAACTGGGAATGGCACAAATGTCGATATTAATGCGTTGCGTCGGCAAGTGCTTTTGTTCTGGATGCGTTATCACCCGTAATTTCCACGTATCCACATTGCCCGTTTCACGTTGCGGTTCGCTTACCTCAACACCCAAACCGTACTTCACTTGTAAACGCTCAACTAAGACTTGCCCCAAGGTTTGCAAGTGTTCACGCTGAAAATCCGCACCTCCCGTAAAATCCAAATCTTCACTCAAACGGTTAGAACCGTAACAAGCCCGTAAACAAGTACCGCCGATGAACGTTAAGCGGCTAAGTAAACCCGCATCCGCCATTTCACGTAAGATGTCGTGGTGTAACAATTCCTTTTCCACGACTACCCGTAACGGTGATAATGCTTGCTGGTTTGCAAGTGCTTGTGTCACCAATTGGTCAAACAAATTCATGGGCAACCTCCCAATCAATTAAATCGGTATTACGACGGGTATATTTCATGTCCTGTAATGCCAACGACACATTGGCTCGCCACAAATGGCAGCGCGTATCCCACGTTAATAACGGTGCTACAGCAGCCGCTGCACGCCGCGTGTGGATAAATTCGATATGCCCCCATGTGCCGCAGTCCACAATCCGATTACGCCCGGAAGACATTAAGGTGATCCAATTCAGCGGCAGTTGTGAAATGATTCCCGCATCACTTAATGCCGATTCCAAACTGATGTAATTAAACTCACTGGCTCGCAAACGAGCCGCAGAATGGTAAAGCAATAAACCGTGATTGGTATAAACATCGGGGTATACATAAATCCCCCGACATACGCGCTGCAATACACCGCTGTGTACGGCACGACTCAGTAATACTGCTAAAGTTGCTGGGTTATGCTGTGGAAAAAGGCTACTTAAATCACTTTGGGTGAACAGATAATGCTCTGAGTCAGCCAATGTTCTAAGTGCCATGCCTAACTGTTGTAATGGTTGCATCATGATCTACACTTTCTTACAGATTATGTAATAAAATGTAGACCTAAATACATCCAATAACAAGTTTAGTGCCATGTAAGCAAAAGGAGTCAGGGTTTCCGCCTGAATACGTGCAGATACAAACATTAATACAAGCAATTTGGTGGGCTGGGGTGGTACAAGCTGATACTCCCTGAAACGCAAAAACCCTTACAGATTGTGGCCTGTAAGGGTTTTTGGTACATCATGGTACACCATGAAATAGTAATATGGCGCATCCGGAAGGATTCGAACCTCCGACCACCTGGTTCGTAGCCAGGTACTCTATCCAACTGAGCTACGGATGCGTAGCAATTGAGGGGCGCATTATGCGCATTCAATTAAATTCAGTCAATAAAAATTTTCATCTTTTTGACTATCAATGAGTAAATGGCGGAGAGGGCGGGATTCGAACCCGCGATGGGCTTATGGCCCATACTCCCTTAGCAGGGGAGCGCCTTCGGCCTCTCGGCCACCTCTCCAATTGGGTACTCAATGAAGGCGGTAAGGATACATTCCAAAGTGCTGGAGGTAAAGCCCTAATTCGCCTTAATTTGTATTTTCTTCAATGAGCACCGGCTCTGTATGTTCGTGTCGGATGCGCTCGTAAATTTCTTCACGATGGACGGCTACATCCTTTGGTGCATTGATCCCTAAGCGCACCTGATTACCTTTTACACCAAGGACGGTAACGCTTACCTCGTCTCCAATCATGAGGGTTTCCCCTACCCTCCGCGTCAGAATCAACATACTGCAAACTCTCCATATCGCTGTATAGACATCACCCAGCCTTGCTAAGGCTAATCTAGGCCCCACACGTTACCAACGTGCCGTGTTCAACAATCACACATAGGCACTGAACTTAAGCTGAACTACCCACCCTCGAATGTTGCTTTTTTACCATAAGAGGGAAAAAAGCAACACATTGCCCTGACACTGTACCTAAAAATACTTTTATGGTCAAAAATAAACCCGCTGTTGCAGCTTTTTTACAACAGCGGGTCGATTAAAACCGAGATAAACGGTATTTATGCGGCCTGTGATAAACCAAATGCATCGTGCAACACGCGCACTGCGAGTTCCAGATACTTCTCGTCAACCACAACGGCTACCTTGATTTCAGAAGTCGAAATCATGCGGATATTGATGCCTTCATCAGCCAATGTCTTAAACATTTTGCTGGCAACGCCTGCGTGTGAACGCATTCCCGCACCAACAATGGCAACTTTAGCGATGTGTTCGTCGCCAGTGCATTGTTTAGCACCCATCGTTTCTGCGGTCTTACACAGAATCTGGCGGGCTTTAGCGTAATCGTTCTTATGAACCGTGAAAGTGAAGTCAGTAGAGCCGTCAGAACCGATATTCTGCACAATCATGTCAACTTCAACGTTGGCTTCGGAAATCGGCCCCAGAATCTGGTAAGCCACGCCCGGACGGTCTGGCACACCTAATACCGTCAATTGAGCTTCATCACGATTAAACGCAATCCCACGAACTGAGACTTCTTCCATTACTTCTTCCTCACGAGTGACCAGCGTGCTTTTGCCCTGACCAAATTCGTCAAAGCTGGACAGCACACGGATAGGCATATCATATTTGTAGGCAAATTCAACCGAACGAATTTGCAGCACCTTGGAGCCTTGGCTGGCCATTTCCAGCATTTCTTCCAAGGTCAGGCGCGGAATGTGACGCGCTTTGGGTTCGACACGCGGGTCGGTGGTGTAAACGCCATCCACGTCGGTGTAAATCTGGCATTCGTCGGCTTTCAGCGCAACGGCAAGTGCCACACCCGTGGTATCCGAACCGCCGCGCCCTAAGGTGGTAATGCTGCCATCTTCGGTCACACCTTGGAAACCTGCTACTACCACCACTTTGCCTTCCGCCAGATCCTTGCGGATTGGGTCGGCATCAATGTCGCGGATACGCGCTTTGGTGTGCGCATCATCGGTCAAAATGCGGACTTGCGCCCCGGTATAAGAACGCGCAGGCTGGCCTTTCTTTTCCAACGCCATTGCCAACAAGCCAATCGTGACTTGTTCGCCAGTGGATAGAATCGCGTCTTTTTCGCGCTCCGAACCTTGTGGGTTAATGGCGTTGATAAGAGCGACCAGCTTATTGGTTTCGCCCGACATCGCGGAAACCACCACGATGACATCATTGCCCTGTTGTTTCCAGCGGATTACCCGGTCAGCCACAGCCTCAATACGCTCAGGTGTGCCAACCGATGTACCGCCGTATTTCTGTACGATCAGTGCCATTGTTTACTGTTTACCTTCAAAACACTTCTAAATTAAACCCGATTAAACGCGCTCGGCAACCCAGCCCTGTACGCTGGCTAACGCGGCTGGCAATGCTGCCACATCCGTGCCGCCGCCTTGTGCCATATCCGGGCGACCGCCGCCTTTGCCGCCCAACTGCGCCGCCACAAAGCCCAGCAAATCACCGGCTTTGACTTTGGCGGTTTCATCTTTGGTGACACCTGCCACCAAACTGACTTTGCCGTCTGCTACCGTGGCGAGAATCACCACCGCTTTGCCCAGTTTGTTTTTCAACTGGTCAACGGTGTCGCGCAAGGATTTGGGATCAGCCCCTTCCAAATGCGCCGCAAGGACGCGCATTCCGCCCACTTCCACCGCTTGATCGGCAAGGTTAGAACCGGCTTGGGAAGCCATTTTGCCTTTAAGCTGCTCCAGTTCCTTTTCGAGAGCGCGGCTTTTTTGCAGCATCGCATCGAGCTTGTCGGTCACTTCCACTGGATTGGATTTGAGCAAACGCGCCACATTATCCAAACGGCTAGTGACTTCCGCAAGCCACGCCAGCGCATTCGCACCGGTCACAGCTTCGATACGGCGCACACCGGCGGCAACCCCGCCTTCGCTGACGATTTTAAACAAGCCGATATCGCCAGTACGGTTAACGTGACAACCGCCACACAATTCCGTGGAGAAACCGATTTTCAAAACACGCACTTCGTCGCCGTACTTTTCGCCGAACAATGCCATTGCACCGGCTTGCTTGGCAGCCTCCATGTTCATGACTTGCGCAGAAGTCGCAGCATTGGCACGGATTTCACGGTTGACGATGGCTTCCACCTCCGCAATTTGCTCGGCGGAAACCGGGTCGGGTTGCGAGAAGTCAAAGCGCAAACGGTCGGGTGTCACCAATGAGCCTTTTTGCTCAACGTGCGTACCCAATACTTGGCGCAATGCTGCGTGCATCAAATGCGTGGCGGAATGGTTGAGAATGATGGCTTGGCGGCGTTCGGCATCCACTTCGGCGGCAACTGTTGCACCGACGGACAAGATGCCGGATTCCAGTACACCGATATGGATAAAGGTTGCGCCCTGCTTGCGGGTATCGGTAACGCGGAATACCGCATCGCCCGTGTGCAACACACCCATATCGCCTACCTGACCACCGGATTCGGCATAGAATGGCGTGTGATCCAGCACGATACGTCCTTCATCACCGGCTTGCAGGCTCGTTACCGCGTCGCTACCACGGAACAGCGCGGTAATGGTGGACGTTTCCGCCAATTGCTCATAGCCGTGGAATGCCGTTGCGCCACTCACATCCAACTTATCGCCGTAATCCGCGCCGAATTTACCGGCAGCACGGGCGCGTTCGCGTTGCGCATTCATTGCCGCTTCAAACCCAGCTTCGTCCAGCTTGAAGTTGCGTTCGCGGGCAATATCGCCCGTCAAGTCCACTGGGAAACCGTAAGTGTCATACAACTTGAACACGGTCTCGCCGTCAATGGTATCGCCGGACATGCCCGCAATCGCCTCTTCCAGAATCTTCATGCCCTGTTCGAGGGTTTCGGCAAAGCGGCGTTCTTCTTTTTCCAACGCCTGTTCGACCAAGGGCTGGGCAGCGGCAAGCTCAGGGTAAGCTGTGCCCATTTCATCCACCAAGGGCTGTACCAGCTTGTGGAAAAACGGTGCTTCCATGCCCAGTTTGTAACCGTGACGGATAGCACGGCGAATAATCCGGCGCAACACATAACCACGCCCTTCGTTCGACGGCAATACACCATCCACAATCAGGAAGGAGCAAGAACGGATGTGGTCAGCAATGACCTTCAATGACGGGCTATTCGGATCGGCATTTTTCGCCAGTTCCGTGCCTTTTTTGAGCAGCGTTTGGAACAAGTCGATTTCGTAGTTGCTGTGAACGCCCTGCATCACCGCCGCCAGACGCTCCATGCCCATACCCGTATCAACGGAAGGTTTCGGCAGCGGACGCATTTCGCCATCCTTGGTGCGCTCGTATTGCATGAACACCAAGTTCCAAATCTCGATGTAACGGTCGCCATCTTCTTCAGGCGTTCCCGGTGGCCCACCCCAAATATGTTCACCGTGATCGTAGAAAATTTCGGTGCAAGGTCCGCACGGCCCGGTATCACCCATCTGCCAGAAATTGTCGGAAGCGTAACGTGCTCCCTTATTATCGCCGATGCGGGTAATGCGATCAGTTGGCACACCGATTTGCTGCGCCCAAATGTTATAGGCTTCGTCGTCTTCCGCGTAAACCGTCACCCACAGCTTGCCTTTGGGCAATTTCAGCACTTCGGTGAGGAATTCCCACGCATACTGAATTGCATCGTGTTTGAAATAATCGCCAAAACTGAAGTTGCCGAGCATTTCAAAAAAGGTGTGGTGACGTGCAGTGTAACCAACATTTTCCAAGTCGTTATGCTTGCCTCCCGCACGCACGCAACGCTGCGAAGTCGTCGCACGGTTATAGGCGCGTATATCGTCGCCCAAAAATACGTCCTTGAATTGCACCATGCCTGCGTTGGTGAACAGCAAGGTCGGGTCGTTACCCGGTATCAACGAGCTGGACGGGAGGATTTCATGGCCTTTGCTGGCGAAAAAATCGAGAAAATGTTGTCTGAGTTCAGCAGTATTCATTGGAAAGCAGCTTTAATCGCATCGGTATAAAAACCGCGCCCGGCAAGAAATCGAGATTGCCGGGCGCGTTCCTTGTAATCAGCCGGGATTTCCCCGCCAAATTTCTTGATCCGTTGTTCACAGGCCAGATCGTGCCAGTCGACATCGGCTTCTGCCAATGCCTGAGCCGCCGTGGTGTCATCCACGCCATGCTCACGTAATTCATAGTTAATCCGCTGCGGGCCACGCCCCCGCGAGATTGACGAACGGACAAAAGCAGCCGCGTAACGGGCATCATCCAGATAACCCAGCGACTGCAATTTATCCAAGAGCGCGTTCAGGCTGATAGTATCGCACTCGCAACGCTGACGCACTTTTTGCGCGAGTTCTTGGCGGGAATGCTCACGCTGCGCCAACAAGCGCACCGCTACCGTTTCGCATTCCCGCCCATTAGCCATTGTTAACTATTACACCACGTCGTCAAGACCGGCATCGCTGTCGGCTTCTTCGGTAACAGTGGCAGCAAAACCGGGCGCATTCATGCAAGCTTCGCGGATAGCTTTTTCAATTTCAGCCGCCGCAGCCGGATGCTCTTTCAGGTAATTGCGGGCATTATCCTTGCCTTGACCGATTTTTTCACCTTTATAGCTGTACCATGCGCCAGCTTTGCCGACCAGCCCTTGCTTGACACCGAGGTCAACCAATTCACCTTCGCGGGAAATACCTTCGCCATACAGAATTTCAAATTCGGCTTGTTTAAACGGTGGCGCAACCTTGTTCTTAACCACTTTGACGCGAGTTTCAGAGCCAGTGATTTCTTCACCCTTCTTAATCGCACCAATGCGGCGAATGTCGAGACGCACGGAAGCGTAGAATTTCAGCGCGTTACCGCCCGTGGTAGTTTCCGGGTTGCCGAACATCACGCCGATTTTCATCCGAATCTGATTGATAAAAATCACCAAGGTGTTGGAACGCTTGATATTACCGGTGAGTTTGCGCAGGGCTTGTGACATTAACCGTGCTTGCAAGCCGACGTGGGAATCGCCCATATCGCCTTCGATTTCCGCTTTGGGGGTCAATGCTGCTACCGAGTCTACCACCACGATGTCAACCGCGTTGGAGCGCACCAGCATATCGGCAATTTCCAAGGCTTGTTCGCCGTTGTCTGGCTGGGAAACCAGCAAATCGTCAACGTTAACGCCGAGTTTTTGCGCGTAAATCGGATCGAGTGCGTGTTCCGCATCGACGAAAGCCGCCGTGCCGCCCATTTTTTGGCATTCGGCAATCACTTGCAGCGTCAGGGTGGTTTTACCGGAAGATTCCGGGCCGTAAATTTCGACGACACGTCCCTTAGGCAAACCGCCGATGCCGAGGGCAATGTCCAACCCCAACGAGCCAGTGGAAATCACTTCGATGTCGCGGGCAGCACTGGAGTCGCCCATGCGCATCACCGCGCCTTTACCAAACTGACGTTCAATCTGGCCTAGGGCGGCGGCGAGGGCTTTCTTTTTGTTCTCGTCCATGCGGACACTCCTTAATAAAGGTAAATTCTGTGTGGGTGGTATGAAAGCGGGGATTATTTCATAACGGGTAGCAGCAAGCCAATGCCGAACGATAAAAGCGGGAATTTTCGGTTATTCGGATAATCACACCACGTACCTACTAATAAAAAATTGTCGACAATCCCCCCATAAACTGGTTACTGTGACGACCCTATGAATATCCCTAGTCCACACAAGCGGAATCCCTGAACCATGCAAAATCTGGCGCAAAAACCAACGCACTCAACTGACCCGGTGCTGCTGCAAACCAACGTCACGACGGCACTGCTGCTGTGGCAACAATTCATCGCCCGGTTTCTGGTAGCAACCAGCCAAAAATCGCAGGATGCCCAGCAAAGTGACAACAGTTTCAGTACGGCACTGACCAAATGGGGCGTGAACCTGTTCCTGCACCCCAATGCTGTCATGCAAGCCAATATGGAACTCTTCCAAACCCAAGCAAAGCTATGGCAACACACCACTGCCCGCTTGTTCGGATTCGGTCATCTGTCACCCGACATGCCTGCCGTTACCGACAAACG
Organism: Thiothrix unzii; assembly: GCF_017901175.1. Classification (NCBI taxonomy): domain Bacteria; kingdom Pseudomonadati; phylum Pseudomonadota; class Gammaproteobacteria; order Thiotrichales; family Thiotrichaceae; genus Thiothrix; species Thiothrix unzii. Next base: position 2,182,967 of record NZ_CP072793.1, read on the forward strand.
TTTCAAACACCCGGCATGGCAAGAACACCACTTCACCGAAGTTCTGCTTCAGTCTTACCTCAATCTGTCGACATATTGGCGGACATTGGCACAAACCGCCAACGGCTTATCAGAAGAGGATGCGAAAAAAGCCGAGTTTTTCATTAACAGCATGATTGATGCACTCGCACCGAACAATTACTCGCACACCAACCCGCAAGTTTGGCAAACCATCCTCGAAACCAACGGCGAAAACCTCGTCAAAGGGATGCGTAACCTGCTGGATGATTTCCAAGACGGTCAATTGCGTATCCGCATGACCGATATGAAAGCGTTTGAACTGGGACGCGATATTGCCACCACGCCCGGCAAAGTCGTGTTCAAGAATGAACTGCTGGAACTGCTCCAATACACACCAACTACCACCAAAGTCCGTCAACGCCCTGTCTTGATCGTACCGCCTTGGATTAATAAATATTACATCCTCGACTTGCGCGAAAAGAACTCGTTTGTGAAGTGGGCAGTCGACCAAGGCAACACTGTCTTCATGATTTCGTGGGTCAACCCTGACAGCCAGCACCGCGATTTAAACTTTGAAGACTACATGCAGGCAGCGATTGCGGCGATGGATGCGGTCGAAGCGGCGACCGGCGAACGTGACCTGAACCTGATCGGTTACTGCTTAGGCGGCACACTAACGGCTGCTACCCTTGCTCACCTGAAAGCCAAAGGTGATGACCGGGTGAAAAGTGCCACCTTCTTCACCACGTTGCTGGACTTTGCTGAACCCGGTGAAATCGGCGTGTTCCTGAGTGAACAACAAGTCGGTTCGCTGGAAAAGCGCATGGACAAAACCGGCTACCTCGATGGCAAGGACATGGGCACGGCTTTCAATATGCTCCGCGCCAATGACCTGATCTGGTCGTTCTTTGTGAACTTGTATTTGCTCGGCAATGACCCGATGCCTTTCGACCTGTTGTACTGGAACTCAGACAGCACGCGGATGCCAGCGGCGATGCACAGCTATTACCTGCGCAATATGTACCTGAACAACTGCCTGAGCCAAGCGAATTGCCTCACCCTTTCTGGTACGCCAATTGATTTGCGCACCATTGATACTCCGGCTTACTTTGTTTCCACCCACGATGACCACATCGCGCCGTGGCGCAGCACCTATGCAGGCGCGAAGCTGTTCGCAGGCCCGGTACGCTTTGTGTTAGGGCAATCCGGCCACATTGCAGGCATTGTCAACCCCGCAGCCGCCAACAAATACGGCCACTGGGTCAATGAAACGCTAGACGAAAATGCGGATGATTGGCTGTTTGATGCCACCAAAGTGGATTTGTCTTGGTGGCATGACTGGAATCGTTGGGTAGCAACGTTCTCCAGCGAAGAAGTCGATGCGCGTATTCCCGGTGCAGGCAAACTGGAAGTACTGGGTGATGCACCCGGCACTTACGTGCGCCAGAAGATCTAATCCGCCAGCATCTGCAATACGCCTTGTAGCGCGTATTGCACCGCCTGATAGCGTACCGCTTCCCGATCACCGTCAAAGTATTGGGTTGCGGTACGTACTTTCCCATCCTGCGCTGCCCAACCGAAACAGACCATGCCGACAGGTTTGGTGGTTGTACCGCCACCCGGCCCCGCAATACCACTGACAGATACCGCGACTTGCGCCCGTGAATGCAGTAACGCACCCGTTGCCATCGCGGCAGTCACAGCTTCGCTCACCGCACCGTACTCAGCTAAGGTTGCTGCTGGCACACCCAGCATTTCCTGTTTCGACTCATTGCTGTAAGTCACAAAACCTCGTTCAAACCACACCGAACTGCCGGCTAAATCAGTACACGCTTTAGCAATTGCACCGCCGGTACACGATTCTGCGGTTGTGAGCATCCAGTGTTTGGCTTGCAATGCCGCTACCATTCGCGCAAGCAGGGTTTCCATCAACGCAACACCGGACGCGGCGTTGCATCCATCGACAATAACGCCTGTGCGGAGGTTTCAACGCGCTCACTCAAACGCTCAAACAAATCCTTTTCCGAGGTGAAGTTAACCATTTCTTCCGCCTTGATCAGCTCACGCGCGACGTAAGCATCGCTGCCCAAACCGTCGATTAAACCCAATTTGAGCGCGTCTTCACCCGTCCAAAACAAGCCGGAAAAAATATCTGGGTTGTTTTGCAGCCGCTCACCGCGCCCTTCCTTCACCACACTGATGAACTGCTGGTGGGTGTTATTCAGCATATTTTTGATATGCGCCACCTGCGTTTCATTTTCTGGTAAAAACGGGTCAAGCATTCCTTTGTTCGCACCAGCGGTGTACAAACGTCGTTCAACACCGAGCTTTTCCATCAAGCCAACCGCGCCGAAATTATCCATGCGCACCCCAATCGAACCGACGATACTTGCCTTATCCGCGTAGATTTTATCCGCTGCTACGGCAATGTAGTAACCGCCCGAAGCGCACAAATCCGACACCACCGCATACACCGGAATTTCTTTGTGCTTTGCTTTCAAACGTTTGATTTCATCATTAATAATGCCGGATTGCACCGGGCTACCGCCGGGACTGTTAATCCGCAACAGCACACCCTTGGTTTTTTCATGCTCAAACGCTTCCTTCAACGCCGGATTCACGAACTCACCGCTGGCTAACGCGCCATCCATAATCACGCCGTTAATATCCACAACCGCCGTGATTTCCTCAGCATCAGTGAATTTATTACCGGACTCGTCCGCATTGATTCCAATCAACAACAGCAAACCCATGCCGACGAACAGCAATTTGAAAAATATCCCCCAACGCCGCGCCCGACGTTGCTCTTTAACCACTTCCAATGCTACGTCTTTTAAAACCAGCAAGGATTGCGTCTCTTCCTGAATCATTCTGTCACCTGTTGTTGTGTTAACCACGCGGGAATTGCTGCCACATTATCCACGTAACCACGCGGTTGATGCTGCAATAAACGCTCCAGCCCATGCACGCCGTAAGTTACCGCCAAGGAATCCATGCCGATAGCCTGCGCCATTTGTAAATCGTAAATACTGTCACCGATCATCAAGGCATCGCGCACCGCCGTATCACAATCTGTCAAAATTTCATCCAACATTTGCGGGTGCGGTTTGGAACGGGTTTCATCCGCACAGCGCGTAATCGGAAATAACGCATCCAAACCCGTTTCCGCCAATACCTTATCCAAGCCGCGCCGCGATTTACCTGTCGCCACTGCCAATTGGTAGCCTTGCGCCGCCAAACCGTGTAATGCCTCCCGCGCTCCAGCGAACAGTTCGCTGCCGTGGGTGGTGCGCACCAAAAACTCTTGGCGATATTCGTCCACAATTTGACGTATTAACGAAGGGCTGGCCTGCGGGTAAAGGTGGTAAACCGCCTCATCCAACCCCAAACCGATAATATTACGAATTTGCCCATCGCTACGCGGCTCTGCCGCTGTCAACGCAATCGCATTGCGCATACACAAAGTAATGTGCGCCGCCGAATCCATCAGCGTGCCATCCCAATCAAAAATCAACAATGAATAGGTTTTCATCTCACGTCTGCACCGAACTGATTCTGATATTCAGCAATACATCCTTCAACTCATCCGATAACGGTGCTTCGATCATGTAACGCCGCCCAGTCGCCCGCAGGGTAAATTCCACGCTGGCAGAGTGCAAAAACAAGCGTTTCAAGCCCATTTCACGAAACTTACGGTTCAGCGCGAAATCCCCGTAGCGGTCATCACCCAAAATCGGATGCCCCAGATTTTGCAATTGCACCCTTATTTGATGCATTCGCCCGGTTAAGATTTGCGCTTCGAGCAACGACGCACCGTTGAGATTTTTCAACGATGAGAAAATGGTTTCGGATACCTTGCCCTCACCCTCTTCCACCACCTGCACTTTTTGGCGCGTACCCTCTTCCTTGCTCAAATCCATCGTGACGTGTTGCCGCCCGTGCTTCCAACGCCCTGCCACCAACGCCTTGTAACGTTTGTCAATCTTGCCGTCGCGGAACAAACCGTGTAATTCGGTTAATGCCTGACGCGATTTCGCCAAAATCACTACGCCGCTGGTATCGCGGTCGATGCGATGCGCCAATTCCACGTAAGGCAGATTTTCACGAAGTTGCCGGAATGCTTCAATCAACCCCAATTTGTAGCCGCTGCCGCCATGTACCGGCAACCCCGACGGCTTATTGATGAAAATGAGTTGCTCATCCTCAAACAACATCGCTTTTTCCAACATTGCCAGTAACGCAGGCGAAGCTACGGCTGGCTGATCGACCGGGCGCAAATCCTCCTCTTGCTTCACCGGCGGAATCCGAATCACCTCACCCAGCTCCAGCTTTTTTTCGGGCTTCACCCGTTTTTTGTCAACCCGCACTTCACCCTTACGTAAAATGCGGTACACCACGCTCTTAGGAACGTGTTTAAAATGGCGAATGAGGAAGTTATCTACCCTCTGTCCGGCTTCATTTTCGGTTACGGTGTGATATTCGACTGTCATAATGAGAAACATACCAGATTATTTGAAATCTAAATTGAATATGATTAACCGAATTGATATATTCGCTATGGGCAAAAAGGCAGGTGTCACCCACCTGACAAACCGGGATCAATCAAGAACGAGATGATATGACCCGCGCCTTAGTGATTCAATCATAAATTCTGACGGCTTCTATCAAACGGATGAATTTGTGACAGGGTGGAAGGAGCGTAACAAGTCGCACCGCACCCGCAAACACGATGCTCGCGCACACCAGTAGGGGTCAACGCGCGAGTCTGACATTAACAGCAGAAACTTGTTGCTGATGTCTGTTAAAAGAATACGCCAGCGGCTCACAACGCACATGCATCCGCCCTTTTGTGGCATTCTCATGATCCGTGACGACCGAACGATTCTTCGAAGAAGCTGGACAGATTTCAAGGTTAGCCCGTGCAGCGATAAGCCTAACCCATTGATATTCCTTAAAATGAGTAGATCTGACCTAATCTGGAACAAACAGGTAACAGGTACTGCATAACAAGGCTTATGTAGTCCATGAAACGTATTTTAATTAATGCCACGCAACCGGAAGAAATCCGGGTTGCAATGGTCGACGGGCAACGCCTGTACGATCTCGATATTGAGCACCCTTTCCGCGCTCAAAAGAAAGCAAATATCTACAAAGGTGTAATCACCCGTATTGAGCCTAGCTTAGAAGCTGCTTTTGTCAATTATGGCGCACAACGCCACGGCTTTTTATCTTTCCGCGAAGTTGCCCCTGAATTTTATCAAGGCGAAGCGAAAAATAATGCGCGTCCCAACGTCAAAGACATGCTCCGCGAAGGCCAAGAAGTGCTGGTGCAGGTGGACAAGGAAGAGCGCGGCAACAAAGGCGCGGCACTGACCACGTACTTAAGCCTTGCCGGACGCTATCTGGTATTGATGCCCAACAACCCGAAAGCAGGTGGGGTTTCGCGCCGTATTGAGGGTGAAGATCGCCAGCAAATCAAACAAACCCTGAACGAACTTGATGTTCCAGACAGCATGGGCGTGATTGTACGCACTGCTGGCATTGACCGCGAAGCTGAAGAGTTATCGTGGGATTTGGACTACCTCAAAACCTTATGGGCAGCGATTCAGCAGGCTTACACCCAGCACAAAGGCCCTACCCTGCTTTATCAGGAAAGCAACGTCATTATTCGTGCTTTGCGGGACTATTTCCGCCGCGACATTGGCGAAATCGTGGTCGACGATGAGAAAGTTTATAAGCAAGCCCGCGATTTCATGCAGGCAGTCATGCCGCATAACATCCGCAAGCTGAAACATTACACTGATGGCACTCCACTGTTTAGCCGCTATCAGGTTGAAAATCAAATTGAAACAGCGTATCAGCGCACCGTGGGCTTGCCGTCCGGCGGGGCGATTGTGATTGACCACACCGAAGCGTTGATTTCCATCGACATCAACTCAGCACGTGCCACCAAAGGGCATGACATTGAGGAAACTGCGCTCAATACCAACCTCGAAGCTGCTGACGAAATCGCCCGTCAATTGCGTTTACGGGATTTGGGCGGCTTGGTGGTGATCGACTTCATCGACATGCTACCCAGCAAACACCAGCGCGAAGTTGAAAAACGCCTGCGTGATGCCATGAAACTTGACCGCGCACGGGTGCAAGTCGGACGCATTTCACGCTTTGGTTTGCTGGAAATGTCGCGTCAACGCCTGCGCCCTTCTTTGGGTGAATCCAGCCAAATCGTCTGCCCACGCTGCACCGGGCATGGTCATATTCGCAGCACTGACTCGTTGGCACTGTCAATTTTGCGCCTCATGGAAGAAGAAGCCATGAAGGAAATGACTGCCAAGGTCATTACCCAAGTGCCGGTTGCAGTCGCGAGTTTCTTACTCAATGAAAAGCGTCAGGCTCTGGCTGATATTCAGGCACGCCGCAACATTGAGCTGCTGGTCATTCCTAACCCTTACCTCGATACGCCGCACTACGAAATCAGCCGTATCCGCAGCGATGGTCTGGAAGTGGAAGATGTTGCCAGTTACAAGCACATCCCTGAACCACCGGAATTAGAAGACACCACGCAGCAAGAAAACCTGCCAAAACAATTGCCGGTAGAAGCGGCTGTTACCAACGTGATGCCGAGCAAACCTGCTCCGCAAGCCGCGCCGCGTAACACCCCAGTCAGCGATGTTGTAACACCAGAGCCAACGGCAATTCCCGACGTTAAAGGCCCCGGTTTGGTACGGCGGATTTTCAACAGCCTGTTTGGAAGCAATCCTAAAGCTGAAAAAGCCGCAGAAGCTGCCGAAAAAGCTGTCGCTGATACTGAACGCAAAGACGAAGCGCAACGCCAAGATCGTCAAGGCCGCCGCAGCAATAATCCGCGTTACGAACGTAATGACCGTAACAATGACCGCCGCGAACGCAACAACACCAGAACCCCAGAGAATACTGAAACGGGTGCAAGTGAAGATAATCGTCAGCAACAACGTCGCCCTAACGAGCGCACTGAGCGAAACGAGCGTCAACCACGTAACGACCGTAACGGCAACCAGCGTCAACAAGGGCGTGAACCGCGCGAACCGAATCCGCAACAGCGTGAACGTGAGCCGGTAAACGACAACCGTGAAGCGCAACAACAACGTGAACCGCGTGATAATCGTGAACCGCAGCAGCAACGTGAGGGCAATCAACAACGCCAAGAACCGCGTCAGCCACGTAACGACCGTCAGCAACGCCGTTACGAGCAACCCGTTGCTAACGTCGATGATGTTGAAAACCTGCCGCCTGTCGAAATCAGCTTAATGCCGATCGACGACAATGCCGGTTCTGACCGACCGAATGAGCAAGGCCAGCGTACCCGCAATCGCCGTGATCGTAATCGCCGTGATAACCGTGAGCGTCGTGATGAGCGTCGCCCGGAAACTAACGAAGCAGGTGAAACCCAGCAGCAAGCAAGTGGTGTTGATACGGTTAGCACTAGCTCTCCGCTGCCAATTGTAGTGGTAACATCCATTGCGGATTTAACCCCACTCAATGCGCCTGCGCCCAAACGCCACGCACCGCCAGTAAGCGAGCCTGACGACGAACCAGCAGACGAAGTACAAACCGAGGAAGTGAGCGCGTTTGAGCCAACGGATGATGATGCTGAAATCCAGCAACGTCCACCGCGTGAATACCGCGAACGTCGTGGTCGTACACGTCGTCCACGGGGTGGTCAAGACCGTGATCGCCCGCGCCAACCGCGTCCGGCGACTGATCACGAAATCACACAAGAGTCACTGGAACCATTCGTGATTGACTTAAACCCCGAAAAACCGGCAAAAGTCGAACGTGCGCCGCAAATCGTGGTGGAAAGCCAACCGCCTGCAACACCCGTCGTCGTTGCTGAGGTAGCTGCACCTGCTCCTGCACCAAAACCGGAAGTGGTAATCGCCGTAGAACCTCCCAAAGCCGTTGTGGTTACACCTGAGCCACCACCGCCAGCACCGCCGGAAGTGGTAACACCTATCGTGGCAGCACCAGCAGTGGCGGTAACACCGGAAGTGCTCACAGCCAACGAAACGGCAGAAGCGGAACCAGCACCGGCTCCGAAGAAACGTCCTTCATGGATGCACGCCGAATAAGGCAGCATCCTAAGCAAGTTTCTTGCTTACCAATGGTGGCGGCGGATATGCATCAGCAATCCCGCCGCCGCATCTTCCACCATGTCTAATACGCGCTCAAAGCCGCTATTCCCACCGTAATACGGATCTGGAACCTCATCCACATCCCAACGTTCCGCAAACTTCATAAACAAATGTACGCGTTCGCGCCCTGATTCCGTCACCAAGTCCTGCAAATCGTACAAATTGGTATGATCCATCACCAAAACGTAATCAAATTCCTCAATATCCGCCGCTGTCACCTGACGGGCGCGTTGCCCTGACAAATCCAAGCCACGACCTTTTGCCGCAGCTTGTGAACGCTTGTCGGGCGGGTTCCCAACGTGATACGCATGAGTACCCGCCGAATCAATAACAAGGTGCTCCGCCACGCCTTCTGACTGCACCAAACGTTCAAAAACACCCTGCGCAGTGGGCGAACGACAGATATTGCCCATACATACAAATAAAACCTTAACTTTTTTCATAAAATCAAATTCTTAGATGAAAAATTTACACAAAAACATATTACAACACTGGCAGGATGAATAATGAAAATAGACAGTTAGAACCCTGCCCTTTCCCACTGAACACCTGTCCATTCGGAAACCGCCTCAACATCCAGCGGCGCACCAAGCATTGCACAGTCACTGGAGAAAACAATATCACCTTCTCGCATGGATTTTCTAATATCCCGTACTGCAAGCGTATCGCTGCTTTCTGGCGTTTCCTGACCTTCACTATTGGTGGACTTAAACTGCCGGAAGCTGGTCAACTCATAGATAAAATTACCACCGTTTGAAAAACTCATGTAATTGTATGCTGCACTATCGTCTTTACTGTGCTGAAGGCTTAATTCTTGCGGGAAACTTTTTTTCTTGGCAGGGACAGACAGCTCAACCTTGCCAATTTTACCAAAGCGGTATTGCAAATACCCAGAACGAGCAGACACATCATTCGATGCGCACACAGAAACGGTCTTTTTATTTTTCAACTCACAGGAAAACACCGTGAGTTCATCGTCGGTGCAATGTGTTGCGCTGTCCGCACCTAACAGTTCAATTTCATCGAAGGATTCCATCTCACCCATGTTGTTGCCGCTACCATCGACCTGCGTACCCGTGCCAACCGTAACTCTGACCTGAGTGCCTTTAAAACTGTCAGGCATTGCTGTTTCCGCATTCCAGTTCTCACACAAGGTAGCGGTACACAGACCAATGTGTTCTTCGCCAGCCGCGTCGGTAACAGTCAAGTAACAGTTGTCACCACACTCGTATCCAGAAATTTCACCCTCAAGGCTGGCGGCACTGACGGGCAAGGCGAAGCCACCTAATGCAACCAATAAAAATAGCGTATTTAGTGTTCTCATGATTTTTCCCTCGCATTGATAAACTATCGTTAAAAAATTAATCTTGGGCAAGATGTAAGCCCAGGCTAAGAATCTTGCCAGATATAATCCTAGCAAAAAACACAATGACAATTCTCAAATTTATTGATAAATTCAGCCATGTTATATGCCATCTTCTGAACTTATAGTGTGTGTTCAGCTTTGTTGCGAGAGAGAGCGCATATATTCAGCCTTTCTTTTTTCACCCCGGAAAAAGAAATAATTTTCTGCCCGCCATATTAAGAAGCCATTATCATGAAAAAATCGCTTATTCTTTGTTTTATCACTCTATTAAGCTCCCCATTCGTCATGGCGGATCAATCCATTAACTTTCCTGAAAATGCCCCGCAACTCGACGTAGCATTCCCCGATGACTGGGAACTCAAGCCGAAGGACGGCGTACTGTTTGCCAATCCCAAGGATGATTCCAACTTCTTTATGGAACTCTCTAAACTGGAAGCTGACAAGGATCATCCTGACGAAGCAATGGAAGAAGCCAAAGCCTCTATCGAAGACAGCTTCAAGAACGTCACTTACGACGAAAAGCCGACCGAAGGCGAAAATCCGGGCGTGACTTTACAAGTACTCAATGCCAAAGGCGAAGACGAGGAAGGTAAAGCGAACATTAACCTCATCCTCGCCAATCACACAGAATCCGGCGATACTTACATGCTGCTGTGGGTTTCCAGCAGTGAAGCCTTTGAAAAGCACGCTGAAATTGCTGCAAAAGTTATCGAGTCAATCGAAGCCCACGGCGGCGACGCGAACAAAGGCGACGACAAGAGCAGCGATGCCAGTGACACGCAAACCTACAGCTATCCAGACAAAGACAAACCGCTTTTTACCGTCGACTTCCCGGCTGATTGGCACATCACACCCGATTCTGAAGGTGCTTACGTGGAATCCCCCGACAAATTGGTTGCGATGAACGTACTGTTGATCGACCAAGGCGAACTGGATGTTGCTGTCGAAAAAATGAAGAAAGACGTAGGCGCGAAGTATGAAAGCATCGTTTGGAATGAAGGCAAAGACCCCGAAGTTGCAAAGGATGATGCCTTGGGCGTTACCGCTACCTATAACAACGGGCAAGCAGAAGCGAAAGGCGTACAATACTTCGTAAACTTCGTCGAATATGTCAAAAAAGACGGTGAAAAATTCCTCGTAATCATCAACCAAGCACCGAAAAAGGCACTAGAAACGCACGCCGACGCGCTAGAAAAAACCATCAAGTCTATCAAAGTCAAATAATGGCTTATGCCGCCAATGACCTGAATTAACAATTAGCTGGAGAATGCGTCAAATGTCGAATGATAATTTCACCGAAGTCACTTCCGAATCGTGGTTTAGTCGTCTTGGCGGCGCAATTAAAGGGATATTGGTTGGTATTGTACTGATCATTGCTGCCTTGATACTGCTGTTCTGGAATGAAGGCCGATCCGTCAAAGAATACAAAACACTACAGGAAGGCGCGAGTTCTGTCGTCTCGGTCGCCTCCGATGCTGTTGACCCTGCCAATGCCGGTAAACTGATCCATACCACCGGGAAAGCCGATACAAAAGCCGTGCTGAGTGACCCTATTTTTGGGGTATCAGCCAATGCCTTACAACTGCGTCGGGTAACAGAAATGTACCAATGGCAGGAAACCTCGCAAAGTGAAACCCAGAAAAAGCTTGGCGGTGGCGAAGAAACCAAGACTACGTACTCATACGCAAAAACTTGGTCGGCAAGCGCGATCAACTCCAGTAATTTCAGAATTCCAGAGGAACACCAGAACCCGGCAACCATGCCCTACGAATCCAACACGCAGGTTGCGGATGCGGTATCCCTTGGGAAATTCAGCCTCCCCAGCTCCCTCGTGGAGCGGATTGATGAAACAAAACCGCTTTTTATTCAAGCGGCTGACATTAAAAATACGCAACTTCCCACAGGAATAAAATTACAAGCGGGTAGTTTTTACAGCGGTGCAGATCCGGCAACACCACAGATTGGGGATCAACGCATCACCTTTGAAGTGGTGAACCCGATGGAAGTCAGCGTCATTGCCAAGCAGGTTCGGAATACGCTTGAACCTTACACCACTAGCGTGGGCGGGGAAATTGAACTGCTGGAAACAGGCATCCACAGTGCTGATGCCATCATCCAACATGCACAAGACAGCAATGTCATCTTGACATGGATTCTCCGGCTCATTGGATTTATCCTGCTCGTTATTGGGATTAATATGGAATTCAAGGTGCTTTCTGTTATAGCCGACGTATTGCCTATTGCAGGCGACATTATTGGGGCTGGCACAGGAATCATTGCATTTTTATTAGCGATCATTTTTGCTTTAGTGACGATTGCGACTGCGTGGATTTTCTACCGTCCATTATTGGCTATAATTTTGCTGGCAACAGTAGTCGGTGTCATAACCGTAATCAAAATAAAACTGAATAAGCAATCTAAAATAGCTGCGTAACTGCTTTATACAGCCCTTGCACCATTTTAATGCAAGGGCTTTTCAATAAATGTCCGAATAAATTCGCGTTGATTTATTTAACGGGTTCGCCGTTGCGGTAGCGTTGGTTTTTATCCGAGGCATTTTCGGGGTCGCCTTGATCCACAACAAAAGTCGCAGGGTCAGCACCAGTAATGACATTCGCGCCTTGATACACATAAGTAATTATCCAAAAGTTATCGTGTATTTTTCGCCGAAGCCAGCCAGTATAGCTAACACCAGTTCCTTCATGTCCTTGTAGCTTTTATAGGCATCCAGCGGCAACCATTCATATTTGATTTTTCGCCAGAGTATTTCGATAGGATTGAGTTCAGGGCTGTAGGTTGGCAAAAAATGTAAGCAAATTCCCGCCAACATCCAATCTTCACGTTTACCAAGAAAGGCTTTGCTGGTTTGTATCGGGGCGTTATCCAGAATAACCAAGCAAGGTATTTTTGTTTGTGCAAATTCTTCGGCATAACGGTCAGCAAAGGCACTAAAGGCGGCGATGGCAGCTTGTGAGTCAACGCGCCCTTCCACCGTGTGGAAAAAACTATCGTTGTCTAGGCTCATAAAACCCAAGACATTCAAGCGTTTGCTCTGAGCTGTGAGTAGCCTGCGTGTTTCCCCCGTTTCTGCCACCCGTAAGGGACGCAAGGAGTTGTGGTAAAACCTGAACCATCGAAGTAGTAAATAAGCAACTTGCCAGCCGCCGCTTGCTGGTGGAGTAATGCTTGAATTTCCTGCTCACGCTTGAAAGCCACGGGGTCACGTTTATCTTTCAATGAGTTACGCATCCGCTTCCAGAGGTAGTGGAACTTTTTTTTAACAGGCGTTTCAAGGTGCTGGTACTGGCTACTTTCTGGGTTAGATCAGCCAGTTTGGTTTGAGCCGTCTTGATTTGGCGTGGCTCTTCGTCCACTAGGGTTTTCAACAACGCTACTTCAGCTTCTGTGTATATCCGGGGGCAACCAGAGCGGGGACGGTCGTAAAGTCCCAGCAGCCCTTCATGTTCCCAGCGGTCGAGCCACTCACTGATGGCATCGCGCCGTACATCCAAGATTGACCACAGTTCCGCAAGGGTAAAGCCGCGTGTACTCAACAAAATTGCTTGCGCACGTTGACGACAGCGGAATGTAGGGTGGTTCATATACATTTCCTGCAAGGTCACGCGGATTTCTTCAGGGATCGGCTGGGCAAATTTCATCGGTGCGGACATTCTTAAGTGACAAACTACCAGTTTACACCAGCAGGATCTTATACGTGGAAACTTCTAGCTAGTTACTTACTTGGCATCTTTAGCATAGCCAAAACCTTGCGTAGAAGGCCCGATTACCTCAAAAGTCTTGGCATCTGAGCCAGCCAGAATGAGCGGAGGGCTACCACTCGCATAACAAAAGTACGCCTGTTTACTGTCTTTGGCGTAACGGTACTTAAGCAGTTGGAACGTCTTGGCATCGCTACCTTCCACGACTTCACCATTCCAATAAACATGTTTGGCATCTTTAGCAAACTCGCCCGACTCGCCGCCAATCCCCTGAAAAGATGCTGCATCTGCGCCAGCGAGAACCGTGCTGCCGAAGTACACTTGTTTGGCATCCTTCGCATAGCTGGACTGAATCACCTGAAAAGTATTGCTGTCAACCATTGGAGTGGCCTGCGTGCCCACATAATAGTCGAACTTATTCCACGCCCAAATACAGTGGTCGCTGTCTTGTGAGCAGAAGGTATTGTCCTTTACGGTTTTAAAGGTGCTCATGTCACGCACATGCAAGGGTGCTGTCCCAAGATAATAGTCTTTATTATCCTTCCCCAAATACTCCATACCTGTCAACGCGAAAGTAGCGGGATCTGCCCCTGCGATCACTGCACCACTGAGATACACGCGCTTGGCATCCTTCGCCAGCCCTGATGACTGATCCAGCAGTTCAAATGTCGCTGCATCTGCCCCGTCCAGTTTTCTAGAGCCGTAAAAAACGCTTTCGGCATTCTTCGCATAACCTTGCTGCTGGAGAATCGTAAAACCACGTGCATCATCCAGCAACACACCCTCAGACCACGTGCCAGATAGTCCATCGCCTCGCCAACTGTGCCAGATCACTTTTCCATCACGAATTTCATACCCTTCTTCCTTGCCACAACCGACAAGCAATAGCGGCAGCAGGATGCAAAACAAGTAGACTCGGATCGCTGGCATTGTCATTCTCAGCATTGTAACCACTCCTTTTAATCAGGTAATAAGCTCGACCGCAACCGCGCCTCTACCCGAAGCGCGGTCATGCGCTGCTGGTCGGCAATGTCGGGGTACAAGTGAAAATAGTCAGCAACATCCAACGCGTGGTGGCAGGCCATTTGTTCCAACCGGTCACGCGCAGCGTGCGATAAATGCTGCAATACCAATAAACGTGGGGAAAGGCGTTGCAAATAGCGATGGCATAACGCCTGTTCTGTCGCAGACTTCCAGTCTTCGCGCAAAAGGAATTCGGGAAAGTGCTCAGCGGGTAAGCACTCAGGCAACACCACGTCACCCTGTACCCGGTAAGCACTACGATCCGGTAAACGCTGAAACCAAGCGGCACGCGGATTTTGCCCCGCGCGGGATTTCACGCACTCTTCCACCCGGTAACTCACGGGTGGCGCACCACGCCGCTCTTCTTCGGGCGTATTCGCCAATTGCAGTTGATTTGAGGTCACTGCTTTCCACAAGGCTCGCACCGTTGCGGCTGACATCTCATCCTGGCGGCGGCAACTCGCTAACAAAGCCAAAGGTAGTTGCTGCGTTTGATCCAGCAACCACAACTCGTAAGTGTCATCCTGCACCAACAACGCAGGCGCGGACTGTAACGCACCCAACATTTTGCTATGCGCGATTTCAACCGCAGCCACATCAATATCCGGCGGTAATGGATAAGGTTTAAAACCCGTTTGCCGACACCAAGTCCCAATCCGCGCATAACGCACACCCTTGGGCGAATCGCAACGAAACTGCAATTCCCAATCACGTGCATTGAAACTCAACGCCCGAATCTCGGTATCCGCAATCACCTGCACCGTGCCGTTAAACGGGTTCAGCAAACGCTTGGTGTAATGCTCCATCCCTGCCCTCCTGTGATGTGGGCGGCGCACATTCAGTCGAAACGGTGACGGATTTTCTGATACAAACTGGAAATTTCTTCGCCCAGATCGTGCAATTCCTCCATTACTTCAAGGCGCACATCCTCGACTTTATCGGCAAGTTTATGCTGCAACTTATCGACATCTTCGCCAAGATCGTGGATTTCCTCTTTCGCTTTCAAGTGCAGTTCCCACGTTTTAGCCGACGCCTCTTGCTTGAATTCGCGCAATTCTTCCTCGACTTCTTCGAGCAAACCACCAGCCTTACCTACCAATGACAACCCGGACTCGCGCAATTGCAGTTGCAGCTTTTCCCAACGTTGCTCGGTATCCGCCCACAGTGCGTGAAAATCTTCGCTGCTATGAGGCAGGCGTTCCTGAAATTCCGCGCGTTCGGCTTTGATTTTGTTTAATAACTGCTCTAATTTCTCGTGCATGGTAACGTCCCTCCGTTGAGTGAATCTGCTTTCAATATACTATTGCAGCACGCTTATCGCCATGACTCATGCGCGGCATATTGAACTTTTCAATGCAATACGAATCCATTGATAACGATTATAGGGCTACGCCAACATCCTACTGCTTAAGCAACAACAAGGGGAAAAACGATGAAAAAATTACTGGTTTCACTGGCGATCATGGGTGGGTTAGCAGCTTGCGCCCCGATGACGCAAACGCAAGCACCACCAACCGTGGTATCTGCACAAGATTTAAACTGGATTGCCGATAAAGTCTTCAAAAACGAAACCAGTGGTGATCCCGCCAAATTGGTAGTGTGGAATGCGCAAGAGGAGTTCGCCTCACTGGGTATTGGTCATTTTATCTGGTATCCCGAAGGACGCACCGGGCCTTACACCGAAACCTTTCCGGGTTTGATCGAATACACCAAAAGCCAAAAAGTTGCGTTACCGGCATGGCTGCAAAATCGTCAAGTGCGCGGCGCACCTTGGCCTAACAAAGTAACGTTTGAACGCGCTCAAAATGACCGTGAAGTCACCGAATTACGCAACTTCCTGCGCCAAACCATGAACCTGCAAGCCAATTACATGGCAGCACGGTTAACGCGGGCATTACCCGATTTACTCAATAACGTTGCGCCCCAAGACCGCGATCGGGTCTTGAAAAATTACCAAGCCGTCGAGAAATCCCCCAAAGGATTGTACCCCTTACTGGATTACGTCAACTTTAAAGGCGAAGGCACAAGCATTAGTGAGCGTTACAACGGGCAAGGCTGGGGCTTACTGCAAGTATTGTTAACCATGAATCCGGTTGAACCGGGAGCGGCGGCACTCAATGAATTTGCACGTGCCGCCGAAGTGGTACTGACCCGACGCATCGCTAATTCGCCAATTGAACGTCAGGAAAGCAAATGGCTACCGGGCTGGCGGGCGCGTTTAGACACCTATCGCCCGCAAAACCTGTTAGCGGGCTATTAACGCGCGTGTAATACCT
This sequence comes from Thiothrix unzii, assembly GCF_017901175.1. Classification (NCBI taxonomy): domain Bacteria; kingdom Pseudomonadati; phylum Pseudomonadota; class Gammaproteobacteria; order Thiotrichales; family Thiotrichaceae; genus Thiothrix; species Thiothrix unzii. The sequence continues at coordinate 2,199,522 of NZ_CP072793.1, forward strand.
GCAATAACGCCGGGGTGGTGCAGCGATAATCGCCTGCATCGCCTTGTAACACCGTGAATGGTGCGTCTGGCTCCCCAAACTGATCCAATACCAATACCGCTTTGCTAAAATCGTGTTCGCGGGTGTAATCGTTCACCGTCACCACGGTTTTCAACAAGGCGGCAGTCGATGAACGAATCCCGTTATCCGAATCTTCAAACGCCAGACACTCTTCAGGTGTTACCCCCATTTGCTGCATCGCGTATTGGTAAATATCCGGCGCGGGCTTTTTCGCAGGCACAATATCCCCCGCTGCAATGCACTCAAACCACCCCAATGATTCCTCGCCTAAAGTCGCTCTGAGCAAATACGTCACGTTTTCCGGCGTAGTAGTGGTAGCAATCCCCAAACGCAAACCCGCCGCCCGCGCTTCGTGAATCAAACGCGCCGCACCGTTACGCAACGGAATTTCGCCGTCTTGCAACATGGCTAAATAGTAGTGGGTTTTGCGCTTGTGCATCCGCGCTGCAAATTCGGTTAAACCTTCGGCGGGGGCAAACGTCGGTTGGTATTTGTCCACGAAAAAGCGAATGCGCTCTTTACCGCCGGTTACGCTTAATAAATCCGCGTACATTGCTACCGTCCAGTCCCAATCCAAACCGGCTTCGGCGAAGGCTTTGTTAAAGGCTACGCGGTGTCCGTCGCGTTCGGTGTCGGCGAGTGTGCCGTCTACGTCAAACAGGAGTGTGGTGAGTGCCATATCGTTACCTCAGTGATTTTTGCATGGCGGCATTCTAAGCGGGAGCAGCCCATCGGGAAAATAGCCCTAGTGTGCTATGAGTCCGGCAAATGAAAAGGTCATTGTCTACACTTAAACGCAAAGGATGCTTATTCAATGACCAAAGGATTGCTCTATATGCCCATACCAGCCCTAGCTACGCGCCGATTCAGCCTCAGCATTGCGATTGCACTTGCCACCTTGCCGTTGCCTACCACCGCCAATACCGCCGCAGGAGCAGATTGTCCCGCTGGCAATGTCCAGGTTGTCACCACCGCACTGATTCAAGCCGAAGATGCTAACGCCGCCAATCAAGCTTCGATCATCGGTTTACCCTATCAAGCACCGCACCGTTCGCGTGATTTTCGCGGGGAAGCTGCTGAGCCAGCCACGGGTTCGGTGTATGGCTTGGCCTATCATGCCAGCAGCAATACCTTGCTATCTGGGGCGTTTTTGAAACGTTTTGCCGCATTAGGGCCGCATGGCACAGGGGCTATTTACGCCACTGACCGTCGTACCGGACAAACCACGCTGTTTGCCGATCTCAATCGTCTTGGCGGCGGCGCAGTAGCGGGTAATGATCCGCGTGGCGGCGCGACCGATTGGTTTCACGATGCCGCCAGTTTCGACAAAGTAGGCTTTGTGGGCTTGGGTGACATTGACTTGTCGGAAGATCAGCAAACCCTCTACGCAGTAAGTCTGGGCGACCGCAAGCTTTACCAACTGGATACCGCCGCGTTAAACGCTGGTGGTAAATTGCCCGTCAATCAACTCAAAGCCGCCCCCGTCGCTATTCCACTCAATGCGTGCAGCAACCCGCAAGATGCACGCCCGATGGGGCTGGGCATTCACGATGGGCAAGTTTACGTCGGAGTTACTTGCACCGCGCAATCCACTGTCGGTAGCGGTGCTATCGGTGATACTAAACAACTCAAAGCTGCTGTTTACCGTTTTGACCCGCAAGCGCAACGCTTTGACAATGCTCCGGCATTCAGCACCCCGTTAAATTACCCGCGCGGGTGCGTGTATTCGAGCAATATCATGGCTGCTCCACCCGAACCGGGGTGCTTTGATACCAACTGGCGGCCTTGGCAACCAGATTGGCGCGTGGTGTACGGGCGGATTGCCCCCGGTAATGCGCAACAAACCAACTTCAATTTGGAATACCCGCAACCTTGGCTCAGTGATGTAGAATTCGACAACGGCGATATGCTGCTGGGTTTCCGCGACTTAAACGGCGACCGCACTGGCTATTGCAAAGGCTCACCCGATACCACTGAAAACCCACAAGTTCCTAACACTCAAGATGCTTGCAAAGCAGGCACAATGGGGATTCAGCAAGGCAATGGCGCGGGTGATATTTTACGGGCGTGCGCCGCAGGTTCTGGTTGGGTCTTAGAAAGCAATGGCAGTTGCGGCGGACAGCGCACCGTCGGGCAAAACAACGGTCAAGGCCCGCAAGGTGGCGAATATTACTGGAACGATCAAGGTTCGGGCGGCACAGGTGCGGGTGGCGACACGCGCGGACACCACCAAACTGCCATGGGTGCGCTGCTGCAATTGCCGCAACGTGGGGAAATCGTTACCACCGCCATGAATCCGTTCGACTTTTACTCCGGTGGCATCGAATGGTATGGCAATCAACAAGGCAATAGCATTCGCCGCGCCGAAGCTTACAACAGCAAAGATTACTGGGGTTTTGGCAAAGCCAATGGCTTAGGCGACTTGGAATGGGTTTGCGGCAACAGCGGCTATCGGGGACGTTAACCGCTTAATGATGACTGCTGGTGCAATAACGGTACACGGATTTAGCCACACGTACCGTGTGCATCAGCGGTTTACTGAAGCGGTGGCGGGTACTTAGGTGCAAGGTTGCTATTTGGCGGCTTGTCGTATCTGGTGTTGCTGTTAGCGATATGACATCCGCATAAGCGGCATTGTAAGCCGCCTGCAAGGTGAAAATACCTTGTTCCGCCCCTGTCAGGTGCAAGCTCAACGCGATCAGCTCCTCGTGTAGCGTAAGTCGCACCATCATCAATTGCCCGTAAAGTGCACCAGCACGCATCACTTCTTCCACAAACGCCTGTTGTTGTGGCGGATACGCCGAACTTGTTTGCCGCCAGCCTTTCCAACCACCTTGTTCTAATTGGGTAAACTCACGTATCCACTGTTCCAATTGCAGCACTTCACCCGGCCATAATGTCTGGGATTTCACTGCTGTTACCGGCGAAAAATGGTGTTGCAAAGAGTGCGCCCATTGCTGAGGCACATCCAGCAACAAGGCATGGTCACGCCGCAAAGTTTCCACACACTGAAAGAATGCGCCGTCAACTGCCACATTTTGCAAAGAAAATACCGTCGCACCGGTTTCACCCAGCCACTCAAACACGCCCAGCAAGGCTGTTTCTGCATAATCACGGTGAATTAATGGGGTTCCCAATGGGCAATTGGTGTACACCCAGTTTGACCAATGACAAGCGGGGCATTTGTAATAAGAATGCGCTTGCATCAACGGTACTAAACCCAGCAAGCGCGTGTGGGACGGGTCTTGCCACACCAATAACACCGCCACCTGCCCCGTGCTAAATTGCTCCAAGGCCGCCAGCAACATCCAGCTTTCATAAAAAACATTGGGTTCCAAGCTGTGACGCGCAAGCACATCCCACGCGGGAACAATGTCGCGCAGATCAGCAGGACTGGTAACGAGTTGTACGCTCAAAGGAAAATACCCGTGTTATGGCTTAGTAACATGAAGGCATTGTGGCGGAAATAATGCGGAAAGGCTCCGCACTACCGGATAACTGCACTAAAAACAGCGATAACAAAAAAAGCGGGACTCAGCCCGCTTCTTTTATACGCTAAACACCGTGCGTCGCGCTTAGCCTTGCAGCCACTCTTTGTAAGCGTCCATGTCTTTTTCTTGACCAGCCGCGTAACCTGCTTCATAGGCTTCAGTCACACGCTGTTCTTCACGCATAGGGTTCAGCAGGTAGCCACCTTGCCAGCCTTGCAGGAACTCAGGGTCAACGCCCGCTTTTTCCATTTCAACTACCGCGTTGTAGTACTGCATATTCATTTGCCAAATCCTCTTACTATCAAAACCAAAATAAACGTGGTGCTTTAGACGGCAGCACGCAGTGTTTCCAGTGCCTTGCCACTATCGAGCGTGGCACGTACCGCATCAGCGGCTTCCTGAATCGAAGCATAACGCCCCAAATGCGCCAGCGCAGTTGAAGCTGAGTATACCAAACTATCGTACATCAAACCTTTCGCGCCACCCAAAGCCGCGATACCCATCGCTGCTGCTTTAGCCGCGAGTGCGTCGCTATCGACCATTGTGGCGATTTCATCACCAATCGTCGGCGCGGCGGGTAAATCATCCGGCAATGGAATCGCCCGTACATCCGATTGAATACCGATGTCTTGCGGCGATAAATCACGCTGCTGCTCTTCACCCTTTTCGTAGTAATAGAACAACTTACCGCTTTGCTGTAAAGAAGGGATAATCCCGCCTTCCACACCGCGTACAAACATCGCGCTATCAAACCCAGCCTGACGCGCTAATGACGCATAAATCGGTGGGTAAGCCTTATGCACGTAACCGCCCATGCAATGGGTTTTCACCCGACCGCGAATCGGCCCCAGCATGGTTTCTACCGTGGTCAACACCTGACGCTTAATCATGCGCTGGCGGATAGGAATCAAATCGTGCAAACCGGGGGCAAATTGCCGCTGATCCAGATACGTCCAGCCGATGCGCTCCAATTGTGCGACCGCTTCCGCAGGCGACAAATTCACATTTAAGCCGACTGCTTTCAAAATTTTGTGGTGGGTTGCGCCAAATTTAGGGCCAACCTGCTCTAAACCGTGCAATACCGAATGCACACCCATGCTCGCCAACACCACCGGCACAAACGTCGAAGCCGGAACCCCGCGTGTGTAACCGTCATACGGGTCGGAAATATCGAAGATTTCATCCACTGCTGCGGTGCTAATGACCGAGCCGTCAATCAATGCCTGTAAAGTTCCACGGTTTTCTTCATCGGTTTCGCGTTTCATCCGCAATGCAATGAAATATACCGCCACTTGCACAGGATCAGCCTCGCCCGACAAAATATGGCGCATGGCATGATAAGCATCTTCGTAGCTTAAATCTTTACTGTATTCGGGGCCTGTTGCTACCTTTTGAATGCATTGGCGCATGTGCAGCTTCAGGTTTAAATCAGTGTTTACGTCGGTCATTGTGGCATTTTCCATGTCGCAGAAGTTTAAGAAGGGTTTTCCATGTCGCAGAAGTTTAAGAAGGGTATCCCAGTTTGAGGAATATCCCTATGGGGGTAACACGGACAATCGGGTGGGCTATTTCGCCATAACCCAGCGTGTGCGTTAAGATTAGGGCTGATTTTAAGATTAAGGAACCTATCATGTCACAAATTGATGCAGAAACTATGGATTTTGCCAGCGGCATGGCCGCCTTTGAAGCGAAACATTTCTCACGCGCTATCAGAATGCTATCGCCCTTCGCTGATCAGGGCGATCCGGTAGCACAACATTTATGCGCCATCATGCATCAAAACGGCCTTGGCGTGGTGCGTAACGAGTTAATGGCTTACAAACTGATGAAAGCATCCGCCGAACAAGGCTACGGCTTGGCACAGCACGGTATGGGCTTTATGTACCTTGAAGGCGAATGCGCCAACAAAAATGGTGAAGAAGCCGCCAAGTGGTTTCGGTTAGCCGGAGCGCAAGGTTTACAGGGGTCTTTGACCACGTTAGCCCTCATGTACCAGCAAGGTAACGGTGTGCCGCAAGATGCAGAAGAGGCAAAACGTCTTTATAAACAAGCAGGTTTCGATGATGTGGGTTAATGACCAGCCCTCAAACTGAACTAGGCATGAACCAAATAGACCTTAAAAATCAGTTAATTACAAGTCGTAATAAAAGATTTTAATTAAGTGTTGATTCAGCCCAAACCCGTAAGATACGCAGCAAGGAAGCACGACAAATACTAATAACAACAAGTCGTGAGCTTAGAAGGAACTAACAAGGGAAAGCAAGTCGACCTGCCGCGAAATTCACGGCAAGTCGCTTTAACTAAATATCCATCGCACCTGAAACGGGTTAAGGGGTTGACACGTTTCAGCAGGTGAGCAGACCTGAAGTCGATGATAATACTAAAAATAAGTGGATATATTGTGTATCAACCGGGTAATAATACTAACAAGAAACACCCGGATTTACACCCCTTCCCGACGAAGTGTATCAAATATTAATCAAGCGGCCTGTACAGCAATCTGCTTAGAGGTATGCGTAATCCGGTTCTTACCATCAAAGTACACCAACTGCGGTTGATGTGCGTCGACTTCAGCTTCACTAAACGTTGCATACGTACAAATAATCAATAAGTCACCCGCACTCGCCTTGTGTGCTGCCGCGCCATTGATAGAAATAACACCACTACCAGCTTCCGCACGAATCGCATACGTCGAAAAACGTTCGCCGTTGGTGATGTTATAAATGTGCAATTGTTCGTACTCACGAATATTGCCCGCCAGCAACAGATCATCATCAATCGCACAAGAACCTTCATAGTCCAACTCAGCATGAGTGACAGTAACACGGTGCAGTTTGGATTTGAGAAGCGTCAGCTCCATAGCGAGGTCTCCGTAACTAAATTCCATGCCCAGCATTTTGCTAGGCAATACTATTATGATGTTTCTGTTAAATTTTTCAATGTTAATGGCAGATTATCAATGAGGCGTGCCTTGCCCAGCCATGCCGAGCCTAACACTACCAAATCGGTATCTCCCTGCTCCGGTGGCAACAGGTCAAAAGCCCGCCGGATTTCCACATAATCAGGCCGAAAACCGCGAGATTCCAGTGACTTCGCTGCATCTGCCTGTAGGGAGGCGTAATCGTGCCTACCTTTGTGCAGCGCGTCAACCACTTCACGTAATACCCGGTTAAATCCCGGTGCAAGCTGACGTTCCGCAGCGGTCAAATAACCGTTCCGCGAACTCATCGCCAAGCCATCCGCTTCCCGCACTGTCGGCAAACCTTCGATGCGAATATTCATATCCAGATCGCGCACCATCTGCCGAATCAGCATCAATTGCTGAAAATCTTTTTCCCCAAACACCGCCACATCGGGCTGCACTAGGTTAAACAATTTACACACGACCGTAGCAACCCCGGTGAAATGTCCGGGACGCGCCGCGCCTTCCAATAATTCACTGATACCGGGGACTTCCACCCGCGTTGCTAACCCGCCAGCGGGGTACATCATCGCAGGCGTGGGCGTAAATACCATTGCCGCGCCCGCAGTTTGCAGTTGGGCGCAGTCTTCTGCCAGTGTACGCGGATAAGCGGCGAGGTCTTCCTTACGATCAAATTGGGTGGGGTTTACAAAAATGGATACCACCACTTTACTGCCCAACTGCCGCGCCCGCTCCACCAAAGCCATGTGTCCGGCGTGTAAATTCCCCATTGTCGGCACAAAAGCTACCGTTTCAGCGGCTTTACGCCACGCGCTTAGCTCCTCACGGAGTGCGTCAATCGCTTGCACAATAATCATACTAATCGCTCAAAAGAAACAATGTTGATCTTGCGGGAATGTGCCCGCCTTGACCGCTTGCACATAAGACGCAACCGCCTGTGGAATGGTTGCACCCGCACCGATAAAGTCTTGGGAAAACTTCGGGGCGCGTGGTGAAATGCCTAACATATCATAGAGCACCAACACCTGACCGTCGCATTCGCGCCCTGCCCCGATGCCAATCACCGGAATACTTAACGCATGACTGATGTGTTGCGCCAAACTGACCGGGACGCACTCCAGCACCAACAAATCCGCACCAGCTTCTTGCAGCGCGTGTGCATCCGCTAACATTTGCTGCGCTACCGCTTCATCACGACCTTGCACCCGATAACCGCCGAGTTTGTGTACCGATTGCGGTTGCAACCCCAAGTGCGCACACACCGGAACCCCGTGATGCGCCAATTGCGCCACTGTTGCGACTTGCGGCGCACCGCCTTCGAGTTTCACCATCTGCGCCCCACCCTCTTGCATTAACCGCGCACTGTTGCGCAAGGCTAATTCGGGCGAGGTATAACTCATAAACGGCAAATCACCAATCACCAAAGCCCGCTGGCACGCACGCGCCACCGCACGGGTGTGGTAAACCATTTCATCCATCGTCACCGGGACTGTGGTTTCATGACCCTGAATGACCATCCCTAATGAATCACCCACCAACAAAATATCAACGCCTTGTGCATCCAGCACCCGCGAAAAACTGGCATCGTAAGCCGTCAGCATGGCGATTTTTTTCCCTTCACGCTTCATCTTATGCAAGGTAGTCACAGTGACACGGGCGGGGGCTTGGGTATTACTCATGGGATTTAGCTCCGAGAATCGGCAAAATGTTGCAGCGCAGTATAACACATTGGTTTTATTTACTGTCTAATGCCAAGGGCAATTGATCAATATCCAAACCTTTCATCGCTAACAGGCTAGGCAATTCATCCAATGACTTCAAGTTAAAATAATCAAGGAATTGGCGGGTTGTCCCCAGCATTTCTGGTCTGCCCGGTACATCCTTATGCCCTAGCACCTTGACCCACTCGCGCTCCAGCAAGGTTTTAATCACATTCGCATTCACCGCGACACCGCGCACCGCCTCGATTTCCGCACGGGTAATCGGCTGTCGCCATGCAATCAACGCCAAGGTTTCAAGGAAAGCACGCGAATATTTCGCCGGTTTTTCCTCAGAATGACGCTGCACCCACGTCTGAAACGCCGCACGAGTTTGCAAGCGGAAACCACTCGCCGTTTCTTGCAATTCAAAACTTTGCGTCGCGCACGCCGCCTGCAAAGTGTGCAACGCCACACGTATCGCCGAGCGCGACACACGCTCTTCGGGCAGAAAATAGCTTTCCAACTGCTCAAGCGACAACGGCTTATCCGCCGTGAGCAAAATTGCTTGCAAAATCAGTTCCAAATTCACCGCTCACCCCATAGGGATTTCCGTTACAAAGTCGTGACAGCGCGGAAGCGTAGCCCGATGCGGGGGGATGTGCAAGCGGTGCGCTAGGGTGTATTTGGTGTGGGTATTTTTAATCAACTTATGCTACAGTTTCCAGCAATCTGGTAATACCCCAACAACAGCACACCAATCATAACAACACGTACCCGACCCTATGCTGGTCTGTTATGACACGGTAGGGCGGTAGCGTGTTTGTGGTTTGTGAAGTGGTGTTGGGAAACTGTTTGTACGTTGATAAGAATATACGCCGTGCAAATCCCAGATTGGACGGAACGCTGGCGAATGGGGAGATGAAGTCTGTGTCAATAAATTCTCACAGGCTCAGTATACTAATATTTCAGGACGCTAGATATGCAACTGTTATGCACAAAAAAGGAGAAATACCGTGGCAAATAATTGGAATATTCCAAACTGGCTAGAAATCGAAGTTCGAGAAAGAGATACAGTCTGCGTCTATTGCGGAAAAGCATTCACACCAGCAAAAGTTTCAACAAGAACGGCTACAAGTTGGGAACACATTATTAACGATGAAAAGATTATTACAAGAGAAAATATTGCGTTATGTTGCCGTGGTTGCAACTCAAGCAAAGGACAAAAGCAACTTTCTATTTGGCTTCAATCCAAATATTGTAAAGAGCATGGCATCACCGTCGAATCAGTTGCACCTATAATAAAACGTGCTATTGCTAATGGTCAGTGAAGCCCTGCACAAAAAATTACTAAAATCGACTATATGAACCCTAATCTCCTCAATTTTGCTGTGCTTGCTATTTGACATCATCCGTTCCATAATTAAACATCTTACTTATCATCTTACCGAGGTTCATGCTTATGATGGCGGCTACTGTCAGACTGTCCAGCAAAGGACAGATCGTCATACCCAAAGATGTAAGGGACTCTTTACATTGGGGTGTTGGTGTTGAGCTGATATTGGTGACAACAGAACATGGGGTCATGCTACAAACCAAGCCAAAACAACAGCGTAGGCTTCCTGCAAACTCCTTACGGGGATTTTTACAGCATACGGGTGCGCCTGTTTCAACTGAGACACTTTGCCGACCTGTTGAGTACACCAATGATCGCTTTTGATACTAATTTATTGGTGCGCATCGCAGTCAACGATGACCAAACCCAAGCCGACATTGCCGAACAACTGATTAATAATAATGATGTTTTCATTTCCAGGACGGTATTACTGGAGACTGAGTGGGTACTCCGTTCAGTCTATAAAATATCCCGTAGCGACATAGCATCATTTTTTGAGAATGTCCTGATAACCGAAAATATCGTCATAGAGAACCCAACAGAGGTTGGACAAGCCCTTGGGTGGTATAAGTTGGGTGCTGATTTTGCTGATGCTATGCACTTGTGCATTTGTGGGGATAGCTTGATGCACACTTTTGACGCGGAGTTTTGCAAAGCAGCCAGCAGGGCAGGCATTACACCAGCATTCAAGGTCTTAAAATAAACATTATTAATCAAATGCATAGCGAGTTATTCAACGACGGACGCGGTGACAGCCCACAACTCCAACCACCCTACTCCCCGCCGCGCTCATCAATTCGGACGTTGAGGCTGTAGAAGAACCTCAAAACCACTTTTTCGACTTTTGAAATTTGAATAAAAAACAAACGTGAAATTCTACGTAAATCTTTGAGGAGTTTTCAGTGAAACATGTCAAAAAATTTATGTACATCATGCCACTTTTGAGATTTTTCTAGAGAGACTTAGGTTTTTCTACACCCTCGTTATGCCTTTTAAGGACAAACCGTGAAAATAGAGAAAATTAGCATTAAAAATTGGAGATCAATAAAGAATCAAGTCATCCATGCTCAAGACTTGATGGTGATAATTGGTCAAAACAATCACGGGAAGTCCAACTTACTATCATCAATATTATTTTTCTTTGGTGAGATTAAGCATCATGATCTTGACTTCCATCGTGGATCCACAGAACTGTTTGTTGAATTGCAATTTGGAAATCTAGATGATTCTGACAAAACAACCTTCAAAAAATATCTTACCTCTGAAGAAAAAATTGTCGTGAGAAAAACTGCGTACTCAGGTGGTAGCTTTGAGTATCGAGGTTATATTGAAAATCCAACAGAAGAGTGGCTTCAAGAAGCAAATGCCAATGCATACACAAAAAGAGAGCTGGTCAGCAGCCTTCCGTTTCATCCGCATATTCCCGATACAGGTAGAATTTCAAAGCAAGATATTATTGATGCTCAAATTGCATACATAGAACAAAATAGAGACTCAATAAGTTTCAGCTTTGAGTTGGAGACTACAAATTTTTTAGGTCTTAAATCGGTCGCCAGTGGGATATTTGGAGAGGTATACTTCATTCCGGCGATCAAGGAAGCATCCGAGGATTTTACATCAAAGGATTCAAGCGTCTTCGGAAAAATGTATGCAGACGTTGTGGCATTAATGTCAGAAAGCAACGAAGACTGGAAGACAACAAAAGAAAGTCTCGGAAAGCTATTCGCAACACTAAACAAGAAAGATAAAGATGGCAAGATCAACAAAGCACGACCTCAACAGCTTTCTGACTTTGAAGAAGAACTAGCATCAGAGCTAGTCACGTGGGGGGCGAGAGTTGATATAGAGGTAAGTTCCCCTGATATTGAAAGCGTATTTAAAGCCAACACACAGGTGTGGATTGATGATGGGGTGAGGACTGATATAAAACGAAAAGGCCACGGATTACAGAGGGCATTAACAGTTAAGTAACTAGCTAGAAGTTTCCACGTATAAGATCCTGCTGGTGTAAACTGGTAGTTTGTCACTTAAGAATGTCCGCACCGATGAAATTTGCCCAGCCGATCCCTGAAGAAATCCGCGTGACCTTGGAGTCTGTCAAATAAACTGTGTAACACGTTTTTCATAGGGCGGAGAGCGGAACCCGCTCTTCACCGAACATAAGTAAAAAAGTCTGCAAAGCGGGTTTCCAGTGGTGAATGACCGACCACTTTTGCGAGGCTTCGCGTACCGCCAAATACAGGCTTTTGAGGGCTGAACTGTCATTGGGAAAGATGCGCCGGTTGCGGGTAAACTTGCGCAAACTCATGTTCAGGGATTCAATCGCATTGGTGGTGTAAATCACTTTGCGGATCTCCGGCTGGAACTGGAAAAACGGGATGACATTCGCCCAGTTACCGCGCCATAGACGCACGACTGCTTTGTATTTGTTACCCCATTCGGTGTCGAGGGCTTCCAGTTCGTGTTCGGCTTCTTCAGCAGTGCTGGACTGGTAAATGCGCTTGAGGGCAGCGACCACACCTTTGGTATCCTTGGCGGTGACGTAGCGCAAGCTGGCGCGAACCATGTGTACCATGCACAACTGGGTCAGCGTTTTGGGGAAGACCGCGTTGACGGCTTCAGGCAAGCCGTTTAAGCCATCCATGCACGCCACGTAGATGTCTTGTACGCCCCGGTGGCGTAGTTCCGTCAAGACCGATAACCAGAACTTGGCACCTTCATTTTCTGCCAACCAGATGCCCAACACGTCCTTTTCACCGCGTAAGTTGACCGCCAATACCACATGGGCTGATTTATTGATGACCTGCTTATCTTGTTGAACTTTAACGACAATCCCATCGAGCCAGACAATCGGGTAGATATTATCCAGTGCTCGCGTCTGCCACGCTTTAGCTTCGCCCTGAACGGCTTCGGTTACTTCCGCGATCAGCGTATGCGAGATGTCCACCCCGTACAGGCGTTTGATCGTGTCTTCGATGTCGCGGGTGGTCATGCCTTTGGCGTACAGCGTCAGGATGTGTTCTTCCATCCCTGCTAACCGTATTTGGCGTTTTTGTATCAACTTCGGCTCAAAGCTGCCATCACGGTCACGCGGTGTCTCTACCTGCAACTCACCAAATTCGCCTTTGATGGTCTTGTTGCCTTTGCCGTTACGGGTATTGCTGCGCCGTTGCCCGGCTTCGCTACGCTCACCCTTGTCGTAGTTTAGGTGCACATCCAATTCGGCTTCCAAGCTGCGGTTGATCATCCGCTGCAAGAGCTGGCTGTAAAGGTTTTTGACATCAGCAGGCGTTTTGCAATCGCTGAGTAAGTCATCCATGAGTTTCGGGTCGAGGCGTTCCATGTTACTGCTCCTTCTTGGGATTCACGTTATATAGCAGTTACACAGTTCAGTTTACAGTCTCTGACCTTGCAGGAAATGTATATGAACCACCCTACATTCCGCTGTCGTCAACGTGCGCAAGCAATTTTGTTGAGTACACGCGGCTTTACCCTTGCGGAACTGTGGTCAATCTTGGATGTACGGCGCGATGCCATCAGTGAGTGGCTCGACCGCTGGGAACATGAAGGGCTGCTGGGACTTTACGACCGTCCCCGCTCTGGTTGCCCCCGGATATACACAGAAGCTGAAGTAGCGTTGTTGAAAACCCTAGTGGACGAAGAGCCACGCCAAATCAAGACGGCTCAAACCAAACTGGCTGATCTAACCCAGAAAGTAGCCAGTACCAGCACCTTGAAACGCCTGTTAAAAAAAAGTTCCACTACCTCTGGAAGCGGATGCGTAACTCATTGAAAGATAAACGTGACCCCGTGGCTTTCAAGCGTGAGCAGGAAATTCAAGCATTACTCCACCAGCAAGCGGCGGCTGGCAAGTTGCTTATTTACTACTTCGATGGTTCAGGTTTTACCACAACTCCTTGCGTCCCTTACGGGTGGCAGAAACGGGGGAAACACGCAGGCTACTCACAGCTCAGAGCAAACGCTTGAATGTCTTGGGTTTTATGAGCCTAGACAACGATAGTTTTTTCCACACGGTGGAAGGGCGCGTTGACTCACAAGCTGCCATCGCCGCCTTTAATGCCTTTGCTGACCGTTATGCCGAAGAATTTGCACAAACAAAAATACCTTGCTTGGTTATTCTGGATAACGCCCCGATACAAACCAGCAAAGCCTTTCTTGGTAAACGTGAAGATTGGATGTTGGCGGGAATTTGCTTACATTTTTTGCCAACCTACAGCCCTGAACTCAATCCTATCGAAATACTCTGGCGAAAAATCAAATATGAATGGTTGCCGCTGGATGCCTATAAAAGCTACAAGGACATGAAGGAACTGGTGTTAGCTATACTGGCTGGCTTTGGCGAAAAATACACGATAACTTTTGGATAATTACTTATCACCAATTAGATAACGAACTCAAGAAAAAATATAATGAACAACTTATTGAAGATCGAAAAAAAATCAAAGAATTGGAATTTAAAATACAAGAAGAAAAAAAATCCATTGAGGATGAAATCACACATCGAGTCAAAAATGAAAAAATTAAAATTGAAAAAGATATAAAAAGAAAAATAGAAGAAGAGCAAGCCGAACAAATTAAAGCATTAAAGGAAGAAATAGAAGAAAAATCCAATCAAGTTAAAGACCTAAATAAATCAAAAGCAGAAATTGAGCGTCTAAAAAGAGAAAAAGAAGAGTTGAGAGATAAAATAGAATTTGAATCCCAGCAACAATTAAATAAAATGATAAACGAAGAGAGAGAAAAAATAAAAAGAATAGAAGAAGATAAATCAAAATTAAAAGTATCAGAGAAAGAAAATATTATAAATCAATTGCAGGAACAATTACGAGAAGCTCAAAGAAAAGCTGCGCAAGGTTCCACTCAACTACAGGGAGAGGTTCATGAGCTAGCCATTGAGGATTGGCTGATAAATAATTTTCCATTAGATTCTATTCAAGAAATAAAGAAAGGAGAAAAAGGTGCAGATTGTATTCAAATAGTAAATACATATAACAGGCAGAATTGTGGTTCAATTTATTACGAGAGCAAACGCACAAAACACTTTCAAGTAAGCTGGATAGAAAAATTCAAATCTGACATTCGAGACAAAAATGCCAATATTGGTGTTCTAGTAACAGATACCATGCCTCAAGACATGAAAAGAATGGGATTAAAAGAAGGCATCTGGATTTGTTCTTTTGATGAATTCAAATCTCTTTGTCCTGTTCTTCGTGAAACACTTATTCAAATCAGTAACGCCATTATTACACAAGAAAATAAAGGTGATAAAATGATTATGTTATACGACTTTTTAACCAGCAATGAATTTAGATTGCAAGTTGAAGCGATTGTAGAAGGTTTTACGCAGATGAAAAATGATTTGGATTCTGAGAAGAGAGCCATGACTAATATATGGAAAAAACGAGAAAAGCAAATAGAGAAAGTTCTTATTAATACAACTCATATGTATGGCTCAATAAAGAGACTGTAAACTGAACTGTGTAACTGCTATATAACGTGAATCCCAAGAAGGAGCAGTAACATGGAACGCCTCGACCCGAAACTCATGGATGACTTACTCAGCGATTGCAAAACGCCTGCTGATGTCAAAAACCTTTACAGCCAGCTCTTGCAGCGGATGATCAACCGCAGCTTGGAAGCCGAATTGGATGTGCACCTAAACTACGACAAGGGTGAGCGTAGCGAAGCCGGGCAACGGCGCAGCAATACCCGTAACGGCAAAGGCAACAAGACCATCAAAGGCGAATTTGGTGAGTTGCAGGTAGAGACACCGCGTGACCGTGATGGCAGCTTTGAGCCGAAGTTGATACAAAAACGCCAAATACGGTTAGCAGGGATGGAAGAACACATCCTGACGCTGTACGCCAAAGGCATGACCACCCGCGACATCGAAGACACGATCAAACGCCTGTACGGGGTGGACATCTCGCATACGCTGATCGCGGAAGTAACCGAAGCCGTTCAGGGCGAAGCTAAAGCGTGGCAGACGCGAGCACTGGATAATATCTACCCGATTGTCTGGCTCGATGGGATTGTCGTTAAAGTTCAACAAGATAAGCAGGTCATCAATAAATCAGCCCATGTGGTATTGGCGGTCAACTTACGCGGTGAAAAGGACGTGTTGGGCATCTGGTTGGCAGAAAATGAAGGTGCCAAGTTCTGGTTATCGGTCTTGACGGAACTACGCCACCGGGGCGTACAAGACATCTACGTGGCGTGCATGGATGGCTTAAACGGCTTGCCTGAAGCCGTCAACGCGGTCTTCCCCAAAACGCTGACCCAGTTGTGCATGGTACACATGGTTCGCGCCAGCTTGCGCTACGTCACCGCCAAGGATACCAAAGGTGTGGTCGCTGCCCTCAAGCGCATTTACCAGTCCAGCACTGCTGAAGAAGCCGAACACGAACTGGAAGCCCTCGACACCGAATGGGGTAACAAATACAAAGCAGTCGTGCGTCTATGGCGCGGTAACTGGGCGAATGTCATCCCGTTTTTCCAGTTCCAGCCGGAGATCCGCAAAGTGATTTACACCACCAATGCGATTGAATCCCTGAACATGAGTTTGCGCAAGTTTACCCGCAACCGGCGCATCTTTCCCAATGACAGTTCAGCCCTCAAAAGCCTGTATTTGGCGGTACGCGAAGCCTCGCAAAAGTGGTCGGTCATTCACCACTGGAAACCCGCTTTGCAGACTTTTTTACTTATGTTCGGTGAAGAGCGGGTTCCGCTCTCCGCCCTATGAAAAACGTGTTACACAGTTTATTTGACAGACTCGGCAGCTACGTTATCCAGCCATATTTCCAATTCGGCTGCACGTTGGCTATCCTGATCCCGCGTTAATTCTATACCCGCCTGAATTTCAGCTAATGTTACCGCCGAGAGGTATAAATCCTTATCGTCGACGGACTGAATCCACGCGACAACTGCCCCATGCGGTTTTTGTCTCCTGAGTTCAGAGACAACATTCGTATCCAACAAGTACATGATTTATAGAACCTCTTGTACCCGTCTTCTGCGAGCTTGCCCGCGCTCTGGCAACACAAGCTCACCACGCCCCGCGTCAGACAGCAATAAATCTTTCAGTGATGGTTTTGCGACGGCTTGGAGTCTACGCCAGACTTCAACAGGAACGAGAACCGCCGTTTCAGCACCACGCCGGGTGACTACTTGCGGCCCTTGCGCAAGACACGCATCCAAAAACTCGCTAAACCGCGCTTTAGCATCTTGGACAGCCCAAGTTTGCATAAGCATACCTCGTAAATGACTAGTTAGATGACCAGTCTATCCCGCCTTATCTTAAAGCGCAAATGTTACCCCCCTCTTGACATCGGTATAACCATTGTCATACTCTAATTCACATGAAGACAGCCATATCAATACCTGATCCAATATTTCAAGCAGCAGAACTGTTTGCTAATCATTTTGGTATATCCAGAAGTGAGCTTTACGCCAAAGCTATTGAAGAATACATAGCATCAAGGCGATTTATGAATGTCACCGCAGCATTGAATAAAATCTATGGCGATGAACCTTCTGTCTTAGATGATGAATTATATTCAATGCAGATTAAGTCCATTCCACGCGAGGAATGGTAATGAAGCGAGGGGAAATATGGTGGGCTTCTCTTGAAGAACCCAGAGGCTCAGAACCGGGTTATAAAAGACCCGTTGTCATCATCTCATCCGATGCATTCAACCACAGTCGAATACAAACTGTCATTGTCGCAATAGTGACTTCAAATTTACGCTTGGCTACTGCTCCGGGTAATATTTCTCTGGCCAAAAGAGACACAGAATTATTAAAAGAATCTGTCATCAATGTTTCACAGATTCTAACTATTGATAAATCGTTCTTAATAGAGAAAATCGGCAGATTGCCAGACAAAAAAATATCGGCACTTGATGAAGGCTTAAAGTTAAGTCTATCTATTTTCTGAATTATAAAAAACAGATCTCCGTAAGCGCAAATAGCATCCCACACCTCCCCAATACGGGGAGGCCGGGAAAAGCTGTTTAGCTGCGTGCAGTCAGCCATTCACCAATCGCTGGTGGAATGGTTTTTTGCGCTTTACCGCTCACGTAAATACCAATGTGACCGCCTTTGAAAGACAGTTCGGTGTAATCTGAGCCGCCCAGCGCACCTTTTAATGCGCGTGAAGCGTCCGGCGGAACCAAATGGTCTTGTTCCGCGAATACATTCAGCACTGGCATGGTGACGTTTTTCAGGTCAATGGTGTAATCACCAATCTGTACTTCGCCTTTCAGCAGTTTATTTTGCTGGAAGAAGTCTTTGATGAATTGGCGGAACGTTTCACCAGCCTGATCCGGGCTGTCGAAAATCCACTTTTCCA
The DNA here is from genome assembly GCF_017901175.1 of Thiothrix unzii. Lineage (NCBI taxonomy): Bacteria > Pseudomonadati > Pseudomonadota > Gammaproteobacteria > Thiotrichales > Thiotrichaceae > Thiothrix > Thiothrix unzii. Next base: position 2,217,460 of record NZ_CP072793.1, read on the forward strand.
TGCGCATGAAGTTTTTGAGGTTTTGGCTGTCGCCCATCACGTCAACCATACCGAGGTACTTTTGCCCCATTAATTGGTACGGTTTCAGGTTGAGGAACGTCCAGTTAAGCATTTCGCCGGGAACGTTGCCGATGGTGTCGACCAGTTGGTCAATGTCGACGTTTTGTACCCAGTGGCTCAACATATTGTCTGGCGTGTGGTAATCCACTGGCGTGACCATAGTGATGAGATTTTTAACTTTTTCAGGATGCATGGAGCTATAGCACAAGCTGAAAGCACCACCTTGGCAAATCCCTAACAGGTTAATTGCATCGACATTGTGACGCGCACGAATTTCATCCACGCAGTTGTCGAGATAACCGTTGAGATAGTCGTCCATTGTCAGGTAACGGTCGGATGCGTCCGGGTAGCCCCAGTCGATCAGATATACATCTTGACCCGCATCCAGCAACCCTTTGATGGTTGAGCGGTTTTCTTGGATGTCGGTCATGTAAGGGCGGTTAACCAGCGCGTACACAATCAGCATTGGCACTTTATTGCTTGGCTCGGCATTACCGGTGTAATGCAGCAATTTGAGCTTGTCTTCGGTGTAAATCACCTCAAACGGGGTAACGCCAGTGGAAATCTCACCGACTTCCATTAAGTTGGTCATACCTTGCGCGAGTTTTTCGTTGAAGGTTTTCACTTCGTTCAGAATTTGATCTGGACGCATTTGAAACGGCATGTTCGTTCTCCTTGAATATCCAGTACTGATTACGCTTTTTTGGTATTAGCGCGAGGTGTTTTCTTCGGTTTGGCGACAGGCGCAGGTGCAACAGCCGGTTCAGGTTCAGCAGCAACAACGACCGGCTCAACCACAGGTTCAGCAACGACAGGTACGGGTGCAGCAACCGGAGCAGGCGCAGGTTCAGACGCTTGTGCAGCAACCAGAGCATCAACCTTGCGTGACAATTCTTGTAATTGCTTGCGTAATGCGCGGTTTTCGCGGCGCGTTTCCTGCTGCTTTTCAAAAGCAGCATTCAGTTCGGTGCGGGTCGGCAGGTTGGCGGAGGCGTACACGCTGTCCAACTCAGTATTGATACCTTTTTTGAGTACCATCAACGCATTGACCAAATCACCGTAAACCACCTGATATTCATCAGTCATGGCGAATTTGGCGTAAACTTCTTCGTTAACTTCTACCCACAGATCATACAACTCACGCAATGAGCTAATGTTCTTGCCTTCTTCACGCAGCGTCGCAACACGCTCACGCAACGCTTGCACAGATTCAATACCCTGTTTCGCGAACGCTTTCAGGTAATCATCCATTGCTTCTTGGTAATTCGTGCCTTTTTGCGCTAGGACTTGCAAACGCTCTTGCGATTCGCGGTTATAACCGACTGCTGGCGTTGCTAATAATTTGCTGAGTTGCTCGCTCCAGTTTTCGGAAGTCGGCATCTGGAAACCACCCGCGCCCATCGACTGAAACGCTTGCATTCCCATGCTGTTCAACACGCGCTGCCAGCTATCCATTGCTGCTTGGCCTACGCCAAAACCGTGCGCACCGAACTTGCTCATGTCAAGTTGCGTGCAGCACTGACGGAAACCGTTTTCCATCGCATCCATCCACGCATTCATGCTTTCTGCGCCAGATTTACCGGATTGCTGAACAGTGTAGGCATTTTCTGCCAGATTCATGTAGACTTTACCCATCTCAACCATACGCTGGAACGCATCTGTTGAAGCACCGGGGGTTGTATGTGGGCTAACGGCTTTCCACCATTGCTCTAAACCTTGTGTCCAAGCTGGTGTGCCGAAGCTGGGTTGTGCGCCTACTTTTCCCATTGTGGAGAGGTCAGACCAAGCATTCCAATAACGCTGCTGCGCGTCAGACCAGTTTTTCATCATATCTTCAGACCAAGCTGCCATTAGAGTACCCATCCTCCACGTAAAAAAGATTGCATTACTCTAGCGTAGCATGTTACTTTGTGCGCTGCAACAAAGTTGATAATCCGCACGTTTAGGAGGTTTTTAATGCAAGATAATATCGTGATTGTGGCTGCTGGCCGTACTGCTCTCGGCACATTCGGTGGTTCACTCTCATCACTCCCCGCATCAGAACTCGGTGCAACCGTCATTAAAGGTTTGCTGGAACGCTCTGGCCTGAAACCTGAGCAAATCAACGAAGTCATTTTAGGTCAAGTTTTGACCGCTGGCGTAGGCCAAAATCCTGCACGTCAAGCGGTGTTATCTGCTGGCTTGCCGGTTGAAGTACCAGCAATGACCATCAACAAAGTTTGCGGCAGCGGCTTGAAAGCAGTCCATTTGGCGTATCAAGCGGTTGCTTGTGGCGATGCTGACATCGTAATCGCAGGTGGTCAGGAAACCATGAGTGCTTCCGCACACGTCCTGCCAGGTTCACGCAACGGTCAGAAAATGGGCGACTGGAAACTGGTCGACACCATGATTAAAGACGGCCTGTGGTGCGCTACTAACGATTACCACATGGGTATGACTGCTGAAAACATCGCTGCCCAATACGGTTTCACCCGTGAAGCGCAAGACGAATTCGCTGCTGCTTCACAACAAAAAACTGAAGCTGCGCAAAAATCGGGCGCGTTCAACGACGAAATCATTCCTGTCGTGATCCCACAGCGTAAAGGCGATCCACTGGTATTCAACACTGACGAATTCCCACGCGCTGGCACAACCGCTGCTTCTTTGGGCAAACTGCGCCCTGCGTTCAAGAAAGATGGTTCAGTAACAGCGGGCAACGCTTCCGGCATTAACGACGGTGCTGCGGCAGTCATCGTGATGACCGCTGCTAAAGCGGCTGAACTGGGTTTAACCCCAATGGCTCGCATCGTAGCGTTCTCTAGCGCGGGCGTTGATCCGGCAATCATGGGCACTGGCCCTATCCCTGCTACGACCAAGTGCTTGGAAAAAGCAGGCTGGAGCGTTGCTGACCTCGACATGATCGAAGCCAACGAAGCCTTCGCAGCACAAGCAATGTCGGTTAACGAAAGCCTCGGCTTTGACCTGAGCAAGGTTAACGTCAGCGGCGGCGCAATTGCATTGGGTCACCCGATTGGTGCTTCCGGCGCACGTGTGCTGGTAACACTGTTGCACGGCATGAAGCGCACTGGCGCGAAAAAAGGTCTGGCAACACTGTGTATCGGTGGTGGTCAAGGCGTTGCGTTGGCGGTTGAAGCGGTTTAAGACCCCTCACCCCCTAGCCCCCTCTCCCTCAACGGGCGAGGGGAACAAGAAATTATACCTTCCCTTTTCTTAGCCCCTCTCCCCTTGAGGGAGAGGGGTTGGGGTGAGGGGTAAACAAATAGTAGGAGCATTGATTATGAGTAAAGTTGCACTGGTAACTGGTGGTACTGGCGGTATTGGTAACGCGATTTGCAAGCAGTTCGCTGCTGACGGTTACAAAGTTGTTACCACTTATTTCGAGCCGGAAGAGCAAGCCAAAGCATGGCAAGCCAAGCAAGATTATGAAGTTGCAATCTACCCTTGCGACGTAAGCAACTATGACGATTGCGCGAAACTGAAAGAATCCGTGATTGCGGATTTCGGTCAAGTTGACATTATCGTTAACTGCGCGGGTATTACTCGTGACGCAACCTTCAAGAAAATCACCCCAGCACATTGGGCTGCGGTCATGAAAACCAACTTGGACAGCGTTTTCAACGTGACTCACCAGTTCGTGAACGAAATGGCAGAGCGTGGCTTTGGTCGCGTCATCAACATTTCTTCCATCAATGGTCAGAAAGGTCAGTTTGGTCAAACCAACTACAGCGCGGCAAAAGCGGGCGTACACGGTTTCAGCATGGCTCTGGCACAAGAAGTGGCTCGTAAAGGCGTAACTATCAACACCTTGTCACCGGGCTACATCGCGACTGAAATGGTTATGGCTATCGCTGAAGACGTGCGTAACAAAATCATTGCGCAAATCCCAGTAGGTCGTTTGGGTACTCCAGAAGAAATGGCTGCAATCGTTTCTTTCTTGGCATCCGACAAAGCGGGCTTCATCACTGGTGCGAACATCTCCGCTAACGGCGGTCAGTTCATTCACTAAGAGATTTACCCCTCACCCCCTAGCCCCCTCTCCCTCAAGGGGCGAGGGGGAATAAGAGTGATGTAAAATCTGTACCTCTCGTTCTTAGCCCCTCTCCCCTTGAGGGAGAGGGGTTGGGGTGAGGGGTTCTCACCCGCTATTCACTGCTTTTGTGCATCGCCATACTGTTTTTGTGTGCATAACAAAACGTTAACCTATAAAATCAAACTTAGAAGCTGCTTTCATGCTAGGCAGCCGTTGATTTTTGTTTGTTTCACCACACAGTAGCTCAAAAAAATACCATGACCGACGAACGCATTATTAAGAAATACCCCAACCGACGCTTGTACGACACCAATCAAAGTTGTTATATCACTTTGAATGATGTGCGTGATTTAGTGCTGGCTTCCGTTCCTTTCAAAGTCATTGACCGGCAATCCGGGGATGACATTACCCGCAGCATTTTGTTGCAGATCATTATGGAACAGGAATCTGGTGGGCAACCGCTGTTCAGTGCCAATATTTTGGAACAATTTATCCGCAACTACAGCGACACCACCCGTAAAGGCTTCACTGAATACATGGCGCAAAGCGTTAATTTATTTACGAATCAGCAAGAAGCCATGCGCGAACAAATGCATAAGGTGTTGGCTGGTACGCCCTTGGATTCTTGGCTGAAAGTAGGCGAGCAAAATATCCAGACTTGGCAAAAAATGCAGGAAAGCATCCTCGGCAATTTAAAGCCGAAGAGCAGGTAGTTCACCCTACCCTCGGTTTGCATTGCGAGAACGTAAACCGAGGGCGAGGTGTGGTTGGTTCACTCCAACATGCTGCGTAACATCCATGCATTTTTCTCATGAATCTGCATCCGCTGCGTCAATAAATCCGCCGTAGGCTCATCACTTGCCTCATTCACTACGGGGAAAATACTGCGTGCGGTACGCACCACAGCTTCCTGACCTTCCATCAACTGACGGATCATGTCCTGCGCTTTCGGAATGCTCTCTTCTTCCTTGATCGACGAAAGACGGCTGTAAGCAGCGTAAGTCCCCGGTGCAATATGACCCAACGCACGAATACGTTCCGCAATTAAATCCACCGCTAATGCCAACTCGTTGTATTGCGTCTCGAACATGAGGTGCAAGGTGTTGAACATCGGCCCGGTCACATTCCAGTGGTAATTATGCGTTTTGAGGTAAAGGGTGTAAGTGTCTGCTAATAAACGTGAAAGACCGTCTGCAATGGCTTGACGTTGTTCTGTTTGAATGCCGATTTGAATGTCCATGTGCCTGTCTCCGGTGTTGTCTAACTGTTGATGAGTACACTATAGACCTATTCAATCAAACTTAAAATTTGAATATTATTATATCAATCTAAAAAACCGCTTGATAAAGCACAACGACAAAAGCAGGCCGAAGCCTGCTTTTATGTCACCGAACCACCGATATGATGGATTACGGTTTGCTAATCGCAATAAAGCGCGTTTTACCGTCTTGCATCACCAGCATTGCCAACGGCTTGCCTTCTGGCGCGGACTTCACCGCTGCCTTTAACGCATCTGCTGAAGTAATCGACGCATTATTGACCGAAACGATAATATCACCCGTGGTCAAACCCGCTTTATCCGCCGCGCTGTCGGGCAACACTTCACGAATCATTACGCCCCCTTCCTTGAGCTCATTCGCTTTACGTTCGGCTTCGGATAAATCCGCCACGACCACACCCAGCACACCTTGGCCTGCTTCGCCCGTGGCGACACGCGGGCTGGATTTATCACCGCTATCTGCCAACTCATCCACGGTTACATCAAGCGTTTTTTCCGAACCAGCACGCAACACTTTAACAGGCACGCTGGTTCCAACAGGGGTATTACCCACCAGCAACGGCAAATCAGAGGCCGACTTCACTTCGCCTGCGCCAAAACCGATAATCACATCACCTGCCTGAATACCCGCTTTGTCCGCCGGACTCCCGCGCTCCACGCTCGACACCAATGCACCGCTAGGCTGACTGAGGTTAAACGAGGTGGCTAACTCTTGATTCATATCCTGAATCGCTACACCCAACCAACCCCGGCTCACCTGCCCTTTGGCTTTAAGCTGTTCCACCACATTTTTCGCAACATTGATGGGAATCGCGAACGAAATCCCCATATAACCACCGCTTTGGCTATAGATTTGCGAATTCACCCCTACCACGCGCCCGGACAAATCGAATAACGGGCCGCCGGAGTTACCGGGGTTCACTGCCACGTCGGTTTGAATAAACGGCACGTAAGTTCCGTCCGGCAAACTGCGTGACAACGCGCTGACAATCCCTTGCGTCGCGGTATGGTCTAAGCCAAACGGTGCACCAATCGCGAACACCCACTGCCCCACATCCAAACCATCGGAATTGCCTAATTGCACCACAGGCAGGTTATCGGCTTTCACTTTCAGCAACGCAATGTCACTGAGTTTATCCATCCCAATGACTTCGGCAATCAATTCACGCTTATTACCTAAACCAACCGTGACGGTTTTAGCGTCATCCACCACATGCGCATTGGTGACGACATAACCATCAGCGGAAATGATAAAACCCGAACCAACCGCTTGCGCTGAACGCTTCTTACCCTTATTGCCATCGGGTAATTGACGGAAAAACCGCTCTAATTCAGGTGGCAATTCCAACCCATCGGGCAAACCCAAACCGTAGGCAGAGCTAACCGCTTTGCCTTCAACGCTAATATTCACCACTGCCGCGCTGTTTTGCTTAATCAATGCCACTAAATCCGGCAAACCACCCATCGTCGGCATCGCAACAGGTGCAGCGATGGGCGCGAGTGGTGTCGTGACCACCGCAGCAGGCGCGGGAGCCGCTGGTGCAGCGGGAACGGCTGGCGTTGCAGGCGGCAATACTTCAGCCATCGTTGGCAGCACAGCAAAACCTAACGCCGCACCCAACAAGCCAGTCGCTAATGCCAATTTATTACGCTTGAACATGGATAGTCGCTCCTCAATCAATTTTTTACACATGGCAAACAGTGTGACAAGAACAACATTACAACAGGCTTGCGAATTCATTAACGAATGTTCATGCGGTGGGATTATGCTCAGTATTGCGCCAGACTCTCCCACACCACCCGCTCAAACCCAATCGCCACCACTGCCAAACAGCGCAAGCGTTGCGGCTCACGGTATTTTTCCATCAACACCCGCTGGTAATCGCGTAACTGCACCAATGCACTTTGCAATACCGATTGAACCACTGGCAGTTGTTGCAGCGTTTCGCGACTTTGCTCACGCAAGGTTTCTGCGGTCATCCCCACATCAGCCAGTGAAAGGTATTTAAACTCCAGCACAATATCCTGCAACGCGGCAAGGCGGCGCATATCAGGGCGGATAATCATCAGCAAATCGGCATAACGTCGTTGCAATGCGGCTTCCGAGTCCATGATGTAATAAGTGTCATCAAACAGCAGGCTCATGAAGGCGGCTTTGATGGTCAACTCATTACCCCAGCGATAGTCACGGTTGTTGAACACTTTGAAATAACTGTTTTCAAGGTAATCCGCTAACGGTTGCAACTCAGCGGTTTGGTAAAATTGTTTGGCAAGCCCTTCAACTTCGCGACGTTGCGCTAAGTCTGGCAGGGCTTTTTCGCGCAAGGTGTCCACATACAGGGCGTAAATGACCCGATTGGGGACTTCCAGCCGCAGCTCTTCCAGCTCTCCACCCAAGCCACCGATGGTCAACACCCCGAAAAAATACAGCAGCGACACCATGTAACGCGCATCGTGTTGCAACCGATGCAGTTGTTCCACCCCGAACTGGCTTTCCAGATAGGGCAACAACACGGGGTTTTGTTCATCTAAAATATTACCAATGACACTTGCTCCGCCGGGTAAGTTAGCAATGTAACTAATTCGGCTGGCATCCATTGCAAGATTGCCATCTAGCATTTGTTCTGGTGGGCGGCAGCGTTTTTGGTAAGCGCGTAAAAAATAAAAACACAACGTCGGGTTATAGAGGGTGGGAAGACTAATATCTGGACAAAAGCGATAGCCATTATAAAATTGACGCATGGTTTCCAGCACTACGCTGGTTTCGCTTGTGGGCAAGCCGCACGCCTGAACCACTTCATCGACTAGCCCTGTCAATTCCGGTTCGCTAATTCCGCATAAGTTATTAAAGTCTTCATCCAAGTAAATATTGGTGGCAACGTTGTAACCGCTGGTCATGTCACTTAGCACCAAGGGCGATACGCCGGTGATGAATACTCGCGCAATTTTGCCTTCCGATGCCCCTGCTTTAATGATCTTGAACAAGGTTTTGACCACGCCTTCGCTTTCTAGCAAATCGCTGTAACGTTGGCGATTGCCTACGTCATGCACCAGCACTTCATTGGCGAAATTGTCGTATTCATCGACCAGCAAATAGATGCTGTGACCACTATTTTTTACCGCATCCATCACCGATTGGAACGAACCAAGCGCATCAGCCATGATGACCACGGGATGTTTCAACAACGGCTGGTAACGCTGCATAAAATCTTGAATGGACTGGTTAATGTGGATAAACAAGCTGCGTTGTATATCCTCCACATTCCCCTTGGCTGATACCTTGGAGAAATCCAAACGCAGAATCAAATATTGATTACGCTCTGCGGTTGGGTTGCGCCCGACAGCAAGATCGCCAAACAACATCTCAAATTTATCCAGCGTATTGATGTCGTAATAATTCGCTAACAGCGACAACAGTAACGATTTACCAAATCGGCGCGGACGTAAAAACACCAGTTGCCGACCTGCTTCTTCCAACACAGGAACCGCGTTGGAGCGGTCAAGGTACAAATAACCCTCGCGGCGTAGGGTGTAAAAGTCACTGATGGCATAGGGAAATTTAAGCATTTTCCGGCAACTTGCGTGGTTGGGTGATGGACCGATTATACACCCCTGCTCGGACCCCGACACAACCCGGACACAACTCATCCAGTTTTACTTGAATTCCCCCTTGAATAACGTAGGCTATTACCATACATATTCGCTATACTTTGCTGCATCTTAAAAGGATGACATTATGGCCTATACATTAAAAAAGACGGTTGGCTTCATCTTGTTGCTCGTCACCATCGGTGGGGTGAGCATCGCGTCTGTTATTCACCTTATTCCGCCCATTTTTTAGGAACGGGACACATGGCATCAGCAAAGCGTTACGACCCTACCCTTCATGCCGTGCGCTATGGCATCAAAGGCATTTTGTTATTCCTGTTACCGCTGCCCATCTTGATTACCTCGATTGTGCTGCTGTTACGTGGGCAAGTATTTGACACTTTGGTCACTGGCGGTGCATTCGCAGCTTTCATGTTAGCGGCAACGGTGGCGCGACACGGTTTCCGGCTGCAAGGTGAATACGAACGGCGCAAAATTGCACGTGCGCCGACCACACCGTACAAAACCGTAGCAGCGTTATTTATCAGCATTACCACGGGCGTATTGGATTGGTGGACTTCTGACTTCGTAATGGGCGCGTTACCCGAATCCGTGTTAATTGGCGCGGTGGCCTTCCTAGGGTTTGCGTTGTATTACGGGCTTGACCCGCGCAAAGATAAAGCAGGTAAGCTGTCGCTAGGCGTTACGGTCGAAGAGGTGTTGGAAGCCTTGGATGCCGCCAATCTGAAAATTGACGCTATTGAAGATGCCCGCCGTAAAATCCGCAATCCTGAATTCAATGCACGCTTGCAACGCATTACCAACAAAGCCCGCGAAGTCGTGGACAGTATCGAAGACGATCCTGCCCGCTTAAGTCGTGCACGTAAATTTCTCAAAGTGTATTTAGACGGAACCCAGCGTGTCACTGAGGGCTATGCCCAGACGCATCAAGGGCTGGCAGCTCCGCAAGCCTTGGAAACCAATTTCAGCCGCGTGCTGGATTCGATTGAGCAAACCTTCACAGAACAACAGACTAAACTTCTCGAAGATAACCATTTTGATTTGGACGTACAGATAGAAGTGCTGGAAACCCAACTCAAACGTGAAGGCGTTATTTAAATCATAATTATTTTTCGGAGATTACCATCATGAGCGATACTCAAACGACTGCGACCCAAACAGCTCCTGCGATTATTCCCGGCACTGAAATCGCCACACTGCCAGAAGTCACCACCGAACTGGTGGCTTTTGAACAAGCGACCGACCCTAAAAAGCAAGAAATGGAAAGCATCATTGCGGAAATCGACATGAGCGACCGCAGCAGCATTATGTTCTTCGGCACTAAAACCCAAGAGCAAATGACCGTTATTTCCGAAAAAATGTTGACCGGCGTTAAGAATAAAGACATTGGTTCTGCGGGTAAATCGCTCACCAGCATGATTACCGCGATTAAGGGTTTCGACATTGACGCGCTAAACCCTAACGATGAGCCAAGCTGGTGGGAAAAACTGATTGGTAAAGCCAAGCCAGTGGTGGAATTCCTCAATCAATACGAAGAAGTGCGTAAGCAAATTGATACCATCACCGATGAGATGGAAAGCCACAAAACCCAGTTGCTCACCGACGTAGTAACGCTGGATCACCTTTACGAAGCTAACCTCGACTTTTTCCACAAACTGGAAGTTTACATTTCTGCCGGTGAAGAGAAGTTACGTCGCTTGGAAACCACCGATATTCCCGCGCTGGTTGCTAAAGCCGAAGCCAATGCGCAAGACATGATCATGGCGCAAAATCTGCGTGATTTGCGTGCAGCGCGTGACGATCTCGAACGCCGCATCCACGATTTACGCCTGACCCGCCAAGTCGCAATGCAAAGCTTACCCAGCATCCGTTTGGTGCAAGAAAACGACAAAACCCTGATCAACAAGATCAACTCTACCCTGATCAATACCGTGCCATTGTGGAAAAACCAATTGGCGCAAGCGGTAACGATTTTCCGTATGAGCGACGCAGCGGAAGTGGTCAAGAAAGCCTCTGACCTGACCAATGATTTACTCGAAAAGAACGCCGAAACCCTGCGCCTCGGCAATGCCGAAACCCGCAAACAAATGGAACGCGGCGTGTTCGATATTGAATCCGTGAAAAAAGCCAACCAAAGCCTGATCGACACCATCAACGATTCCCTGCGCATTGCTGACGAAGGCAAAGCCATGCGTGCCAAGGCTGAGGAAGAAATCAAGGTCATGGAAGGTGAATTGCGTGAAGCCCTCATTGCTGCCAAAGCCAAAGCTGACAGCCCACGTCAAGGAGCATAATCATGGGACTCTGGGATAAACTCATGGGTGAATTTGTCGATGTCATTGAATGGACAGACGACAGTAATGACACAATGGTCTACCGCTTCGAGCGGCACGGCAACGAAATCAAATACGGTGCAAAACTCACCGTGCGCGAATCACAAGTCGCGATTTTCGTTAACGAAGGCCAAATTGCCGACGTACTTACCCCCGGCATGTACGTGCTGGAAACCCAAAATCTGCCGGTGCTTTCCACCTTGCAGCACTGGGATCACGGTTTTCAAAGCCCGTTTAAAGCCGAAGTGTATTTCTTCAACACCAAGCAATTCACCAACCTGAAATGGGGAACCAGCAACCCGGTGATGATGCGTGACAGCGAGTTTTCTGCGGTCAGATTACGCGCCTTCGGGACTTACGCGATTCGGATTGAAGATGCCCGCAAGTTCATGCTGGAAATCATGGGCACTGACAGTCTGTTTACGGTCGATGAAATCAGCAACCAGTTGCGCAGTTTAATCGTCACCCGTTTCAGCACTGTGGTGGCTGCGTCTAACATTCCGGTGTTGGATATGGCGGCGAACTACGAGCAATTCGGGCAATACGTCACCCAGCGGATCGCGCCGGAATTCAAAGGTTACGGCATTCAATTAACCTCGATTGCGGTGGAAAATATTTCCCTGCCGGATGAGGTGGAAGCAGCACTCGATAAGCGTACCAGCATGGGCATGGTCGGTAATCTTGACCAATACTTGCAATACCAAACGGCGCAAGGCGTGGGTAATGGCGGCTCTAACAGTGCGTTAGACATGGGGATGGGTTTTGCCGTTGCCAATAAAATGGCAGAAGTGCTGAACAAACCCAAGCCAGCCGCGCCCCCGCCGTTACCGGATAATGAGTGGCACGTGGCGATTGACCAAGCAGCCAGCGGCCCCCATTCATTCCAGCAATTGCAACAAATGGTACGCAGTGGCACGCTCACCCCCGCCGCACTGGTATGGCAAAATGGCATGGCAGCTTGGCAAGCAGCCGGAGAAGTGGCAGCGTTAGCGGCACTGTTTACAGCGCAAACGCCTCCGCCCATCCCACCTGTACCGGGTACATAAACGACACTCTCAACCCGCCCTTCCTTTTGCGACTGGAAGGGCATCGTGTTCATAGGCACTCATGGCAGACGATAACAACAAAACGCGGCAACAACATTTTCCCTGCGGGCAATGCGGGGCAGATCTGCTTTACCAACCGGGCACGACTGCCATGCAATGTACTTATTGCGGGCATCAAAATGCGATTCAAACCAGCAGCGTGCCGATTCAGGAATACAGCTTTGCCGAAGCGTTACGCGCCATCGAGCAGGTAAAACTGCGTCCGCTAGATAATACCCAAGTCATTAAATGCCCCAATTGTTCGGCAACTTTTGAGCTAACCACCAATCGCCACGCCGGGGATTGCCCGTTTTGCGGCACGCCCGTGGTTACGGGAACAGAGCGCACCCGCTTGTTTCAGCCGAAGTCGTTACTGCCGTTTGTCATTACCGAAAAAGCCGCACGCGACGCTTTCGATAAATGGATTGGCGGCTTATGGTTCGCGCCTTCCGCCCTCAAAAACAAAGCGCAGCGCGATGAAAAACTGCTGGGCATTTACGTGCCGTATTGGACGTATGACAGCCATACCGACACCTTTTACCGGGGTGAGCGCGGCACGGTGTATTACGAGCGTGAAATGGTAACGGTCATTGTCAATGGCAAATCGCAGCAACAAGTTCGCAGCGTTCCCAAAGTACGCTGGACACCTGTGAGCGGACGGGTGCGCTTATTCTTTGATGATGTGCTGGTTGGCGCAACGCGCACCTTACCGCGTGCGATTTTGGATCGTTTGGAACCGTGGGATTTACCCAATCTGGTTCCTTATAACGATAGTTATTTGAGCGGCTTCCAGAGCGAAATTTACCAAATTGACCTCGACGAAGGCTTTGAAGACGCACGCAATATCATGGACAGCCGCATCCACGCCGCCGTCACCAGCGATATTGGCGGTGATCAGCAACACATTCACAGCCTGCAAACCCAACATTCCGGCACAACGTTTAAGCATGTATTGCTACCGGTGTGGTCAGCGGCATTTCGTTACAAGCAAGAAACTTACCGTTTCGTTATCAACGGGCGCAACGGCAAAACCCAAGGCGAACGCCCTTACAGCAAGGTAAAAATTGCCTTTGCCATAATTTTCGCAGCCAGTGCCTTGGCCGTGTTGGGCTATTACATGGAAAAAAATGGTATGTTTGACGAGGTGCTAGAGCAAAGCACAGGGCAATACCAGTACGCACCCGCACCACGTTACCCCAGCACTAACCCTTACAAGTCAAATACCTATCGGATACCGCAACCACCCAGTTACCCGCGTTAAACCCCGTACACTTGGCGCATTAACTGTATTTGCCCCACCACCGCGTAAGGTGTGTCCAAAAACAATACCACGTCCTTGTGCGCGGTCTTCGCCTGCAACGCTTCAAACAAGGTGCGTAAAGCGGCGGGAGTCAAACCTTGATCGGTACGCAATAAACCCAGTTGCGCATTAGCGTTCGCGGGCATTGTCGCCAATAACGTATCTGCCGTCGCAAGATGTACCGCAAAACGTTGTTCCCAAGCTGCTGGCAACTGATGCTGCGCTGATGCATCAACCCACAACCCACTGATCTGCGTTGCCAAGGTTTGCTCAATACATTCACACACCTGTACCCAATGCGCTGACTCCAGCAAAGCCGTAGTAATTTCCAAATACAGCTCAAAACCCGCTGGCAATACCGACCAATCCGCCACCAGCGCACCGGACTCCCACGCGCTTGCGGGCACTAATACTTCGTTGAAATCATTGCTGTAATACACCATCTGCCAGTTTGACGGCAAATCCTCTGGGTAAAAACGTTGCGCCCAATCCTTTGGCATCCACCCATACGCGGCTAAAGTCACACTGGTCAAGCGGGGATTCGCTACAGTCATGCGTATTGTTCCAAGCGATTACGAGAAGCGCAGCATAGCCCAGTCGTCACACGCTTGTAAAAAGGCGAAAAAATATCTTGACTGCACGAGTAGGGAATATTACTTTTGGAATACACGAAGCAACCGATAAACGACCACTAGAGATAGAAGATTCCCCCAAAACACCACTAGGAGGGTTATACCATGATGTTCAGTGACGTATCACTCGATGAAATGTTCCCACGCGCCCATGCGGTAATGCGTGCCCCACTACCCACCCTGAAAGTCGCCAACGTTTACCAGCGCATTAGTCAACAAGCCACCAAGCAAGGTATCAGCCTCAGCCCGCAACACATGGAAGTGATTAACTTCGTACTCGACTTCTACGAACACTGCGATGACTGTCAAAATGCCCGCCGCCTCGCTGATATGCTACAAGAAGAGTTCACCCCGCAAGGCGGACGCAAATACCTTTACCAATTATTCCCCAACGGCCCCTTAAGTACGGTACACGATTTAGCCGACCTGCCCAGTTTAGGCCATCAAACCGATAAAAGTTTTGGCACACGCTGGTAATTTTTAAACCAAATTAAATAAAAAACCCGCTTTAAAAAGTTTATTGGCGGGTTTTTTGTTTGCATTCAGTTTAGAACTTATAGAATGGATTCCTGTCCTAATTCATAACAAAAAACAGGGGTCTCATTCATGGGGAAATTACAGGCAACGCTGTGGTTGGGCGCTACAGCGGCATTACTCGGTGGTTGCGTGCCTATGCAACCATACTCACAACCTAGCATGTACACCAACTACATGCCCGCACCAAACAACACCGCCAGACCCTATCTGGCCTCGTATCATCCCAACAGCTACAACAACGGCTCTTCTTTTTTTCCGCAACAAGAGCCTGCTGACGCACCCGCACGCCGCGCCTTACTCGCCGAAGCACACCGCACGATTGGCGTTCGTTACAAATACGGTGGTGAAACGCCACGCGAAGGCTTTGATTGTAGCGGCTTAATGCAGTTTATTTACAAAAACGCCAACGGCATTACCCTACCCCGCACCGCCGCCGAACAAAGTCGCGCCAGCCGCACTATCAGCTTTAATCAAATGCGCCCCGGTGATCTAATCTTCTTCCGCACCAGTGGCAGCAGCGTCAATCATGTCGGCATTTACACCGGGCGCGGGCAGTTTATTCATGCGGCATCGGGCGGTGCAAAAGTCTCGGTTGATAACCTCAGCCGCACCTATTGGCAACAACGCTTAGTAAAATTCGGGCGAATACTTGCGTAACACCTGAACCTTCGGTGACAGTTCGGCGACTAAGCGGGCAATGCGATGTTTATTTGAAATAAACCAGCTATACTTGTTCGTGGAGATTGATCCACCTAATAATCCGAAGGAGACAACAAGATGGGACTTTTTGATTTTGCACGTAATATCGGCAAGAAAATTTTCGGGAAAGAAGAAGAAGCACCAGCCGCACTGGAACAGCACATTAACGAAGACAATCCGGGCGTAAGCGGTTTACAAGTGCAGGTACAAGATGGCGTTGCAACTTTAACAGGCGAAGCAAGCTCGGCTGAAGCACTGGAAAAGGCAGTTTTGATGGCTGGCAATGCGATGGGCATCCAGGAAGTAAAAGCTGACGGCATGACTATTGCTGATGGCAGCCAAGTCGGTGGTGACGATGAGTTTTACATTATCGAAAAAGGCGACACCCTGTGGGAAATCGCAGAAAAAGCCTACGGTAATGGTTCAAAATACACCAAGATTGTTGAAGTGAATCGCGAAGTCATCAAAAACGCCGATTTGATCTTCCCCGGTCAAAAAATTCGTATTCCTAAAGACATTTAAGCGGAGAACAGACACATGGATATGGGAAACCTCATGCAACTTGGGGCGCAAATGTTCCAAAGCCAGCTCGACAAAGATCGTGATGGTCAACTGGAAATTACCGAAATTGCTTCAGCCCTGATGGGTTTGATGTCCAATGGTCAAGGCCAATCACAAGCTGGCGGTTTAAGCGGCTTGATGTCAATGGTGAGCGGAATGCAAGGCAGCGGCAACGGTGATCTGATGTCTATCGCTGCTTCTTGGCTGGGTAAAGGCGAAAACGCACCGATTTCTGGCGGTCAACTGACTCAAATGCTGGGTTCAGACAAAATCGCAGCGTTCGCTCAACAGCTCGGCCTGAGCCAAGAGCAAGCGGTTAGCGGCCTGCAAGCTGCTATCCCACAAGTGGTTGATAAAGCATCACCAGACGGCGCACTCGACCTCGGCAATATGCTGGATGCAGTCGGTGGCGTTTCTGGCGCAATCGGCTTGGCAAGCAAATTGTTCGGTCGTTAAACCGCACACGCTTATGCCAGTAAAAACCGCTCCATGAGAGCGGTTTTTTATTGACAGTATTTTTTGTAATCGTTATTATGTGCCCCTCTTGGCTACATAGCTCAGTTGGTTAGAGCACATCACTCATAATGATGGGGTCCCTAGTTCGAATCTAGGTGTAGCCACCAAAGAATTCAAAGGGTTGCATCCTAACAGGTGCAGCCCTTTTTCGTTTTGGTAGTTTTTTTGACTTTCTTAGTCACGGATTTAGTCACGCAATTTGTTTGCTAGGATTGGACAACTACCCAACATAAAAAAGCCGAGAACTTGCCCGACTTTCGTTGATGGTTGGTTGATCGTCTGCCCTATTCTGCCAAGAGTGCCAGCACTTCGGAATCTATGAGTTCGGGTGAAGCATCAGCCGGAAATTCTGCTATTCGGTAATCGTCGGGGAATTCCCCCATTTCTACCGCAAACGCGGCGGTGTCGGGGTCTGTCCATAATCCGGTGCTCCAATAGGCAACCTTTTGCGTTGTGGCGGCGGTGGGTGTTGCTGGTGTCGGTTCGTTTGTTTCGTTCATGGTTTTGGTTCCTTGGTTTTGGGTGTCGTGGAATGTGCGCGTACATTGGTTTGAATGTACGTGTCGGGTGAATGTACGTCCCCCTCTTGGGAATGTACGCGCACATTGATTTACTGCTTAGTTGCCCACCAGTAAGTATTCGGGGTGCGGTGGGTTGCCGGTGTATTTCGGATTAGTCACAATCACGCCTTCACGCGCCGCTCTTTTGCGCCAGAGGTTTAACAGTGCATCCATGCCCGATGGTGTAATGGTTTTCTTTCTGGCTTGGCATAGGTGGCTTGTGATGAATGCCCGACCACCACGCGCCGCTAGTACCTTCTCACCTGCCAGTAATGCCGCCTTCCATTGGTCATACAATCCGTAAGCTTCTTTGAGGGTGTCGGGTTCAATTTTGCCTTGTGCGTCCTTCATGGCTGCAAGTAATTCACTGTTACCACGTACATTAGCCGGTGAATGTGCGCGTACATTGGTTTGAATGTACGTGTCGGGTGAATGTACGTCCCCCTCTTGGGAATGTGCGCGTACATTGGAAAGGGGTAGTGCGTGCTGTTCTTCCTGCGTGCCTAACGCTGGATTATGCGCACCTGTTGCGCCGTTGCGTTGATCGTGGGGAAGGGTGGCGGCGGTTTGGGTGAGTTGGTCGAGTGGCACGTCTTCAAAGCGTTGGGAACCGTTGCGCAAGGCTTCACGGTAGGTCGAGCCGGATAGTGTTTTATCCTTGTTGCCGGATACTAACGCGCTTGCAGGGTTCGCCATGCTTGCAAGGTTCAGCGCGTTCTG
The DNA here is from genome assembly GCF_017901175.1 of Thiothrix unzii. NCBI lineage: Bacteria > Pseudomonadati > Pseudomonadota > Gammaproteobacteria > Thiotrichales > Thiotrichaceae > Thiothrix > Thiothrix unzii. The sequence continues at coordinate 2,235,381 of NZ_CP072793.1, forward strand.
GCGTTGTTCTGGCGATTGTTTGAATCCGCCCGATACTTTCAGCACGGCACTATCCAGCGCATCGCCTGCAACGTTGTAGGCGTTGGCGCGTGCGTATTGGGCTTTTGCGTTTTCAGTAGCGATGTTTTCGGCGGCTTTGGTGGCGTACTCACTCACGGTCTGGCGTGCGGAATCGGCGAAGGCTGCTACCGGGGGCGCATTGTGAGTGGCGGCGGCGTTGCCGGTGTTGCTTTCATGGTAAGTGGTGATGCTTCCATCGAATCGGCGTGGGGGTTGGCGTAGTTTGCGGGTTACGTCATAGCCGTGGTTCATCAGGTGGGCGCGTGCTTTTGCGAATTGTCCGCCAAGGTAGTGAAATGCGTACTCGAAAAAGCTGATTAGGGTGAGTGACAGCATGAAACTGGCAATCGTGCCGGTTGCGCCCAAGGCTTCACGAATGAAGTTTACGAGCGGGTGGTAATTGGTTTCGTCCTTTTCCATTGTTTTGGCAGTACCGGCAAGGGCTAGGGCGCGTTGTTGGCTGCTGGCGTTACTGGTGGCTATCATCTGATTAACTGCGTCCACACGCGCTTTCGAGCCTTCACAATGCTTTTCTTTGCCTTGTGCCATGCGTTGCTGGCATTGGGCTAGTTTCATTTGTGCGGTTTGCAAGTCGGCTGCATAGGGGTTGTAGCTTGCGCCGGTTGCGCCTTTGATGGCTTCCAGCGTTGCAAGGTAAGTGGGGGATTGCTGGCTTTTGGTTTCCATGCGGATGTTGTCGCGTTCCATGCCTTGACCGATTTCAGACAGCAGGGAAAATGCCACGGCAACGAATACCGCTATGTAAGTGGCTTTCTTGCCGCCTGCTACGTCGCCTTGTGAGTACAGAAAAAACTGGTAGGCGGTCATTACTCCGACCGAACCAATCGACGGCACGGCTTGCGCCCACTGGGAACCGTCCCATTCCCAGATGCGTAAATGCCCTGCAAAATAGCCCACCACGAAATAGGCGGACATGAGAAAGGCGGTAATGGCGGCGATAATGTACGCGGCTTTACGCTGTTGGAATTCGCTGTAAGCAAGTCCGGCATTGAATGCAGGCGCGGCGGTGTTGGTTGTGTGTTGCATTGTTGTTGACCTCTTAGAACCAGTACGAAAGTAATAGGGTGCTGAACGTAAACAGAATTGCATGAACTCCGTGTTGTGACTGCGCGGCGATAGTGGCGGCGATGGTGAGGGTTAGCCCCATCATCACGTAAACCGCATTGTTCGCAGCAGGGAACATTCCGGCATAGTGCAGCCCGAAGGTAGACGGAATCAGCAGGAAACCCGCCCACATGAGCCATGAACTCACGGCTGCTAACCACGGAATCAGCGCGTGGATTAATCGCCAGTCAATCGGGTGGGGGGTGGTTGGGGTGTGGTGGCTCATGCTTCACCTCCCGCCATGTTCCCGAAATAGGTTTCGGTAACATCCTGTCTACAGTTATTTACAGTACTCCAAGGGTCACTAACCGCCCTGAGTGCCGGAATCAAAAAATCACAGTCGGATTCATCAGCGGTAGTGGTTTCGTCAATATCGGTGGCGCGTTGGTGAAGTTCCCAGTCGTGGGTTCTGGTGACGGTTGCACCTGCGTCGTGAGTAATGCCGCGTACCCGTTCGGTGATTTCGCCGTACCGGTTGGGCTTGGCGTTGTCTTCCAGCAAGAAAGCGAAGGTGTCAGGGTGTTGCTGGGTGATTTTCAAAAAGCCGTAGTAATCGCCGGTATCAGCGGCAAACCGTGCCACGTTTAGCAAAGGTGCATCCGGTTGTTCTGCGTCTTTGAGGCGGCGAAGTTCGCGCCACAATGAGACCTTCCCGAACTGCTGTGAGAACTGAAACGCACGCACGACCCAACGGCTACGCCATGCGTGAACACGGGTGGCTGCGTCAATGCTTTCCATGCCGGTGTCGTGGTCTTTGGTGTCGTCGCCTTCAATGCCTAATGTCTGGATGTTCTTTGCCACGTACTTGGCAATGTAACCAGCGGCACGGCCTTTGCTCAGATCAATCTTGACGATCTGGACGCGGTGACGGGTTGCGCCCGGTTCGTCGCCGTCTTCACGCAACCAATACTTCCAGAGGAGGCGGGTATAGGTTTTGAGGTGGGCAGGCTGCACAAACACGATGGCGTGTTGATGTTCGGTTCCATCGGCGTGGGGTTCGGTAACGCGCATATAAGGCGCGGAAATGCCACGGTGATGGATAGCCGCACGAAAACGCGCCCATGACTTTGAAAGCCATGCGTGGGCTAATTTGGGGGTGTTGGTGTTGCCGTCAATGGTTTCCTGATACTTAGGGTTTGCAATGACCTTGCCGCCGATAGTGCGTTTAACGCCCATCCGGTCAACACGGGTATGCGTGCCGGTCTTGGTGAACTTATGGAACTTGGATGGCGTGGTGAGGGTGAGGAATAACGCGACATAGCCATTCAGGTGGAAATAACGCTCACCGTCTGCGATGCGCAACATCATCTCATTGCGGCGATTTACCGGGTTACTCACGCCAGCATCAGCAGCTTGTTTGAGCGGTAGCACTTCGCCGGTTTGGGTGTCGATCAGTTCCATGCTGTCGAGCCATTCCAGTGACTTGGCTTGATGTGCCAGCACGCGCGATAGGCCATAGTCCGACACGTAAGCTTGCTTTTCAGCATTGACCAAACCCAAACGGATGGCCTGTAGCTCTTGTTGCTGGCCTTGCTGGACGCGAAGGCGGCGATACCACCATTTTTCTGAGGTGATGCGTAGGCGGATGCCTTCGGCTTGGGCTTTCTTGCCGGTCGTGCCGTCATGCCGCACGGTGTTGACCGATACCACGGGTAAGCGCATTCCCTTAACCGCCACATAATCAAGGGCGCGTTGTGGCAGGTGGTAGGGTTCAGGGGCAAGCTGTTTGCACTTGGCGGCGTAAATGATGGCGCGGCCCTTTAGGGTGTCGCTGTCGTCATCGGTAGCGGGTGCGCGTTTGGCAATTGCTTGCTGTTGGTGTAGGTAGTTCTCACCATTGTTGTGGGTGAAATGGTGATGTTCCCAGCCTTGTACCATGTCGCAGTGATAGGCCGGGAAGAATGCGGCAAGTGCGCCAGATTGCAGCGCGGTGGCGTAGTGGTTCATGCCTCACCCCCGTTAACCCACTTTTCTTGCAAGGTGGCTGCTAATTGGTTCAGGGCATGACTAGCCGCGTATTCGTACACGTAGGCGGCTTCCAGATAGATGCTTGCCCATTTGCGGCACTCATGCGCTGTTGCGCTGCACGCTTCAAAATCAGCTTTGTGGTGGGCAATTTGCGCGGCGTGGTTGTGGGGTTGGGGTTGGTGCTGGCTCATTTTACACCGCCTTTACGCACCATTACGCCGCGTTGGGTGGCAACACCGATAAGGAGCATTAATTCTTCGGTGATGTCAGGGCGATAAATCAGAATGCCAGCTAATAAACCAGCAATATAAGCCCATGATTCTTTTGTGTTTTCGGTGTGTGCGTCGTTCCACTGTCGGACTACGGCACGCGGTAAAGTGATGTTGCCCGCTGGGGGCGTGTTTGGTGTATGATTCATGGCGAATCTCCATTAATTTTAGACTGTTAGGGATGGTTCAAAATTGGCTGTTTGGGTGGTGAGATACCCTTGCAGCCGGAATGCCCCAGTAATGGGGCGTTTTTGTTTATGCCGCTTGCTTTTTCTGTTCGTCTGCTTCCATTACCTCTTTCAAAATTCTGTTCAGTTCTGCGTGAACAGTCCTATCGTTCCCCTTCGCGCGTTGCTTTATCCATGCTTTCACATCGTCCGCCATGCGTAGCGGGTAGGGGCTTGTCGGCTTTTCTGTTGCTTCTGTCATTTGCTGCCTTCCTTATTTGCATCATTGGTGAATCATTTATGATGCAATCATAAGCCCGCATCAATTGTGATGCAAGCATGATTCATTCACAGTGAATCAAAAAAGATTCATACTTCCAGACATGGAAAGACAAACAACATCCCCTTTTACTGTTCGCCTTGATTCTGAATTAAGGAGTGCGCTGGAAGAATCCGCCCGAAACAATGGCAACTCCCTACAGGTTGAGGTCGTAAACCGCCTGCGTGATTCTCTTGGCATGGTCAATAATGATGATGAACGGATACGCCGTATTGCTCTTGAACTGATACGGGATGAATTGAGCAAGGCTGGATTAGTGCCGGATGCACCAGAACACGAAACGGGGTTTTCTATTCCCATGCAAAGGCGCAAGGCTTGATTAGTCCAGGAACTAAATTAGAAAATCCTTATGTTCTGGTGTCGTTTGCAGGAACGCGCCCCCTCCAATTGCGGGATTTCCCCGTGTTTACGGGTGTTTGCCGAAACCTCCATTTCAAATGCGGGAAAAGGGTGTTTTCCTAGCCGCGCATCTTCACCGCTGGCACGCCCTAAAATCGTTCGCTTTTATTCCGTTTTATACCGGTGAAAACCTCTAGTTTTCCCTAGCACCTCAAAACTGAGGAAATCGCGTTAGTGCGTTGATCTTTCAGGGAAATTTACCGGCAAATCGGGTGGCAAATCGGCGGTAGTTTTGGGGTCAAATTGGCGGTAGATTTGCCGGTAGTTTTGCCTTGACTTTTATTGACTTTCTATGAAGTTTTTTTAAGGTGCTAAAAACGGCAAATAATGCCAATTTCACCATTAAAAACAACTACTTATCGGCGGAAAATCGGCGGTAGTGTTACCGGTAGTTTTGGGGTCAAATCGGCGGTAGTTTTGCCTAACGTTTTCTAACGTTTTACCTTGCGTTTTCTTGCGCTTTTATCGGCTGTCACGCACCTGTCACAGTGACAGCCTTGTGACAATGTGCGAATGTCCCACGGGACAGAGGCGGGACATTTGAAATACTCATGAAATGCTTTTGTATTACTCATGCAATGCACTTGCATAAAAGCCACGGGTTTACCGCTGCTTTACCACTGGTTTTGAAACAGTACCGAAAACGGAACAGTACCGTTTTTCCGTGCCACTGGGATTCCCTAATGCTTCCCACTGGGATTCCATCGGGATTCCCCCATGCTTCCCTACCGGAAGTCGTCCAGAAACAGAACTTGTGGTGATTTCTGTTCAGTGTTCGTGTTCGCAAGAAATTCAGCATCAACAGTTACACTTAGGTCGCGCCCTAATCGCTTACGCAGGCGTAACAGCGTTTTTTCAACGCCTTCCATGAAAGCTGATTCTGTTGCCACAACCCATGCGTATTGCAAATCAGGCGGTAAGTTTTTCGGTGGTTCGATCATTGGTTTTACCTCGTTAAGTTTTAGATTCGTGGCACAAACTAAAATCACAGGTGGCACGACACAAACGACACATACCTATAAGTATGTGTGTCGTTTTGTGTCGCGTACCCTTCCCCAATTTGTGCCGTTCGTGTCATTTTGTGTCGCTGTTTGTGTCGGCATTGTGTCGCTACTCAAAATCGACAGGCACAACATATTCACCATCCAGATTGATTGCCCCAGCCGTAACAAGCGGTAGTTGAATCCTATCCATAAACGCGGATTGTCTACGGGCAATACCTTCTTTTATGCACTGTTCCTGCCATTCAAAACGCCTCACACGGGCTTGATGCTCTGGATACTCACCGTCTTTCAGGTTTGTTACTGAATGCGTTTGTAAAGCCCTCAGAATCGCCAGTGCTGCCAGTTGGTTTTTACCTGATACCTTGCCGCGCCTTGGCTGTTGCGCTTGCTGATGGTCTTCCAAGTGTTTCAGCATGGCACTGGTGACGGGTTGCCCGTCTTCATCCTGCCAGCCGTCCAGCGTTACGGATTCGAGCCGAAACGATAGCGACGGGAATGGCTCCGCGTCCTTTGCTTTGGATGATTTCAAGGTAATAACGCCAGCATCATCCTTGCTCACAGATATTTCAGCGTCCAAACTGGCTTTAAGCACCGATGAACCCCGCGCACGATCTGCTGAACCGTGCCCCGTGTGATGCACCACCAGCACCACAGATTCAGGGTGAGCCGCTTTGATTGCGTCCAACGATTTTATATAGGCGGTCATATCCCGCGTGCTGTTTTCGTCACCTTCCATTGTCCGCTGCAACGTGTCGAGTATTACCAATTTCAGGTTTTTCACATCTGCCAGCGTATCCAATACGAGCGCGGTTTCATTGGGAAGATTGCACGCACGATCTGACAAATAAAAATGTTCTGCAATTAATTCTCGGCTTTCAGGATTTCGCTGTATCCACGCTGTTAAACGTCGCTTAATCCCCGCCTTGCCCTCACCTGCAAAATAGACAACAGAACCTTGTTTTACACCACGATCATTCCATGCCCGACCGCTGGCAACTGATAATGCTAGATCAATAGCAACGAATGATTTACCACTAGCAGGCGCACCGAATGCCGCCGCCAATACCCCGGCTTCCAGCACGCCAGAAACGAGCCATTTAATCGGGGTTGGTGTCAGCAGATCAGAACCACGATGCAAGCGTATTTTGTTTGGTTTTATGGCTGCGTCCGGCACAAATCCCGCCGCGATTGCATCAGCAAAAAGATTATCTGGGTCGTATGCTGGATTCATTGCCGCCCCCTTTCCATTTTTGAATCAGGGTTACGTGCAATTCACGAGCATGGTGTCGATATTCATTTTCCCAAAATGCCGCCGCTTTCAGGTGTTCAAATGCCCACGCCATACATTCCACGCGGGTTTGCTCCGAAAGGCGCATAACTTCGGTGAGCTTGTGAATACGCTGGTCGATTTGTGGTGAGTCCATTAATCACACCCCCAGCGATAACCGCACACGGTCATAGTCATCAGGTAGCAAGTAATACTCACCCCATCGCACTTTGCGCCCGTCACGGTTAAGCCCACTCACCCACTCCATAGCAATATAAATGCCGCCCTTTTCGCGCTCACGCAAGCGACGGACATACTCAGGGGTATTTGTCGTGCCGATGATGCCGTCTAGTATTTTACGGCTTGTTTGACCGCGCAAAAGTTGCGACAACAAGCGATGCTCATATGGGCAAGCAATACGGATTGCGGTATTATCGGCGGGTAAATTTGTTAGGGTCGACTCTGTAGCGGGGTCGGCTTTTTTATTGTCCATTATTAACCCTCCTTTGCGGTCAAATTGTCCGACCATGCGTATAGATCACTCCACCGCCAGCCGACGCGCCCACCGCCCAAACTTACGCGCTTAGGGTATTTGCCCGCCCTCTCCCACGCAATCAATGTGGTGCGACTGGTTACGCCAGCGTGTGCTAATGCTTGGGCGATATTTGCCACGCCCGTTTTGCGGGTCGGCTGTTGTGTGACCTGATAGATAACTGCCTGATTGTCCATGACTAATCCTATGTGATTGACGATGGACACATGATTGCATTGTGCTGGGTTGGGGGCGTAACCCCCTACTTAGCAGAGGCTTACCCCCTGCTAAGCAGAGGCTTACCCCTTACATTGCAGAGGCTTTGCCCTGTAGAACCTTGTACGCCTTCTTGATCATTTTTTTTCCGAACCCTGTACCTGACTTTTCCGTGCAAAAATTAAAAAATGTTTCAGCTCCCCATTTACTACGTGGAATTTCATTACCCCTTCCGTCCAAAATCTTTGTTTCAGGGCTATGAAACTTCTCAAATAGCGGCTCTAATTTATTTATTGCATTTTCTAATTCTTTGTCACTCTTAGCTTTTCCGGCATTTGAGCTTCTATTGCTATCACGCTTTCTTATGTAATGCTTGTGTGCATTGTCTGCTGCATCAATTAGCCTATTATCTACATACCCTAACGATCCAGACTTATCCAATCCCTCTAAATCCGTCGCATGGGATAATGCTATTAACTGATTAACCATCTCATTTGCTTTATTTTCTAATGTAATAAATAAATTAACTATTTCAACATAGTCATAATTTCCACTTCCCACTCGCTCTGCAATATCAATCAAGCGAAAATAACGCTCTCTTTGTTTATTGCTATCCGGCTTTTCTGAGATTTCAACAATTTGCAGTTTTAAAAATTCACTGACAAGCTGATTTATTGCAGCTTTATTTTTAATTCGATCATCTGTCACAACACACCTTCACCGTGCAACCCTCAAAGAAGAATCCAGCATCAGGCGGTTGAAGGTATCCGCTTTTCGCCCCGTCGGGCTAGATGCTGGAAGAAACTTTAGGACTTCGTGTCAGCGTCCTTTTCAGCATGGTATGCACACCATGCCTTTTTCAGTTCTGCACTTGGTTCAGGAGGATTCTCTAACACCCCTATGAATGCCTCCCAGTCTGTTGCATTCAGCGTAAAAGGTGCTCCAAGGTCGTGCGTTGGGTCACTGCCTATCGGGTTATCTATCATCGTAATACCCATTCTAAAACCTCCTCAATCATGGCGGGTTCACCCATGCGCGGCTTCATTCAATGCTTCAGTAATCACCGATTCACTCACACCATGCCGCTTTAGGCTGGATACAAGAGCGGTCACAGCGTCGTTATCCAGCCGTTCAAGGTCACGCCGCAACCCTTGCCCCACATACGCTTTCAATAAGCCCTGATAGCCGTTAAAGCCCAATACGGGAGCAATACGCTTTAGGTCTTCCAGCACATCAACGGGCATTCTTAGCGTGATGGTGGTCATAGGTCGATCTTTGCTTAGGCGCGTTTTCAGTTGTTCAATCTTCATAATATCGCTGTTCCTGCTTAGTGGCTTTTCGTGCGGATATGAGCCTAATACGGTCATCTTCTATCTGGATATTCACCACAAACAACAGATTCCAAGATTTATCCATGCCTATGATTGCATCCCTGTTTTCGTCGTTGCGGCTTGCATCCACCATTCTTAGAAATGGGTCAAAGAATGCTTGTGCAGCTTGTTCAAAAGCTATGCCGTCGTGTCGGTGCTTGTTGGCGTTGGCTTTGTCGGCATTCCAAACAAAAGTAATCCCGTTTAGGGCGTAGATCACATCCATGATTTATAGTCTCTTGTATTTAATTTGTAAATACGAATTTATGCACCAACTACCCGCAACTGCACCACGTTTGCTTGTGGTAAATCTGCAAGGATGTTTTGCAAATACGCATCCCACACCGCCATCGTGCGCCGTTTTTCGGCAAGGTAGTTGTAACGGTCATAATGCTTACTTGAAACATCGGTGAGCGCGTGATTCTGGAAGCGGTCACGATCTTCTTTACTGATACCCGCCGCCCCCATGAGTGTTTTCACGGTACGTCGAATATCTTTAGGCACAAATGGATTCATTCCGGTACGTTTACAAATGCGGTTCACTGCCCTGCTGATTGTGTGGTATCCCATATCATCGGCACTATCGCCTTTTATCTTTCCGAACAGTGCGCCGCTGGTGCTGGTATCACATAGCCGCTCTTGCAGCAGAGGAAGTGCAACTTCACCAAACGGCACAACGTGAGTTGTCCCATTCTTTGTATCGCGCAAGGTCACGTATTGATTTTGCATATCCACATCATCGGCATGAAGCCCTAGTATTTCTTCAACACGTTGACCGCCCAAAGCAAATAGCAAGCGAATTGCCGCCGCCGTTTTTGGATGCAAGCCGTAATTGTCGAGCAAATCCCAAAGCTGTTTTACTTCTTCGCCCGATAATGCCCTATCCCGTGCGTGAGTGTGCTTGTCAGGCTTCGGCACATCGCGCACGGGGTTTGTGCTGATACCAAAGCGTAACGCCTCAAAATGCCGTTTAGCGTCGTTATCCCATTCGATACCAAAGGCAAAAGCTGCACTTAGGTATGCACGAACTTTGTTTGCCATCGTCATTTTTTCGCGCGTGATGATCGCAGCCAATACCGCCCTAATGTCAGTTGGTGAAATGTCTTTTGCTTTGGTGGTGGCTGGAATGGCGGCATAGACGTTATTGTTTAGGCATTGTTCAACATCAGCCCATGAACGCTTTCCCTGCACTTTCATGTCAGCGACATAAGCATTAAGCAACTGCTGAATATTGCCCATAGCGGACTCACGTTTAAGCCGGTCAAGTTCGGCACGTCGAGCCGCGTTTTCTTGTACTAGCCTTTCATCACGGATTATTTGCGGGTCTCTACCCTCTTCATGGATGCGCTTTGCGTCGGCATACACGGCATAGGCTTCTTTCAGGGATAAACCGCCATTTTTGGCTTGCCCGTCACGATCTACGCCGTAATAGCTGCCTAGAGTCATAACACGTTGCTTATTGGCTATCGGTTCGCGGTACAGGTAAATGAATGTGACTTTGCCGCCCGATGAAACTTGCACCCCAAAGCCTGCCCTCTGCTTGCCTTCAAATTGTCGATAGGGTTTTTCTTTCGGGGTGAGTGAATCGAGAAGTTTGATTGTGAATGCCATGTGACTAAACCGCCGTTATTGCCTAGTTCACATCATTGTATTTCTTAGTCACGCGCTTAGTCACGCGATTTGCTGGCTAGGATTGAATCTAATTGTGCATTATTGGACACGCTGAAATGACCTTAACCCGCTGTAACCCGCATTCTTGCGTGACTTGGCTTGTCCATTGCCGTTCAATGTAAGTCATTGATTTAGTCATTCCACATCACTCATAATGATGGGGTCCCTAGTTCGAATCTAGGTGTAGCCACCAAAGAATTCAAAGGGTTGCATCCTAACAGGTGCAGCCCTTTTTCGTTTTAGTAGTTTTTTTGACTTTCTTAGTCACGCAACGTGTTTGCTATACCTACTCAGCAACGGACAACCAAGTTTTCAGTGAGCCTTGGTGTGCGGGGTAAGTCTCTTGAAAGCCATACCCCTACCTCACCATACAATCGAGTGTATCACTCCTGATACGGGCAATGTCATTGGCGACATTTTTCCACGCATCTGCCAGATGTTTTTCCTTGTTAGCAGCAACTTCACGCACCTTTGCCAAAAAATCGAAGCGGGCAGCAAGATACTCCGCCATCGCCTGCTCACGGGCGTTATCGTTCGTACCGGGGAAATATTTAATCAGATCGGTTTTCACTTTTTCCCAACTGCCGACATGGGTGCTGGCATCTTTTAAAACTTCGACAGGTGAATCGTTCGGGCGTTGGGTACGCTCCGCAGCATAGGCATCATAGAGCTTACCTTTGAGCTTTGGCAGCAGTGCTTTTTCATTAATACCGTTGGAGAGACGGTAAGCTTTTTGCGAAAGCCGCACCAACGTCCCGAACAATCCCGGCAAACCTTTTGCCAGCGTATCCGTTACCCGTTGTTTTGTACCGCCAGAACCGCCTATGCTTTTGGCTGACTCCAGCCAGTTTGGATCAAAATCATCTGCTGTGGCGGCTTCTATCGCCACTTCCACCATGTGCTGTTGGTAAGCAGCGGTTTCGATTCGCCCCTTGATTTCCGCATTATCCGGTTTCTTGAGCTTGGCAAACGTTTCCTCGAAGCATTTGCGGGCAAGCGGCCCTTCGGCCTGTCCAAGCTGTTTCCATAGTGCGGATTTGGTTTGCTGGTCGCCGAAGCCATCATCAGGTACTCCGTCGAGAATGCGCCATGTTGCGAGCATAGGGGCGGAGGGCTGTTGCTCTGTTTTGCCAACCAAGATTGCGCATTTTGCACTCGCTCCTGTCCATGTGAGTGTCCCCGGAGCGGAAGTACCGCTGCCATGTCCGCTATCGTCCAGTTCCAATTTGAAACCGTCCTGCGAAGTTGCAGTGGCTGAACAGGCTTCTGCTGAATAGCGCGTCGTTCCTACCCCCATCAACTCAACGTTGCCCCCGTTGACCGTCCCATCAAGGGCAAAGGACATTTTTACCTGACCTTCTGGAATTGTTATGCTGCCATCACAATGGATGGACTTGCCGGAAAGTGAGCAGGTATGGACAATTTTGTAGGCATCTTGCCCGTTTTCCCATGTAACCAGTTCGATAAGGCCATTTTCAGGAAAAACGGCACTCCCTGCAAATGCGGGCATGGAAACCGCGTGAAGCAGCGTTACCGCCAACCCCACAATCCTGCCACCTGAGATAATTACGTTGTATTGCATAGGTGTACCCTGACTATCCTTCAAATAAGCAGTGTCAGCAAGCCAGCGACGATAAAGACACCACCCATGATCCAGAAAACTTTATTGGACGTTGCAGCACTTCTTTCAAGCACCGCATCACTGGGCTTAGCGGGATTGTAAAACACTTCAACTGCCGAACCGATGGCGTACTGAAGAACCACTTTCCGTGCTGCGGCTTCGCTGCTAGAGCCAGCAATGCCAAAGGCAATGCGTTTTCCGGTATATGACTGATTGGCGACGGTGTATTCATATTCCACCTTTGGCTGATAAGTCGTTGGGCTATCGTCCGAATCAAAACTTGCCAGCATCGACGATGTAATTACGCCGCGTGTAGAAAGCCACGCCAGACTTTCCTCTGCACGTTTGGCATTCCTTTTTGCTAAGAAAAGAAATAGTATGCCTAATAATATAAATGGCAAACCAATGATAATATTGATGGGCATGATACTTTCTCCTATTTATTTTATCAGTGCATTAAACATAACCAGTTTCCATTCGCCACCTTCATAAATATACCCCTGCTCAAAATTAACGCGCTTGGGTTTAGTTGGGTAGTAACCTTTAAGGGAAATCATCCCATTTTCATCAGCTTTCACCCCATCTTCGATAGTGGGTTCCAAATTATCCAGAATACTCAAATCAGCTTCCGCCTTAATATAACTGCCATAGATTTCATTGAGGTCTTTAACAGATGCTTGGTCTCGCCACATTTTTGCAATGCCTTTGCGAAAATGATCCATACTTTTAGCATTAATAGAAATGGCAAAATCATGCATAGATTGACTCACCAAGGCAATTTGCTCAGCCTTGCTGGGGATACTAGAAGTAGCATCACTAGGTGGCGCAGCAGTTCTCGTAGTTTCCTCTCCCACATCACTGACTGACTGTAAGCCAGCGGCTTGTTTTTGAATGGAGTAAATCTTCCACGCATCATTTTCTTTGGTAAACGTCATTTCGATGGGGACAGTGCCACCACTTTCTGTGGTGACGGAGCCACTCAGTTTACCTTGTCCGTTTTCAACGCTGCGTTCAGACCAACTGCTGTCTTTGTAGTTGAGGATTGCGCCTTTTGACAAAAAATCGCTCAACGCAGCTTCGTCGGTGCTGGCTTTAAAATCTTCAGCAAGATAGCTGTGGGCTCTGGCGATATTCTTTTCTTTTACCGCTTGGAAAAACTCATCTGCCACATCCACAATGCCAGAGGTCGAATAGAATGCAATCACCAATATCAAGATTATAAATACAACAACACCACCGATTATTTTAAGCAGAATGCTAAAAAAACGTTTCATGACTTTTACTCCCTAATCTTCATTAGTCATAAATTATTGCCTACTAAAGCACCGGGTAGCACAAAAACTCACACTAAACACTTTAGTCTTCCATTGCATCTACAGTATTCATAATAGGTCGTTTGTACGTGGTTTCTATTGACAAGCGTCAAGCATCTTTTGATAATCCCAAGTTTGCCAAAAAATCCTACCTAGCTTATTTACAGAGTTTGGTACTAGACTACGTGTGCCAGCGTAATGAACGTGACCCTACAAAACATGATACATATGAAAGTCTGGCAAATTGTTTTCTGAAATCAGGCTGAAAGGAGAAAACCATGTTACGTAAACCCCTTGCCGTGCTGGCACTTGCGCTTGCCATCCCGGTCTTTGCTTCCGGCTACACGAACTACTGCAACAGCCGTTACGGATTCTGCGTCGATTACCCAGCCAATTTCGGCATGGAGCCAGCCCCCGTCAACAATGACGGGCGGGTTTTCTATGATGGTGAAGGCTTCCGTATGACTGCCAGCGGCATCAACAATGTGCTCGACGGCACAGTGAAAAGCGAGATGAAAAGCCGAGAAGACGATTTCGACAACGTTACCTACCGTAAGCAGCAAGACAACTGGTATGCCCTGTCAGGCTACAAGGACGACAATATCTTGTACGTCAAAAGCTGGGTAGGCAGCGACGCAATCAACAGCCTCTACCTGCAATACCCTACCGCCATGAAAGACGAATACGATGAAACCGTCAAACACCTGGTGAAATCGTTCATCCCCGGCGATTTGGAAGAGAGTCATTAATCCGCATTCATAACGGACTTTGATATTCGTCATCATCAGACCACTGTCACGGTGTTAGGCTGATCCGTTAGAGGTTTAATAACATGAACAATCAGCCGACCCCAGAACTCCGTTGGGAACATAATGTTGCCCTGCTGACCAATCGTTTTGTCCTGTTTGATCTTTTCAAGATCATGAGCATCACCTACGCGCTCATTGTCGTGCTGTTTTCATTGCTCGGCTTGTTCACCGGGGAAATGGGACTTGGCTGGCAAATGGCACAAGTATTCGCCGTCGTTGTACCGCTCATCGCACTTAGCCTGATGTTCATTATGCTGGTGTTTTACGTCAACCGTATGCCAATACGTTACACCCTCAACAGCAAGGGCGTTACTTCAGAAATCCTCGGCAAACGCTCCCGCTGGGCTAACCGGACGAGCATCGTGCTCGGCCTGCTCAGTGCTAACCCCACGGTTGCAGGAGCCAGCCTACTGGCAAAATCGAGGGAAACGACTTTCTACCACTGGCGAGACCTGCATAAAGCGGCCTACTACCCCGATGCACACACCATCACCCTGTTTAACGGCTGGCGTTCTGTCGCACGTCTGCATTGCACACCCGAACAATACCCGGAAGTTGCAGAAGCGGTCAGGGAATGCCTGCTAACCGGGGCAGCCGATCGCGACAAGACCAACAGCAAGCAAGCGAGGGCATAAACATGTTGCGCAGCAATCTTCTGACTTCCATCATCCTGTTGGGGGCTTTCGCCATTTCTCCGGTGCTGGCTTCGGAGCTGGATGAAGCCAAAGCGGCCTACGATGCAGCCTTCGAGCGCTACACCCAACTGGTCACGACTGATGCTGGTGCGGGTGATGTGCTTCAGGCACTGGAGGAATACAAACAGGCTCACATCCGCTACATGACGCTGAGTAATTCCGCCCGCCATCCCCCTGAACCTCAAACGGCAAGCGAAGCGGGCAGCCTCGACACCAGCGGTATTGAAGGCATTGTCAGTATTGACGGAGACCCCACAACAGCGCCCCAATCAGCGCCAGCGGATAAAACTGCCCTGGAAAAACAGGCGCAAGCAGGCAACCCGCAAGCCATGGAAGTACTCGCGCTCACGTATCAATCCAGCTACAGCGGGCAGGCTGACCCATACCGCGCCATTGAACTGCTCAAGCAAGCCGCCAAGGCAGGCGATGCCAACGCCATGGTTGCGCTGGCTGAGGAATACGAATCAGGCTTATGGATCAAACAGGACAACAACAAAGCCAACACCCTGCGCACACAAGCTGCCAAACTGGGTTCCCGTCTGGCTGAATGGGAGCTGGAAAGTCATGAATAAACTTAAGTGGATCATCCCGTTACTGTGTATTGCACCCAGTATCCTGCAACCGGCTTGCGCCATCGAAAGCAAAACTGAGCTGGAATACGCCCAACAGGTAGTGGTGCGCGACACCAACAAGGCCATTACCAAGAAACTCGCCAAGGCCGCCACCTATATTGCCGAACTGGACAACCCCGAACTCAAACAAAAAGCCATGGAACAGATCAGGGAAGCCCTGCTGACACTGGAAAACAACCCCCAGGCTGCGGATCAATTTGTCGAAGGCATCAAGCGCATGTCCCAATCAGGGGCTGACAAATTGAAACAACTCGTACAGAACAAACGGGTACAGGCGTTTGCCCAGGTTGTACTGGACGAAAGCAGTTCCAGCCTGCATGGTGCCAGCGAAAGCAGCCTGAAAAAACTGATCGGACTGAGTGACGACGGCATCGATCAGGCAGGCAAACAAACGCTGAATACCCTCAGTGAAATCGACGCAATCGTGGCGAACAAGGGCAAAGTTCCGGCCCAACTCACCGAAAAGCTCACGGATGCCATCAAGCAATTGCCACCAAGTCGGGCGCAAGCGGCCCGTAAACTGGTCGCCGACAAACTCAAAGGCGCATGGCAACCCATCCGCGAACACATTGGCACCGCTGTTGATGGCGGCTTTGTGCTTTGGGATGCCTACAATATCGTCGTCAGCGAAGACAGCGCCGCCGAAAAAGCCGCGAAAGCGACCGGCACTGCGGTTGGTTACGGGCTGGAGGCCAGCGGCGGCCTCGCCATTCAGGCACTGGGCGGCGGTTTCCTGCACGGGCTGGTACTCAGTTGGTCGGCGGGCAAAGTGAACGAGCTGGTTGCCGAAATCATCCTGCTGCAACAGGATCGCGCCAATGCAGCCGAAAAAGAACGCTGGGCTGACATCGAACTGCGCATGGATGTCATCCGTGGCATGATCAGGGTCGACGAACTGATCAAGGCAGGTGAACTGCAAAAAGCCAGCAACTACCTCGCCAAAGTGCAACAGTTTTACTTCAAACACCAGATGCCCGGCGATGGCCTGTACGAAAAAATGCAGGAGCTGGAACACAACATCGACAATGCCGGGCGACTGCAACAAGCCAACGCGATCATTGCCGAAGCCCGTATTCCTTACATGGCAGGCTTCCAGTGGGTTCGTCAGGGGCGCAACCTGACACAGGCCCTGACCTATGTGGAAGATGCCCGGCAAATCCTGAAACAATCCCTGCGCGATTACCCCGAACTCAAAACCACGCTGGAAAAAGTCGAAGCCTTACAAGCGTTCATCAACAAGCTGATCAACAACGCCAGTCCGCTTGGCAAACTGGCTGTCGATGGCCCGGATACCGTCAAGGCTGGCGCACACGAAACCTATGAGATCAGTGTCAGCGGCGGGATCCCCGACTACATCACAACCAATATCGAAGGGCTGGCTCTACCCACTGGTGCGCTCGCCTATTGGCAGGCTCCCGACGAACCCGGCAAAACTACCGTTACTTTCAAGATCAAGGACAATATCGGGCAAACCGCCAGCGTCGAAAAACAAATCACCGTCATTGGCGACGTTCCTGTTGCAACTATAACAGCTGCATACAATTCGTGTGAAACTAGCCGATTCCATGCAAAAATTGACACCGATGAGTTTAGTTTTATTTTGTTAACACCAGATGAAGTCTATATTGAAGCTGAAAAATCAATTGGAAAAAGCCTAACGCAAGAACAAAGGAATAAAATAATTGATGGAAGAAAAGGTGATTTTACTAGAAATACTTCTTATTACCAATCCATAATGCCTCCTTCATGTTTCAAACTTGTTTCTAATCAAAAGCTAATGATTATTTGGGATGGGGAATATATAGACCATACTAATGGAAAGAGAAAGTATTATGTCAGAGGTTATCAACAAAAGCCAACAGAGAAATCAGATGAAAAAAAATTGGATAAAACTAAAGAAGAAGAAAATCTAAAAGAAGGTTGGAAGAAAGCAATGAAGAAAGCTGATTCGATATGGGAAAAGGAAGCTGAAAAGGAAAGAGAATATATTAAAAAAAGAAGACAAGAGAACAAATAAAAATGGAGACTGTAAACCAAACTGTGTAACTGATCTACCCCATCAAAAATGGACACATCAAGAAGCGAGCTGTTGGTAAAAATCTGCCTCAAAGTCTACCGAGTCTGTCAAATAAACTGTGTAACACGTTTTTCATAGGGCGGAGAGCGGAACCCGCTCTTCACCGAACATAAGTAAAAAAGTCTGCAAAGCGGGTTTCCAGTGGTGAATGACCGACCACTTTTGCGAGGCGAGTCTGTCAAATAAACTGTGTAACACGTTTTTCATAGGGCGGAGAGCGGAACCCGCTCTTCACCGAACATAAGTAAAAAAGTCTGCAAAGCGGGTTTCCAGTGGTGAATGACCGACCACTTTTGCGAGGCTTCGCGTACCGCCAAATACAGGCTTTTGAGGGCTGAACTGTCATTGGGAAAGATGCGCCGGTTGCGGGTAAACTTGCGCAAACTCATGTTCAGGGATTCAATCGCATTGGTGGTGTAAATCACTTTGCGGATCTCCGGCTGGAAGAGACTGTAAACCAAACTGTGTAACTGCTCTGATAGGCTACCCTAATGCGGGTAACGATGAGAGAGTACGACACAATGGAACAGGCACAACTCCAAGCTCTAGCCAAAGACTTGGCAAAAAGCATCAAGACGGAAGCAGACCTCAAGCAACTATCGCAACTCCTGCTGAAGATGACGGTAGAGGCTGCTTTAAACGCGGAATTGGATGACCATCTAGGGTATGACCGCCATGCGAAAACCCCAGAGGTAGGGAACAGCCGTAACGGTTACATGAGCAAGCTGCTGAAAAGCGACCAAGGCACGGTTGAAATCCAAACCCCGCGTGACCGTGATGGCAGTTTCAGCCCGCAACTGGTGAAGAAAAACCAAACCCGCTTCACCAAGATGGATGACCAAATCCTGTACCTGTATGCCAAAGGCATGAGTACGCGTGAAATCGTGGATTGCTTCCAAGAGCTGTACGGGGCAGAGGTTTCCCCGACCTTGGTATCCAGTGTCACGGCATCGGTGTTGGATCAGGTGACAACATGGCAATCCCGCCCGTTAGACCCGGTCTACCCGATTGTCTACCTTGATGCGATGGTGATGAAAATCCGCAAGGGAAAACAAGTGGTTAACCAATCAGTCTACCTTGCATTGGCGGTCAACTTGCAAGGGCATAAAGAACTGTTGGGGCTATGGCTGTCCGAAAATGAAGGTGCGAAATTCTGGTTAGGCGTTTTGACTGAACTGCAAAATCGGGGTGTCCAGGACATCCTGATTGCCTGCGTGGATGGGCTGACAGGCTTCCCCGATGCCATCAATGCGGTGTTCCCCAAAACTGACATCCAACTTTGCATCGTCCACATGGTACGCAACTCCTTGAAATTCGTGGCATGGAAAGATTACAAAGCCGTCACCACCGACCTCAAGGACATCTACCAAGCCAGCACCGAAGACCAAGGGAAACTCGCCCTCCAGCAGTTTGGTGAACGCTGGAATGACAAATACCCACAAATCAGCCGTTCGTGGCTCAACCACTGGGAAAACCTCAACACCTTCTTTGCTTACCCTGCGGACATCCGCAAAGCCATCTACACCACTAACGCCATCGAATCCCTCAACAGCGTGGTGCGCAAGGCGGTGAACAAGCGCAAGGTATTTACTAACGAAGATGCTGCCAAAAAAGTGGTTTTCCTTGCCATTGAACAGGCTTCGCGCAAATGGACGATGCCCATCCATAACTGGAAATCGGCACTCAACCGCTTTATGCTCCTGTTTGAAGACAGGCTCAAAGACTTTGTTTGATTTATGAGCAAAACGCAGTTACACAGATTTCTTTACAGTCTCGGCTGGAACTGGAAAAACGGGATGACATTCGCCCAGTTACCGCGCCATAGACGCACGACTGCTTTGTATTTGTTACCCCATTCGGTGTCGAGGGCTTCCAGTTCGTGTTCGGCTTCTTCAGCAGTGCTGGACTGGTAAATGCGCTTGAGGGCAGCGACCACACCTTTGGTATCCTTGGCGGTGACGTAGCGCAAGCTGGCGCGAACCATGTGTACCATGCACAACTGGGTCAGCGTTTTGGGGAAGACCGCGTTGACGGCTTCAGGCAAGCCGTTTAAGCCATCCATGCACGCCACGTAGATGTCTTGTACGCCCCGGTGGCGTAGTTCCGTCAAGACCGATAACCAGAACTTGGCACCTTCATTTTCTGCCAACCAGATGCCCAACACGTCCTTTTCACCGCGTAAGTTGACCGCCAATACCACATGGGCTGATTTATTGATGACCTGCTTATCTTGTTGAACTTTAACGACAATCCCATCGAGCCAGACAATCGGGTAGATATTATCCAGTGCTCGCGTCTGCCACGCTTTAGCTTCGCCCTGAACGGCTTCGGTTACTTCCGCGATCAGCGTATGCGAGATGTCCACCCCGTACAGGCGTTTGATCGTGTCTTCGATGTCGCGGGTGGTCATGCCTTTGGCGTACAGCGTCAGGATGTGTTCTTCCATCCCTGCTAACCGTATTTGGCGTTTTTGTATCAACTTCGGCTCAAAGCTGCCATCACGGTCACGCGGTGTCTCTACCTGCAACTCACCAAATTCGCCTTTGATGGTCTTGTTGCCTTTGCCGTTACGGGTATTGCTGCGCCGTTGCCCGGCTTCGCTACGCTCACCCTTGTCGTAGTTTAGGTGCACATCCAATTCGGCTTCCAAGCTGCGGTTGATCATCCGCTGCAAGAGCTGGCTGTAAAGGTTTTTGACATCAGCAGGCGTTTTGCAATCGCTGAGTAAGTCATCCATGAGTTTCGGGTCGAGGCGTTCCATGTTACTGCTCCTTCTTGGGATTCACGTTATATAGCAGTTACACAGTTCAGTTTACAGTCTCCCTTCAGTGAGTGGACAAAGCTTTCGGCACAGGCATTGTCATAGCAGTTGCCTTTGGCACTCATGCTGCCCTGTAACTGGTGTTTTTCCAACAGTTCGCGATAGGCATGTGAGCAATATTGGCTGCCACGGTCGGAATGCACGATCACTCCTTTGGGGCGTTTGCGTTTGAAAATAGCCATTTGCAGGGCATCACACACTAGGTCAGCGGTCATCCGTTCGGACATTGACCAGCCAATCACCTGACGGGAGTACAGGTCAAGGATGACGGCCAGATATAACCAACCGGCTTCTGTCCACAGGTAGGTGATGTCACCGACCCATTTCTGGTTAGGGGCTGTTGTACTAAAGTCCTGATTTAACAGATTATCAAACACTGGCAAGTTGTGCTTGCTGTAGGTGGTTGCCTTGAACTTACGGGCGGCTTTGGCAACCAGACGTTGACGTTGCAAGCTGGCAGCGACCGTTTTCAGGTTGTAGTGCTGCTGATCATTCTGTTGGATTTGCTGCTGGATACGCTTGGCACCGTAACGGCATTTGTGCCGTTCAAACAATGCTTTGACGCGGTTATCCAATTGTTGGCGTTGTCCGGCACGTTGGCTGGGTTTGCGCTGTAACCATGCATAGTAACCGCTGCGCGAGACACCAAAACACGCACACATCCCGTCAATAGAATACTCAACCCGATGATTTTTCATGTATTCGTACCTCGCTTGAGTTGTTGAGCGAAGTACGTCGCCGCATTTTTTAGGATCGACAACTCCTCCGCCTGCTGGGCGAGTTGACGTTTCAGGCGGACGTTTTCGGCTGCCAAGGCCGCTTCACGGTCACTCGCCGTTTTAGCGTGTTCACTGTCTTTGCGCCAAGCGTACAGTTGCGATTCGTGTAAACCTAATTGCTTGGCTGCCTTGGCTATGCCTAGATCGGCTGCCAGTTTCAGGGCTTCGCCCTTGTATTCCTGGCTGTGCCGTATGTACGTGGCTTTTTTGCCGGATGCTTTCGTCGTGGTCATTCAAGTACCTCTCTGTCGGGGGGAGAATACTCGCTTTTAGTACTGTCCACTATTTGCGGGGTAGATCACTTTCGTGCCATGCAATCGCAGTGGCGGACACCCTACCCAACAGGTAAGTGTCCACACTGTTACGATTACGTTCTTTAGTGGCGGCTTAACGGCACGCGCATTCTGCTGAGGAAATGCGGTCGTTCCAATGTTCACCCACGAAATTATAATCCCCTTCCAGAAACACTTTGCTGCGTCCCGTGAGATTATCGCGGCTGTAAACCGTCAGACTGCATCCGACAGGGACTTTAACGGAAGATGTTTGATCATTCATCCCATAACCCAAGTCGCCGTAGCTATTATTGGGACTCAACTGCAACTCACCGCCGCCAAAATCCATTTCACGGTATAAGCGACAGGCTTGAAGAGCGGGTGGTGGCGGACGATGCCAGCCATGACGATTATCGCGCCGATGATGACCACCCGCTTCGGGCGGCGGCGGTGGGCAAGTACACATTGCCGACGATGCTTGGTTATCCCACAGGCTGCCTAAATAGTGGGTAGAAGCGTTGATTACCTTACTGTCACCGCGAAAATTTGCATCGGAATACAATGTCAGCTTGCAATTATTGCTCACGTCCACCGAAGAAGTGCGGTTATCCCAACGCGCTCCCAAGTTGCCTAAACGTTCCCCTGCTCCCAAGGAACGTGGATCACCACGTAAAGCGGAATAATCATACAATGTGCAATCTGCATACACCTGCGCACTCGCGAACAACCATGCGGCTGCCAACACAACTCCCGTTGCAATTTTCGTTTTCATTGATTTGCTTCCTCGTATTTCACATGACAACTCACCACAACCTTGTGGCCTACCTGCTTTGACCTTAAGAAAAGCACAAGTTCAGCGCGTATTCAGTTTTTTCGCAAGCCCGTTCATAACCTGAGATTTATCAACATGCCAAGCGGCATGGCAGCGTAACCTAAAATCGTGAGGGAGCGTTTTCCCCCGTGGTGACAGGAGTTTCAAAATGAAAGCCTTACGTTGGTCGTTGTTACATTTGGTACTGATCGCGCCGCTGTGCATTGCAGAGCCTGCCCCCGTTTTACCGGGCGAAGGTGTTGGTGTGGACATGAGCCAGCCTGCGGAAAAGATCTTGCGAGCGGAAGCGTGGGAACTGCAAATTTGGTATCGCGCCAAAGGCAGTCGCAGTGAGGGGCAGCACGGTGTGTTGTTGCGTGACGGTAATGCGGTAAAAGGTAGCACCGTGGGCGAGGAAATGGACACCGCACTCGGTAAAATGAAGTATTACGGTACTCAACCCGGCGTACTGTGGAACCCCAGTGGCTGGCATTTCGCCGACAAAAGCTTGATCAAACCATCCAGTTTTTGCCCATAAGTCACGGATCAGCTCTCCCGTGTTAAGATAGGTGCATCTGAAACGGGAGAGTGCCATGCCGGAAGCAGACAGCTTTTATTTGAATACCCAATACCAGCCTGCGGGTGATCAGCCGCAAGCCATACGTTCCTTGGTGGAGGGTTTGCAAGATGGCTTGGTGCATCAAACCCTGCTGGGGGTAACGGGGTCGGGCAAGACTTTTACGATGGCGAATATCATCCAGCAAACCCAGCGTCCGGCGATTATTTTGGCGCACAATAAAACGCTGGCGGCGCAGCTTTACGGCGAAATGAAGGAGTTTTTCCCGCAAAACTCGGTGGAATATTTCGTCTCGTATTACGATTATTACCAACCTGAAGCCTATGTGCCGTCCAAAGATATATACATTGAAAAAGATTCGGCGGTAAACGATCACATTGAACAAATGCGCCTATCTGCTACCCGTAATTTATTCGAGCGCAAAGATGTCATTATTGTGGCTACGGTATCGGCGATTTACGGCTTGGGCGACCCCGAATCTTATTTGAAAATGCTGCTGATTTTGGTGCGCGGTGACAAGATTGATCAGCGCACCTTGTTGCGTCGCCTTGCGGAAATGCAATACACCCGCAATGATCTGGATCTGCAACGCGGCACATTTCGGGTACGTGGCGAAGTCATCGACATTCATCCGGCGGAATCCGATAAAGAAGCCATTCGGATTGAATTGTTTGACGACGAAATCGAAAACCTGAGCTATTTTGACCCGCTGACCGGCGAAGTGTTACGGCGCGTACCACGCCTGACGGTTTACCCCAAAACCCATTACGTCACCCCACGTGAAGTATTGCTTGCTGCGGTTGAACACATCAAAGTCGAACTCAAAGACCGCCTGAATACCTTACGCGATAACGACCGTCTGGTGGAGGCGCAACGCCTCGAACAACGCACCCAGTACGACATCGAAATGATCATGGAAACGGGTTATTGTTCCGGCATTGAAAACTACTCACGCTACCTGTCAAAACGCCCTGCGGGTTCGCCGCCACCGTGTTTGTTTGACTACTTGCCGAAAAATGCCATCGTGTTTGTGGACGAATCGCACGTCACCATTCCGCAATTTGGCGGGATGTATAAAGGCGACCGTTCCCGTAAGGAAACGCTGGTGGAATACGGTTTTCGGCTGCCTTCCGCACTGGATAATCGCCCGCTGCGCTTCGATGAATTTGAGCAATTGATTCCGCAAGCGATTCACGTCTCGGCAACGCCGGGCGCGTATGAAATGGAGCATTCCGATAACGTCGCCGAACAGGTGGTTCGTCCTACCGGGCTGGTTGACCCGCAGGTAGAAATTCGCCCAGTATTGTCACAAGTCGATGATGCCATGTCGGAAATCACTCTTCGCGCCCAACGCAATGAACGGGTGTTAGTCACCACCCTCACCAAACGCATGGCGGAAGATTTAACCGATTACCTGATGGAACATGGCATCAAGGTGCGTTACCTGCACTCCGACATTGACACGGTGGAACGAGTAGAAATCATCCGAGATTTGCGCAAAGGTGAGTTCGACGTGCTGGTGGGCATCAATTTATTACGCGAAGGCTTGGACATTCCCGAAGTATCCTTGGTAGCCATTTTGGACGCTGACAAGGAAGGTTTTTTGCGTTCTGAACGTTCGTTAATCCAAACCATCGGGCGTGCAGCACGAAACGCTGAAGGTCGGGCGATTTTGTATGCCGACAAAATCACCGAATCCATGCGTAAAGCCATCGGTGAAACCCAACGTCGACGCGACAAACAACTCGCCCACAACGCCTTAAACGGCATTACCCCGCAAACCATCCGCAAACGCATTGCCGATGTCATGGAAGGAGCTTACGCGAATGCCACACGCGGCAAAGGCAAAACCCGTGCCGATAAAAAAGTCGCGGAAGAGGCGGCAGAATACCGCAGCTTAACCCCTGATCAGGCACTGAAACAGCTCAAAAAACTCGAAGAGAAAATGTTCCAGCACGCCAAAAATCTGGAGTTTGAACAAGCCGCAGCAGTACGCGATCAAATTGCCCAGATTCGGGCGCGGGTGTTTGGGTTAGCTTAAATCAAGTATTGTCCGCAGGTGGTAGAGACGCAAGATTTTGCGTCTCTACAAATTCGGCCTTCAAGCTAGCGTAATGCTTAGCAAACATCGCTTCCAACTCGTCAATAACCGCCGGAGCCGTTTTGCCGTGAATCACGTGCGCAGTCATTAAGCTGGAGGTTTCATTCAACAAACGATCACGCTCAATCATGGGATAAGTGTTAGTTAAACGTTTAATTGCCTTGACCACACTTTCCTGTTCAGGACGTTCAATCGCTTCAGGCTCAGGAAATACTGTCATTGGCGGGTCATTGCTACTGGGATCATTAGCGAGGAATTCAGCAAAGCGCATCAAAGTGACTTGATCTTGCGGGTTCATGGCGCGATACCATTTACGCAAACGCTTTTCTTCGGCAGAACCGCCGGATTGTTGAGGCATACCGGGTAACATCATAACTCCCTGATTAGCGGTAATAGGCTAAAAATCAGGGAGCATGTTAACAATAAACGCTTAGTCCTTCGCGTGTTTTTCGCAATAACTGCGGGCAAACTCCAACAGCTCTTCCATCGCACGGACTTTGAACTTCTGGCGTTGGCGCACAAAGGAGAAGTCGCGTGACAGTGGCGGATCTAGCGGAATGGATACCAATGACCCCAGCTTCAGCTCTTTGGTGATGCTGGCACTGGAAACAATGGTAAGACCCATGCCAGCCTCAACCGCACCTTTTACCGCTTCAGGGCTGCCTAATTCCAAGCACGTATTCATCGCGTGCTTATCCATTCCTAAGCTGTACAAGTAGTCGAGGATAACCTCGCGAGTACCAGAGCCTTCCTCACGGCAAATGAACGGATAATTCAAAATGTCTTTGAGTTTAATGCTCTCATTCTTAGCTAACTCGTGCTTAGGCGGCACAATCAACACCAGTTCGTCTTGACGGCATACTTCGACCAACAAGTTTTTATTGTTGACCAAGCCCTCAACCACGCCCAAATCAATGATGTTATTTTCCACCATCGACACAATCCCTTCGGTGTTGGAAACGCGCAAGCGCAACCGCACATCCGGGTTTTTGGAGTTGAATTCACCCAATAACGCGGGCAGCATATACTCAGAAATGGTGGTACTCGCCCCAATGGTCAAGGAACCACTGATGTCATCCGTCATTTCACGAATGGCATTTTCCATCTCGGCGTATTGCTCAAAGATTTTTTCCGCATACTCAAACACAATGCGCCCTGCTTCCGTCAGGGAAACGCGATTGTGGGTGCGGTCAAATAAACGGGTGTCAAACTGTTCTTCCAGTTGACGAATTTGGAACGTCACCGCAGGCTGCGTCATGTGCAGTACTTCTGCCGCCTTGGTAAAGCTCAACAGCCTAGCGACTGCGTGAAAGACTTGTAATCTTCTGTCCGACATACGGCTACCTATACTCCTTAATCAACGTCATCCAGCCCAAGGAACCCCGACAGCAATCATCTGTGCTTTTATACGCCTGAATTTCCTCGCCGGTCTTCCATTACCGGATATTCCACCCAAATCTACCGACTAAAAACACTTGTTCATCTAGCATTGTGATATTACGTGTTTGTTCCACATTCAAGGATAGAACAATTCCTGAAGTATGCCCGCCTATGCCTACAATATACTCAGAAAATTAGACAGAGCGTAGTAATAAGCGTATTAACCGGCATATTATGGCGTTGAAGATTAATAATTAATCAGATTCTTTTTCAGTATTTTTCTTTGCACCCGGAATACGCGGGTCGTCATCGTCCATTAATATACGGTGGGCGGGGCCTTCTAAATCATCGTACTGCCCGCTTTTAACGGTATAAATAAACGCCACTACCACCACTATCATAACGCCGAGTGCAATCGGAATTAACATATACAAAGCATCCATTAGCTACTCACCCATCAAGAAGAAGGAAGTTGATTATACGGCTAAACGCTTAATTTTTCAGGCGTAACGCATTTAAAACCACGACGAGGGAACTGGCTGACATGCCAATTGCAGCCATCCAAGGGGCGATAACACCACTGGCGGCCAAAGGTATTGCGATTAAATTGTACAAAATTGTCCAAGCAAAATTTTGCTTGATAATGACCTGCATCCGCCGTGCGGTTTTAACGGCAAACGGTAACTGATGCAGATTTTCGGACAGTAACACCATATCCGCACTGGCTTGCGCTAACTGTGAACCGCTGCCCATCGCAATCGACACCTGCGCACCTGCCAACACCGGGGCATCATTCACCCCGTCACCGACCATCGCTACCACTGCACCTTGCGCTTGTTGCTGTTTCAGGTAAGTCAGTTTGCCATCGGGCAACTGCCCACCTAGCGCGTGAGGAATAGCTAACTGCTGCGCAACGTGCTCAACCAAAGCCGGGGCATCGCCGCTTAACAGGGTCACATCAATGCCCAAAGCACGCAGTTCCTGAATCACATTGGCGGCATCTTTGCGTAATTCATCGGCTAAACCGATACGTGCCAACCAACCTTCTTCAGAACCGAGGAAAATTTCCGAACGTTCCGAATGCGCAGATTGCCCCGCATTTTCCGGTAAAGCCACACCCACCAATTCGCGTACAAACGCTTCCGTACCAATGCGGTAACGTTTTTGCTGGTAAATTCCTTTTACGCCACGCCCGGATTCAGCCGTCAAATTCGTAAAACTCGCCGGGTTATCACTTAGTTTTGTTACGGCTCGTGCCACCGGATGTTCTGACGCGCTTTCCAAACCCGCTGCGACGTGCTTACAAAAACTGCTGGTTGCATTGCCCAAGGTTTTAAAATCGGTCACTTCCAGATGCCCATAGGACAGCGTGCCGGTTTTATCAAAAATCATGTGATTAATACGGGCAAGCGTTTCCAGCGCGTGTCCGCGTGTGGTGAGCACACCTTTGGAAGTCAGCAGGCCGGTAGCCGCCGTTAACGCGGCCGGGGTTGCCAACGAAAATGCGCACGGGCAAGTAATGACCAACACCGACAATGCGATCCAGAACGCTTCATCCGGGGCGTGTTGATACCACCAAGCAAATACCGCTGTCGCTGTCACCAAAATAATCGGCACAAACCGCGAAGCTACTTTTTCTGCAAGTCGCGCCAGTTCCGGTTTTTCTGCCTGCGCACGCTCCAGCAAGCGGATAATCGAGGCCAATACGGTGTTATCGCCGACTTTTTCCACTTGCATGGTTAAGGGGCTTTCGATATTTACCGTGCCGCCCACCAAGGTGTCACCCGTATGTTTTTGGCAAGGCAAACTTTCACCAGTCAAAAGCGATTCGTTGGTGCTGCTCGTGCCATCAATAACGAGACCATCCGCCGGGACTACTTCACCGGGCTTGATTAGCACGTAATCGCCGCGCTCCAGTTGACTCACCGGAATCACTTCTTGCACACCGTCACGCACCCGTGTAGCGGTAGCAGGCATCAAGCGCACCAATTCTTCCGCCACCTGCCCTGCTTTGTGACGAGCCGCCATTTCTAAATAACGCCCACTCAGCAGGAAAAACGTAAACATGGTGACGGAATCAAAATACACTTCCCCACCATTAGTTAATGTCGCCCACACACTGGCACTAAAGGCAATCCCAATCGCGAGTGACACGGGTACATCCATGCCAAAACGTCCGCGCCGCAAATCACGCCATGCCGAAGTGAAAAATACCCGTGCTGAATAAAACACCACGGGTGTGGTCATAACCAAACTAATCCAGCGTAAAAAGCCGCGCATTTCCGTATCCATATCGGAAACCGCACCAATATACATCGCCACGGCAATCATCATGACCTGCATCATGCCTAAACCGGCAATTGCAATCCGCCGTAATGCTGCTGATTTTTCTTTTTTCTGTAAGGATTCAAGACGACCGGGATCAAAAGGATGCGCGTGATAACCGATTTCAGAAACCGCTTTTAATACATCGCTCAAATGAATAATGCTGTTATCCCATTTTAAGGTAGCGCGATGCGTGGAGTAATTAATGCGGAATTCAAGAATACCAGGGAGGCGTTTAATATGATTTTCATTTAACCAGACACATGCCGCACACACGATACCTTCTAAAATCAAGGAGGCTTCGCGAATTGTCGCATCTGTGCCGCGCACAAACGATTTTTGCAACTCAACCGAATCGTAGACCTGTAATTGGCGTAAAGCGTCAGGAACTAGATCTTCGGCCTTACCACTGATTTCGGTACGAAAGCGGTAATAATCGGTTAAATTATTTTCCACAATCGCCTGCGCTACTGCCTGACAGCCAGTGCAGCACATCTCGCGGGTTTGATCGTCAATCTTTACCGCGTAATGCGCTCCCACTGGAACCGGCTGACCACAGTGAAAACAATCAGAAGACACTTATTTCACCGCCTCAATCCAAGTTTCACCTTTTACTTCATGGAACTCTTCACCACGACTAATCGTCAGCACCATATTCCATAAACCGGGGGCGGCTAAACTCACGGGCATTTCGTAATAACCGGGCACGGTTTCCTGTAACTGAAATTGCTGATCCAACGCTTTATTCGCAGGGCGCAGGAAAGACAATTGTACCTTACCACCCGTCACTGGTTGATCCGCTTTATCGGTTACTTTAATCCGAAACATACTCGGCTGATTGATGTAGGGTTTGGTTAACCAACCTTCGCCAATTTTCCAACCGCGCTCAGTTTGGGTTTTAAGCTGTGACAGGTAATTATTGTACTGATCGTATTTTTTCTGGAAATTGTTTGAGACTGTGCCGGGGAAGCTGGAAGTGACATTGACGGCACTTTCGCGGCGCGGTTCAGGCAAAAACTGACGAATAAATTCAGCACTCGCACCCTTGTTTGCCAAGGTAATAATGGTTGCATCCACGGTTGCCAAGATCACGAAAAACCCTGCAATCGTTAATGGAACCCAGTGGAAACGGCGTTTTTTGCCATTAGCATCAACGGATGCAGGCTGCGCATCACCGTTACCAGCAATAATACCGGGCAACGCTGCTGCCATCGTGAAAAAGCCAAAGTGGATAGCGAACACATCCAACCCCGCCCAATTCATCGCAGCCAGCGGGATGTAGATACTTTGTACGATCAGGATGCTCAACAAGGCAGCCAAGCGACCTGCCCAACCGAATCCTTTGTGAAAGATAAAAAACAAGGCGGACGATGCAAATACGCCCACCCCTAGTGTCAGCAATAAGCTTTGATTTTCCATTCAACCATCACGGTGTAATAAAGTGCGAAGGAATGATCACAGCCTCTTTAACCTTGCCTTCCAACGGCGTGAGCCTGAACTGGAATTCGCGGTTTTTCTGTGTATCACCGGGCAGCTTATTATAACGGACTTTTGCCAGAATGCGTATGCTGGTGTCTGGCTTAAGCTGAATATCGCTGAATTGCCCTAAATCCAATTCCGCGCCGGGGAAATTATCCAACACCAATTGATAACGCGCCGCTTCCATCGCTTTGTTATTCACTTTCACTTCAAAACTGTTTTGAATACGACCGTCGGATAACTGCACAAATAATGGACTACGGATTTGTACGGCGGTGGCTTCCAGCAATTTACTGCTGCCGATACTCCATACCAGATATACCGTGGCTAATAATGTCGCCAAACCGTAACCTACAGTACGCAATTTCAAAATCTGGGTTTTCTTGCCTTCCAAACCGTGTTCAGAGGTGTAACGAATCAAACCGCGTTTCCAGCCCTGTTTATCCATAATACCGTCGCAGGCATCAATGCATAACGCGCAGTGAATACAACCGATTTGCAAACCTTTACGAATATCCACACCTGTTGGGCAAACCTGCACACACAAGCCGCAATCAACGCAATCACCATGCCCCGCCGACTGACGCACTTGCTGGTCACGCATCTCTTTAATGGGTTTCACACGCCCTGCACTACCTTCACCACGATTCATATCGTAGGAAACAATGATGGTATCCTGGTCAAACATGACGCTTTGGAAACGTGAATACGGGCACATATGTAAGCACACATACTCTTTCGCCCACCCGGCAGTGAGGTAGGTCGTCGTCATCAGAATAATCGCCGTGCCGTACATGGCTGACGGTGCAGTACCGGTAAAGAATGCGGTGGTCAATTCAAAGGCATCACCCCAATACAAAGCGAAACTGATACCTGTCCATAAAGCCAGCATCAACCATGAAAGATGCGTTAAACCCTTTTTCAGGAGTTTCTCTGCATTCCAGGGTTGCTTATCCAAACGTAAACGCGCTACACGATCACCTTGAATAAACTTTTCAAAAAAGCGGAAAGCGTCTGTCCATAACGTTTGGAAACAAAAATAACCACAGAAAACACGCCCAAACAATGTGGTAACAAAGAACAATAAAACCGCTGCCAAAAATAGCAAAGCCGTTAACCAGAAAATATCCTGAGCGTGCATAACCAAATCAAACATGTAATAACGCCGACCCGGAATATCAAACAAAATTGCCTGATCAGGGCCTACTGCACGCTCCCAACGCACCCACGGCAATAAGAAAAATACAGCATAGGCAAATACTAAAATAGCCGTTTTAGCATTACGGAAACGCCCTTCAACCGAGCGCGGTTGCAGAGTAGATTTAGGTTCAATAACTGATTCGGTCTTCATAATTCGTGGTTATCCCATCACGCTTTTCATCTGGCACATCATACGGTAGTTTATGCCTTTTACCTTGCGTATGCTCAAAATAACGCAAAAAGGCCGGGAATCCCGGCCTTTTTAGCATCATCGACAATAGCAAGTTTACTGTGTTGCTGCTGCGGATGACATTTGCTTGATGTAAGCAGTCAATACTTTGATTTCAGTATCGGAAAGGTTACGACCATCCGCACCGAATACTGGCATTTGACGTTTAACACCATTGTGGATAACCGCTTTCACAGCTTCCAGCTTAGCTTCTGGGGTTTCAGCCGCTGGCAGATTCGCAATCGTCCAGACTTTATCAGTCAGGTTTGCTGAACCTTGAGCGTGCAGACCTTTACCTTCTTTGGTGTGGCACATATAGCAACCGCCAGTCTCACCTTGGAAGATTTTTTGACCTTCAGCCGCTGCTGCCGCATCAACCGTTTCACCGGACATGCTCAACACGTAGTTAGCAACCTGACCCAGTTGGGTATTGTCTAACACGTTGCTGTAAGCAGGCATATAACCCAAACGACCGTTACGGATAGTGGTTTCGATCGTTGTGGTATCGCCGCCCCACAACCAGTCATCATCCACTAAGTTAGGGAATTGACCGACAACACCCTGACCACCTGCCTGATGGCAAGCCGCACAGTTGTCACCGAACATGCCCACGCCGTAAGAACGCACGAAAGAAGACATATCAGCGTCAGAGGCGATTTGCTCATAAGAAGCCGCGCCTACCTTGTCCAAATATTCTTTCTGCTTCAGTGCTGCTTCACCGTTTTGCATATCGTGAGCCAACAGCGCACGCATGTTCCAGTGAGTAGACTTTTCTTCGCCTGCATCGGTTTTATAGGTAATTTCATTACCCACACCTTTCAGGTAAGTCTTGCCAATCGGCCAAGACGGGTACATAACCCAATAAGTAATTGCGAAAATGATCGTGCCGTAGAATGTCCACAACCACCAGCGTGGCAGCGGGTTGTTAAATTCTTGCAGCGTATCATCCCAAACGTGCCCGGTAGTTTCCGCGCCGGTTAACGGGTCTTTTACAGGAGTAGCCATAACTATTTCTCACCTTTAGCTTGGGAAGCTTCTGCGGCTTTTACCCTACGGTCTGCCTCGTCTTCGTCCATCAGCGGGACGTAGCGATACGACTCAAGCCGCTCGCTACGTTTCCGACTGGAATACACGTAAATGACGATGCCCACAAAGGTCGTGAAAAAAATCAGCAACGCAACAGTTTTGCTATTACCTAGATCTAAGATCCATGTCCAGAATTCTGTCAGCATTTGATCCTCACTTTGTCAGCAGAAGCCACTATCCAGTAGCACAAATTAACGGAATTGGATGAAGTGATCTTCATCGAACTTGCTGAAATCAACCATCGTACCCAACACTTGCAGGTAAGCAACCAGCGCGTCCATTTCACTGACGTTTGCCGGATTGCCATCGTAGTTACCCGCTTGCGCTTGAGCCAACAAGTTAGCTTCTGCCGTGTTGATGTCGAGGGTTTTCGCAACCGCTTCACCAAACTTCTTCACATTGGCTTCGTATTCAGTAGTTGTTTGTGAGTAAGGCACGCCTACCCGCTTCAACGCAATCATACGATCCTGAATGTCAGAGGTATCCAATGCCGTTTTCTGCAACCAAGGGTAGTTAGGCATGATGGACTCAGGCACAACCGAACGAGGTGCAGTTAAATGCTGTACTTGCCATTCGTTAGAGTATTTACCACCAACACGCGCCAAGTCCGGGCCAGTACGCTTGGAACCCCATTGGAATGGGTGATCGTACTTGGATTCAGCCGCCAGTGAATAGTGACCGTAACGCAGGTCTTCATCACGGAACGGACGAATCATCTGAGAGTGGCAAGTGTAGCAACCTTCACGGATGTAAATGTCACGACCACGTTGTTCCAATGGTGAGTAAGGACGAACCACGTCAAAACCCGTTACCGGATCTTTCACGTCTTCGACTGTCTCATTGATGTAATGCAATGGAACAATTTCAACCAAACCACCGATACTAATCGCAACCAACGTCAGGACGATCAACATCCCAGAGTTCGTTTCGATACTTTCATGTTTAAACATATCTCAACTCTCCCTTAATTACGCTTTAGCCGCAGCAGCAACAGAAACGCTCTCTTCTTGCTTCGCACGGGTTACGGTCATATAGATGTTATAAGCCATAATCAACATACCAGACAGGAAGAACAAGCCACCTACCGCACGCGCAACCAATGGGCCATGCATGAAGACGACGGTTTCAACGAAGGTGTACGCCAAGTTGCCGTACTCATCGAATGCACGCAGCATCAAACCTTGACCGATACCTGATACCCACAATGCTGTGATGTACAAAATAGTACCGATAGTCGCCAAGAAGAAATGCGTGTAAACCAACTTCATGCTATGCAGCGTAGTGTTCCACAGACGTGGAATCATGTGATAGAAGGAAGCGATAGAGATCATAGCCACCCAGCCCAATGCGCCGGAGTGAACGTGACCAACAGTCCAGTCAGTGTAGTGAGACAGCGCGTTAACGCTCTTCAATGACATCATCGGGCCTTCAAACGTAGACATACCGTAGAACGACAATGCTGTGATCATGAACATCATGATTGGGTCAGTACGCAATTTATCCCATGCACCAGAAAGGGTCATGATACCGTTGATCATACCACCCCAAGATGGCATCAACAGCAGGATAGAGAACGTCGCTGCCAAGGTAGACGTCCAGTCAGGAATTGCAGTCCAGTGCAGGTGGTGAGTACCTACCCACATATACATGAAGCTTAATGCCCAGAAGTGGATGATAGACAAACGGTAAGAATAAACCGGACGACCAGCTTGCTTAGGTACGAAGTAATACATCATCCCCAAGAATGCCGCTGTCAGGAAGAAACCTACTGCGTTGTGACCATACCACCACTGTGTCATTGCATCTTGCGCACCGGAGAACAAGCTGTAAGAAACAGGCGAAGTCAAGCTAATGGGCACTGCCAAGTTGTTGAAAATGTGCAGCAATGCCGTTGCCAAGATGAACGACATATAGAACCAGTTAGCCACATAAATGTGAGGCTGGTTACGCTTCATCAAGGTGATAGTGAAGATCAGGAAGTAAACGACCCAAACCACAGTAATCGCAATGTCAACGAACCAAACTGGCTCTGCGTATTCACGACCTTGAGTGTAACCTTGCAGGTACAACAAACCAGCCACTAAAACAGATAAGTTCCAGCCCCAGAAGGTAAAGTTAGGCCAGAAAGTGCCGCCTGCTAAACGAGTTTGGCAAGTACGTT
Organism: Thiothrix unzii; assembly: GCF_017901175.1. Taxonomy (NCBI): domain Bacteria; kingdom Pseudomonadati; phylum Pseudomonadota; class Gammaproteobacteria; order Thiotrichales; family Thiotrichaceae; genus Thiothrix; species Thiothrix unzii. The sequence continues at coordinate 2,270,137 of NZ_CP072793.1, forward strand.
GGATAACATAGTAAGAAGTCGCAAACAGTGCGTTACCACCGAAACCGAAGATAACACCACTGGTGTGCAGCGGACGCAACCGCCCGAAAGTGATCTGAGCCACATCAAAGTTCAGGAAAGGCCATGCCAATTCTGACGCGATATAGACCCCGGCAGTCATGCCAAGAATACCCCAGATAATTGAAACTATCGCGAATTTCTTCACGATATCATAGTTGTATTGCTCCGAGGAGAGTGCAGCACTATGAGCCATCGTATGCCCTCAAGTAACAAGATTGAAAAATGGAAAAGTTGTATAACTCGGCAAGCATACAGCAAAAAACCACTTAAGAAAACGTTAATACTGCGTGAAAACACACACTCCATTGGGGTATATAAAGCATCGCGCCTCTAATTTGACCTAGATCAAGAAAGCATGAAAATCCAGATTAAGATTGCATTTAAAATAGCCAAAGTAACCGCAGCAGACCCCATATCTTTGGCACGTCCTGAGAGTTTATGAGGTTCCATTCCGGTACGATCCACCACTGCCTCCACCGCAGAATTCAACAACTCCACGATCAACAGCAGCAAAACACTGCCTATCATTAAGGCTTTTTCCACACTATTTTCGCCAAACCACAAAGCCAGCGGAATGGCAAGGATAATTAACCACACCTCCTGGCGAAATGCTTCCTCGTGTTTATAGGCAGCACGGAAACCTTGCCATGAATATTGGGCTGCTTTAATGATTCGGGTGAGTCCGGTGTTACCGCTGTAAGCCATGTGTGTTCCTAATGAAAAAGCTGATTAAGTTGTTGGTAAATGTTCTTGCCTTGCGCATCTTTTGCCAAGGCCAGCAGAAATAATCCGCCACTTTGTTGCGCCCACTGTTGACCAACCGCCGCTTTTTCGCGGGCATCGTCAGCGGTTTGCAGGTATTCACCTTTGTATTCCACTACCACAGTACGCCCGTCGTGGAGTTCGGCGATAAAATCGGGGTAGAAATAGCCGCGAGCAAGGGGCAAACGGAACGATGCCGCTTCGCGGTTAACCAAGTTGCGTATCCAGTGTTTGACCTGCGGATGCTGGTCGAGGGCTTGGGCACATTCAAATTCTTCGCCACTACTGCTCAGGTCTTCGATCACCGGGTAATAGTGTTTGGTAAACGCATATTTGCCCCGGTAAAACGGCACTCGTGCCGGATACACATCGGGTTTAAAGGTGTATTGATACGTTTCTGACACGCCTAACAAGCTGGAATCTTCAAACAACCAATGCTGGAAACCCCGCTCCGCCGCCTTGTGACGGCAAAACGCGATGCGGTCTTTAATGGCACGCGCCAGCAGGAATTTGCTGCGCACCAAAGCAGTGAGGGAAAAGCCGCGCACCTTGGTTAAATGCCCAACCAATTGCACCAGCCAGCGGATCATCTCGCTTGGGCTAACATCGGCTTGGCGCACTTCCCGATCCAGCCAACGCACCAGCACGGTGTCGTCAATGTCGAGTTCGATCAGGTTGAGATTGGGGGTTTCGCCCTGCTCTGCCAGTTTGTAACTGACGTGACCGCCTTGCAGGAATACTTCAAACACGCGCCCGGACTCACGGATTTCAAACTGTGGCAGTTCCACCGGGAAATCCAGCAATGACCAACCGCCTTTGGTGTAAAGGTAGGATTCGGGTTCGAGCAGGCGCAGTTGGTTTTCTTCGCGCACACACAGCAAGGGCAATGGGGCGAACACTTCGCCGCGCATTGCCGGGGCAAGCTGGGCTTTGACGCGCAGGTTGTGCTGTTCCACCTGTTGCTGGACTTCCGCCTTTTGTTTGCCGGTGAAGCCTTGCAGGATCAGCGTTGCGGTCGGTTCGTCAATCAAGCCCGTAACCGCGAGTTGTTCTCCGTTGTTGAGGATGAATTCGCTGAATTCTTCGGCAATCGCAGGGCGTGATGACGGGTATTCCGTGTTATCAAACAGGCTGTACTGGTTGCCGTGTTGCAGGTGTTGCGGCAATTCCAGCGGGTCGAAACCCATGCTTTGCACCATTTTGTCGGTCAGGGCGGCAGCGGCTTTGGCAAAGTTGGGGGAAACCAGATGGGCGTAAGCGCGGTTCAGGGCTTCGTGCTGACGGCGTTGAGCATACGGCATCCGCAACACGCGCCCCAGCAATTGCTCCGCGTCTTTGCTGGATTTTACGTCTTTGACCGAGCAGAACACGTAGGCAAACGAGCAATCCCAGCCCTCTTTCAAGGCTTCCACGGTGATAATGTATTCAATCGGGCAGGCGGGGTTGAACAGGTCAATGCCGTCAAGTTCGCGCTGGTTGCCGGTGACGATGGCGATTTGCGGCGCGGCAATGCCGAGTTGTTCGATCAGGAAGGTTTTCAGCACCTCAAAGGTAACTTCGCCGCTTTTGTTTTCGGCTTGAAACAAGGCAATCGGGCGCACGGAATCGCCGGATTTTACCGCTTCTTGCGCCAGTTGTTTGCGGGTCAACACTGCGTCACGCACCGCGCCGTCCCATTCGTGGTGCTCGGTGAGCATGATCGGCAACTTGATCATATTGGCGGCTTTCAACTGCGAGGCGGAAACGTGATGCAGCACGTTGGAAGCGGATTCGCGGCTGGTATCCGGCGTGGCGGTCAGTTCCAGCACGCACGCGGGGTGGATGCGCTTGAGGGTGTCGAAGGTGAGTTTGGTGCGGGCGTTGTGGGCTTCGTCCATGATCACCAGCGGCTGTTTGAGTGCCAGCAGGTTGGCGAAGGAATATTTGATTTTGCCGAGATTCGCAGCAGTCAAACCGTTGGGCTTGAGGTCGGCTTCGCTGACTTTTTCCAAACGTGCGTCATGGGGGCTGATTCCGGCAAAATGTGGCTCGAAATCTTCGTGGTAGGCGTAGACCTTGCGTCCGCTGGTGTCTTCGACGCGCAGGGTGGCAAGTGTGCCGACCACGATGATGGCTTTGTTGCCAATGTCTTGCTTGCGGATGCGGGTTACGTCGCCGATGTCCAGCACCATTAAACGGTCTACGCCGAACTCATCTTCAAGTGCGGCGCGGTAGGGGTGTCCCGGTTTTTGCAGGGCTTCCAGCGTTTGTTCGCGGATGGTGTTGGTGGGAACGAGCCACAACACAATCGGGTAATCTTGTTCCAGATAGGCGCGTTTGGCGATGCCGACGGCGTAAGAAGCCAGCACGGTTTTGCCGCCGCCCGTAGGCAGGCGCAGGCACACATACGGCACTTGCGCGAAACTGTGGTGCAAATACGGCAGCGGCTGGCGGTTTTGGCGTTGCTGAGCGCGGGTGAACGCCTCCTCCACGGGCATGAGGCGGGCTTCTTCGAGGAATTCACGCAGGATTTGCAGCGTTTCGTTTTGGTAGTTTTTTAGCTCGAACATCAGGCAGCTTGGCGTTGCGGCTGTGTCATCAACATGCTGTCAATGCTCAATTGGTAATCCAGATCAGGCCATTCAATGCCCGTACCCTGACAGATAAAATTATAGTTTTTTAGCTGGATAACAGAAGCCTGCTGCAACTCCCGATACCAGGTCATGGGGGTTAGGATTACCCGCCCATCATCAAGCTCCACATGCAAATAACGTTCGTCGAATCTGACTGATTTACCCTTGGTTAAAGTACTCATCCCACCTTCTCCCGAATTCATCTTGGTTTGCTTCAACAATGGCAAGTGCCTTTTTAAGCTCTTTGGGTTTCATGTGGCTATTTGTCACCAGCAATGTACCCAACTCGATTTTAGCGAAACTGTCGCCTTTCATCACATGAATGTGTTTCGGGTCATGTTCGTTCGCATAGAAGAAGAACCTGAAACCCTCCTCAACTAATAGTGTTGGCATTTATTGTCCCTTGATATTCTTAGACTTTACCAAATTACCCCACCCGCACATCATACGGTATCTGCTTAAACCTGCTGTGGGTTAAAGATCGAGAAATGCTTTCGCCGTCACGATGGGGATACTCTGAAATACCTTCATATCCAGCAAGTCCTTGTCACCGCTGATTAAGTATGTCGCTTGACTAGCCACCGCTAATGACAAAAACATATCGTCTTTCGGATCGCGGCAAGCTCTCACCTCAAGGGTTGGCTCAATTTGTTGGGCTTGCAGCGCAAATCGCTGGATAAACGCTGCGCGATTTTTGGTACTAACGTAACGGTCAAATTTGGGCAACGCCAATTTAGCAATAAGCTCTTGCAAGGTTGCTGCGCTGTAAATAACCCTTCCCTGCCGAAAGGCTTTTTGAACAGCCTGACCGGGCGTGGAATGGACTGACAAGGCGTAGCTGATAAGAATATTGGTATCAACAACAAAAGCAGGCATTTATTTTCCTTTTCGACAACGAGTCAGTCTTGCAGCAGCTCTTGCAGTTTTTCGTCAGTTAACCCATTTCGTTTGGCTTCGGCGGTCATTTCCGTCGCTATTTCGTCCAAGTTACGCTTATCCCCCAACATCAGCAGCGCAAGTTGTAAGGCATTGAGAATAAAATTATCTCGATTCGGTAGCTGGGCTACCCTGTTGCCGATGTCGTTAGGCAATTCAATCGTGAGTTGCATCGTCATTTCCTCGGTTACAATCTATTGGCTCATGATAGCCAGTTTTACAGGAATCAGCTAATTCACCCCACCCGCACATCATACGGTATCTGCTTAAACGTTATTCCTTCCGCTGCCAGTCGCCCTGCCCCGAAGCGGCTGGTTTCGCCGTAAATCACGCGCTTGCCGGGGTGTTTGGGCAACCCGTCCAGCACGGTTTGGGTGAGGACGTTGCCACTTTGCGGGCGGCGGTCGCCGAGGATGCCGTTGTAGAGCAAGTAATACGCTGTGCCGTCGTGGATGCCAAGCAAGGGGGAAAGCGTGTCTGGGGCGATCCACGGGGTGCGGGTTTCCAGATACCAGACGTAGGCGGCGAGGGTGGGGAAACGAATGGCTTTGTCGATCATGCCGTACTCGTCGAATACGGTTGCGCCGAGGCGACAGAAGGTGAATCCGCCGCCGCCCTGCCAGTTGACGGCTTTGGAAATGCCGCCTTGTTCGCCGTCCACCACTTTTTGCAGGCGCGGCTGGCAATGCGTCACCGCGTGGTCGCCCATTTCTACGCCGATGTAGTGCCGCCCCATTTTGTGCGCTACCGCTGCGGTCGTGCCTGACCCCAAAAACGAATCCAGCACCCAATCGCCCGGATTCGTCGCAATATGCAAAATCCGCTCAATCAACCGCTCCGGCTTCGGTGTTGCGAACACATTTCTTTCTTCAGGAAAGAGTGCTTTCAATTCACGTTTGCCATCTTCATTTTTGGCAACATCACCACTCCACCAAGTGGTAGGCACAAGCCCACCACGAATTTCAGTAAGAAACCGCTTGCGCCGAGGCATCGCATCACCATTCGGGCCGAAATAAATCCGGTTTTCCCGAATCAGCGTTTCAAAACTATCTCGCGGAATTGACCAACTACGACCACGAGCAGGCAAAACCTCACGTCCTGATGGAAGTTTTATCGGGTAATAATCTCGCTCACGGTATTCCCTGCGCGTTAAATCGCTGCTTGTCCAAATGCCGCGTGGATCATTATCAACATTCTGGTAACGGTCATCCTGTTCTTCTGTTCGGGGCAAACGATTCATGGTGCAGCGCGAAATATCTTTCGACATCACAACAATATGGTCACTTGTTCCTGATAGAAATGTTGCGTCATTGTCAGGTGAAATGCGCTTTTGCCAAACGACGTTGGCGATGAAGTTTTTGCGCCCGAAAATTTCGTCGAGCATGACTTTGAGGTAGTGGCCTTCGTGGTCGTCGATGGACACCCACAAACTGCCATCTTCGGCGAGGAGGTCACGCAGGAGTTCGAGGCGCGGGTACATCATCGACAGCCATTGGCTGTGTTCGAGGTTGTCGTCGTAATGCTCAAACGCGGAGCGCGTGTTGTACGGTGGGTCGATGTAGATGCACTTAATCCGCCCCGCATACAACGGCAACAACGCTTTGAGTGCTTCCAGATTATCGCCCTGAATCAGCAAATTAGGGTTCGGCATTGCGCCATAACCCAACGCAGGCACGCATTCCAGCAAACGGTATGGCACATGCCGCGCCGTCTGGAGGGATGCGGGTTTATTCAGCCAATCAAGTAATGGCATGAATAGCCTTTAGCCGTATTATCACCGTGCTTACGACTCAATAATCCGGTATTCCGCCGAACGCCCGTGTGCCGTCAAGCCTTCGCCATGTGCCAACACCGAAGCGATTTTGCCCAGTGCCGAAGCCCCTTGCGCAGAACAATCAATCAACGAAGAACGCTTCTGGAAGTCGTAAACCCCCAACGGGCTGGAAAAACGTGCGGTACGCGAAGTCGGCAATACGTGGTTTGGCCCCGCGCAGTAATCGCCCACGGCTTCTGCGGTGTAACGCCCCATGAAAATCGCTCCGGCGTGACGAATTTGCGCTGCCATTTCGCGCGGATTTTCCACTGAAAGCTCCAAGTGTTCCGGCGCGATATAATTGGCGACTTTCACCGCTTCATCCATATCCTGCACCTGAATCAACACCCCACGACCTTCCAGCGATTTGGAAATAATGGTTTTGCGTGGCATTTCTTCCAGCAAGCGTGTGATACTGGCTTTCACTTGTTCGATGAAATCCGCATCCGGGCATACCAAAATGGATTGCGCGTCTTCGTCGTGTTCGGCTTGCGAGAATAAATCCATCGCAATCCAGTCCGGGTTGGTTTTACCGTCACACACCACCAGAATCTCGGAAGGCCCCGCAATCATGTCGATACCAACCGTGCCGTACACCATGCGTTTCGCGGTTGCCACATAAATATTGCCGGGGCCGACCACTTTATCCACCTGCGGCACGGTTTGCGTACCGTAAGCCAACGCCGCCACTGCCTGCGCCCCGCCGATAGCAAATACCCGGTCAACACCCGCAATCGCCGCCGCCGCCAACACCAATTCGTTGACTTCACCATCCGGGGTTGGCACGACCATAATCAACTCTGGCACGCCCGCGACTTTCGCAGGCACAGCATTCATCAGCACCGAGGAAGGATACGCCGCCTTACCACCGGGCACATACAAACCCACCCGATCCAACGCCGTGACCTGTTGACCCAGCAATGTACCATCAGCTTCGGTGTAGCTCCACGAGTCCATTTTCTGGTGTTCCGCATACGCCCGGATGCGTTGCGCGGCCTCTTCCAATGCCGCACGTTGCGCCGCCGGAATCGCTGTCAAGGCAGTTTGTAAACGCGCCAACGGAATTTCCAACTCCGCCATACCCGCCACACTCATGCGGTCAAAACGGTTGGTGTATTCCACCACCGCGTCATCACCGCGTTTGCGCACGTCTTTGAGAATGCCGTTAACCGTGTTGAAAACCGCGTCATCGGAAACGCTATCCCACGCCAGCATCGCGTCCAAGTCTTGCCAGAAGTTCGCGTCACCCGCATTTAACTGTTTGATCGTTAACATACTCAAACCCCTCTACGTTTTTCAACAGCTTCCGCCAACTGGTGCAACATCGCGTCAGTCGTATCCCAGTTAACGCAAGCGTCGGTAATACTTTGCCCGTAAACCAATTCCTCGCGCTTTTTGCCGTCAGCTTTTTGATTGCCTTCGACCAAATGGCTTTCGATCATGACCCCGGCAATCGCTTTGCTACCGCCTGCAATTTGCGCTGCAACATCCGTCGCGACATCCGGTTGACGGCGGTAATCTTTGTAGCTATTGGCATGGCTGAAATCGACCATCAAATACGGTGGCAAATTCACCTTTTTCAGGCTTTCCACCGCAGCGGCAACATTGGCAGCATCGTAATTCGGCTCGCGCCCGCCGCGTAAAATCACATGGCAGTCTTCATTGCCTTTGGTAGCAAAAATCGCCGTGCGCCCTTCCTTCGTAACTGACAGGAAATGGTGCGGACGGCACGCCGCGCCAATCGCATCCACTGCGATATTCAGATTACCATTGGTGCCATTTTTGAACCCAATCGGGCAGGAAATCCCCGAAGACAATTCGCGATGCCCTTGACTTTCGGTCGTCCGCGCCCCAATCGCCGCCCAACTGATCAAATCAGCAATGTATTGCGGGCTGATTAAATCCAAATATTCAGTCGCTGCTGGCATACCCTGATTATTCAAATCCAGCAATAACTTACGCGCAGTACGCAAACCCTTGTTGATGTGGAAACTGTTATCCATATCCGGGTCATTGATCAAACCTTTCCAGCCAACCGTAGTACGCGGCTTTTCAAAGTAAACCCGCATAATGATGTGTAACTGATCTTTCAGGGAATGACGCAAATGCTGCAAACGTGCCGCGTATTCCAACGCCGCATCCACATCATGAATCGAACAAGGCCCGGTAACGACCAGCAAACGATCATCTTTACCGTGCAAAATATCATGCGCAGTCTGACGTGCAAGATAAACCGTTTCGGTTGCCGCATCAGTCAGCGGGTATTCCCGGTGTAAATCCATCGGGGGAGCTAATTCGTGCATACCAATAATGCGCAAATCATCAGTCTGGTATTTCATGAGGCGTTCCTTTGTTCGACCGCGTGCTGAATGTGAGCAATCAACTCGCGGATGGGGGCATGTTTCAATTTCAATGAGGCTTTATTGACGATCAGGCGCGAAGTAATGTCTGCCATGTGCTCCAGCGGGGCTAAACCGTTGGCGCGTAAGGTATTGCCGGTATCCACCACATCCACAATGCAATCCGCCAACCCTACTAACGGAGCCAGCTCCATTGACCCATACAGCTTAATGACATCGACCTGACGACCTTGCTGGGCGAAATACTGACGGGTGCAATTCACAAACTTAGTCGCAACTTTCAAGCCTGATTCCGGTAGCGGACGGTCAGCAAAACCCGCCACCATCAGCTTACAACGCGCAATCTTCAAATCGACCAGCTCGTATAAGTCTTGTCCACCGTGTTCCATCAGCACGTCTTTACCCGCCACACCGAGATCAGCCGCGCCGTATTGCACGTAAGTCGGCACGTCGGTAGCGCGGATAATCACCAGTTTCACGTCTTCACGATTGGTGTCGAGAATCAGTTTACGGCTGGTTTCAGGGTCGTCCAAGGGTTCGATACCGGCGGCTTTTAACAGCGGCGCGGTATCTTTAAATATGCGCCCTTTCGAGAGCGCGATCGTCAAGGTATCTTTCACAATCTTATCCATTGACCCGCTGGATACGCGCACCCAGTCGGGAAAGTTTTTCTTCGATGCGTTCGTAACCACGGTCGGTGTGGTAAATACGATCAATCGTAGTTTTGCCCTGCGCCGCCAAACCCGCCAGCACCAAGGACGCAGACGCGCGTAAATCGGTAGCCATGACCTGCGCCCCCGTTAATGACGGCATCCCCGCCACAATCGCGGTGTTACCTTCCAAACGGATATTCGCCCCTAAACGCATCAATTCCGCCACGTGCATCATGCGGTTCTCGAAAATAGTTTCAACGATTACCCCAATGCCGCGTGATACTGCATTCATTGCCATGAATTGCGCCTGCATATCGGTCGGAAATGCCGGGTACGGGTCAGTGCGAATATCCACCGCTTTTAACATGCGGTCACGCATATCCACTTCAATCCAATCCGCACCGCTAGTGACTAATGCACCCGCTTCGGTAAATTTGTGCAATACAGCATCGAGTGTATCAGGTGCTGCTTTTAAAGTCCTTACACGCCCGCCCGTGATCGCTGCCGCTGCTAAAAACGTGCCGGTTTCAATGCGGTCTGGCAATACGGAATAATCGACACCTTTGAGGCTGGTTACACCTTCGATGGTGATTTTGTCTGTGCCAGCACCCTTGATGTTTGCGCCCATTGCAATCAGGCAGTTGGCAAGGTCAACCACTTCCGGCTCACGCGCCGCATTTTCCAAAACGGTTGTGCCTTCCGCTAAGACCGCTGCCATCAACAGGTTTTCTGTCCCCGTCACGGTCACAATGTCCATGACGATTTTTGCACCCTTGAGGCGACTAGCGGTGGCGCGGATGTAGCCTTCTTCGACCACGATCTTCGCCCCCATCGCTTCCAAGCCAGAGAGGTGGATATTGACGGGGCGCGAACCAATCGCACAACCACCGGGCAGGGACACTTCGGCTTCACCGTAACGTGCAACCATTGGCCCCAACACCAGAATGGAGGCACGCATGGTACGCACCAAATCATACGGCGCGACAAAATGCTGGATGGTGGAAGTGTCGGTATGGACATTGTTGTGTTCATCCGTCTCCACAGTCACGCCCATGCCCGCAATCACCGCAGCCAAGGTGGAAACGTCCTTGAGGCGCGGAACATTACGAATAGTCATGGGAGTTTCTGCCAACAGCGTGGCAGCCAGCAGCGGTAAAACGGCATTCTTCGCGCCGGAGATTTCTACATCCCCATCCAGAGCCAGCCCGCCTTCGATAATCAGCTTTTGCATTGTATTAAGATCCGATTCAGTCGCTTGTCAGCAAAAGGATGGAATAATAGCGAAAATTGTTGGCGGATTCATCGCGTAGCACAAACTTTCTGTCTTAAGGCAACATTACGGAACTAAACGGGCGCGAAACGCTTCTAATCTTGCACATTGGGGAGCTGATTTGACACGGCGAGGGCAAGCAAAGTGTCAAACGGTAAAAACAAAACTGGGGTCACAATCAATGATGGCAAAATTACGCCGCCCAAGGGGGAGTCGCATCCTTGCGCCCTTCTTGCTGCTGTTGGGCTTAACAGCAACACACCATGCGAATGCGTTTTACAACAGCACATCGGCACTGGGCACGAATACCAACGAAATCATGGAAGATGACGCAAGTGCGCCGTTCATTGATTTAATGAAAATGTCGCTGCCATTCCGTGAAGCACGCCCTCTCACTAAAGGCGAAGTGCAATACGACCGCTACGGCTGGCCGCGCAGCATTGCACCCGGCGGGCAAGCGGGCACACGCATCCTCAATAAACTCCCTGCTGGCACGATTCCGCGTGGCTTTTACAGCGTACTCTACGAAGGCGAAGGCAAGCTCGAATACGGCAACGACGCTTCGCTGGTGGAACACACACCGGGGCGCGATGTGATTTTGATTGACCCCGGCACCGACAATGAACTCAGTGCCACGCTGTACATCAAAGCCACCAACCCCGCCAACCATTTACGCAATATCCGTATTTTGCCGCAGGGTGGGATTTGTGCGAGCAACCCGTTTCAGCGCGTCGCCAGCGCAGGGCAATGCCAAGGCGATTACTGGTCGTTTGAGCAGCATTCCAGCAAAATCATTTTCAACCCGGATTACCTGAAATACATGCGTGATTTCCGCGTGATCCGCTTTATGAATATGAGCGGCATTACCCGTAACCCGGTGTATGCGTGGGAAGACCGCGCCAGCATTGACCAATCCACGTGGGGTGGCGCGGAAGGCATACGCGGCGCACCGATGGAAGTGATGGTGGAGCTGGCGAACCGGTTGCACGCCGACCCGTGGTTTTCATTGCCGCACGCCGCCAGTGACGACTTTATCCGCCGCTTTGCCGATTACGTGAAAGTGCATCTCGACCCCTCGCTGAAAGTGTATGTGGAATACACCAACGAAGCTTGGAACGGCATTTTCAACCAACACGCTTACGTCAAGCAGCAAGGGCAGCGTTTGGGGCTTGACCCCGACCCGCAACAGGCAGCTTATAAGTTCTACTCACAACGCTCAGTGGAAGTGTTCCGTATCTGGGAACAATTATTTGGCAGTAACGAGCGTTTGGTGCGCGTGATGGGTGGCTTAGTGGGCAGCACTCAAATGAGCAAAACCATTTTAAGTCACAATGGCGCGTATCGCTCCACCGATGCTTACGCGGTTGCCCCGTATGTGTACGGCGACACCAATGCATTGCGTCAAGCCCGTAGCGTCAGCGATATTTTCCGCATTATGACCGACCCGAAATACCCGCATTCGTTACCCAATGAGATTGAGTTGATTCGTAAACAGGCGGATGTTACCCGCAGTTTTGGGGTCGATTTAATCGCTTACGAAGGCGGGCAACACTTGGTTGACTGGAATACCAAATCCAACGATCAACACCCTAATAACTTGTTTTACCAAGCCAATCGCCACCCACAGATGGGGGTGATTTACAAACGCTTGCTGGAAGGCTGGCGGCAAGCGGGCGGTAAATTGTTTGTGCATTACACCTCACCACGCATTTACCAAAAATACGGCAGCTTTGGGGCGAAAGAGTTTATTACCCAACCCGATGGAAAAGCACCGAAACACCAGGCGATGATCAATTTTTCACGCAGCAATCCGTGCTGGTGGGCAGGGTGTTCCGGCAATACCTTGGTGCGCCACACCAAACCCGCCACCACGTTGGAGGCGATGAAAACTCAGTCGGAACCGCTGGATGCCACTGCCCCACAACACGAGCCAGTGCATGGCGAACCGCCACCGTTCCCGATGGGCAATACCACACCGGAACAAGAGTTCAGCGGCAACGCCCCCGTCAATCCGCCCCCAGCAGCGCAACGGCTGTTAGTGTCAATGCGGGCTTCCCCCGCTGAACGTTACGTCAACGGCGGTAACGCACTGATTAATTTGCGGCGTAATGGAGCAGACCCTTGGCAAGGCGCGGCGCATTACGTATTGCGCACCGTGGCACACGGCAAAATTGACGGCACGCAAGACCTCGCGGCGTTATGGCAGGCAAGCTGGGATCAAAATAACCTTTACCTGCGCATTGGGGTGGAAGATAACCGCTTTGTCGCCAATACACCCGTGCCTTGGAATAACGATTCCGTCGAAGTGTATTTGGATGCTGATGGCTCATTAAACAGCCAATACGACGGGCGCAACGACTTCCACTTTATCTTTGACATGGCTAACGGCAAAGTCGCACTTGGTAAAAATTCCCCGCCGCAAGAACGCATTGCGATGAATCAGCGGGTTATTCGTGAAGGGGAAGGCTATGTGCTGGAAATCACGCTACCTTGGAATGCGGTGGGAATGTCACCGCGCCCCGGAATGCGCATTGGGCTGGATGTACACGTCAATGACAACGACGGCACACCACAGCGCAAAGGCAAACTCACATGGCGAGCGCGGGAAGATGAAGCCTGGCGCAACCCTTCGCTGTTCGGGCGCGTGATTTTGGGGGAATAATTCCCCCAAGCTGGCGTGGTTAACTGGCGTGTACTTTGCTAATAACCACGACCGGCGATTCGCAGAAAATGGATAACTCAATCGCCGTTTCCACCGACTTTTGCGCGGAATGTCCTAAATGCAGGGCGGCGAGTGCGAAATCCATGCCCGCGCCAATCGCCTCATAGGTCAACACTTCTTCGATAAGCCAATGCTCGACCGCGAAGACTTTCCCCTCAAAACCAATGAGGTAGGAATTCTCGATGCGGGCGTGATTGGCTTTCTTGTTTTTCCACTCGGAAAACTCAGACAAAAACTCCAGCAACGCCTGCTCCGTCGCTGCCGCTGGCTTGCGCGTCAACACGAACAGGCGCAATAAACTGCTCTCTTCCGCCGAACCCACCGCACCAACCACCAAATCATTCACTTCAAACAACTTGGAATGACTGGTATTTTGCCCGCGTGTCTGCGTATGCCCACGCACCGTGATTGAGTCCGCCGCTATCTCATACCCCTCTTTCGTCACCCGACAAGCCACTACCGACATGTTCCACCTCCACTGCGTACAATCGGTGGATTGTAGCGCATTGTGGCGGGGTTGGTGGCAAATCCGAGGGATTTTGCCGCAGCCTGACTAACCGAATTTCGGCAAATGAGCGAGTGATTCCTTGATCGCTTCCTCCGGGTAATCGAAGTCGGTTAAATCACCTTGCAGGTAACGGTCATAAGAGGTCATGTCGAAATGCCCGTGACCTGAGAGGTTGAACAACAAGGTTTTAGCTTCGCCCGTTTTTGCGCAGTTTTGCGCTTCACGAATTGTGGCGGCAATCGCGTGGCAGGATTCAGGAGCGGCGATAATCCCTTCACTTTTCGCAAACAGCACCCCGGCAGCAAAGGTTTCCAGTTGCGGAACGGCGACGGCTTCGATTAAACCTTCGTGATACAACTGACTCACCAGCGCGGATTCGCCGTGGTAACGCAAACCGCCTGCGTGAATTCCCGGCGGCATAAAATCATGCCCCAAGGTGTACATCTTCATCAACGGAGTCAGACCAGCCGTATCACCGTAGTCATAGGTGTAAATGCCTTTGGTCAGCGTTGGGCAGGACGTGGGTTCGACAGCCACCAATCGCACATTTTTACCCGCTGCATTATCGGCTAAGAACGGGAACGCAACACCACCAAAGTTGGAACCACCGCCGCAAGGCGCGAAAATCATGTCGGGGTAATCACCGACCATCGCCAGTTGTTTTTTAGCTTCCAACCCGATAATGGTTTGATGCAGCAATACATGATTGAGGACAGAACCCAAGGCGTAATTGGTGTCCGCGCGGCTGGCGGCCTCTTCCACCGCTTCGGAAATGGCAATCCCTAATGAGCCATTGGAATCGGGATGTGCCGCCAAAATGGCACGCCCAGATGCGGTCATATCGGTGGGGCTGGCGAAAACTTCTGCTCCCCACGTTTGCATCATGGAACGGCGGTAGGGCTTTTGTTCGTAGCTGATTTTGACCATGTAAACCCGCACGTCAATACCAAATATTTGCCCCGCCAAGGCTAATGAACAACCCCATTGACCCGCCCCCGTTTCGGTGGATAAGCGTTTGATGCCTGCTTGCTGGTTGTAATAGGCTTGCGCAATCGCCGTGTTGGGTTTGTGCGAACCCGCCGGACTAACTGCTTCGTTTTTGTAGTAAATTTTCGCGGGGGTGTTGAGGAGCTTTTCAAGGCGATGAGCGCGATACAGCGGCGATGGTCGCCACATGGTCAGGGCTTCACGCACCGGGTCGGGGATTTTGATCCAGCGTTCGGTGCTGACCTCTTGCATGACCAAGGCTTCAGGGAAAATAGCTAACATCGCTTCGGGCGGAACTGGCTTGCCGTCTGGCCCCAAATAGGGCGAAGGTGGGTTGGGCATATCAGCAATCACATTGTACCAATGGGTTGGCATCTCGTTTTCAGGCAGGTAGATTTTGGTGGTCATGCGCGTCTCCTTTTCCGTATGAAGTGTAGGTTTTATATTCCCACTTGCACCAGAAGTGTGCAATGTAAAATGTGGGCAAATCCGCGCAGGTTTTTTGATAGGGGAACATTCCGCTGTCGTCTGGTATGGCGGCTCAACTGGCGGGCATGGAACGAGTAACGTTTTTGCTGAACCTGCACCATTACGGCGTGCCGATGCTGGATTTGCCGATGGATGAACTGGAGGCAGACCTCGCCAATGCTTGAACAGAAAATCATCGTTATCAATACCAGTCCACTGATTGCGCTAGTCGCAGCGTGGGGTACGCTTGAGCCGTTGCTTAGCCTACATGCTGCGGTACATGTTCCGGCTGAGGTGGCAGAAGAAATTTGCCGGGGTGGTGACACGACAGTTTTCCCCTATAGCTAAACACTAACTCCCACCAGCAACCGAACTGTTCAAGAAATTCGTGACTGGACATCACCCACGCTTAATAGTCTAATTCCCCCATTGAAATAACACACAAGAAGCTAGAGCCATGAGCGAGACTGTCAGACCCCTCAACTTCATTGAACGAATCATCGAAGAAGACCTTAACAGCGGTAAAGTCACCGCAATTCGTACCCGTTTTCCGCCCGAACCCAACGGTTATCTGCATTTGGGTCATGCCAAATCCATTTGGCTGAATTTTGGGTTGGCGCAACGCTACGGCGGCAAATGCAACCTGCGGATGGACGACACCAACCCTGCCAAGGAAGAGGAAGAATACGTCGACTCCATCCAGCACGATGTGCAGTGGCTCGGTTATCAGTGGGATGGTGAAGTGCATTACGCTTCGGATTACTTCGATCAGTTACACGCTTGGGCGGTGTATTTAATTGAACAAGGCAAAGCCTTTGTGTGCGATTTAAACGCCGAACAAATGCGCGAATACCGTGGCACACTGACCGAACCCGGCAAGGAAAGCCCGTTCCGCACCCGCTCTGTTGAAGACAATCTCGCGCTGTTTGAAAAAATGCGGGTGGGCGAATTTGAGGAAGGCGCGTGCTGTTTGCGTGCCAAAATCGACATGGCTTCCGCGAATATCAATTTGCGTGACCCGGTGTTGTACCGCATCAAAAAGGCCAGCCATCACCAAACTGGCGATAAATGGTGCATTTACCCATCTTACGATTACGCCCACGGGCAAAGTGACGCGATTGAAGGCATTACCCATTCGATTTGCACCCTCGAATTTGAATCGCACCGCCCGTTGTATGACTGGTGCATTCAAAATTTACCTGTGCCTGCGGAACCGCATCAATACGAATTTTCGCGCCTCAACGTCAATTACACCGTCACCAGCAAGCGCAAACTCAAGCAATTGGTGGATGAAAACCACGTCGCTGGCTGGGATGACCCGCGTATGCCCACCATCGCGGGGATGCGTCGGCGCGGCTATACCCCCAAAGCGTTGCGTGATTTTTGCGAAATGGCAGGTGTAACCAAGGTCGAAGGCGTGGTCGACATCAGCATGTTGGAACACGCGATTCGCAACGATTTAAACGACAACTCGCCGCGTGCTATGTGTGTATTACACCCGCTCAAAGTGATCCTGACCAATTACCCGGAAGGTCAAACCGAAACCATTACCGCGCCCGTGCATCCGCAACGTGAAGACATGGGAACGCGGGCGTTGCCGTTCGGACGCGAAATTTTCATCGACCAAGACGACTTCCGCGAAGAAGCCAACAAGCAGTACAAACGTTTGGTAAAAGGCAAGCGCGTGCGTCTGCGTAATGCTTATGTGATTGAAGCCGATGAAGCCGTAAAAGACGCAGCGGGCAATATTATTGCAGTCCATGCCCGCGTGATTGAAGACACATTGGGCAAAGATCCAGCCGATGGCGTGAAAGCCAAAGGGGTCATCCACTGGGTAGCCGCGCACGACAATCTGGATTGCGAAGTGCGTTTATACGACCGCCTGTTTACCGACGTAGCCCCGGATGCGGGTGGTAAAAACTACCTCGATTACCTGAACCCCAACAGTTTGGTGATCCTCAGTGGGTGCAAAGCCGAAAAAAGTCTAGCAACCGCTGGCTTAGAAGACCGCTTCCAGTTCGAGCGCGAAGGCTACTTTACCCTTGATAACAAACACACGAATGCCGACAGCGCAGTATTTAACCGCATCATCGGCTTGAAAGATACTTGGGAAAAGGTAGCGTAAGCTGCGTGTTCTAACCCGTGCTGCGGAACAAGTTTCCGCACGCATGGCAGCGGAATAGCCCGCAATTACGCGCACTGAATAACCGCCGCAGCCAAGATTGCTGGGCGACTCGTGCTGTCCCACCGCATTGGGGGCAGGTTGCTACATTAGGTGTACCGTGGCTAGTTTGTGCCGATCTACCAAAGTTGCTACTTCTGAACATCCTTGTCATCATTTCGCGCCTTGATCTGTTATTGATGAATATGCGTTAATCTTATAGCACATCTTGTTGCAAGCCGTTCTAGCATTTACCTGCCCTTTCGGAATTCATATGCGTATTCTTGCCTTACACCATGTCAGCATTATCGTGAGCAACACCGCAACCGCGCTGGGTTTTTACCGCGATTTGCTAGGCTTAGACGTAGATGATAGCCGCCCCGACTTGGGTTATCCCGGCGCGTGGCTGCACATTAATGCCGCACAACAAATTCACTTACTCGAAGTCCCCAACCCCGAAAGCGGGTTAATCCGCCCCGCGCACGGCGGGCGTGACCGCCATTTGGCATTGTGGTGTGACGATTTGGATCAGCTTGCCCAGCGTTTGGAAACAGCCAATATTGCCTATAGCCGCAGCAAATCCGGTCGACAAGCCTTGTTTTGCCGCGACCCGGACGACAATGCGGTGGAAATCATGCAACACCCTGCTCCATGAATACCGCTAACACCGTCAGCAAACACCAGCGCATTTACGCCGTAGTACGCCAAATACCGCAAGGTTACGTTGCCACTTACGGAGACATTGCGGTGCTGGCAGGTTTGCCCGGTCATGCACGCTTGGTCGGCTACGCACTACACGCTTTACCCGAATTCAGCGATGTACCTTGGCAACGGGTCATCAACGCCAAAGGCACGATCAGTTTAGGACGTGCGTACCCCGGTGGCGAATTACACCAACGTCACTTACTGGAAGCGGAAGGCGTAGAATTTGACGCAAATGGGCGCATCGACCTGCGACGTTTCCGTTTCAAGCACGCACAAGTCACTGCTAAACTGCCCGATTTGCGGTAAACTTCGCACTTTTGCAAGCAACTCCTAGGATACGGCATGGAACTCTCTGCACTGACCGCACTTTCCCCTACTGATGGGCGTTACGCCGACAAAACCAAGGCATTGCGCCCGTGGTTTAGCGAATACGGTTTGATTTATCACCGCGTATTGGTAGAAATCCGTTGGCTGCAAATGCTGGCTAATCACCCGCAAATCGCCGAAGTTCCTGCGTTTTCCGACCAAGCCAATGCATTTTTGGAAAGCATCCTCAGCGCATTCAGCGAAACCGATGCGTTGCGCGTCAAAGCGATTGAGCGCACCACCAACCACGATGTCAAAGCGGTTGAATACTACCTCAAAGAAAAAATCGCCGGACAAACTGAACTCGAAGCCGTTAGTGAATTCATCCATTTCGCCTGCACTTCCGAAGACATCAACAACTTATCCTACGCGCTGATGCTCAAAGGCGGCATGGAACAAGTAATCCAGCCCGAACTCGAAAAAGTCATCCAAGCGTTACGCACCCTCGCGCACAGTTATGCTGACATCCCGTTGCTATCGCGCACCCACGGGCAACCCGCCACGCCGACCACCTTAGGCAAGGAAATGGCAAACGTTGCCTATCGCCTGCAACGCCAGCAGCAACAAATCATTGCTGGACAATACTTAGGCAAAATTAACGGTGCGGTCGGCAATTACAACGCCCATTTGAGTGCTTACCCTGACATTGACTGGCAAGCCGTTGCCGAACAATTCGTCACATCACTCGGTTTAAACTGGAATCCGTACACCATTCAAATTGAACCGCACGATTATATTGCGGAAAACTTTGATGCTGTGGCACGTTTTAATACCATTTTAATCGACTTCTGCCGCGATATTTGGAGTTATATTTCCTTGGGTCACTTTAAACAAAAAGTGATTGCGGGCGAAGTTGGTTCTTCCACTATGCCACATAAAGTCAATCCGATTGATTTTGAAAATGCCGAAGGTAATCTCGGAATTGCCAATGCATTAATGACGCATTTATCACAGAAGCTACCTATTTCACGCTGGCAACGTGACCTTACAGACTCCACCGTGTTACGCACGCTGGGGGTAGGTTTAGGGCATTCATTAATCGCTTACCAATCCGCACTGAAAGGCATCAGTAAACTGGAAGTTAATGTCGCCAGCACTGCTGCTGATTTAGACAACAATTGGGAAGTCTTAGCCGAGCCGATTCAAACCGTAATGCGCCGTTACGGGATTGAACAGCCTTACGAAAAACTCAAAGCGTTAACCCGTGGTCAGCGCATTACCCCGGAAGGCTTGCGCGAATTCGTCAATACGCTGGACATGCCACAGACCGCAAAAGATGCACTGATTGCGATGAATCCCGCAACCTACATTGGCAACGCCGTTGAACAAGCGAAGAAGATCTAACTATGTTTGGTGACATCTCCATTGAAGTATTTCTGCGTGACTATTGGCAGAAAAAACCGCTGCTCATCCGTAACGCTTTTCCTGATTTCGAGTCGCCGATTACGCCGGACGAACTGGCAGGGTTGGCCTGCGAAACCGATACCGCACGGATTGTGATTGAGAAAGGCGGGAAACACGCATGGGAAGTGCGCCACGGTGCATTTGACGATGCAGATTTCACCAACCTGCCGGAAACGCACTGGACACTGCTGGTCAACGATACCGACCAGCATTTAGCGGAATTGAAAGCGGTTATGGAACCATTCCGCTTCATTCCCGACTGGCGCATTGATGACCTGATGATTAGCTTCGCAGTGGAAGGCGGTTCGGTAGGCCCTCACGTTGACGAATACGA
Organism: Thiothrix unzii; assembly: GCF_017901175.1. NCBI lineage: Bacteria > Pseudomonadati > Pseudomonadota > Gammaproteobacteria > Thiotrichales > Thiotrichaceae > Thiothrix > Thiothrix unzii. Next base: position 2,290,258 of record NZ_CP072793.1, read on the forward strand.
TGTATTTTTGATTCAGGCGCAAGGGCAACGTCGCTGGCAAATTACCACCCAACCTGCCAAACCTGATAATTTTTTAGCGGGTCTGGATCTGCGCATTATGCGTGATTTTGAAGCAGAGCAGGAATGGGTCGTCAACCCCGGTGATATGCTGTATTTACCACCTAATGTGCCACATTACGGGGTTGCGCTGAACGAATGCATGACTTATTCCGTGGGTTTCCGTGCGCCTTCGCAAGCTGAAATGCTGGAAAATCTGGTCGAAAACCTGCTGGAAGACCCGCGTTTAAAACAGCGTTTCAACGATAGCGAACGTGAGTGCCAAGCACACCCCGGTGAGTTGACCGCTGGCGACATGGAACGCTTAATTGATTTCGTGGTAGACGCACTGCCACAAGATACCCAAGCATTGCAATTATGGCTGGGTAAATACCTCAGCCAACCCAAAGTGGATAATAATGATACATTAGAACCGAGCTGCCTTAGCAAGGCCGAGTTAATCAAATTAATTAACCGCCGCGCCACCTTTGAAAAACTACCGGGCATTCGTTTTTTATACTTTATTAATGATGACGAAATTTGTTTGTTTGCGAATGGCACATTACACAGAGCGGCGGCTGAGCAATTGCAATTCATACAATACTTATGCAATACCACTATTTTCAAACACAATAGCTACAAAACCTATCTACAGGACAAAAATGCACTGGAGCTATGGCGTGATTTACTCGAAGCAGGATTGATAAATATCAATAATTAAGCAGAGTCAAGACTCATTACTTGCTTTTATGGCTTAAAACACCACCGTTAATCTGAAATTCAGCATTAGCTAATTAAGATGTAGCCATTAGTATTTCGTATAAAAGCAAGATGTGAGGGTTTTGTCGATGGGAGTACTAGGCTAAGATTTTTTATTAACAGGGGAAAAACGTATGGGTTGTCAAAAATCCATTATTGTCGTGGGCGGTCTTATCATCGCCATTGTGTCGTTATTGTCAGTGTCGCCTGCTATCCATGCAGCCGATACGCAGTACAAAATTGCTATGAAACGTAGCAATCCAGATAAACCACTGACTCGTGATGAAGTGCTTTCAGCAGTCGAGACGCGCTATAAAGGCCGGATCATGTCGCTGCAAGCCAAGCCGAGTAGTGGTGCGCCGGATTGCCACATTGTGCGCATGATGTCACTAACTGGTGAGTACATGACCATAAACGTTGCTTGTGATTAAGTACTGGTGGCGAGGCTACTACAGCCAAACCTAAGAGCAGATGCCCGGAGAACTGAGGGAGTATCCGGGCATTTGTTTTTGTGGAAAGGCAAAATGATGGTTTTTTATTCCTGATAAGCTGGTGTACAATCTGGGGCGAGCGGCTAAATCCATAGCAATAAAGGGCAAGCACGCTTGAATTAACTGACTGATTAACTTTAAAGAATAACTGTTATGCGTGTACTTATCGTTGAAGATGAAAAAATTATCCGCGAGCAGGTTGCTGATGATTTAAAGAAGAATGGTTTCACCGTGGATGTCGCGGCAGATTACTCCCAAGGGCTTTACGTTGCGTTGGAGTATCCTATTGATGTTGCGGTCATTGACCTAGGATTACCCAGCACCAAAGGCGCACCGGTCAACAATGAACTGGGCTTGGACATTATCCGTACCGCCCGCGCCAAAGGCAAAGATTACCCCATTATCATTCTGACAGCGCGTGATCGCTGGCAGCACAAAGTCGAAGGCTTGGAATCCGGTGCTGACGATTACGTCACTAAACCGTTCCACACCGAAGAATTGGTGGCGCGTCTGCGGGTGCAATTGCGCCGTACTGGACGTTGGACGCAAGCGGAATTGAGTTGTGGTCCGATTCGTTTAAATACCTCAGAGCAACGGGTTCACGTCAATAATGACGAAGTTACCCTCACCGCTTACGAATACCGCGTCTTAGAACACCTGATGCTACACGCTGGCGAAGTGGTTTCCAAAACCCGTCTTACCGACAGCCTGTACGAAGAAGATGCTGACCGCGATAGCAATGTGATTGAAGTTTTCATCCGCCGCTTACGGATTAAACTTGACCCGACTGATACCCTAAAACCTATCGAAACCTTACGCGGACGCGGCTATCGCTTTACACTCACGCGCACCTGAGGTAAAACGACCTGGTGAATAAACAACCAAAAGTTTAGGCTATGACAAAATCATTACGCAGTCGGCAATTAATCAGTGGTTTTGGCGTTATTATGGTCGGCATCGTAATGCTGGGCAGCTTGCTTTTATGGCGCACCTACCACCACAAAATTGACCAAAAAGAAGACGAAATCAAAGGTATCTCGTTCAATATTCTGGGATTCTTAGAATTTCGTGACAATAAGTTCATGGTGGTCGACGACCCTGCGATGGAAAAGAAAGCGCAGGAAACCATTGACGAACACCGCCTGAATGACCCGGCTCGCGAACGTTTTGCTTACGTTATTGACGTGCACACCCAGCAAATCATTTGGAGTTCGCAAAGCACCTCAGAACCGGGCACACAAATTAATCCCGACCGTTACCTGTACTTTGATGTCGACAGTGAAGCGCAGGGTTTTGAACCTCTTGTGGTGATCAAGCAACCTAAGCCGCCGGTCATTAACCCCGAAGGACTCGCCAACGATGCTGCTGCACGTAAGATTTACGAGCGTGCTTACCTGTTATCTGTACAAAACTTCCACCTAAAACCGGGCGGGGTTTACCAGTTTATTGTGGGCATGTCGATTGCGGACGTGGAAAGGGACATGGAAACCATGCGGGGTTTCATTGCTATTTTGCTGTTCTTTTCAGCCGTTTTAGTATTGATTGCGCAAATGGCTCTGAGTTTTTGGGTAGTAGCCCCTATCAAAGAGTTTGAGGATGAAGTTAAATCCATTGAAACGGGTGAGCGCGAAACCGTTGATAAAAGCTACCCGGATGAACTGACCCCGATCAAGAACGCGCTGAATAGCTTACTGGGCTACGAAAAAGGCCAAAAGCAACGCTATAAAGACTCGCTGGATGACCTCGCCCACAGCATTAAAACGCCGCTGGCAGCGATGCAAAACCAGTTGGATCAGTTGCAACGCGAAGCCGTCGGTAATATGCAATTTGCCCCCGGCCTAAAAGTGCTGGAAATCCAAATTGAACGGATGCGCGAAATCATTGCGCACCAATTACGCCGTGCAATGGTCACTAACCATAGTGCCATGATCATGGCGCAACCGGTGCGTCCGATACTGTTCCGGTTACGCGATACCTTGCAAAAAGTTTACCGCGACAAAAATTTCGAGTTTCGGATTAATGTCGATGAATACGCCAAGTGCCGGATGGATTCCGAGGACATGATGGAGTTACTCGGTAACTTGCTCAATAACGCCTGCCGCTTCTGTAAAGATGTGGTGGAAGTATCAGCACATCACGAAAACAATATGCTGATCATTGATATTGACGATGACGGCATGGGTTTTCCCAGCGATGACCCGTCGAAACTGTTACAGCGCGGCATCCGTGAAGACAGCAAAAGCGAAGGCCAAGGCATTGGTTTAGCCGTCAGTACCGAAATCATTTCCGCGATTAACGGTAAAATCGAGCTATTGGTATCGCCGTATGTGGGCGCACGGGTACGTTTACACCTGCCGGTTTAAGGGGGAATGGATAATTTACCACCGGCAAGTCCCACACCATTAATTGCTGGGCGATACAACGCATCAACACGCGGCGGCGGGATCATTGCATCCCCCGCTGCCACCACCCGCACCCGATAAAACAAACGGTAACGCACCTTCGCTTGCAACGACAATGCCGCAAGGTAACGGTCTTTGCCCAGCACTTCGCTATGCGGCCTCGTGCCTTTAAACAGTTCCGCCACGGTTCGTTCACTGCCTTCCAGTGGTAAACTCGCCAAACTGTCATAATCCCCCAACGCGGTATTTTCGATCTCAAAACCTGCCGGTAACATATCCACTACCAGCGCGTCATTGACCGCTACATCACTGCGCACCGTCAATTGCGTCAGTAATAAATCACCTACTTTGATGGTTTCGGGGGCAACACGCTGCCCTTGCATCGTATACCATTCGCGCGTTACCTCAATCGGATCACTGTCCAACGCCGGAATCGTGCTGGGGTAGCCATCCACTGCCACATTCACAAATACGGATTGTTTGCCGGTAACGGTTAATTTAGCCCCTAACTGCAACGCTTCCGCGCTTAATGCCTGCGCCTGCATTCCTTTTCCACTCAGTAGCGTTTCCTGATTACCCACCACTAATTGCGCTTGCCAAGCTTCACCACCCGCCGCTTGCAACTGCAAACCCAGCAAACTGGTAAACAGCAATTCCTGACTACTGAGCGTCGTGCGATTATGCAAAGCATCTGTGAGTTGGGTCACGCGGCTCGCTTGTTGCGCAATGGGCACTTTATTGCGTAATAACAAGTGCAACATCGCTGCCTCATCGCGCAAGCTGCTACCGTAATCACCAGCGTATAATTTATCATCACGCACCACCGCCAAACCTTTCGCAATGGCTTCCGCGCCGCGTTTCGCATCGCCTAACGCATTCAGTGCCAAACCCAAATGCACCAATGGCAAACCTGCTTGCGCACTGCCCTTTTCTTTATCGTACATCGCCTGCAACTGGCTCAAAGCCACCATCTGTTTGTCGTGACGCGATAACACATACAGTGCGTAAGCACGGGTAGCAAAGTCCAAATGCGCAGGAATCTCAGAAAAGGCGTAACGTGTTTCCACCGAAGGCGCGGCAACACTCAATTGCGCGACTAATTGCCGAGCAGCACGTTCCAACAAGCCAAACGGTAATTTAATTCCCCTTGCTTTCGCATCGAGTAAAAAATCAACGGCATACGGCGTTAACCAATCATCTTCCGGCGTATCTTCGCGACCATTCCACAAACTAAAACCACCACTATCAAGTTGCTCCATTGCTAATTGCAACACGGCAGCATTGACTTGCGCATCACGTTCCGTCGTGGTTAACGGCTCCAACCCCAAGCGTTGCGACGCTTTATCATCCAATAGCAAGGTTAGCCAAGCACGACTGATGTGTTGCTCCAAGCCCACCGCAGGTAATTGCAACAAACGCTGCACCACACTACGCAATGGCAAGACCGGCGCAGGGGCAAGACTCAAGTGCGCTTGCACACCTTCGGGAGCAAACCCTTGCAGCGTGCTGGCATCAAGAACCCACGACTCACCGGGTTTCAGTTCGCGCCGCTGACTCGCGTGCTTTTCCGCGAATGCAGGACGCAACACAACAGGCACTTGGCGTTGGGTACGAAACGTTGTGCCGGTGAGCATCACGTTCACATTCCCTACCCCCAGCGTTTGCCGAGGCAATACGGGCACGCGCCATTGCTGCGCTTGACCGCGCTCTAAAACCACTTCATAAAGCTCTGGTGTTAAATCCAAACGCGAATCGGCAGTCATTTTGAGTTGCACTACTTGAGTCGTATCGGTGGTATTGCGCAGCCCAACCGTTACCACACCACGATCCCCACTGGCTAAAAATGCCGGTGCGCTCACTTGCAATGCCACCGGCGATGCCACTTGTACTTCGCGTTGCGCACTACCGAAACGATCTGTCGTTGCAACCACTGCCATTAATCGCAGCCGACCTTCAAATGCAGGCAACGGCACATCAATACGCGCCACACCCGCGCTATCAAATGCCACTGCTTTACTAAACACCGCCACACTCTGCGCTGGCAATGCGGCATTCAAAGCTTGCGCGGATGATGCAGATTCGCTCCCGGTCACTATTGGCTCGGCTATCGCGCCTTCCCCGCCCTTAATCAAATGCCCGTAAGCATCGTGGACTTTTACGCCGTAAGCGTGTTGCGCAAAATAAAAGGCAAACGGGTCGGGGGTTTTAAACCCGGTTGCCTGCAACACCTCGGCATCCACCGCTGCCAATGTCACCACGGCGGACTGCTTTGCTAAATTATCGACCCTGAGTGTCACGCTGGCTGTTTGCTCCGGCAACCATTTATCATCCGTCTCCAAGGTCACTTTTAACTGACGTTCCACACGCTCCAGAGGCAAGAACATGGCTCCAAATGAACGGCTCGGCTGCTGATTTTGCGCTTTACTCAAAGGGTGAAACGCCGTCACTGTCACGTATAAATCATGGCGATTCCAAGCTTTTTCCAGTGGAATGCTAATACTCGTGCCAGTGGTGGGCAAACTCACATGCTGCGACCACAGCATCGACTCACCTTCCACCGCAACAATCGCTTCACCTGCCAACGGCGGCGTAATGTGTAACCTTGCCTGTTCACCCGCACGATAACTCGATTTATCTAATGTTAAAGTAATCTGATCAGGACGCTGCATCGTGGTTTCAGCTTCCTCCCAACCAGCCTGAAACGGGTAAACCGCTTTCAACCCGGTTTCAGCATCCTCGACTTCCAAACGGTAATGCCCCGATTGCACCGCAAATACCACATTGCCACGCGCTTGCGCATCCAAACTAATTTTTTGCTGGATCATTGGGTAATGTGTCACCAATGCGCGACGTTGCCAGCCTTGTGTCGCGTGATATTCCGCCAAGTATTCACGCTGCTCACGCACCAATGTCACTGCCAACGGGCGCGTTCCCACACTCGGCTGCCCCGCCGCATTCACCCGCACCAATGAAAAACGTGCCTCGCTATTGCTTGCCACCCCGTCATCGTCAAATAAAGGATCAATCCCAACCAAACTTTGCTCGGGCCAAAAATTTGCCTCCAACGCTTGATGCGCACTGCGTCCACCCGGCTCTTGCAACTGCCCTTCCACACCTAAGGTCAATGGCGAATTCACCTTACCTGCAAACGGTGGTACTTCCAAAAATGCCCCGCCAGTTTCATTCAAGATCAACGCCGGTAAATTCGCCCGCCCCAACCATTGCGCATCCGCCGGATCACCAAAATAGTAAGTCTCGAAACCTTGCAACGGGTGACGATTCAACTGTGCAGTACGCACCGCACTAAACGCATTGCCACGGGCAGGCACACCATGCAAATAATCACCTTGCACCGCTACCAGCCACTTCTCTGCATTTGCCAAATGCTTGTTTTCTGAAGTCAGCGCAAGCTTCATTCGCTCCGGTAAAAAGCTTTCCACCCGAAATGCTAACCGTGCCGCAGGCTGGGCATCTTGCGGATTCAAACGCACTTCCGCACTCCATTCACCATTTAACGCAGTCTCTGGCAAAGTCAGTGCGTATTCAAACAAGCCTAATTTTGGGTAACTAGCAGTCAACGCTTCCTCTGTCCAAACCTTACCATCAGGGCGCACAATCCGTAATTGCGCACGATCCATTGCCAACGGATAACCATCGCGGTCACGCAACAACAGCGAAAAATCCAGCGTTTCACCCGGACGCATCCAATCACGGCTGCTGTAGAAAAAAGGAGCCAACGCCCGATCCGCCAAACCCTGCACCGGGTATTCCGCCAAATCCAACGGTGCGTCACGCAAATCCAAAAACGCAAACTGTCCATCGCGCATTGCCGTTAACAGCAAATCACCTTGCGGACGGTGCATAAAGCTCACATGCCCATTCTCATCGCTGCGCTGCTGGCTAGATTCTTTATCACCCTGCAATTGCAAAGCCACGTCTGCCAAAGGCTTGCCCGAATCCAGTGCGTGCGCAAATACTTCCAAACCACGCGGATACAAGCGCACATGCAAACCGATATTCGTCACTACAAACGGGCTAATCCGATACGCCGCCTCGTTAAAACGCCCGGGTTGACGCATAACCGCAAAATACACGCCCGGTGTTGCTAACGCCTCGATATTGCGCAATGGAATCACCAGTGAAGTCCGTGCATTTTGTTTCGCATTGGTCGCATAACGCTGTGAAAATACACTCTGCGCCAACGGATGAATATCTTCCAAATGCCATTGACGCAGGCGATCACCTAAGCGAATACGTTTCAACACCTCCGCCAGTTTTTCAGGTTGAACCCGCAAAAACTCCAGATCCACTTCCGGCACATTGACCACACTAATCGGTAAACCACCGTGCAAGGTTGCGGGTAAAATACTACCGCGACTCGAAAAATCAAAAGCGGGCTGAATAGCACGTGTCGTCACCAACTGATTCACCGGCTGCATCAGCGGCACATTATTGTTGCTGACAATACCGGGACGAATTTGCACCTGATACTGGGTTTCTGGCTGGATATTACTGAAATACAAACGGCGGGGTTCTCGGGCTAACTGCCACTGACCGGCAACGGCTTTGCCATCACTGGTCAAGGTAATGAATGCATTAAAATCGGTGGTAGGTTCTAAATCTTGGGAAAAGGTAATCGCTAACGCGGGTTGCCCATCCAATAAACGCTCGGTGATGTCCACCAGCAACATTTGGGTTAAACGTTCTTCATTGGTATAAGTGGGAATGGCTTGCTGAGCGGCCTCGCTCGCACGCAATACAGGAAACCACGCGCTTATCAGCAACGCCAACAGCGGCACAAACCAGCGATGAATACGGCAACTCATTGTTATTTCATCCCTTTGATCTTAATCGACACCATGCATAGGGCGCATTATAGACTGTTACGAGGACGAAGCATTAACGAAGGTGATGAAAAGAGGAACTGAGGTGAGAAGAGGGAAAGTGGCGTCCCCACGGGGATTCGAACCCCGGTACTCGCCGTGAAAGGGCGATATCCTAGGCCACTAGATGATGGGGACGCTGTATGAAACCCACAAGATTGCTAAGCAATCATTAGCTTGGAAAAGTGGCGTCCCCACGGGGATTCGAACCCCGGTACTCGCCGTGAAAGGGCGATATCCTAGGCCACTAGATGATGGGGACGCTGTGTAAACTTCCAAACCTTACTGGTTATTGCCTCTAGGGGACAACAACACTATGGTAGATAACCCAGCGAATGTTATAACAAACCCTAAAGGTATCACCATGAAAAAAAACTGTGCCCACTCATCGTAACCGCCGTTAAACATCAATCCGAAACCTAATACTAGGCTAATGAATGTTAACAACAATCCTACAACGAGCACGATTCGACCAAATAGTACCACTTTCATTCCTGCTGGTCAGATTTGGTGGAGCTAAGCGGGATCGAACCGCTGACCTCTTGCATGCCATGCAAGCGCTCTCCCAGCTGAGCTATAGCCCCACGGGCTGAAAGAGAGGCGAATTCTGAAGGAATCCGCCCCGTCTGTCAAGAAGCTTTTAAGGAATTTGCAAAAATTGCTTTATGCACATCGCCGAGGCTAATGATGCCGACTAACTTGCTGCCTTCCAAAACAGGAATACGACGGATTTTCTGCACGCACATCATGGAAACAGCTTTCATGACCGGCATTTCTGGCGTTGCGGAAGCCACTAAACGGCTCATAATATCGCCGGTTTTCAGAGACAGTGCATCCGTATAGTCTTTCTCCATACGTTCAAAATCGGGCACGCCCTCTTCTCTGGCAACGTCAGAAATGTCTGGGAACATTTTCCGCAGCACATCTTTTTCAGAAACCACACCAACGACGTTATTGTTAGCGTCGACAACAGGCAACCCACTGATTTTATTGAAACACATTACTTCAACAATGCTGCGTACCGGTGTATCCGCCTGAGCGGTTTTTACGTTGGTATTCATAATGTCTTTAACTTTCATGCATCCTCCTCATTTAAATATCTTGGTAAATGAACATACCACGAAAATACCCCAATACCATATGGCTTTTAGGGTAGTTTAGACTGTAGTAGCATTCTGACGGATAAATTGTATGGCTCGCTCAATTCGCGCCAGACTACGCTCACGACCAATCAATTCCAGCGTAATTTCCAACGACGGTGAAGAAGCACTGCCCGTCACTGCCACCCGTAATGGCGGCCCTACTTTACCCAGTTTCAAACCCAAGGTTTCACAGGCAGCTTGAATCGCACCGTGAATTGCTTCGCCCTGCCATTCAGCTAAGCCTTGCAGAGCCGTGTGTACCACCTGCAAGGTGTCAGCAGTTTCCGGTTTAAACTGTTTTTGGACGGCGGTTGCGTCGTATTGACTGAACTCTTCGTAGAAATAACGGCTGATCGCGACCATTTCCACCAAGGTTTTGGCGCGTTCACGTTGTGCGTTGATCACGGCAGTTAACGCAGGGCCAGTGTCTGTGGCTAGTTGCTGTGCGGTTAAATGCCATTGCAACTGTGAGGCGATTTCTTCAGCAGGCAAAGTTTTGATGTAGTGCTGGTTCAACCACAGCAATTTGTCGGGGTTAAACGATGAGGGCGCACGATTGATGCCTTCAAGGGTGAAGTGTTCAATCATTTCTTCGCGCGAGAAAATTTCCTGGTCGCCGTGTGACCAACCCAAACGCACCAAATAGTTAATCAGTGCTTGCGGCAAATAACCGTCGTCGCGATATTGCATAACGCCGACTGCGCCATGTCGTTTGGATAAACGTTGCCCATCCGCACCTAAAATCATGGGTACGTGTGCAAATTTTGGCGGTTCAAATCCCAAGGCACGCATAATATTGATCTGGCGCGGGGTATTGTTGATGTGGTCATCGCCACGAATGACATGCGTAACCCGCATATCAATATCATCCACCACCACGGTCAAATTGTAGGTCGGTGTGCCGTCAGAACGCGCAATAATCAGGTCGTCTAACTCGGTATTGCTGATGACAATCTTACCGCGCACCAAGTCGTCAATTTCGACCACCCCGGTTTGCGGATTGCGGAAACGAATGACCGGATCAATACCAGCGGGTGGCGTTTCATCCTGACGTTCGCGCCACCGCCCGTCATAACGTGGCTTTTCTTTACGCGCCATTTGCTGTTCGCGCATTTGTTCCAGCTCTTCCTTGCTGCAATAGCAACGGTAGGCGTGCCCGCTATCCAGCAATTGCTGAATCACCGCTTTGTAACGATCAAAGCAATGGGTTTGGTAAAAAGGGCCTTCGTCATAGCCTAAATTTAGCCATTCCATCCCTTCCAAAATCGCATCCACCGACGCTTGGGTAGAACGTTCACGGTCGGTATCTTCAATACGCAAGATAAATGTGCCGCCCATTTTACGCGCATACATCCAAGAGAACAGCGCGGTACGTGCGCCACCAATGTGTAAATAACCGGTAGGGCTAGGGGCAAAACGGGTTCTGACGTTCATGCAAATCCAATCAACGAAGGGTGAAAGCTTTAAGCCTAAACTACATACGCCACGGCCTGCAACACCAGCCATGCGTAAATGCCCGCTAAAATATCATCCAGCATAATACCTAAGCCGCCGTGTAGCTGCCGATCCGCCACCCTGACAGGCCAAGGCTTCCAAATATCGAACAACCGAAACAGCGCGAATCCCAACACAATCCACGCCCAGCCTTGCGGAGCAGCAGTCATCGTGAGCAAAAAACCTGCGAATTCATCCCACACAATACCGCCGTGATCGTGTACACCTAAACGCCGCGAGGACTCCCCGCAAATCCAAATACCTGCCACCGAAATCAGCAACACTGCGAGCAGATAACTCGTCAATGGCAAATTCATCAGCAGCAAATATAACGGAATCGCTGCCAGCGTCCCCATCGTTCCCGGTGCTTTCGGTGATAAACCGCTGCCGAACCCAAATGCCAAAAAATGCACAGGTGAGGTTAACACGGTTCGGTTCAAGGTTTTTTCCACAACACTGCCTTTATAAATCAATGGTTGTTAACGGTGCGCCGCGCATTGCGCCGCGCCACAACGGATCAAGCGGCTCACCTTCAAAGCACGAAGTCATCACCAACAACAACGCGCCACCGCCTGCTGCCGCAATCAAACTTGCCAACAGTTTCAAGGTTTCCAAATTGGCGTGGTGAATGTGTTCAACGATCAGCAACGCAGGTGGATTTAACAAACATGCCGCCACCCCGTTAACCCATTGTTGCAACACTGCATCCCCCTCCGCCGTGTCGGGCGCAACCAAGGTATGCTGGCAAGTTGCAAACTGATGTGCCATTGCTAACTGCTGCATACGCTGCAACAACGCCGTTTTCTGGGTTTCATTCTCACCGCGTAGCAAAAAACCTTGCCCACCAATATGATCCAGCACGCCTTCAATCGCCGATTCCATCACGTATAGGTAACGCTCGAAAGAGTGTGCAACGGTTGTGGGTAAAGGTGCGCGACAAGCGCAGCCACTGGGCATTTTTGCTAATTTATTCGTCTCAGCCTCATCGCTTGCTGTCAATAAAGTAGCGTGTAATGCCTGAGTTTGCGGATCAGGAGCTACGCCCAATTCACGTTGCAACAAACTCTGGCAACGCCGATACCAACGCAACGCGGTAGCAGGATTGCCTAACTGCCAATGTGCTTGCATCAACGCCCGATACGCGGTTTCCTGCAAGGGGTTAATACTGAGCAAACGCACCGCAACGTAACTGGCGCGTTCGTAATCGGCTTGCGCCAATAAACTGGTTAAACGTTGTTCCAGCGCGTTGGAAGCTAACACGCTGTAACGGCTGCGGGAAATCGACAGCCATTCGTCAAACGAATCGGAGTTGGGATTACAACCTTCCAGAAATTCGCCTTTGTACAATTCAATAGCCTGATCGAGAGCGACGGTATCTGCCTGAACTAACGCACGTTCAAACTCAACCACATCAATCGCTATTTGTTTGCTGTCGAGCAAAATCCAGTCTTTGGTGGTACACAGCGGCTCGGCATCACCCGGCATGATTTTGCGTAAATCCCCCAACGCTTGGCGCAAACTGTGTCTGCCCTGCACTTCGTCGCTGTCCGGCCACAGCACTGCCGCCAGCTTTTCACGCAAATGCTGCTGATCTGGATTCATTGCCAGCCATGCCAGTAACGCTTTGGCTTTTCGCGCATGGGGCATGACCAATTCGCCATCGGCATTCACCAAGCGAAATCCACCAAATAACATTAATTTAAATTTTTGCATCCGCGTGTCCAGCTTTGACCTTTCGTTGACGCTGAGGACGTATTCTGTACCCGTCACAACATTGTATCAAAACAGAGGTTTTTCTTATGAAAAAGATGCGCGGCATTGCCGACCCCCTAACTTTAGGCTTCATTCTGACTGCGTTGATTGCTGCGACTGGCGTTAACAAGGCTGCAAAACCAGAACCAGTAGCAAAAGCTCCGGTTGCCGTTACTGCGCCAGCAGCATCTGCACCTGCACTGGTTGTCGTTGCACCAAGCGACGAGCAATAACAAACACCTACGGGGTGGCTTGCCCTTCCTCCTGCAAGCTGCCCCGTATTGTTTTTCTGCTGCTATAATCGTCCAATGCAGCACATTTTCACCTACGGCTCTTTAATGTTTGACCCTGTGTGGTCACGGGTAGTCACCCATACCTACACCAGCAGTCGCGCCCGCTTACCCGGCTACCAGCGTTGCTGCGTCATCAACGAAACTTATCCAATAGCCATTCCAGCCTGCGATGCCTACATTGACGGCATATTGTATTGGAACGTGAATGCGCAAGATGTCACTCGTCTGGATACCTTTGAAGGCGACTATTACCACCGCATTCCCGTTAATATTGAGCTGGCAAACGGTGCTGTTGCTGCTTGGGTTTATGCCTTAAATCCTGTTTATCAGCATGTCGTGGATTATCGCCCGTGGGATGTTGAGCAATTTAGCCAAACGGGAATGACGCAGTTTTTGCAACGTTATCAAGGCTTTCTTACCTAGTTGAAACCCTAGTTTTTGCACGTCTATTACGCCCAAACTTATACAAGCTTTATAGTTTGGTTGTCATTGTACAAAGCGACTACGGAATCTATGAGAACCAAACCATCCACCGAATTGACTAATGCTGCCGCGCTGTTTCCCATTGGGACAGTTTCTGAACAAACGGGCGTAAATAGCGTTACGTTGCGGGCATGGGAACGGCGTTACGGCCTGATAAAACCGCACCGCACCCCAAAAGGTCATCGTTTGTACAGTGAACACGATGTGGAGCGTGTAAAACAGGTATTGGTGTTGCTGGAACAAGGTATTCCGGTGAGCCGGGTGCGTGATGTATTGGATAATCGCGTTGCGCCACCTGCATTGCGCCTTGCCAGTAGCGTGGAAACCGATGATCCTTGGCGACATTATCGCCAGCAAATGGTGCGCTTTATTCATAGAATGGACATGCGCTTGCTGGAACAAACGTTCAATGAAGCGGTGTCGTTGTATTCGCTGGAGTTAGTGGCAAAAAAACTGTTACAACCCCTGTACCATGATCTTGCGCAACAACAGCAATGGTTAAGCGCGACTACCGCAGATTATGCGTTTTTCCACGAATTTTTGTGCGCCCGCCTGAGTTCACGTTACCTGCAACACAATAGCCGTGCAAATGGCAAACGCTTGTTGCTGGTGAATACTCAAGCCACCACCAAACACGTTGAAACCTTGTTACTGGCGAATACGCTGAGTCAGCATGGCTATTTGGTGAGCTTATTAAGCCACTACATCACGCTTGAACATTTACCACTGGTATTGGAACGCACCGCGTTTAGTGCTTTGCTGGTGCTGGGGGATGCGGTCAATTTGACGCAATTGCAGTCGTTAATCACCCTGTATCACTTACCCGCGTTTGTTAGCGGCACTGAAATAAACTCGCTGGCGAACCAGCACTTGCATAACTTACCGAGTGAGTTGGCAGAAGTTTCGCAAGCGTTAGATCTGGTGCTGGAAACTGCCGTCGCATGACGACATTGGTGTGGTTGCGCCAAGATTTACGCCTCGCAGATAACCCCGCGCTGTATCACGCCTGCCGTAGCGATGAGTCGGCGGTAGTGGTTTTTATTGACGACCCTACCCCGACCAGCACCACCCAATTAGGGGCAGCCAGCCGCGTGTGGTTACATCACAGTTTGCAGGCGTTGGATAGCGCGTTACGCAGCTTCGGCAATCGTTTAATCGTGCGCCAAGGTGAAGCATTAAGCACCTTGCAGGCGTTATTGGCGGAAACTGGGGCAACCCGCGTGTTTTGGAACCGTGTGTACGAACCCGCAAGTCTGGCGCGTGATAAACACCTGAAACAAACCTTGAAAGCGGTGTGCGAAGTACACAGTTACAACGCCAGTTTGCTGCAAGAACCGTGGGACGTGTTGAAAGCCGACGCAACCCCTTACAAAGTATTCACTCCGTTTTGGAAAGCCGCACTCAAAATCGGCGTGGTGCAACCGCCATTGCCATTACCCACACGCATTCCCGCACCCACCGTATTGCCCGCCAGTTTGAGCATAACCGATTTGGGATTATTGCCGGATATTCGCTGGGATGTACCCATGATGGCGCATTGGGAAGTGGGCGAAACCACCGCAAGGCACAAACTTCAGCAGTTTTTGACGCAACATGCAGCGGATTACAAAACCGCCCGCAATATCCCGGCGCAACCCGGCACGGCGCGGTTATCGCCGCATTTGCATTTTGGGGAAATCAGCCCGCGCCAAGCGGTGTATTTTGCCGAACATTACCTCGCGGAAAATCTGCACGCAGAAGCGGGGGTACGCCATTTTATCCAAGAAATCGGTTGGCGCGAGTTTTCCTACCACTTGCTTTATCACTTTCCGCATACCGTGGATCGCCCGTTGGATGTACGTTTCGAGCGGTTTGCATGGGCGGATAACTACGCCGAAATCTTGCAACGTTGGCAACACGGCAAAACCGGATTTCCGATTGTCGATGCGGGAATGCGCGAACTGTGGCACACCGGCTGGATGCATAACCGGGTGCGGATGATCGTCGCCTCGTTACTTACCAAAAACTTACTCGTACCTTGGCAAGCGGGCGAAAACTGGTTTCGTGATACCTTGGTAGATGCCGATTTAGCCAGTAACGTGTTCGGGTGGCAATGGACAGCCGGGTGCGGCGCGGATGCAGCCCCCTACTTCCGCATTTTCAACCCGATTTTGCAAAGCCAGAAATTCGACCCGGAAGGTGAATACATTCGCCGCTGGGTTCCTGAATTGGCGCGGCGGGATAACAAACTGATCCATTTACCGCGTGAATTGGGTGATGGGTTGAAAGATTACCCCTTACCGCTGGTGGATTTGGGGAAAAGTCGCGAACGGGCGTTGAGGTTGTTTACGGGGATTAAAGTGAGTGGATAAGGGTGTTTCTGCCATGCATACACGGCAGAAACACACGTCAAACGCTGATCAAATCAACGTCTGCACTCCACCAACACCGCCCAGAATTAGCACATCCGCCGGACGAATCGCGAACAAACCATTCGTCACCACGCCCGGAATGCGGTTAATGCGATCTTCCATTTCCACCGGATTCATAATAGTTAAGTTGTGAATATCCAAAATCACATTGCCGTTATCGGTGGTAAAACCTTGGCGCAGCACCGGATTGCCACCCATTTTCACCATTTCACGCGCCACTAAAGCACGCGCCATTGGAATCACTTCAATCGGCAGCGGGAATTTGCCCAAAGTGCGTACCAGCTTGGAATCGTCGGCAATACACACGAATTTATCACTCGCGCCCGCGACGATTTTTTCGCGGGTCAATGCACCGCCACCGCCTTTAACGAGGTGTAAATGTTCGGTGGATTCATCCGCGCCATCCACGTACAGCGATAACTGCCCTGCTTCATTGAGATCCAGCACGCGGATGCCGTGGCTTTTCAGACGCTCGGCACTGGCAATCGAACTCGCCACGGTTGCATCAATCTTGCCTTTGATTCCCGCCAGCAAGTCGATAAAGTGATTCGCGGTGGAACCCGTGCCGATACCGATGATCATACCGGGTTCAACAAAAGCGAGGGCGGCTTCAGCAGCCGCTTTTTTCATAGCGTCTTGGCTCATAAATAATACCTGTGATGTGCAAAATTAGTTTTCGTGCCTGAGTTTGCAATATACTAGCCCGCACGTAAAGCACAGCGACACAAGATTATTCCATGAGCAAATCACTGATCAAACGCATCCTCACTGCCCGCGTCTACGATGTGGCTACCGAAACCCCACTGGAACGCGCCCGCAGTCTCAGCACCCGCCTTGGGAATGAGATTTACCTCAAGCGCGAAGATTTACAGCCGGTGTTTTCCTTCAAGCTGCGCGGCGCATTCAATAAAATGTTTTCGCTGACACCGGAAGAACGCGCCCACGGCGTAGTCGCTGCTTCCGCCGGTAATCATGCGCAAGGTGTGGCATTGTCAGGTTCCAAACTCGGCATTAACACCACCATTGTCATGCCCAAAACCACCCCGGAAATTAAGGTGAAAGCGGTGCAAGCCTTCGGCGGAGTAGCAGTTTTACACGGCAATTCCTACGACGAAGCTTACGCCCATGCCCGTGAGTTGGAACAACAGCACAGTATGACGTTTGTGCATCCCTTCGATGATCTGGATGTTATCGCAGGGCAAGGCACGATCGGTATGGAAATCTTGCGGCAACATTCCGGGGCTATCGAAGCGGTATTTTTGTGCGTTGGCGGCGGCGGTTTGATTGCCGGGGTCGGGAGTTACCTCAAGTACCTTTACCCCGACATTAAAATTATCGGTGTGGAACACGAAGAAGCCCCCACCCTTTACACCTCGTTGCAGGCTGGCGAACGGGTGCAACTGGCGCAAGTCGGCACTTTTGCGGATGGCGCGGCGGTCAAATTAATCGGCGAAAAAACCTTTGAAATTGCCCGTCACATCGTCGATGAAGTGATTTTAGTCACTACTGACGAAACGTGTGCTGCCATCAAAGACGTATTTGAAGACACCCGCACTTTACTAGAACCCGCTGGCGCGTTAGGTGTCGCCGGTTTAAAGAAATACGTAGCGCAACACAAGCTGCAAAACAAACATCTAGTTGCGATTGCCAGCGGCGCGAACATTAACTTTGACCGCTTGCGCCACGTTGCCGAACGTGCTGAATTGGGAGAAGGCCGCGAGATGTTGCTGGCGGTGACGATTCCTGAGCGTCCGGGCAGTTTCCGCGAGTTTTGCCACGATATTAGCAACCGCACGATTACCGAATTCAATTACCGCTACGCCGATTCGCGGGATGCGCAAGTATTCGCCGGGGTCAAAATCTCCGGGGGCAAACAAGAGCGCGAGCTGTTGCTCAACGATTTACGCACCAAAGGCTATTCCGTCAGCGATTTAACCGATAATGAAGTGGCGAAAATCCATTTGCGCTACATGGTTGGCGGTCATGCCAACGGTGCGCAAAATGAGGTGTTGTACCGTTTCATGTTCCCGGAACGCCCCGGCGCGTTGCTGCATTTCCTCACCAGCATGAGCGCGGGGTGGAATATCAGCTTGTTCCATTACCGCAACCACGGCTCGGACTTCGGACGGGTGTTGGTTGGGGTGCAAGTGCTGCCGGAAGATCGCGGGGCATTTTGTGAGTTTTTGGAAAAGCTGGGTTATGAGTATTGGGATGAGACGGAAAATCCGGCATATCAGCGGTTTTTGGGATAAGCCATCGACAGCTTGTCAGCCAAACAGGAAGCTCGCTCTATAAATTAAGTAACTAGCTAGAAGTTTCCACGTATAAGATCCTGCTGGTGTAAACTGGTAGTTTGTCACTTAAGAATGTCCGCACCGATGAAATTTGCCCAGCCGATCCCTGAAGAAATCCGCGTGACCTTGCAGGAAATGTATATGAACCACCCTACATTCCGCTGTCGTCAACGTGCGCAAGCAATTTTGTTGAGTACACGCGGCTTTACCCTTGCGGAACTGTGGTCAATCTTGGATGTACGGCGCGATGCCATCAGTGAGTGGCTCGACCGCTGGGAACATGAAGGGCTGCTGGGACTTTACGACCGTCCCCGCTCTGGTTGCCCCCGGATATACACAGAAGCTGAAGTAGCGTTGTTGAAAACCCTAGTGGACGAAGAGCCACGCCAAATCAAGACGGCTCAAACCAAACTGGCTGATCTAACCCAGAAAGTAGCCAGTACCAGCACCTTGAAACGCCTGTTAAAAAAAAGTTCCACTACCTCTGGAAGCGGATGCGTAACTCATTGAAAGATAAACGTGACCCCGTGGCTTTCAAGCGTGAGCAGGAAATTCAAGCATTACTCCACCAGCAAGCGGCGGCTGGCAAGTTGCTTATTTACTACTTCGATGGTTCAGGTTTTACCACAACTCCTTGCGTCCCTTACGGGTGGCAGAAACGGGGGAAACACGCAGGCTACTCACAGCTCAGAGCAAACGCTTGAATGTCTTGGGTTTTATGAGCCTAGACAACGATAGTTTTTTCCACACGGTGGAAGGGCGCGTTGACTCACAAGCTGCCATCGCCGCCTTTAATGCCTTTGCTGACCGTTATGCCGAAGAATTTGCACAAACAAAAATACCTTGCTTGGTTATTCTGGATAACGCCCCGATACAAACCAGCAAAGCCTTTCTTGGTAAACGTGAAGATTGGATGTTGGCGGGAATTTGCTTACATTTTTTGCCAACCTACAGCCCTGAACTCAATCCTATCGAAATACTCTGGCGAAAAATCAAATATGAATGGTTGCCGCTGGATGCCTATAAAAGCTACAAGGACATGAAGGAACTGGTGTTAGCTATACTGGCTGGCTTTGGCGAAAAATACACGATAACTTTTGGATAATTACTTATTAAGATGGGTAATCGAATCCACCCATAGTTATAAAAATCATGTATATCGAGCTGACACCCCCTGTGGAAATGCACGCGCAGCAGCAACGCCGCCAAGTGTATTTGCGTGAACACGCCAATGAGTGGAGCTTTCCAACGATGGTAACGATTCCACCGGGGCGTTTCATAATGGGTGCGCAAGAAGGGCGCGACGATGTGGAAGGTGGCAATCAAGCGCACGAACGCCCGCCACGCACCCTGTATATTCCTGCGTTTGAGATGGGTAAATACCCGGTCACGTTTGAAGAATACGATGCGTTTTGCCTCGCCACTTACACGCCGTTACCCGATGATGCGGGTTGGGGGCGTGACAGCCGCCCGGTCATCAATATCAGTTGGGAAGACGCTCAGGCATATTGCGACTGGCTCAGTCAGATGGACGGGCGCAGCTATCGGCTGCCTTCCGAGGCGGAATGGGAATACAGTGCGCGTGGCGGTCGACCTACTGCCTACCCTTGGGGCAATTCGGCAGAAAAACACCACGCGAATTACGCGATGCAGGTCGGCATGACCAGCCCGGTATGGCAATACCCAGCCAATGCTTTTGGCCTGCACGATATGGTGGGGAATGTGTGGGAATGGGTACAAGATTGTTGGCACGACTCGTACCAAGGTGCGCCCGCGAATGGGCAAGCGTGGGAAGAAGGCGGTAACTGCCACGAGCGGGTGCTGCGTGGCGGTTCCTGGAACGACAGACCGCGCTATTTACGCGCAGCCTATCGGGTCAAAGATTATGCCAGCGGTCGCCAGATATTTCGTGGTTTCCGCGTGGCACGTTCGCTCTGAGCTTATTTGAAGATTTCGTCGAAAAACGCCTTCATGCCAGCCCATGAACGCTGGTCGGCTTTTTCATCGTACTTCAGGTTTTCAATGCCGTATTTGCCTGCATTCGGATTGGTGAAACCGTGACGGACACCGCTGCCATACGCGACGAACTGCCAATCCGCGCCGGTTTTTTCCATCTGCTCGGTAAACTTGTTCACAGTTGCTTGTGGAACCATCGCATCGGCATTGCCGTGGAACGCAAGAATTTTGGTTTTGATTTCGGTGCCATCCGGTGCTGAAGGCAAGGAACCGTGGAAACTGACTACGCCGTCAATGTCCGTGCCGCCGTAAGCCATTTGCATCATCGTCCCACCACCGAAGCAGTAGCCAATTGCTGCAAGTTTTTCCACGTCTACTTTGTCGCTTTTCTTAAGCTGTTCCAGACCTGCGTTCGCGGTAGCACGCCATGCATCAACATCAGAGGTCACTTCCGTCATCCATTCTTTTGCTTGTTCTGGCTTGTCGGTGGATTTGCCTTCGCCGTACATATCCGCTGCGAACGCTACGTAGCCCAGCTCCGCCAGTTTTTGTGCCTGCGTTTTGGCGTGATCGTTTAAACCCCACCATTCGTGGACGACTAACACACCAGGGCGTTTTTCCGTTACGGCATCGTCGTAATACATCTGACCGACGAATTTTGTGCCATCGAGTTCATAGGATACGGCTTCGCTTTTAACGGCTGCCATGACGTTGCTTGCCAGCAGGGATAAGCCAGCGATTGCCAGCATTGAGACTTTTTTCATGTTGTGCTCCTTTGGGGTTATCCGTAAGTTTTTTGCACATAGGTTTCAACCAACGCCTGAAACTCTTGTGCAATATTGTCGCCTTTGAGCGTGACGGTTTTATGTCCGTCTTCGTAAACGGGGGCAACTGGCGTTTCGCCACTGCCCGGTAAACTGATTCCGATATTAGCGTGTTTGCTTTCGCCCGGCCCATTAACCACACAGCCCATGACTGCGACCGACATGCTTTCCACGCCTGCGTATTGATCTTTCCATACGGGCATTTGTTCGCGCAGCCAGTTTTGGATTTGTTCGGCAAGCCGTTGGAAATAGTCGCTGGAGGTGCGCCCACAACCGGGGCAAGCCACCACTTGCGGCGTGAACGAACGCAAACCGAGTGCCTGCAAAATCTCCTGTCCAACGATCACTTCTTTTTCACGTTTGGCGTGCGGTTCGGGGGTGAGGGAAATGCGGATGGTGTCGCCGATGCCTTCCTGCAATAGGATCGAGAGCGCAGCGGTGGAATACACAATGCCCTTGCTGCCCATACCTGCTTCGGTCAAACCGAGGTGCAAGGGATAATCGCAACGGCTCGCCAAATCGCGGTAAGCCCGTACCAAACCCTGCACTTCGCTGAGTTTGCACGACAAAATAATGTGATCGTGCGGCAGACCGTATTCTTCGGCTTTCGCGGCACTGGTCAACGCGGATTCGATCAGCGCGGCGTGCATCACATCGTACAATTCCAACGGCTGGGCGAGTTTGGAATTGTCATCCAGATTGCGTGCCAGCAATTCCTGATCGAGCGAACCCCAGTTCACGCCGATGCGAACAGGCTTGTCATAGCGGCAGGCGAATTCGATCATTTGCGCGAATTGCTCATCACGCTTTTTGCCGCGCCCGACATTGCCGGGGTTGATGCGGTATTTGGCGAGGGCTTGCGCACATTCGGGCACAGCGGTCAGTAGCTTGTGTCCGTTGAAATGGAAATCGCCAATCAGCGGTACGTCGCAGCCCATTTTGTCGAGGCGTTCGCGCACTTCGGGAACAGCTTGCGCCGCTTCCAGTGAATTCACGGTGATACGTACCAGTTCAGAGCCTGCGCGAAACAGTTCCGCGCATTGCGCCGCTGTACGCACCGCATCCGCCGTATCGGTATTGGTCATGGATTGCACCACGACGGGCGCAGCGCCGCCGACGGTGACGTTGCCGACCTTCACAGGAACCGTGCGGTGGCGTGGAATAAGGTGATTGTTTGCCATGTTGTTTTCAGTGTGTTGCAAGATTGCAGACATTATGCCCTATCGTGCGATAATTGGCAGTGACAGGGTTATTATTGGCGGGACTATGCGAACACTTTTTTCTTTGATCGAATCACCGATGCACCCTAACTTCAGTGCGTTGTATCAGCAACTTGGCATAACAGAGGAACGTTTCACCGCTGCCCGCAAGTTGCACAAAGCCTTGCAAACGCAGCAACCGGATTTTCTGGTCGGGGAATTTATCTACGGCTTTGGCAACAATTACGCTGGGGCGAATGTGTGCAATCTGGACGTGACGCTGCGGGCATTACAACGTTTTTCACCGCGCACCAAAGTGCTGGTATTTGTGCATCCAAGCGAAGTGCAGTATGTGGATAAATTACTGGAATTATTCCCAATTCATCAGGTATTGCGCTATCCGGTGGCGGAATCCGCACTGCAATCGGCTTTACAACGCCCGCTGTAAATCCACCAGCAACGCTGCCATGACTTCGCTCAATGCCTGATTCATTGCCGCCACGATACTGCCAGTGCGTAACGCGACATGCGTTTGGCGGGCTTCGTAATGTTGCTGTTTCAGTAAATTTGGAGTTTTTCCGGTTAATAGCGTTGCGGTAATGCCGACCACAATCGTCGCTTCATCTTTGCCATCGGCTGAATATTCGGCCTGAAAATCGGTGACACGCAGCAACAATTTCAGTGATGTATCACGTCCCAAACGTTGTTCCGAGACCGCTTGAAAGCCTTCGCTACGTGCCAGCCCTTCCAAAATCAGCGCGTGTAAATAGCTGGGTAACTCATCAGGCCAGCGGCTGTGCGCAATGAAATCTTGTTGTGACGGCGGTTTAATCAGGCTAATCCGTGCGGAATCCAGTGCGGGTGTTGCGGTAAGCGGCGGCACATACAGCGTCAGCGGTAAACGCCGCGCGGCAATATCAACCACAGGCGCGAGTCGGTATACTTGTTCGTTGGGTAAATCGCTTTTCAACGGTGCGCTACACCCTGCCAATAAACCCACCAAACTTAACCATAACCACAAGTATTTCATGGTGGTAACTCCGTTCCCTGCGGTGCAGGTTGGTAAATAATTTGTGATGGATTTTGTTTCAAACTATCGCCCAACTCACGCAAACTCGCCGCCATTGTGCGCGATTCCGCCAGCAAACTTTGAATGCTGCCCTCGTTATCCACCACCACCTGATCAAGGTTTTGCGCCAGCGTGTCGATGCTTTTTGCGGTTTGTTGCAACGCGGATAACGTCGTCTGGACTTGTTGCACGGTGGCATTCAAGCCTTTTTCATTGCGCCCTAAAACACCATCTAAATGCTGAGTCAACGTGCCAATCGCCCGACTGGTGCTTTGTAAACTGCCCACCAAATCGGGCAAACCATCGCTGGTTTCACGCAAATTCGCCAGTAAACCGCTGAGATTTTCACGATTTTCAGCATTCAAGGCTTGATTGGCTGCATCTAATAAACTGTCCAATTTCGTGCTCAACAGTGGCAGACGTTGCATTAACGCATCCATATCTGACAACTGGCTGGGTATCACGGTTAAAGCATCGGTGGATGGTGAGAGTGGCTGACTTTTACGCTGGCTATCTTGGGTCAAATTCACGAACGGCACGCCAGTCAAACCCTGCTGGCGTAAACTGGCGACCGTTGCCGTATCCACAGGCGTATTGCTATCCACCTTGATTTGCACTTCAACATAATGCCCGCCCGCGCTCGGTAGCGCGATAGCCGCTACTTCACCGACTTTCAACCCCATATAACGCACTTCACTGCCGCGCATTAAACCATCGACAGAATGCCCAAAGTGAATCGCGTAACGTTGCGTATTCAACACCGGCTTATCGTAGAACAACCCCGCAAAGAAAAATCCCCCCACTAAGGTAAGCAATACAAACAATCCGACAATTAAATAATGTGTATCACGCTCCATGCCGATTTCCTGTCAAGGCTTGCGCACGCCCCCCGCTAAAATATTGCTGAATTTGTGGGTGCGGATGCGCCAGTAACGTTTCCAGCGAACCCGCCACAATGTGTTTATCAACCAGCATCGCAATGCGGTCACACAAAGAGAATAGACTATTCATGTCATGCGTCACCATGACAACCGTCAAGCCCAGATGCCGATGCAAGCTGGCAATCAAGTTATCAAACGCTTCCGCCGACACTGGATCAAGCCCCGAAGTCGGCTCATCCAAAAACAATACTACCGGATCCAGTGCCAACGCACGTGCTAACGCCACCCGTTTCACCATGCCGCCGGACAATTCCGCTGGAAATTTTTGCGCCACGCTACGATCCAAGCCCACCATGTGCAAGCGCACGTACATCAATTCACGGCATTCACGCTCACTCAAACCGGAAAATTCGCGTAACGGAAATTGAATATTATCCGCCACACTCAACGAGGAAAATAATGCGCCGCGCTGAAACATCACCCCCCAATACTGCTTTAATCGCGCAAACTCCTCGGCTGACAAGCGCGTAATTTCTTGCTCACCGAAATAAATCTCGCCACTGTTAGCGCGATGTAAGCCTAAAATCGTGCGTAACAACACTGATTTACCCGAACCAGAGCCACCCACCAGGCCAAGAATTTCCCCGCGATAAATCTCCAGATTCAAATCGTCATGTACCCGTTGCGTGCCAAACTGATTGACGAGATGTTTAATATTGATCAGCGTTTCCATGCCTAAAACCCCAACCGATAGAACAACATGGAAAACAGCGCATCCAACACCAGCACCAAAAAGATTGCATCCACCACCGCTTTGGTAGTGTGTTTACCCAAACTTTCCGAAGAACCGGTGACGCGCATTCCCTGCCAACACGCAATCAGGGCGATACCCACCGCAAAAAAGGGTGCTTTGATTAATCCAGCGGCAAAGGTTTTAAACTCAATATTCGCCGCCACCCGCGCAAAAAACTGGGTAAAGGAAATATCCAAAATCGTCGACGCAATCAACGCTGCCGCCACCAACGCCATAATATCGGCAATAATGGTTAACAACGGCAATGCAATCACCAATGCCACCAAACGCGGCACAACTAAAATCAGGATCGGGTCTTTGCCTAATACCTCAAGCGCATCAATTTCCTGATTGGTTTTCATCAAACCAATTTCCGCCGCAAACGCACTGCCCGAACGCCCCGCCACCATAATCGCCGTCAACAACACGCCTAATTCACGCAACACCGAAATCGCCACCATATCCACGGTATAAATTTCTGCCCCTAATTCGCGCAACTGCCCCCCGCCTTGGTAAGTAATCACAATACTAATCAGGCACGCAATCAGCCCCACAATCGGAGTTGCGGTAATACCTGTGGCAAAAACGTGATGCAATACCGAGCGCAACCGGAATTCACGCGGTGCAAACAAACTCTGGAACAGCGCGATGACACTGTGACCTAAAAAGGCAATGGCAGAATGGAGGGTGTTGCCCAAACCGAAGACTCGCTTGCCTAAACCTTGAATCATCGAAACAACCCCGCCCGATTTTCCCGCTTCAGAGGATGCAGAAGAAGTGGCAGTGAAATAAGCGAGATATTCGGCGGGGAACTGTTCAAACTGGACGTTGATTCCCTGCTGTTGCCAGCGTTGTGCTTGCTGATAAACCAACCATGCACCACTGACATCCACGCTTTCTACGTGACTGGCATCCAGCACCAATACGTTATTTGTCGCGGGTTTGATGGCATTTAAAGCGTTGTGAATAGCGACAGACTCAGCCAATACCCAACACCCCTGCAAACTGAGGTGCAGCGTTTCGTCGTGTTGTGTCTGGTCAAGTTCAATCATTACTACACTTAAACACAAAAAGCAGGATAATACTCAATAGACAACAATAACAGTGAGAGCATGGCATGGGAATCATTGACCGAAAATTGCAACAATGGGTGCAAGCCGGACTGATGACTATTGAACAACAAACCACTCTGTTGGAATTTGAAGCCAAACAACCGCAACGCGCAAGCTGGTGGCTGTACAGCTTTATGATTCTCGGCGCAGTCATTATTGGCTTAGGGATTATCTCTTTGATTGCGGCGAATTGGTCGGAAATCCCGGATAGCGTCAAATTGGGAAGCGACTTTGCGTTGTTAACCCTGCTTGCCGGGGGGATTTATAGCCAATACCCGCAGCGGCTACACGGTGTCGGGTTTGAAGTATTAACCATCAGCTTCTTATTGTTATGTTTGGCAAGCATTGGGCTAATTGCGCAAATCTTCCACACTGGCGGCGCGTGGTATCACGCTTTGCTGTTCTGGGCGAGTATTACCCTACCCTTGAGCCTGTTTGCACGTCACGTGTTTACCCGCTTCTTTTGGATCACGCTGTTTCTGCACGGAGCGTTGTGGAGCATGGTGAAACTGCATTTCAATAGCGTAGATTTTTACAGCGATGTGGAAATCCTACCGACTTTCTTTCTGCTCGCGCCGTTATTCGTCGGGGTGTTGTACGGTTTGAGTAATCGCGTGCATAAGTTGCTTGATTTTGCGGGCAGCTTATTTTTCTGGTTTCAAATCAGTGCAGTAGCTTCGCTCGTTTTCATTGATGGTAGCCGTTCAATGGGTGAAACCAGCGGTTTAGGCAATGCATGGCACATGACGTTAACTTACATCATTACGGGATTATTGGTGGTAGGCGTTGCGACGCACCCCACTTATCGTTGGCTAAATAAAATCTTACTGCTTAGCGCGTTGGGCTTGTTACTGCTGTATTACCAACCGGGCGGACTGTTTAGCGGCGAACATTACACCACGTTGGGTGCGGATGCGGGGGGTAGCTGGTGGCTGGGTGATGATATTCGTGCGGCATTGTTGACCTTAACCATTTTGTTTTTATACGCGATTCATGCGGGCAATATTGGGCATCAGCGCACTTTTAACTTGATGACATTTTTGATTGGACTGCGCTTTGTGGTGTTGTACTTTCAAGCGGTCGGCGGGTTAGCGGCAACCGGAGTCGGTTTAATCCTTTCCGGGTTACTGATTATTGGAGTGGCATGGGCTTGGCATTCGTGGCGCGAACGTTTACGCAACTGGAGCAAGGGGGCGCAAGCATGAACCAGCGTGTCTTACTGGCTATCGCTTTAGCTATTCCGATCCTAGCACTAATTGCTGTGGCGGGCATGAAAGCGCAACAACGTGCCAGCGGCGTAGAGGTCGTATTACCAATTGAGGGCTTTGATCCGCGTGATTTGTTATCCGGGCATTATCTGACGTACCGCGTGGATTACGGCATACCAACGAGTTGCGGTGAAATGTACGAAACGCAGGCTGACTTATGCTTAGAGCCAACCCGCGCTGTTTACCCCCACAATCAACGCCCGGACGATTGCCGGTTGTTTTTACGCGGGTATTGCGACACCAATACAGGATTTTCGGTGGAAAACCTGAACCGTTTTTATATTCCCGAAGAACATGCTGCGGTGCTGGATAGCAAAGTCCGTGATAAACAAGGCTCACTGGTATTAGCCGTCGATGCGCAAGGCAATGCCGTCATTAAAGATTTGCTGATTAATGGCAAACCTTGGCGGGACGCGCTCACCAGCGAATAGTTACGCAAACGGCTCCCAGTTTTCGCCCATTTCCGGCACTTCCAAAACCACATCGGATTGCGGATAGCCGACGCACAATAAACATTTGCCATCCGCTGCATCTTCTTCAAACAGTGCCAGCGGATCGCCGTCGGGGTAACTCAATGTGCCGCTCACCAATTGCGACATACACACCCCGCAAACCCCGCCGCCGCAACCCCACGGCACGGGAATATCTTGGCGCAATGCCGCCTGTAACAGGCTTTCACCAGCATCAACAGTGAAATGATACGGAGTATTTTTGATTTTAACGTTATAAGCCATCGTCATTACTTCGGAAATTTGTAGAAGGAATCGTTCAAATAAACAACGATCTTGTCGAGGTCTTCGTCAAATAACTGCGTCCCCAAATTCGCATTGCAACGCCGCACTTGCGCACCCAATGCTGACAAATCCTGTACTTTACGCTCCGCACGGGTATACACCGCCGAATCATGGCAACTGATGCAATTCGCATCGTGCAAGGCTTTGCCGGATAAATCGCTGACAGGTTGCATGGTGGCCGAGGGTGGCGCGTTGGGCGAGGTGGCAGCGGGTTGTTTTTCGCCGCACGCAGTTAATGTCAACGTTGCAGCACATAACGCCAGTAAAAACACTTTAGGCACAGAATTCTCCATTCCATTTCAGATAAACGCCCTGTAGTATGCCGCAAATCTTGACTGAAACGAAATCCTGCACCCGTGACACGTTTTTTCTACAGCCTTGCCTTTTACCTATTGCTGCCCGTGTTGGTGCTGCGGCTTTGGTGGCGTGGGCGTAGCAATCCAGCGTATCGGCAACGACTGGCAGAGCGTTTTGGCTTTGTGCGCAATCCTTCGCAGCAACCGTGTGTGTGGATACACAGTGTTTCGGTCGGGGAAACCCTTGCGGCCCGCCCATTAGTCGAACACCTGTTACACACATACCCCGCGCACCGCATTTGGATTACCACCACCACCCCGACCGGCTCGGATACGGTCAAACGTTTATACGGCGCACGAGTACAACACAGTTACTTCCCTTACGATTTGCCGGATGCGATGGCGCGTTTTTTACAACGTGTCCAACCGCAATTGTTACTGGTGATGGAAACCGAAATTTGGCCGAACTTGTACGCTGCCTGCCAGCAACGCGGCGTACCGTTGTTGTTACTGAATGCGCGGTTGTCGGAACGCTCTTTTCGACGTTACCGCAAACTAGGGGCATTAACCCGCGACACGCTGCGCTGTGTTCACTGGATTGGCGCACGTAGCACGCAAGATGCGCACTATTTCCAACAACTCGGCGCAACACCCGCGCAAATCGGAACCTGCGGCAACCTCAAATTCGCCCTGCAAATCCCAGTCGGATTGCGCGAAACGGCACATGAGCTGAAACAACAATGGGGCGAACGCCCGGTATTAGTCGCCGCCAGCACTCATGCGGGGGAAGATGAAATCGTGTTACGGGTCTTCACCTGCCTGCAACAAACCATCCCGAACGCCTTATTAATCCTCGTGCCGCGCCACCCGGAACGTTTCGACAATGTTTATCAACAGTGCAGCAATGCGGGGTTAACCACCATCCGGCGCAGTACCGCACAAACGATTACCCCCAATACCGCCGTACTCCTCGGTGATAGCATGGGTGAAATGTTATTGTGGTTTGCGATGGCGGACATCGCTTTTATCGGTGGCAGTCTTGTTGCGCACGGCGGGCATAACCCGTTGGAAGCGGCAGCATTTGGCGTACCAGTCGTCAGCGGTACGCACACCCACAACTTTCCCGACATCTTTCCCGCATTGTACGCAGCAGGTGGTGCAGTCGAAACCAGCGATGAAAGCGCATTGTACTCACAGTGTTTGAACTGGTTGCAAAATCCGCAACAACGGCAGCAAGTTGGCGCAAATGCAGCGCAATTTTTTGCCCAGCAACAAGGTGTATTAGCCTGCATCATGCAGCCTATCAGCGCATTGCTATCCCCCAACCCCGCGTCACAAGGGGCAAGCGCATGAAAATCCTCGTCGTCAAAACCTCTTCGTTGGGTGACGTGGTACACATGCTCCCCGCCATCAGCGATGCCCATGCACGCATCCCTGATTTAAGCGTGGACTGGGTAGTGGAAGAAGGTTTTGCGGAAGTTCCCGTGTGGCATTCGGGGGTATCGCGTGTCATTCCGCTGGCGATCCGTCGTTGGCGCAAGAGCTTGTTTGCCGCCACAACCCGCGCAGAAATTCAGGCATGGCGCGAAACCTTGCAGCAAACAAATTATGACCTAATAATGGATACTCAAGGTCTATTAAAAAGTGCCTTGGTAGGGTGTTTTGCTCACGGCACACGCCATGGGTATGACTGGCATAGCATCCGAGAACCACTGGCAAGCTTGTGTTACCAGCACCGCCATACGGTTTCGCGAACCCAACACGCGGTTACACGTAATCGCTTGCTGACTGCTGCTGCGTTGGACTATACGCTGGAAGGTTTGCCGCTGGATTACGGCATTGCCCAGCATACTTTTGCCAAGCCTGACAGCGCGTTACCACAACCTTATATCGTCGCGTTACACGGCACGAGTCGCCCCGCGAAAGAATGGGCAGAATCCCACTGGCAAATGCTGATTCAGAACATGGCGGAACGCGGCATTCACACCCTATTACCGTGGGGCAATGCGCGAGAGCAAGCACGAGCCACCCGTTTGGCACAACACCCTTACGCCCATTGCCTGCCGCGTTGCCGATTAAGTGAATTAGCAGCGATCCTGCAAGGAGCTAAAGGTGTAATCGGCATGGACACGGGCTTAATGCACATTGCTGCCGCACTCGACCAACGCGGCGTGGCGTTGTATCCTGTCACCGCTGCGCAATTGACTGGCATTGTTGGCAATAGCACCGCCCCTCACCCGATGATTACGTTGGCGGGCGAAGAGGTGAATGATGCCGCGATTGTTGTGCAACGCTTTGCAGATTTATTGGATATTGGATGACAAACACGCACCCACAACGCCCTACGCTTGCTGTCGCGCTCATTGTCAAAAATGAAGCGGACAACTTGGCTGCGTGCCTTGCCAGCGTTGCTGATTGGGTCGATGAAATAGTGGTGTTGGATTCCGGGAGTACCGATGCTACTGTCAGTATTGCCGAGTCATTGAATGCACGGGTATTCATCAATGCTGACTGGCCGGGTTTCGGGAAACAACGCCAGCTTGCGCAAAGCCATGTGCAAGCGGATTGGGTGCTTTGGCTTGACGCAGATGAGCGGGTAACACCGGAATTGCGTGACGAAATTTTAGCAGTATTGCAAAATCCACCTGCGGATACGGTATTTGCCATGCCTCGCTTGTCTTGGGCATTTGGACGTTTTATCCGGCATTCGGGCTGGTATCCTGATTATGTGCTGCGGTTATATCCTACTCAACTGACGCAGTATGATGATTCGTTGGTGCATGAAAAGGTTCTGTTGCCACCTAATAGCAAAATCCAAACACTGAAAACGGATTTACTGCATTACACTTACCGCGATATGCCGCAATACCTTGCGAAGATGAGCCAATATTCAAATTTGTGGGCAGAACAAAAAGCACATGAAGGTAAAAGCAGCTCTATCGGTCAAGCAATTACTCACGGCATAGGTTGTTTCTTGCGCATGTATATTATTCGGCGGGGATTATTAGATGGCGTACAGGGTTTTTTAATTGCAGTGACGAATGCGTATTTTACATTTGCCAAGTATGCGGATTTATGGGTAAAAAGGAATAATAATGCACACCCATAACACTACTCCTTTTTATCAAATTAACTTTCAGAAACAATTTGGTGGTGGGGAAGTCTATACCCAGTTTCTCTGTCAAGCACTGGATAATGTGGGAATTAATCACACCCTATTTGTTCATCCCAATGCAAATTTCTGGCACGATATGGTATTCGGCAATACTCGTATCCAAGCTATTACGCCGGACATTCAACCTATCTTAGACAATATGACCGCCAATGCTACTGTATTGACTCATGGCAGTATTCCCAAAGACTGGCGGATGCGAATCACTGCATCTGGTCATCGACTGGTAGGTATTGTCCATATGCCATTATACGGGCGCGATCAACAGGCATTTGATGGATATGACTGCGTGATTGGTGTATCGCAATACGTGGTCGATAGTCTGCATGATGCTGGCTTGAAATCGGTATATCCGCAACCTTGGTACGGTGTTGCCAATTTGCACCGTATGACGGATACCAGCCAAACCATCACACATAAATCCCTTTATGACTGGGATTTACGCAAAGGACGCGACCGTCTATTGTCTTGGATTGAACCTTTATACACCCCATTCCTTCCAAAAACTGTTTGGCAAAAAAAGTCGGGGCTAACACTAGGTATTGTGTCGCGTATCACGCCCATCAAACAATTTCCTTTGCTATTTAATACCATTGCACCTACTTTACATAAGATTCCAAACCTCAATATCGAAATATTCGGCAGTGGTGGTTACGCCTCTGTCCGTGATTTGAAACAAGCTTTACTACCTATTAAAAATCAAGTTCGATTTTGGGGGCATCAAAACAATGTTGCCTCAATTTATAATAAATTAGACTTTCTTTTAACCGGCTTACCTGAAAAAGAAGCTCTAGGATTAAATGTTTTAGAGGCTCAAGCCTGTAATCTCCCTGTTTTAGCGGTAGATGCTCTTCCATTTCAGGAAACTGTACTCGATGGTAAAACGGGCTATTTATTCAATGACCCCCGTCGAGACCAAGGGCAACATTTGCATGACATACTGAATGACATCATCAATGGGGACAAAGAACGGCTACAGCCCAGCACACATCAGCAACATTTACAGCAATTTACCTTGGACGCATTTACGCAGAGGATTGCTGAAGCATTACCTTTCTTATTGGGGAAAATGTGAAAATCCTGATTATGAAATTCCGAAATATTGGAGATGTGTTGCTAACAAGTCCAATGGCCTCTGGACTTGCAACATTATCTGATAAACCAGAAGTGACCTTTTTAGTCAAAAAAGGCACAGAAGAAATGCTAACGGGACATCCAGACATCCATTCCGTCCTAACCTTACCGGAAAAGAAAAACGGGGAAAAGAAAATCGCGTTTCTATTGCGTCAACTGGCATTTATCAAAACCATTCGTTCGCAACATTTTGATATTAGTATTAATACAACAGAAGGAGATCGTGGCCTCATTTTAGGCTGGCTAAGTGGTGCAAAACGTCGCATTGGATACCTCAAAAAACAAGAAAAATGGTGGCGCAAACAGCTTGTCACTGAACCGTATACAGAACGTCAGGGAAAATTTCACACCGTCCTGAGAAATCTCGACTTGATCCGCAGCTTAATTACCCCAACTGATATTCAAGTAAGCTTCCATTTTACTGCACAGGATAAACAAGCAGTCATTGAGAAACTCAAACAAGCAGGTTGGGATGGGAAACAACCGTTAATTCATGTACACCCTGTATCGCGTTGGTTTTTTAAATGCTGGCGTGATGATTATATGGCACAGCTTATCGACCATCTTCAGCAAGAATTAAACTATCAAATCGTGTTGACTAGTGCACCTGATACACGCGAATTGGGCAAACTAGCGGACATTATTACCCTCTGCCAAACTCAGCCTATTAATTTGGGTGGACAATTAAGCCTGAAACAAATGGGTTCATTGTCAGCACTAGCAAAACTATTTTTTGGAGTGGATAGTGCGCCAATGCACATAGCAGCAGCAGTGGATACACCTGTTGTAGCCATTTTTGGTCCATCGGGTGCATTCGATTGGGGGCCGTGGCCAAATGGGTGGACACAGATAAATAACAATCCTGATTTTGGAGATAGGGGCATATCTAACATTAGAAAACACAGTGTTATACGCCACGACTTGGAGTGCGTACCTTGCGGGCAGGCGGGTTGTAATAATACCAAAATCAGCAAATGCTTGAACAACTTATATCCAAATATTATTATTGGAACAATAACATCACTATTGAAATAGCGAAAAGGTAAAAAACAACATGTACTTAGAGAAACTCAGCAATCTAATTCGGTGGTATACAAAAACATCCCCCATTACCGAGGGAAAAAAACAGCTCATTAACCTCACAAAACGGTTTATCATACCAGCAAATCCAAATCAAATGGCGACGATGAAGCATGGCTT
Organism: Thiothrix unzii; assembly: GCF_017901175.1. Taxonomy (NCBI): domain Bacteria; kingdom Pseudomonadati; phylum Pseudomonadota; class Gammaproteobacteria; order Thiotrichales; family Thiotrichaceae; genus Thiothrix; species Thiothrix unzii. Next base: position 2,324,396 of record NZ_CP072793.1, read on the forward strand.
CAATCTTGAGCTAAATTTATCCAACTCAGAGCATCTAAGAATGTGGCTATATAGCGATCATGATGAGCGCTATGAAACAAACTGTTTAAAATCACTCATAAAACCTAACAACATATGCTGGGATATTGGTGCAAACATTGGTTTTTACACATGTTTTTTTGCACAAAACATCTCAACCAATGGACATGTCTATACCTTTGAGCCTGCTAAAGAAACTTATAAATACTTATGCCGACAAATAAATAACAACAATTTCGATGAAAAAGTCACCCCCTATCAATTAGGAATAGGAGCACAACAAGAAGATGTTAACTTATATTATGATAATGCTAACAGTGCGGAAGGAACGGCATCAATTGTTGAAAGTGACACAAAAAAGCATCATGAAATCATAAAAATAGACTCTATTGATAACTTACTGAGCAATAAAGTAATAAAACCTGCCAATATTATAAAAATTGATGTTGAAGGTTATCAAGCTAATGTTTTACTTGGGGGAAAAGAATTTTTCACCAAAAACTCTCCAACCATATTAATAGAGCTCAAAGAAAGCGACAAGAATTCCATGAGAAAAGTTGAAGAAATTATTCGAGACTATGGCTTCTTGATATTCGAGATAAACAAAAGATCATTAACGCCATGCAAGAATATAACAAAATCAAAGAAAAGAAATTTTTTATTAAGAAAAAAATAGATACCACAAGGGATTGAACGCAGTAATTGCCTAGAAACATTGCCGTAGAAAAACCTAATGAATCTCAATCGAATATCACAAAATACATCGAATATAGCATAACTGTATGACACATATTTTAACCACCCATTCTCCATCACAACCTCTGATTCGAGCGCTTATCGAAGAGGGGGTACAAATTACCCACATAAAAAAGATAGAAGAATTTTCTACTATTCCATTAGAAACGGTGGACTTATGGTTCAGCAATCTTTTTACTGAACTAAAACATCCTATCGCATTATACAACCTAGTATCAAAACTACGTAAGCATTCAATACCTTATGTCTTTTGGAATCGTGATGCACCTTGGAATTGCGGCATGAAAACATGGCATCGCTGGGTGCTTCATACAATGAAACCACTAGACATTTATTTCACACATTCCGGTCAAGAACACTTCCCATGCGAACAATTTTGTTATCTTCCAAATGCTGCCCGCCCTGAATATAAGTTCACAGGAAATCTAGAAGAATTACGAGATGAGCAACATTATTTATATGATATTTGTTTTATGGGGGCATTAGAAAATACTAAACGAGCAGGTTGTCTACAACGCCGATTATTTGTCAAAGAATTGCAACATCTACTAAAACAACAAAATCCATCCATTCGCATCAAAATTATAGACACCAGCATTGAAAAACCGTCATTACGAGAACAGCTACAGTTAATCCAACGTAGTAAAATTAATCTAAATTATGGAGCGAACTGCGATCTTCCTGAACAGCTTTCGTGGGGACTTCCAGAACGAGTATTTGGCATACCTGCTGCTGGAGGTTTTCTCCTCACCGAATATCGAGATTGCCTTAAAGATACTTTCATAGCAACAACGTATGATGACTTCCACGATACGAAAGAGTGCGTAGAAAAAGTAATATTCTATTTAAAAAACTTAAATACCTTACGCGATCGTGCAGAAGCACTACACTATCAAGTCTTAGAAAATCATATGTATAGCCATCGCGCTGCAACTTTTATAAGTCATTTACCGAATCAAAAGATTTAGTGAGTAATTCTAGTACATTATCTACAGATATTTTATCCATACAATAGGGAGTAGGACATTCCTTTGATCCTCTCAAGCAATGTTTAACCCAAGGAATCTGTCTCTGAAACAAACGATTCATATCACGACACAACACGCTTTCATCCCAAACTGGCATAAAAGGGCTATTCTTCCAAAAACTTCCCGCACCTGAAATCAAAGGAGAACCAGGGCCAAATAAGGCTATGGTAGGCGTATTTGTTAAACGCCCCAAATGGGCAATTCCCGTATCAGGGCAAACTAATACTTGCGCATATTTTAATAAATGCCATAACTGAGTCAAATCAAGCTCACCTTTGTAGCAATAATCACCATCCATTTGCCGAATTGATTCCAATAATGTGATTTCTTTTGCTCCCACGCTCCAGACAATTGTTATACCTCTAACACGCAACCACTCTGCCACGGCCATCCAATTATCTGCATCCCAATATTTATGAGGCTTACTCGCACCCAAATGAAGCACTGCATAAGGGGACGAAGGTAGATCAAACGGGTAACAAGATGGAGCTATCCAATCATCTGGGTTATATTCGACGCGCGGCAAATCACCAGCTAAAGATGCAACCAAATCACCCCAAGATAAAATAGAAACAGGAAAACTTTTCAATTCACTAATAGGTAAATTTTTCCATGCAGCTCCTCCTGAAAAAGCAACAATCCAACGACTTCCCATTGCTAATGCCAACCATGACCAACGATTATCACCAGGAATAAATGCCAAATCATATTGGCGACAGTGACGAATTAGGTAAAAAATAGAAGAAAATTTCTTAGGATTAAATGCAATAGCATTAATCCCATAAGGTTGCGTTTGATACAAAGGAACAACAGCTTCTTGACACACTAATGTCAAAATTGCATCTGGATACTTACAATGCAACCGCTTCAATAAAGCGGTTAACATTAACGTATCACCTAATAATAAGTGACTAAGCACTAAAATTCGATGCGCACTAACAGGCTTTTTCTTCCAAGGCTTAACAACAAGCTGAGGAAAAGCCATCAATATTAAAAATAAACGCCCCCACAATCGACTATTCATCATTTTTCACACCAACAAGAGCTTGATAAAATGCATGTTCCATTTTATCTAACATAACATTCATATCAAATGTTTGCCGAGCATATTTCAAACTAGCCTGCCCCATTCTCTCTCTTAAACCATCATCATTCATCAACTTATAGAGAGCATCAGCTAAACGTGCGGTGTCTCTTGCAGGAACTAAAATACCAGTTTCTCCATCTAGTACAGCTTCAGAAATAGACCCAATGGGTGTAGATATAACAGGTACTCCACATGACATTGCCTGCATAATCGACTGAGGAACGCCTTCTTCACCATAAGAAGGCAAGCAAAACAAATCAAATGTGTTTAACCATTCTGCAACATTACTTTGTCTGCCAACAAACTTGATCTGCCCCTCTAAATTCAATGACGTAACCTTTTTATGTAGCGTTTCCTCATAAGGGCCATCGCCTACAATGACTAACTGCCAAGGAATCCCACCGTTGATGATAGCTAAAGCGTCAAACAGATCTGTATGCCCTTTCCAACTCCTCAACGTTGCAACAATACCAATCGTAAACTGACCTACATCAGAAATACCCAGTTTATGTCTACATTCAGATTTTTCTAGGGGATGAAATACCTTAAAATCCACCCCAGTTGGAATAGAAGTCATACGCTTTAATATAAAACCATTCTGCTTAGCAAGCTGCTGACGCAAACGTTCTCCTGTCGTGACAATGTGCTTGGTCGCTGACCGATAAAGCCATTTTGTAGTAAATGACGAATTAACAGGTGTTGAAACATGCCGAGTACGTACAATAGGAAGCGACGCTGATAACGTAAGATTAGCTAAGGCACATAACCAACTATCTGTCGAACTATGAGTATTGATTAAATCAAATCGAAATTGATTATTGGACAACCATTTACGCATAGCCCTTAAAGCAGATAACGTTTTCTTTTCAATAGGCAGTTTATGAACAGGAATATTTAATCTTTCAGCGGCTGATGCAATTTCTGAATCAGGACTGCATACCAATTCAACCTGATGTCCACGCGCAATAAAACCGGCAGCTTCATTAAGTATGCGAATTTCCTGCCCCCCCCAACCACAAGAAGATTCAGTATGTAATATACGCAAATTATTTCTCATTTTCATCGAAATTTTCTGTCAATAATGTTTGATAAACCGCTAACAACTCATCCACCATACGTGAAATTGGATACTGCTCAGCAGTACGACGTGCATTACTTCCTAACGACTTCAAAAGAGTGCGATCCTTGCACTTATCCAGTAAATTGGCAAGCTGCTTACTATCCCCTGTATCAAAAACATACCCATTAATTCCTTCCTCTACCAGTTCACTTGCCCCGCAATTACTAGAAACCAATACGCCACGCCCCATTGCCATGGCCTCCAAAACAACATTACCGAAAGGCTCGTACCATGCGGGGTGAATCAATAGATCCGCTGCGCTGTAAAAATCCTGCACCTGCGTTTGTACGCCAAGAAAATGCACCCGATTATTTACACCTAATTTCCGGGATTTTTCTATAAATCGATTCTGCTTCTTATCTTTACCAATAACCAATAATTGCCAATCAACAGCAAATACTAATGCTTCCAAAAGATCGTCCAAACCTTTACGAGTAAAACCTGAGCCGACAAAAATAGCAACTGGAGTATCTGGAGAAAAATCCAATTTTACTCGCACTGGATCATTAATAACATTAAACTGGGGATGATAGTTATCAATATCTATTCCATTGTAAATACACGTTATCTTAGATGGATCAATTGTTGGATAATGATGTAAAACATCTCGCTTTCCTCGTTGTGAAATACATATAACCACCTCTAAATTTGGATGATGGAAAAGCTTAGACTCTGCCCTCAACATTACGCGATGAAACAAACTAAAAAAAGAAAATAAACGACCTAATATTCCTTCTCTGCTTATCTTAATACGTAACCATTCTGCATGAACACCGTCACCCGCACGATATATTTGACATCCAGGAACTCGTTCATGAGATTGAACTAGATCAAAGTGTGTGGTGTGCAACACCCGATTAACACCATTGATAAAATACTTAAAACGGCTACTACGAAACCAACCTTTACGCGCTACTTGAAGAATAGAAACACTATCGGATAGTATATTTTTTTGCCATTTTTGAGTAATTATCGAAACTTGCACATCAGCACGGCGACGCAAGCCATCTAATAGACGGCTAATAATTTTTTCTGCCCCACCATCAGGACGGTATGATTGACGAATAATAGCCAATTTTAACATCGTTCACCTTGCCTCAATGCAAAACCCAACAACATTCCATTAACCGCCCAAAATAAAATAGATAACTCTCGATTTAACATGTAGTTGAACTGCTCCCTGATAAAAACACCAACTACAACCATAGTACCAGCAAGAACGACACTGCGTACAATCTTGTTATCTAAACTTGATCGAAATAATTTATAATAATTAAAAAATAAAGACCAAAACAACAAAACAATGATCAACATCCCCAAAATACCCATCTCCACACCATAAGATAGAATTATATTATGAGCGTGTTCCAAGCCAACTTGCTCAAAGTGACTGCGCATTAATGTTCGACCAAATCCATGGCCGACTAATGGATTTTGTATGATTAAATCAAAAGCCAACATTGGAAGCTGAAGTATTCTAATATCCGAACTTAAAAAATCAGAACTTTTCCATAAAACACTTAACCGATCATACATAAAATAAAAAGATGCACCTAATGAAAATAAGCCCCCCCCCAAAAAAAACCACAATCTTTTTTTTCCATCATTGGCGACATCAGTTGACTTAAATAACAAAAAAGTAAATACAGATAATTGACCGATCAATACAAAAATCATAGCTCTTTGCGAAGAAAAAACAGCCATCCACAACACCCCAATAAATACAGCGAAGACTACATATCTATACCTCTCAAACAACAACCATGCTGGAATAAACAAGGGTAACAAGATTGTTATGTACGTGGCCACACTAGCATATCCATGATGCCATCGCCAAGCATACAAAGATTCTAAATCCCTTTCATAAAAAACATAATTACTTGAAGTCCACAACACTAAGAATGAACAGCCTATAGCTAAAAATAAAAACCATCGCTTAAGTATTTTCTCATCATAGGTTACGATAAAAAAACCCAAAAATGCCATCATCCCATAAATTACTTCTCTTTTTATTTCTTTAAGGGAAAACTCAATATTATTTGAATATGGCAAGAGAATAAGCGGTAACAAAGCCCATAGCAGAATCACAAACCAATACTGAATTTTAACGGGTTTAAATTCCTTCAACAAGAAAAGTGCCGATATAAAAAAAACAGACAGTAAAAAAGCACGAATACCAGCCGTATGCGTAACAGGCAATATTAACAAAAGAAAACTACCAGACCATAAGTTCAACTCTATTAACTTTGGCATGTTTCACCCTTAAAAACATACTCACTGCTCAAACTCTTTTTCAAAAGCATCGTTACAACATCCCAACGATTAAAAACATTGCGAATCCTAGCACATCAATGCAAGAATATCCCTTTGAAATCAAGCAAACCATCCATGAATCGTATCCTCCTCATCCGCCGTGACAACATCGGCGACCTGATCTGCACCACCCCACTGATCAGCAACTTACGTAGTCACTACCCCAACGCGGAAATCGACATCCTCGTCAACAGCTACAACTATCAGGCCGTGGAACATAACCCTGACATCAACCATGTTTATGTTTACACCAAAGGAAAACACCGCGATGCTGGGCAAAGTCTACTAGGCGTATACTGGCAGCGCATCAAGCTCACCCTGACACTACGCCGTAAACACTATGATCTTGCCATCTTAGCCAGTGGCGCATTCTCACGCCACGCCTTGAAACTGGCAAAAAGTGCCAAACCCAAAGCTATCCTCAGTCCAGCTCCCAATGGCGAAGAAATCGATGACATAACAATTTCCGTTCCTGAACCCAAACAACCTTTGCATGAAGTCGAAAAAACCCTGCTGTTGCTACAACCCCTAGGTATTTCAGCACAAACGCACCCACTGACTTTGCACCCTGACCCACATGAACAAGCCGTACTACGCGCCCAATTGTACGAACAACCTTGGCATCAACACGTTCCCACCATCGGTATCCACATCAGCTCCCGTAAACCCAGCCAACGCTGGTCGGAGCAGCATTTCAGTGAGCTAATTCAACAACTTCACCAACAATATCAAGTACAGATCCTGTTGTTCTGGGCACCCGGTGATGAAAACAACCCATTGCACCCCGGTGATGACCAAAAAGCCGCACGCATCATGGCGCAACTCAATCAGTTGCCCATCCTACCGATGCCGACTACCACGCTGCGCCAATTGATTGCGGGCATTAGTTTATGTGACCAGTTTATTTGTAGTGATGGTGGTGCTATGCACATTGCCGCTGGGCTAGGTAAACCACTGGTTTGTTTCTTCGGCGACTCTTGCGCGGAACAGTGGCATCCGTGGGGTGTTCCGCACGTTCTGCTGCAACCTGACAGTCGTGATGTTGCCGATATTAGCGTGATGGAAGTGCTGCGAGCTTATCAGCAAGTACTTCACTTGCCACCGCCACATTCTCCCGCAAATGCTTTGGGTTGATTGTCCCCAATACCACACTGGTTGCACCCGGCTGGGAAAAAATGAAATCCAGCGCGTACTCCACCGGGTTCTTACCGCCCAGTTTGTCGAGATGACCGCTGGCAAAGGCTTTTTTTACTAAAAGCCCACGCCCTTGTGCTGCTGCTGATTCCAATACCGGCAATTCGTCGGTATATAATGGGCTATACGCCGCCATCACCACATCACAACCCAATTCATACGCTAGTAACGCACCATCGACGGTTTTAGAAGAAATCCCGACAGCCCGCACCCAACCTTCCTCACGCATCTGCAACAAGGTATCCAGCACCGCCTCTTCACGCAAAATCCGCACATCATCGCCATCTGAATGGATCAGCACCATATCGAGATAATCGGTTTTCAGCAGGCGCAAACTGTTTTCCACGCTCGTGCGCGTCCCGATAGCACTAAAGTCAAAGCTGGACTCGCCGTCAATAAAACGTTCCCCCACTTTGGTTTCAATTACCCATTCGTGGCGTGAATTGGGCAACAACTTGCCAATACGTTCCTCACTCAAGCCGTAAGCAGGTGCGGTATCGAGCAGATTAATGCCCAAATCAAAACCCAACGCCAACAAATCACGCACTTCATTATCAGAAGGCAACTCAAAACCTTGGGGATATTTCACGCCCTGATTGCGCCCAAACTTGACCGTACCCAACCCCAGCGGGCTAATAGTAATGCCAGTTTGGGCAACGGGGCGGCGTTGAGTTAATACGTGTTCCATGTGACCTGATCCCAGATTGGAGTGGCGACGGGGGGAAGCGCAAATCCCCACTTTTCTCTCTTGCCCCCTTCCCCCCTTGCGGGGGAAGCAAAAGCGTCTAACAACTGACGTGCCAACATCGGGGCAAAAGCCAGCTTAGTAGGCCATGCCACTGTCACATTTGCCACTTGAGTCACACCGGGCTGGTCGGGGCGACCACCATCGGATTGCGCCATTTCCGCACGGTCAACATCCCACGTTGCCCATTCGGTATTGCTAAAATCGACCCACGGTAACAACTCAGCCAATTCGTGACGGGTAGCGGCAATCACCTCGGAAGGCGGTTTACCAACACCCTGTTCCGCAGGTTGCCCGCCGATATACCAAACGGTTTTCCCCTGCGAATCTTTGTGCGAGGTAATCGTAGCGCGTGGCTTATCACTCATCCCCAGCGCGTGCGCATAAACCATCGGCATATCGCCGCGCATCATCACCATTTGTAGCGGGCGACGCTGCATCCGTTGGCTAATCGCAGTGGAAGCCAACAATGCCTCATTACCCGCTCCCGCCGTCAGCACAATCTGTTGCGCCATGACATCCACCACCGTGCCATCGGGCAATACAGCCTCGTAATAATACTTGCCATCCCGCAGTCGCAAGCGCGAACGGGCAACATCAACCTGCATCAACGCTTCCGCCAACTGTTCACGCAACGCCATCAACAGTGAAGGCACATCCAACACTGGCTCATCCAAACGATACAGTCCGCCATGAAAGGCATCCGTTTGAAATAATTCGGGGTAAGCGTGATTCGGCACGGCTTCCATGCGACTTTTCATCGCTTTGCTGGCAAAAAATCCGGTTAAACGTGAACCAATACCGCCGGAAGTCCACAATAATTGTGATTCCGCCAAAATATTGACGCGCTTAAGATCAACCGCACCCTCGCCATTGAGTGCGCTGCGCCAAATGCGCGGCATATCGCCAATCGCCAGCGTTGCCCCAGTCAGTTTACCCGTCAGCGCGTATTTCGTACCACCGTGAATAATCCCTTGAGAAGCAATGGTTTGTCCCTTGCCAAGTTCATCCGTCGCCAGCAGTGCGTTAACACCTGCTGCACGCAATTCCGCCAGCAACCACAATCCTGCGATACCACCACCGACGATCAGCACATCGACGTTCATCAAGACTCCTTCGCCATATTCTGAATCCGTGCAATGGTATTAGTGGTGGAAACCCCATCAACAAAACTCAACACCACCACATCGCCGCCGTTCTCCCACACACAGCGATTACCCGGAATTTTCTGCGGATCATTATCTCCACCCTTGACCAACAAATCGGGTTTAACCGCACAAATCAATCGTTCCGGCGTATCCTCACTAAAATCCACCACCCAATCGACACAAGCCAATGCTGCCAGCATTTTCATGCGATTTGCCATCGTATTGACCGGGCGCGTCTCGCCTTTCAATGCCCGCACCGACTCATCGGTATTCACCGCAACGATTAAACGATCGCCCAACTTACGGGCTTCTTGCAAATACGTGACATGACCGACGTGCAAAATATCAAAACAACCGTTGGTCATCACTACCCGTTCGCCGTGGATACGCGCTTCTTGCACCGCCGCCAGTAATTGCGCTTCTGAGACCACGCCTTTGAGCTGCGCTTTATGCTGCTGCAACGCCTTGTGTAATTCAGGCACACTCACCGTAGCCGTACCTACCTTGCCCACCACAATGCCCGCCGCCAAGTTAGCCAATGCCATTGCGTGTTCCACGCTTAAACCCGCACCCATGCTAGCGGCTAATACCGCCACCACCGTATCCCCCGCACCCGTCACATCAAACACTTCCTGCGCACGAGTGGGCAAATTAACCGGTGCAGCATCCGGGCGTAATAACGTCATCCCCTGTTCGCTGCGGGTCAGCAGTAAATTGTCGAGTTCGCAGCGTTGCAATAATGCCTGCCCACGCCGCACCAAATCCGCTTCGTCCAACCAGTCGCCCACTGCTTCTCGAAATTCCGCCAGATTCGGGGTAATCACCGTTGCACCTTGGTAACTCGCAAAATCCTGCGCTTTGGGGTCAACCACCACCGGCTTACCCGCCGCCCGTGCCAAAGCCACCAATTGCTGGGCGTGTTCCAACGTACCTTTGCGGTAATCCGACAGCACCACCACATCCACCTCGGCCAGCAATTGGGTAAACTGCGCCAGCAACGCACTGTGGTCACGCCCCAAAAAACCTTCCTCAAAGTCCAGACGAATCAATTGCTGATGACGGCTGAGAATGCGTAATTTGGTAATCGTTGGCGTATTGTCGAGGGTAATAAAACGGGTTTTCACCCCACGCTGCTGCAAAACACGTGATAAGGACTCACCCGCTTCATCGTCGCCGATATACCCCAGCAAGCTCACCTGCCCACCAAGACTGGCAATATTTAACGCCACGTTTGCCGCACCACCTGGGCGTTCATCACGCGCATTGGTATTCACATGCACCACTGGAACCGGGGCTTCCGGGGAGATGCGCGAAGTCTGTCCCGACCAATAGCGGTCAAGCATCACATCACCAACAACCAATACACGCGCCTGATCAAAGGCTGGAATTTGTAAACTCATCGTTATTTTCACACAAAAACAGGAAAAAGCAGGCTGGAAAGTTTACCATAAGCAGCTTATCCAAACATGAAACTGTACGTGGAAAGAATTTCTGGCAAACAATTTATGCACCCGCGCTTCTGGCCTACTTGGCTCGGTTTGGGATGTTTATGGCTCGTCACCAAACTGCCTTGGGCGGTGCAAATGTGGCTCGGCAAAATGATCGGGTTATCCATGTTCCACGCGCTACCGCGACGGCGTTTAATCAGTTGTATCAATTTGGAATTGGCTTTCCCCAACACCACTGTCGATGAACGTTATCAAATCAATCGTGACCATTTCATTTCCTTAGGAAAAGGCGTGTTTGAAGCGGCTCTCAGTTGGTGGGGAAATGCTGAAAAACTCACACAACGCACCACACTGGAAGGTTTAGAACACGTTCTGACGGCACACGAACGTGGCGGGGTAGTCTTACTCAGTGCGCATTTTACCAGTTTGGAACTCGGTGGTCGTTTACTCGCACAACAGTTACCGCTGCATGTGGTGTACCGTCCGCATCAAAATCCCCTGATTGAATGGCGTACTGCCCGTTTACGGAGCAAACGTTACGGCAAAGCCATTCCACGTGATGATATTCGTGCCATGTTACGCAGCCTGCACCAAGGACATGTGGTGTGGTACGCGCAAGATCAAAATTTTGGGCACAAAAACAGCGTATTCGCGCCATTTTTTGGCATTCCGGCAGCGACAAACACCGCCACTAGCCGTATTAGCAAACTCGGTCACGCGCAAGTTGTCCCCTTTTTCACGTTGCGTACTGAAACAGGTTATTTGCTGCGTTTTCTACCCGCTCTTGAAAATTTCCCCAGCGACTCCATGCTCGCAGACACGACATTAATCAATCACATCATTGAGCAACAGGTTCGCGAGTTCCCCGCCCAATATTTGTGGACTCATCGCCGCTTTAAGGACAGACCCGAAGGCGGCAACCGTTACGACGCTTATATTAAGGAATCTTCATGCAAATCGCAGTAAACACCGTTGTCACCATGACTTACACCCTTACTAACCCACAGGGCGTGGTATTGGATCAAGCGGATACCGATCACCCTTTCGTGTACCTGCACGGTGCCAACAACATTATTCCGGGCTTGGAAAATGCGTTAGTGGGTAAACAAGCCACCGATAGTGCAGTGGTTAATGTGACTGCTGAAGACGCTTACGGGGAACGTGATGAGCGTTTAACCCAACAAATTCCACGCGAAATGTTTGGCGATGTGCCTACCGAGCAATTGGTTGTGGGAGCGCAATTCCAAGCGCAAACCAACGGCGGGATTGAGGTTATTACCATCACGGCAGTCGACGACGCGACGATTACGATTGACGCGAATCACCCACTAGCGGGCGTTGCATTGACATTCGATGTCACTATTTTGGATGTTCGCGCTGCTACTGATGAAGAAATGGCTCACGGTCATGTTCACAGCCACGGCGGTTGCGGACACAATCACTAATTCATTAACAAAGGAGACACTCATGGCAACGATTACTTTACAAGGCAACCCGCTAGAAACTGTTGGCACACTGCCTGCGGTTGGCGCAGCCGCTCCGGCCTTTACACTGGTTAAAACCGATTTATCTGAAGTCGGCTTAGGCGATTTCGCCGGAAAAACCGTCATTTTAAACATCTTCCCCAGCATTGATACCGGCGTTTGCGCAACATCCACGCGCCGTTTCAACGAAATAGCCAGCAGCAATGACAACGTAGCTGTGCTGTGTATTTCCGCTGACTTACCGTTTGCACACGGGCGTTTCTGCGGGGCGGAAGGTTTGGAAAACGTGGTCTCACTGTCTAATTTCCGCAATCCTGCATTTGGCAACGATTATGGCGTAACCATTACTAGCGGCGTATTGGCAGGCTTATTATCACGCGCAGTGGTTGTGATCAAAGACGGCAACGTAGTTTATACCGAACAAGTACCTGAAATTGTTCAAGAACCTAATTACGATGCGGCATTGGCAGCGATTTAACGCTATTACGCCTTGCTAGAAAAGTCCGCTCCGTGCGGACTTTTTATTTTATGTATAAATATCAATCACATATAGGCAAGAATCGGATTCATTGACTACACTCGTGGGATAATTCTTTCAAGGAAACACCCAATGAAACCGCAACTGCTCTTACTGTTAACTGGCCTCGCCAGCATTTACAACCCTGCATACGCCACCACCGACAACTGCGGCACATCGTTTTACTGTTACGGTAATAGTGCCCACACGTTGGCGGTTACAACGCGCCCCGCGCCCTTGCCGCCACCGAATATACGAAGCTTGCCGCAGCGTAACAATGCAATCATGGCATTACGCCCCCGCGCCGCGCCACAGCCTGTCACGCCACGCCGTACCACGCCTTCTTCGCCCGCAGCGGTAATGCGTCCGGCAGCAGATGTCAGCGTGCGCGTTATTCCTGCCAATCGCCCGCCGGTTGTTACTAACGCGCCATCGTCTTGCGACGCACAACGCCAACACCTGTTTACCCTTGCCAAACAGCGTGAAAGCCAAGCGGTAATAGCCTCGCAACGCGGTGATCGTCAGGCATCCATGCGCTTATTCCGCGAGGCCAATCAATTACGCCAGCAAGCCGCGAGTTGCCGTTAACCCCGCCGACTGACGACGCGATACAGCACCGGAATCGCAAAAAGCGTCAGTACCGTGGAAAACCCGACACCCCAGACAATCGCTGTTGCTACCGGCCCCCACAACAGCGATTTACCACCCAAGCCGGTTGCCAAGGAAAACAAGCCCGCCATCGTGGTCAATGAGGTGATTAAGATCGGAATCAATCGCCGCCGCGCCGCATAAACCGTGGCATATAACACGCTCATTCCCAGCTCAATACGATCATTGGCTGCCGCGATCAATACAATCGCCGCATTCACCGCAATGCCCGCCAACGCTACCACGCCGTACAAGGTATACAAACTCAGCGGATTTTGTGTCAGCAACAACCCAAACACCACGCCGGTAAACGCCATTGGCACGGTCGACAGAATCATTAACGGCTGCCAATAGCTACTAAACTGCGTTCCCAAAATCAAATACATCAAGCCGATACCAAACAAAAACAGCACCCCAATCGCATCCAGACTTTCCTGCAAATCATCCAACTGTCCTGCGAAATCCAGATCAATGTTAGGAAACTCCGCTTTACGCTGTTCCCATGCCGCCAACAACCACTGATTTGCCTGCACCGTATCCAGCGCACACAAGCTGTAATCGGGGGCAGCAGCCGTAAACACCGGCTTTAAACGGCAATCGTAAAATGGCTCATCCGGGCGTTTCACCAAATCCGCCTCCAACGTAATCGCACGCCGGAAGTTGTAATGACGAATATTCCCAATCGAAACCCCTTCGTTAGCTTCGACCAACTCACTCAACGGTACACTACCGCCACTGGGCGTGGGCAAACGCACGTCTAGCAATTGCCGGATAGCCTGCCAATCATTTGCCTGACTTTGCACCCGCACTGCGAGTTTTTCACCCTGATCCTGCATATCAGCGACCACTTCACCATCCACTAACAAGCGCAAGGTTCGCGCTACATTATCCGGTGCAATACCTGCCTGCCGAATCGCATCTTGGCGTAATTTCAGGTTCATTTCCTGCCGACCGGGGCTGGCATCATCAGTAATATCTTTGATCCCGGCATTCGCAGCAAGGCTTTGCTTGAGGGCATTAGTCGCGGCCTGAATCTCGGCGTAATCATCACCGCGCACCTTAACGCTAATCGGTTTCGCTGCCGGAGGGCCACCCGCCAATTCCAAAAACGCAATATTCACCGCGCCCGGCACGCCTTCTACTGCCGACCGCATGGATTCAATAATGGCTTTTACTTCACGTGCGCCAGCAGATAACGGCTGCAAACTCACCACCAACTGCCCATAACGCGCACCGTACAATGGCTCAGTTTCGGTAAACATCATCCCCGCATATGCCACCACCGACCGCGCATCCTGTGGCTGTAAGTGTTGTTTCACCTGCTGTTCGACTTCCAAGGTTTTTTGCATCGTCTCGTTTAATGAAGTGGAACTGGGCATTTCCACATTCACGTAGAAAATCCGCAAATTATCCGATGCGAAAAAGTTCATCGGAATCAAACCTGCACCAACCACGCCCACGGCGATAAAAAACAGCAGCACCACACCACCCAACGCCGCACGCGGATAACGCAATACCTTCAACAACCACCGCGCGTATTTCACTTGCAAAACATGGGTAAAACGCTGGCGGTATTGCTGAATGCGTGACGGTTTGGAAAAGTCGATTTTGCCGACCCCAACGTGGGCTGGCAGCATCCAAAAAGCTTCGATCAAACTCAAAAACAAAGCCAATGTCACCACCATCGGAATCACTTGCATGAATTTGCCTAAAATCCCCGGCAATAACATCAACGGCAAAAAAGCCGCCACCGTAGTCAACACTGCCGTCGTCACTGGCAACGCAACTTCACGCATCGCCTCCACCGCTGCTGTTATTCCATCCATGCCCTGTTGCAAGCGATAGTAAATGGACTCCACCACCACTACCGCATCATCCACCAGCATTCCCAGCACAATCACGACCCCAAGTAACACCGAGACATTCAAGGTTTCCCCCATGCTCGACAACACCCAAAACGTCGCCGCCAAAGTAAACGGAATGCCAATCGTGGTCAGCAAACCAAGCCGAAAACCCAAAAACAGCCAAGTGACCGCCAACACCAGTAAAAACCCCACCAGCGCGTTGCTTTCCATCACCGCAATCGCTTCACGGGTCGGCACCGTTTGATCATCCACCAGCGTCAGGGTCACGCCCGTGGATTGTGTTTGGGCATTGCGGGTATCAAGGTAGCTTTGTAATTGCGCCAATAAATCCAGACTGTTCGCTTTATCCTGTTTCATCACCGCAAATAAAATCGCGGGTTTGCCATCCAATGAGACCTTTTGCGTGGCTTTTTCACGGGCGCGTTCCACTGTTGCTACCCGCGCTAACGGCACATCACCTTGCAAACCCGTAATCGGCAATGCCCCCAATGCCTGCGGATCACTATCTTTCCCGCTCAGTCGTACCAGCCAACTCTGGCGGTCAATATCCACGCTACCGGCGGACAAATCCCGAAACCACACCCGCACCGTATCTGCCAACTGCCCAGGTAACAGCCCCAAGGCTTCCAAAGCATGGGCATCAAAGCGCACCTGCAATTCCGGGTCATCCAGCGCGATCGTATCAACCCGCTCCACACCTTTAACCTGCTCCAGTGCTTTTTTGATATTTTTCGCCTGTACCCGCAAATTCTCATCGTCAGCCACGCCCTGTACCGCAATCATTGCCGCCGGAAACGCATTCGCCGTGGTAATTTCCAGAATAATCGACTCAACCGCTTCGCTGGGCAACAAATCTTTAGTGTTTTGGATTTCGCGGCGCAAATCAGCAATGCGCTTATCGAACATACGCTCGTCAATGTCTTCAAAGCGCACCAGCAAACTGGAAATATTTTCACGACTATTGCTAGAAACGAATTTCATATCCGGCACGCCACGAATCGCCTCTTCCAACGGATCTGTGACGCGCTTTTCCACATCTTCCGCACTCGCCCCCGGCAACGCGGTAATGATGGAAATCCAGTTAAAATTGATCGTCGGGTCTTGCTGGCGCGGCATCGTATTGTAGGCAATCAAGCCAATCACCAACACCAGCCCAAAAGTCAAATTAGCCAGCACATGATTTTGCAGCAAGCGTTTATACATTACGGCGACTCCACCTTAATCGCCTGCCCATGCTGTACCCGCAAGCGATTTTGGTCAATCAGCAACGTCGTATCGGGTAAATCCACGATCGCCGCCTGCCCTTCCTGCGCTTTGGGCAATGGGTGAAACTTAGCCGCATCATCCTCACCCAACATAACCCCTAAACTCGTATCGCGGCGCACCAGCCAACTAGCCGGTAATGCCGGTAACGGGCTTTGCCACACCAACCGTCCGCTTTGCCCTGCGGCTAACGTCGTCGGCTCTTGCAGGCTGAAACGCACTTCTTGGGTGCGGGTATTACCGCTGATTTGCCCCACCACCGCACGACGCTTCACCGCAAGCGTTACCCCATCGGCAACAAAGCGTAATTGCTTACCCTGCGCCTGCTCCGCGACTTCTTCGGCGGATAACTGCGCACTCAACTCTTGCACATCGTGTTGTAATAGCTGAAACGCGGGGCTGCCCGGTGTTGCTTGTTGCCCCAGTTGCAGGTGACGCTGGGTAATCTGTCCCGCAAACGGCGCGGTAACTTCACAACGCGACACCGCTAAACTGGCGGTATCTACTTGCGCTTGATTCACTGCCACATCGGCTTGCGCACTGTCAAAATCGGCTTGGGCTTTTTCCAGTTGCTCGGCGGGTAACAAACCCGTTTTGCGTAATTGCTGATTGCGCTGCCACTGACTTTGGGCAAAGCTCAGACGCGCTTTGGCGGCGGTCATGCTGGCTTTCGCCTGACTCAAACTGTGGGTGTAATCGCGGCAATCGAGGTTTGCTAAGACCTGCCCTGCTTTGACAGTCGCCCCCACATCCACCAAAAGACGGGTGACTTTGCCCGCCACTTCCGCGCTTAACGTGCTGTCGTTTAAGCTGACTAAGGTGGCAGGTACACTGCGCTCACTGATTTGCAGTACCTTCGCTAACGGAATTAATGTCACCGCTAACGGCTCGCTGTCTAGCGAAGTTGCAGCCCAGACAGGGTTGATTGTGCCTAAAAACAGCCCTGTAAACAGCGCGTACTGGGGTAAACCAAAGTGTCGCATCATTTCTATCACTTTCTGATGGTTGCGAAATACAAGAATGAAGGATATATAGGTCATTGTAAAATTCATTAATCAAACCCGTTTCATAACACGTACTAGGAGAGGAACTATGCCGCAATTATTTTCTGCTGATTGGATGAACGAACTCAAGGATCTTTGGAACGCAGACCCTGATGTTAAAGACAAGCTCGCTGCCATTGGGTTCAATTCTGTTATTACCTGCGGCCTGAAAGGCGAAGCTAAGCCGATGGGCGTTTTCATCGTTGAAAACGGCGAATGCGTGCGTGCTGGCGATTACGCGGATGAGAAACCCGATTGGGATATGCGTGCTGACCGCAAAGACTGGATGAAATGGACTAAAGAACCGATGGGCATGGTTGGCTTAGGCACAGCTTACACCTTCGGCAAGCTGAAATTCCTCTCCGGTGACTACGGCGCAATGCTGAAGAACCCTGCAATGGCTGGCCCGTTCGTTAAGTCTTTCGCACTGATGGCAAAAATCAACACGCAATAATCGAATGATAATTCCCCCATCCTCAACCCTCATGACGATGGATGGGCGGAATGTGCAATATAACGCTTAGGAGAACTCATGAACTTTATCCGTAACCTTCTTGCCCTGATTGGTTTAGTCGCTATTCTCGGCGGCGCATACGCTTATACCCAGTACGGCGACATGCTGAGCAAAGCCGGTGAAATGGGCAACGAAATGGCTGCCCTGCAACAACTTGACCCTAAAGCGAAAGATGTTTACACCGATATGTGGAAAAAGCTCAAGGAAAGCGGCAATTCAGCAGACGCTTCCGTGGTGAAATATTCACTGGCAGACGGCATTACCCCCGAAGATGCTGAAGAAGCAATGAAATCCGTTGCTAACAAACTCAACATCAAAGCGGTCGGCGAACTGCCATTATCAGAACAGGTGAAACTGGAAACCGGACAAGATCAGCGTTTCCTGAAAATCTATCAGTTCTGTAATCCACAGACTGCCATGAAAATGGTGGATTTCAGTGATGCATTCTCAGCATTCCTCCCTTGCCGGATTTCCATGATTCAAGACAAAGCAGGAAAATATCACCTGTATTCACTGAACATGGACATGATGATTTACGGCGGCAAAACCTTGCCACCTGAACTTCATGCAGAAGCCATCAAAGTGCAAGAAATCATGACTGCGATTATGAAAGGCGGCGCGGAAGGCGACTTCTAAACCCCTTGCGTAAAGGCGTACCCGTTACGCCTTTACGTTTCGTCGTCGTGTACCCCGAAAATCACGCTAAATGTAATCAACAGTAACCCCACATACCACAGCCAAAAGCCTAACCCCAAACGCACTACATGCATGGTTCCGGTATCACGGGGAATTTCCTCAAACCAAAATGCCTGCCCAGCCAGCAAAATACCTGCCACAGCTAAACCCATTGCCCAATTCGGGTGACGTGAAATCAGCAATATACCCAGTAATTCCAATAAGTTGGCATACCACGCAAACTGAAACACCATAAATCCCATCCACCCTGTCGCCAATACCCAATAGCCCATCACTACGCCATTGGTGGTGTGGAATACCGGCAAAAACAAAGCAATGATCCACACCAAACTCCCCAAAAACAGGCCAAGGTGAGGCAAAGGCAACTTCGCGGTCATGAGCATGTGTTGTACCGTTTCCTTAAAAGACGAATCCACAAGTATAGGAATAGTCTGTCTACCCTGCACAATGCAGCGCAACATTTCTCAGATCAACGGCACAACTCGCAAAATCATTTTGGTGCAAATAAAGCACTACAATAGTGCATATTCATACCAAAGCACCATAAAAGGGAGTATTTACCCCCATTAAAGCCTATTTCCGCGCAACATCTTCAAAAATCACTAGTTTTGTGCAAAATCCACTAGTCAGCACGCGCAAGGTATTTATGATGGAGCATCTTTTTCCGTTTTGGTGTTGTAGAGGTCACTGTTATGGAGCAACTTGTTTCCGCATTAGATACCCTGTTTGTGTTAATGGGAGCCGTGATGGTTCTCGCGATGCACGCAGGTTTTGCCTTTTTGGAAGTGGGCACGGTACGCCACAAAAATCAGGTAAATGCCTTAGTTAAGATCATTGTCGATTTTGCCGTTTCCACCATTGCTTATTTTTTCATTGGTTACATGATTGCCTATCAAACAGGCTTCTTGAGCAGTGCCAGCGAACTGGCGGTAAATAACGGTTACGATTTGGTCAAATTCTTCTTTTTACTGACCTTTGCAGCGGCAATTCCGGCGATTATTTCCGGTGGGATTGCGGAGCGGGCGCGGTTTTACCCGCAACTGCTGGCAACCTTCCTGATTGTGGCGTTCATTTACCCGTTTTACGAAGGCATGATCTGGAACAATTTGTACGGCGTGCAGGAATGGATTAAAGGGCTGTTTGGCGTTGCATTCCATGACTTTGCCGGTTCGGTAGTGGTTCATGCAATGGGTGGCTGGCTGGCCTTAGGCGCGGTAATTATGCTGGGGCATCGGCACGGGCGTTATACCAAGGATGGCAAACCGATGTCGGCGCATCCACCTTCCAGTATTCCGTTTTTAGCCATTGGCGCGTGGATTTTAACCGTCGGCTGGTTTGGCTTTAACGTTATGTCAGCACAAAAAGTTGGCGGCTTAAGTGGTTTGGTCGCGATTAACTCGCTAATGGCAATGGTAGGTGGGATTTTAGCAGCGTTAGTCGCAGGGAAAAATGACCCTGGCTTTGTCCACAACGGCCCGTTGGCGGGTTTGGTGGCGGTGTGCGCGGGTTCTGATTTGATGCATCCACTGGGTGCGTTGGTGGTTGGTGCGGTTGCCGGTGGGTTATTCGTGTGGACATTCACCCTCGCGCAAAACAAGTTAAAAATCGACGACGTATTGGGTGTCTGGCCATTGCACGGTTTGTGCGGTGCGTGGGGTGGCATTGCAGCGGGTATTTTCGGTTTAGAAGCACTCGGTGGGGTCGGTGGTGTCAGCTTCGGAGCGCAAGTCGTCGGCACACTGATTGGGATTGCAATTGCGACAGCGGGTGGTTTCATCGTTTACGGCATTCTCAAGGCCACGCTGGGTATTCGCTTGACTCAAGAGGAAGAATACAACGGTGCGGATTTGAGCATTCACAAAATCAAAGCCAACCCGGATAACTAAAGGTAATGCGCTTTTTGCGCTACCCTTGATTACAATCAACCCCATCGTTCACTACGTTGGGGTTTTTTGTTTGGATACACTTTTTATTTGGCTCGGCACAATCTCTGTAGCTACGTTTGTCTTATCACTGCTGCTATTACCTTGGCTTGTCGCACGCATTCCCAGCAATTATTTTACGCGTCCACGTCATGCGCATCGCTGGCAGGTATTGTTGCAACCACGGGCTATCGTGCGCAATCTGCTGGGCTTACCGGTGCTATTAGCCGGTATTGCCATGCTGGTATTGCCGGGGCAAGGCTTAGTCACCATGATGATTGGCCTGAGTATTATGATGTTCCCCGGCAAGTTTGAGCTGGAAAAATGGGTCGTAACCCGCAACGGCGTGCTGAAAGCGGTGAACTGGATACGTCAACGCTCCCAGCACCCACCCATCGACGCACCATAGGATTAACTGGGACGGTAAAACTTAGGCCAATACTTTTTCACCACCTCACCGTCTTCACGCAACATCTGGCAGGTATCCAAATACGGCGGTTTTTCTTGCGCCGCACCATCCAAATCGCCGCAATAATCCGAACGAGTGCTCATAATCGTTTGGAAAGCCGTG
This sequence comes from Thiothrix unzii, assembly GCF_017901175.1. Classification (NCBI taxonomy): domain Bacteria; kingdom Pseudomonadati; phylum Pseudomonadota; class Gammaproteobacteria; order Thiotrichales; family Thiotrichaceae; genus Thiothrix; species Thiothrix unzii. Next base: position 2,345,776 of record NZ_CP072793.1, read on the forward strand.
GTTGCAATAGGGCCGAGTAACTCGGTCAAATGGGTGCATCCTCTGACCCCACCCATCAGTTCCTTGAGCTTACGATTCCAACCATAACCAATCGACACGCCCACCAAACCCTGAAAGACGGCTGCCACTTGCGGGCAATCCTTAAACGGCGACCAGTCTGTTACCGCTTCTACAGCGTGAATTTTAAACGCATCGTCCAATGTCAGCCTTACCCACATATCGTGGAGTGCTTCGTTGGCATTAATGAAACCGCCCCTATCCGTATTTTGGAACGCATACGGTTTAGTGTCGACCATATGGCCTTCAATGTCCCACAGCCCATCTTCGCGTTTATAACCGTTACAAGTCACCACACGGGTATGCATCGCCTGACGACGCACCGATTGAGATAAAGGCATCAGTCCCCCTAAAGGCAGTAATTATAACAACACTTTCTCAATCCCACCGTGGGTTGCGGTATCAATAAAGTTTTTCTGCCAATCCTTACCCATCAGGTGATTCGCCATTTCCACCACGATGTAGTCGGTTTCCATGCCAGTATCATCAGCGTAACGCGATAAACCTTGCTGGCAAGCAGGGCACGAAGTCAGGATTTTCACCTTGCCCGGTTGCGCCATATCGCTGCCGGTTAACTCTTTGACTCCGGCTTTAAGGCTTTCGGTTTTACGGAAACGTAATTGGCTGGCTATATCCGGGCGACTTACCGCAAAAGTTCCCGCTTCCCCGCAGCAACGCTCACTCAGTACCACCTCGGAACCGGTCAACGCCTGTGTCACTTTCAACGGGTTCAGTTGCTTCATGGGGGAATGGCAAGGATCGTGGTAAACGTATTGGATACCGCTCACGCCGTCCATTTTCACGCCTTTTTCCAGCAAATACTCATGAATATCCAGCAAGCGGCAACCGGGGAAAATCTTACCAAACTCGTATTTCAGTAACTGATCCATGCACGTGCCGCACGACACAATCACGGTTTTAATATCGAGGTAACTTAACGCATTGGCAACGCGATGGAATAACACGCGGTTATCCGTGGAAATTTGCGTGCCTTTTTTCAAATCCCCGCCTGCATTTTGCGGGTAGCCGCAGCACAAATACCCCGGTGGCAATACCGTAGTCGCGCCGGTTTGGTACAACATCGCCAACGTAGCTAAACCCACTTGGCTAAATAAACGTTCCGAACCACACCCTGGGAAATAAAACACCGCATCACCGCGTGTATCGCCGGACAAGGTGGGGTTACGGATAATCGGAACCACACTGCTGTCTTCCAAACCCAACATCGCGCGGGTCGTTTTCGCCGGAATTCCGTTCGGCAACGGCTTTTTAATGAACTGAATCACCTGCTCTTTCAGCGGTGGTTTGCCTAAAGTTGAAGCGGGGCGTTTATTATCACCCAAAATCCCGGCTTTTTTCGCCAACTTATGCGCCCAACGTTGCGCAGTAAACCCGAATTGAATCATCCCCATCCGCATGATTTTAATGGTATCCGGGTCTTTCATATTGAGAAACTGCATGGATGCCCACGTCACCGGACTGGTCTTTTTCTTACCGCGCTCCAGCAAAATACTGCGCATCCGCATTGAGACATTGCCGAAATCAATATTGACCGGGCACGGGTTAAAGCATTTATGGCAAACCGTGCAATGATCCGCGACATCATTCATTTCATCGAAATGGCGAATCGAAACGCCCCGGCGGGTTTGTTCTTCGTACAAAAACGCCTCAATCATTAACCCTGTTGCCAAAATCTTATTACGCGGCGAATACAATAAGTTAGCGCGAGGAATATGGGTATTGCACACCGGCTTACACTTACCGCAGCGCAAACAGTCCTTAATATCGGTGTTTAACGCCCCCAGCTCATTGTGTTCCAGCAACAAAGCTTCGCGTTCCACCAAGCGCAATGATGGAGTGTAAGCGTGCTGCAAACCCGAACCTGGCATCAATTTACCCTTATTGAAATGCCCTTGCGGGTCAATCTCGTGCTTGTAAGTGGCAAATTCGTCGATTTCACGCGCATCAAGGTAGCGGTATTTGGTTAAACCAATCCCGTGTTCGCCGGAAATCACCCCATCCAAGGCGCGTGCCAACACCATAATCTGATCCACTACGCGCTCGGCTTCGTGCAGCATCTCGTAATCGTTGGAATTCACCGGAATATTGGTATGCACATTGCCGTCACCTGCGTGCATGTGCAAAGCCACGAATAAACGCCCGGAACGAATGCGCCGATGGATACCTTCCAAAGACTGCAACAATGGCTCCAGTTCACGCCCCACGAAAATATCCTGTAACGGGCGTACCACTTCCGTTCGGTAAGAAATCCGCAAATCACGCCGCAACAACAAATCAATCACCCGATCTTGCGGGCGTTGTGCTGCCAGTGCGGTAGCGTCCAACAAATCAGCATGATCAGCAGCAGGCGCGTCAAAATTGGCTAAAATCTGTTCCCAACGCGCTTTGCGTTGCTGTAAATAATCGACCGCGTGCGCTAATTTATTCGCCCAAATGGAACTGCGTTCGGCACTCGCCTCATAATCTGATACTGCACGCAACTCCGGCAATTCACCCGCCAAATACGCCAGCAAACCATCAATCATGCGCACCTTGTTTTGCATTGACTGACGAATATTGATGGTTTCAATGCCCTCGGTATAAGCCGCTAAATTCCGCAACGGAATTACCACGTCTTCATTCACTTTAAAAGCATTGGTATGCGCCGCAATCGCCGCCGTGCGCGAACGATCCGCCCAAAACTGCCGCTGGGCTTCCGGGCTAATCGCGGTAAAACCTTCCGCATTCCGCGCATTCGCCAAGCGCACCACTTCCGCAGCAGCACTGGCGACAGCCGCTTCATCATCGCTGACAATATCCGCAATCAACACCATTTTCGGCAAACAACCGCGCGCGCCTTTCGGGGTGTATTTCACCGCTTTGACGTAACGCTCATCCAAATGCTCCAGACCCGACAGCAATACATCATCACGCCCGTCCAGATAGTCCTTGATTTCAACGATAGCAGGGACAGCTTCATGCAAATCCGTGCCGTAAAACTCCAGACAAACGGTACGAATTTGTTCCGGCATCCGGTGCAAAATGAATTCCCCAGAGGTAATCAGGCCGTCACAACCTTCTTTTTGCACCCCCGGCAAACCACCCAAAAACTTATTGGTAACGTCTTTGCCCAAACCCTCCTTGCGGAAATAACGCCCCTCAAAATCGAGGGTCTGCGCCTCACCTTTGCGGGTTTTGCCATCGGCGTGGAAGCGTTGCACCGAAAATTGCACCTGAGCCTGATCGTGAATTTTGCCCAAGTTATGGTTTAAGCGCGTCACTTCCAGCCAATCTGCATCAGGCGTAACCATGCGCCATGACAGCAAGTTGTCGAGGGTTGTCCCCCACAGTACGGCTTTTTTACCGCCTGCATTCATCGCGATATTGCCGCCAATGGTTGAGGCATCCTGCGAAGTCGGGTCAACCGCAAACACCAAACCGTGCTTCCCCGCCAAATCTGATACCCGGCGCGTCACCAAACCTGCGCCTGTGCGCACCACCGGCACGGTTTTATCCACACCCGGTAAGTCATTGCGGTATTGCACTTCGCTAAGGAATTCGAGCTTTTCAGTGTTAATCACCGCGCTCATCGAATCCAACGGCACTGCCCCGCCGGTATAACCCGTACCGCCCCCACGCGGAATCACGGTCAAACCCAGTTCAATACACGCCCCTACCAGCTCCGCCATTTCCTCTTCGGTATCCGGCGTTAACACCACAAAGGGTAATTCCACCCGCCAGTCCGTCGCGTCGGTGACGTGAGATACCCGCGCCAAACCATCAAACTGAATATTGTCTTTGCGGGTAATTTTATGCAGACGCTTGCGGGTTTTTTCACGCAAATCGTATTCAGCCCGGAAACTGTCCGCAAAACGCGCCAACGCCGCCCGCGCCAATTGCACCATTTCCAGAGTCAAGGCATTGCCCTTGGAACGCTCTTCAATGGTTGCCACGCGCCCGTTGAGGGTATCCAGTAACGATTGGCGACGTTGACGATTTTCCAGCAAATCATCGTGGATATAAGGATTACGCTGCACAATCCACATATCCCCTAAGATTTCCAGCAACATGTGCGAGGAAATACCGGTTTCACGCTTCACGCGCAGTGCTTGCAAGATTTCCCACGCGCGATCACCTAGCAGGCGTTGCACGATTTCTTTATCAGAAAACGACGTATAGTTGTAAGGGATTTCCCGAATCGGGTGCATGGCTGTCATGACGGTATGAATGCTCTTGTGCAAAGATGCGTAGTGTAACGCGGCGCAGCATTGAAAAAAACCGTAGGAACGCAAGTGCTTAGGACAGAAGGCCAGCATGAGCAAGATTGACCACACTGGCAAGCGATAATTTAAGGCGGATATTTACTCAATCACACAAACAGGTTTGCTTGCCGACACAAGGTAAATTGCCAATATGGGCGGTAATCACATTCGCGGTATTGCGCAAACGCCGCGCACCGTAAGCATCCCCGTAGCTCTCACGATCGCGTGCCATCTGGCGCAACCGCTGGACTTTACCTGTCAATTCATTCTTGATCTGGTCACATGGTGTGTAACTAGTACCTTGGTAGGCACTTGCATTCGCAGTTGAACTCAGCATCATACCTATCGACATAACTGTCGAACTTGCCGCATAAAATAATCTTTTGGACATTTTCATTATTTAAACTCCTTTTTAAATAATCCACGAAAGGTGTTCATTTACAATTTTCAGTTTAGGCAGGAACACCCGTTTTCGTGGGAATGCCAGACGAATGGTGTGTTTTTCACGCCCACTAACCATTTGCTACCGATTTACTGACCTACATCAAACTTATCCACAGCCCCACCTTGAATTCCCTCACTTCCCACCCAAGATTTGTCCCATCCGACGCACTCGCGTCCAACCCAAATCAATAGGTAGCCCACATGAGAATGGACAAACTCACCAGCAAGTTCCAACTCGCCCTGCAAGACGCGCAATCGCTCGCGTTAGGGCGTGATCATCAATTCATCGAACCCGCGCACTTAATGATCGCGCTGCTCGATCAGGAAGGCGGTTCCACACGCGGTTTGCTCACCAAAGCCGATGTCAACGCCAACCAATTGCGCTCCAAACTCGGCGAAGCCCTCGACCGGATGCCCTCCGTGTCCGGCGGTGATGCAGGCAGCGTGCATGTGTCCAACGACCTCAGCAAACTGCTGAACGTCACCGACAAAATCGCCCAGCAACGCAAAGACCAATACATTTCCTCCGAACTCTTCATCCTCGCCGGATTGGAAGACAAAGGTACGCTCGGCAACCTGCTGCGTGAATGCGGTGCAACCAAAGGCGCAGTCGAAAAAGCCATCGAAGGAATGCGCGGCGGGCAAACCGTCAATGACCCCAACGCCGAAGACCAACGCCAAGCCCTCGACAAATACACCATCGACCTCACCGAACGCGCAGAACAGGGCAAAATTGACCCCATCATTGGGCGTGACGAAGAAATCCGCCGCATGGTGCAAATCCTGCAACGCCGCACCAAAAACAACCCCGTGTTGATCGGCGAACCCGGCGTAGGCAAAACCGCGCTGGTCGAAGGCTTGGCGCAACGCATTGTCAACGGCGAAGTTTCCGAAGGCATGAAAGGCAAACGCCTGCTCTCGCTTGACCTTGGCGCATTGCTGGCAGGCAGCAAATACCGGGGCGACTTTGAGGAACGCCTCAAAGCCGTGCTCAATGACATTGCCAAAGCCGAAGGCAATATCATCCTGTTCATCGACGAATTGCACACCATGGTAGGCGCAGGCAAAGCCGAAGGCGCAATGGACGCGGGCAATATGCTCAAGCCCGCCCTTGCCCGTGGCGAATTACACTGCCTCGGCGCAACTACCCTCGACGAATACCGCCAATACATCGAAAAGGATGCCGCGCTCGAACGCCGCTTCCAGAAAGTGCTGGTCGATGAACCGACGGTGGAAGATACCATCGCCATCCTGCGCGGCTTGCAGGAAAAATACGAAGTGCATCACGGTGTGGAAATCACCGACCCCGCGCTGGTCGCAGCCGCCACGCTATCACACCGCTACATCACCGACCGTCAGTTGCCAGACAAAGCCATCGACCTGATCGACGAAGCTGCATCCCGCATCCGGGTCGAAATCGACTCCAAGCCGGAGGTGATCGACAAGCTCGACCGCCGCCTGATTCAGCTCAAGATCGAACGCGAAGCCTTGAAAAAGGAATCTGATGACGCATCCAAAAAACGCCTCGCTGACTTGCAGGCTGAAATTGATCGTTTGGAAATCGAATCCGCCGATCTGGAAGAAATCTGGAAAAGCGAGAAAGCCGACGTGCAAGGCACTTCCCACATCAAGGAAGCCCTCGACCAAGCGCGGCTCGAATTTGAAACCGCCCGCCGCGCAGGCAATTTGCAACGCATGGCGGAACTGCAATACGGGCGCATCCCCGAACTCGAAAGCCAGTTGGCGCAAGCCGACGATGCTGCCGCCCACACCGAATCCAAAGCGCCCAAATTGCTGAAAACCAAGGTGACGGAAGACGAAATTGCCGACATTGTATCGCGTTGGACAGGCATTCCCGTCAGCAAAATGCTCGAAGGTGAAAAGGACAAGCTGCTGAAAATGGAAGAAGTGCTTGCCAAGCGCGTGATCGGGCAAACCGAAGCCGTGGTCGCAGTTTCCAACGCCATCCGCCGTGCGCGTGCCGGGCTTTCCGACCCTAATCGCCCTAGCGGTTCGTTCCTGTTCTTGGGGCCTACGGGGGTGGGTAAAACCGAACTCACCAAGGCGTTGGCGACCTTCCTGTTCGACACCGACGACGCGATGGTGCGGATTGATATGTCCGAATTCATGGAAAAGCATTCCGTTGCCCGCCTGATCGGTGCGCCTCCGGGCTATGTCGGCTACGAAGAAGGTGGCTATTTGACCGAAGCGGTGCGCCGTCGCCCGTATTCTGTGATCTTGCTGGACGAGGTGGAAAAAGCCCACCCCGACGTATTCAACGTGCTGCTGCAAGTGCTGGACGACGGGCGTTTGACTGACGGGCAAGGCCGTACCGTGGATTTCCGTAATACCGTCATTATCATGACTTCCAACCTCGGTTCGCACCTCATTCAAGAGATGTCGGGCGAAGCCAACTACGAGCGCATGAAAGCAGCGGTGATGGAAGTCGTTGGCACGCATTTCCGCCCTGAATTTATCAACCGGATTGACGAAACGGTGGTCTTCCATCCGCTGGATCAGGCCGAAATTCGCCAGATTGCCGACATCCAGCTCAACAACTTGCGCAAGCGTCTGGCAGCCCGTGATTTGGGCATCCAGATCAGCGATGCTGCGCTCGACCTGTTGGCAGAAGCTGGTTTCGACCCTGTGTACGGCGCACGTCCGCTCAAACGCGCCATCCAGCAGCAGGTTGAAAATCCGCTGGCACAGCAAATTCTTGGCGGCAAGTTTATGCCGGGGGATACGATTGCGGTGGGAGTGGAAGAAGGTCGGCTGACGTTTACGGCGTTAGTTGAGGCTGCGCAAGCCTAATCTTGTAGCTGTGGGTGAGGTAAAGTGCTTCATCCACAGCTACCACCTACTTCACGCAGGTTCAGCCGTCGTCAACAATGGATAGCTAGGAGAAAGTTGATCATCTACCTGTAACAACCGAAACTCTGCTTGCTCTCTCCGCACAAAGCTAAACTTAATCATATCGGTGGGTAACATTTCGCAATACAACGCAACTTCACCCTGCGGCAAATTCATAATAATACTGCCTCCAATGCTGGCAATCTCTACCTGACCCGATGCAGGTATACGGAAAGGAACCAAGAAGCTACGAACACTGTTTGGTGATGGGGAAAAGGTTGCGGCGTCAGATACCACGATATTGCCGCACATAACATCTTTGAGTGTTCTGAAGGATACACTGCCATCTCGCCAAGCAAATCCCTGCGCTGCGTGTGCTGGAGACCAATGATTAAAAGGTTGGGGTAAGGCTGGATCAAAAACGGCGATTTGTGCGTAACTGATATTCACCGTAACTTTCTGCATACTGGATTACTCGACTGTCTAATGGTTGCACGTATCCCCTACCACTAAGTGTCGTCGATTAAATTGATTGATCATCGCCAAGCCTGTTAAGCAGTTGGAAAAACCAACGCACTGTTTCAACAGAAAATGTTTCATCGGCGGGCACTGGGTACAATACGCACAAAACTGCCCGCATCGCAGTATCAACTTCGTCACCGATGGCAATGCTGCTTCCCTTGTTATCTAAATATTGCCAACATTGGGTACGTGCTGCATCCATTCGTTCAGGTGTCCCCCCCTCTTGAAGCCAATAAGATTGAGCTATTTCTAGTGATTCTTGCCCAACGGCAGGGAGCCGCGTATTCACGGAGGCTAAATAATGGCAGAGAAGCCGCATAAACTCCCTATGCTGTTCTTTTATCGGGAACTTGCTCTTTATTTGCTCAATGTATTGATTAATCATTTCATCATTAATCATGTTTGACTCCAAACTGATCCAAAAGATGTTGGCATGATGTGCAGGCTGGTTTCGGTGTTCCGTGTCCTTTGCCAGATGTCCCAATATTGACTGCCTTACTTGTTCCTCCCGCAGGATTCACACCCGCTTCTAATGCTTGGCTTACACAGCCTGCTTCTGCACAATGACCGTGCCAAGGTGCACGTTGAGAGAGAGGTACTTGATCAAGTCCAGATTTTACGCTGGGATGTAAATCACGCGCAGCACCTCCCGTACTAACATCCGTAAATACCTGCCCATTAACACGCAATTCAGCCGCTGCACCACTGGCTCGTCCAGCTTGCTGTGCAATATCTGCTGCCGCCTTTGCTGAACCCGCAGATTGTACTGCACGTGTTGTAGCATCTGGAATGTGGGTTGGTAAAAGATTATCGACTTTCCCTGCTGCCTTGGCTGCTTTCAATGCTGGAAGGTTTTCCGCCATGCCGACCAACACAACACCTGCATGTTCTGTTGCTGATAAATATTGCCCATTATTCCACGATTGTTGGGCTTTGGCTGCATTATCCCCAATACCCTGAATATCCGGGATAATTGCCTCCACCAAAGGACGGACGAACGCCATCCTAGCTTTGGCAGATTCCAAAGACTCCCCTTCAGACCACGATAAAGCTTCTTGGTATTGCTCTGGTGTTGGAAACGCAGGTTTTGCCTGCCCAGTAATCCTGAATGGCGGAAGCCTATGTCACCTAACAAAAAACAAAGGTGTTTTGGTCATTATCGGTGCTATTAAGCTGATGGACGGCAGATACCAAGTTTAACCAGAAGATGCAGAACCATCCAAAAAAGGCTATTATTAGTTCTGAATTTGGAATTGCTGGCAAAAGTCAGGGAGCGCGAAAATGAACCCAGCATCAAGGTAACGCTTGATGACTTATGAGCTAGCTTTCAAGGAAAGTGCCCTGCAAGAATGGCACAAGTTGGATGGCACTATCCGTACCCAGTTCAAAAAGAAACTGGCTGAACGTTTGGAAGCACCACATGTGCCTTCTGCGCAACTTCGCGGCGTAACAATCAATACCTCATCGCAGGCGTTTCAATCTTCAGCCCATTGGAACGTGCCATAATATACGCCCCCAACAACTTACTTTCTTCCGCATTCGGTGCAAAAGGTTCGGCACGCATCAATGTCAAACACTGCTTAATCCGCAGATCAAGGTTCGCCATTTCACCAGTATCCAAACGGTAAGCGGGGAAACCGTTGCCCTGCCCTTGGCTGATCTTTTGCCCGCGAATAAACTGCCCCGGATAATTATCATGGCAATGGGCGCACGACATATCAATCAAACCAAACCGTATGTGATAAAGCTCTTCGCCCTTTTTCAGCACGTCAGCCATTTCACCATCGGTTTGCACATTGACAGGTTCACCAATAGCCAAATGACGCACAAACGTTTCCAATGCAATTAATTCAGCGGAATATGCGGGTAACGACGTTTCACCGGATTGTTTTTCACGACAAATATTAATGCGATCATCCAATCGCACCACACCACCCAACGCTTTATCGTAAATCGGGTAACGGGCGAGTTTTTTCACGTCCAGCTTTTCGCCTTTTTCACCGTGGCAACTAGCGCATGATTTTCCCGAAGCAGGTTTTTGATTAAACAGCTCGCGCCCTTGCTCAACCGCAATATAACCCGTGTTTTCGACCTCATCATCCTGCATGGCGCGGGTTTCTTCTTTGACGAATTCATAACCTGATTTAGCAGGTTTAGGGGCTTCCGCCATTGCGTAGCCGGACACTGCCAGCAACAATAAACTGCCCACCAACAGGCGCGATAGCGTGCGTGTAATCATTTGAGTGTTACCAAGTAAGCGATGACATCTTCCACATCCTGAGCAGCGAGGAAAGTTCTGCCCTCGTAGCCTTTGCCGGGGCGATTAATCAGGCTAGGGTTTCGGTAAAAACCCGGCATAATCGAATTCGGGTTCAAATGGCGCGAATCCACCACCCGCAAGCGCAATTGCGCCTCCGACAAGCGATTAGCAACACCCGATAACGGTGGAGCAATCGTGCCGTAGGCTTCCACGCCCTTAATCGGCAATTCGTGACAGGCTAAACAATTCCCGCGAGCCGCATCAGCAACGACTTTCTCGCCGCGCGGTGCTTCGCCTTTCAAGCCGCACAATGACGCTGGAATCGAGTAGTTGACCATCTCCCATTTACAATACGCTTCAGGTGGCGGTGGCACACCTTCAGCTTCCGCCGCCAAACTTGGTGTCGTTGTAAATAGCAGGAAAATTAAAGTGGTTACAGTTTTCATAGTGTCATTCTATGCCTCTACACACAAACAAAATTGATTTAAATCAATACAACTTAAATCATTGTCACAGCAGTAAAAATCACCCCTGACTCGCCCAATTTGGCACAAGGAATCAGACCCAAACTCTACGCTCATCTGCCCGTTTCTGCCACCGATATAACCACATACTGCACCCCAACGTCAGGCTATAAACCAACAACGACCCCACCACAATGCCCAACCAGCCTTCCCACGCCCAAAAGGGCGCAAGCACAAACCCGCCGACACTCGCCCCCATGTAATAAAACACCAAATACAACGACGACGCACTCGCCCGCGCCTGCAACGCATGATTGCTCACCCAACTACTCGCCAGCGAATGCGTCAGGAAAAAACCCAAACTGCTCACCATAAACCCCCACACAATCGCATACAGGTGCGGAATCAGCGTCAACAACGTACCGCCCATCAACAACACAATCCCCAATCCCATTCCCACAGGCGCGGAAAAATACTGCGTCACCCGCCCCGACAATGCCGCCGCCAACGTGCCGCTCAAATACGTCAAAAACAGCAAACCCAGCGCGTGCGGCGACAAATAATACGGTGCAGCCGCCAATACAAACGTAATGTAACTGTACTGATTCAAGAAAATCATAAAGTTACCGCCCGCAATCAAAAATGCCACCAGCAATACCGGATTACGCAAATGCCCGCCCATATCCCGCGCAATGTGTAGCGGATGCAACGGCTTCGGGTGAAAATTCTGCGACTTCGGCAATAGCCACACAAACACCACCAGCAACACCGCACTCAGCACCCCCATTGCCCCAAACGCCGCCGCCCAACCGAAATGTTCCCCCACGAAACCACCTACCATGCGCCCCGTCACCCCGCCGAGACTGTTCGCACTGATATACACCCCCACCGCCAACACCACCGCTTTTCGGGTAAATTCATCGCCCATGTACGCAATCGCAATCGCAGGCAGCCCGCCCAAAAACAAACCCTGCAACCCGCGCAACACCAACAAACCCGTGTAACTTTCCACCTGCGACAATGCCAATGTCGTCAACACCGCACCCGCCATCGTCACCACCATGATCGGTTTACGCCCAATCGCATCCGACAATGGCCCATACACCAACAACGATAAACCCAGCGTCAAAATGGTAATCGTCAAACTCCAACTTGCCTCCAATTCCGTCAGATGGAATTGTTGCGCCAGTGTCGGCAACAACGACTGCACCACATGCAAATTAGCAAAAATCATCGCCGAACCAAGGCACAACGCCAACGTCGCGGCACGAAAAGCACGGGTATTCGCTTCAATCATCGCAATCTCCTGAATTTCTCCACAGCATACTGGAACAAAGCCGCACCTAATGCCACACTAACCGCAAAACCCTGTCAGGAAGACTCCATGCCCGCTAAAAAAGTTGTTCATATCAAAACCGCGCCCGCACAAGCCGTATTGTCGCCCGCGCAAAAGAAATTCAACACCCTGATTAAAAAAATCGACGCACAAAAACAACTGCTTGCAGAATGGCAGGAAACCTTCGAGCGTTGCCGCACCGATGCCGTCGACAAATTAGAACCGTTAAAACAAAGCATGAAGGAACAGCAAACGGCAATGGCGCACCTGCTGGATCAGCAATTCACCGCCAATAAATTCACCAAAAACCAACAAGAAAAACTCACGCACCTCATCGTGGAACTCTGCGAAGAATTGCTACGCAGTGGCGACAACGACGAATTGAAAGCCATGTATAACAAATACACCGCCAGCGACTACGATACCGAAGCGGAAGAAGAACAAATGATGGCAAACGAGTTCATGAAATCCATGCTCGAAAGCGAATTCGGTGTAACCTTAGACGACGATGACTTCGACCTGACAAACCCGCAGGCAACCGCCGAACGCCTCGCCGAAAAGGTCAAACAACGCGAAGCCGAGGCAGAAGCCGCTGCTGCTGTCCTCCCCCAACGCAAAAAATCCGCCAAACAACTGGCAAAAGAAGCCAAGGATGCGGAAGAAGCCGCCAATGTCAGCAAATCCATCCAAGCCGTTTACCGCCAACTCACCAGTGCCTTGCACCCCGACCGCGAGCAAGACCCGGTAGAACGCGAACGCAAAACCGAATTGATGCAACAAGTGACCGTCGCTTACGGCAATAAAGACTTGCTGAAACTGCTGGAATTGCAGCTCGCGGTTGAGCAAATCGACCAAAGCAAACTCAGCAGCCTGAGTGCCGAACGCCTCAAGCATTACAACAAAGTCCTCAGTGACCAACTGGCTGAATTACAAGAAGAAGTCATGCTCAAAGAAGATCAAATCCGCATGATGGTACAGATTCCACCGTTTGAACCGCTTTCACCCAAACGCCTTGCGATGTTACTCAAGCAAGACCTTCAAACGATGCAGGCCGAGATTAAACGTATCCAGCAAGATCTGCGGCAGTTTAAAGATGTGAAAAATCTTAAAGCATGGTTGAAAAGCTTCCAGCTACCGGAGCCAGACTTTGGGTTTGCCCCGTTTTTTGATGGATTTCCGCCGTTTCGTTGATGATAGGCCAGTCATGTCACGCTATACTCACTAATAGTATTACTCAGGAGTAAGCACTATGCAGCGTATTAGTATTACCATAGACAACACACTAAAAGATCAACTGGACAACACCATCCCCAAGGGAGAACGCGCCCGCTTTGTTGCCGAAGCCATCCAGCAAGCTCTGGAGAACTGGCATCGTCAACAAGCACTCGCCATGTTACAGAACCTCACCCGCTTTAAAGTCGATCACGACTCGGTTGAAACCTTGCGTCATATTCGTCAAGAACGGGGAGAATATTTGGCAGCAAGGCATCAACCGGAGCCGCAACCGTGAAATCGTTGATCATTGACACCTCTGTTTTCAACAAGCTGTATTTGGAAGAAGCCGATAGCGAACAGGCGTTAGTGCTCTTTGCTCGCGCCACTAATCGTGAGTTTAATCTGCAAGCACCGGATTTATTGTATTTGGAAGTAATCAGCACAGCTAACCACTATCACGTACCGATTGATTTTGTTAGCCAGTTGCTGGATTTTCAAACCCGTCACTTATTGCCATTGCGGACACTCACACGGGCGGAAATGAAAAAAGCCATCGAAATCACCCAACAAGGTCATCCACAAAGCGGCTATCCTTCCATTTACGATAGTGTCTTCCATGCAATGGCCATGTGTAACGATGCCATACTTGTTACGGCAGATAAGCGGCATTACGAGAAGACCAAGCACTTGGGGAATATTATTCAGTTGAAGGATTGTGAGACGCTATAGTTTCACCGTCTTCAATTGCGTTCAGCCTGCTGAAGATCACTGATCATGGTTTCCAATGTGGCAATCATAGTGGGAATAAGTAACTAGCTAGAAGTTTCCACGTATAAGATCCTGCTGGTGTAAACTGGTAGTTTGTCACTTAAGAATGTCCGCACCGATGAAATTTGCCCAGCCGATCCCTGAAGAAATCCGCGTGACCTTGCAGGAAATGTATATGAACCACCCTACATTCCGCTGTCGTCAACGTGCGCAAGCAATTTTGTTGAGTACACGCGGCTTTACCCTTGCGGAACTGTGGTCAATCTTGGATGTACGGCGCGATGCCATCAGTGAGTGGCTCGACCGCTGGGAACATGAAGGGCTGCTGGGACTTTACGACCGTCCCCGCTCTGGTTGCCCCCGGATATACACAGAAGCTGAAGTAGCGTTGTTGAAAACCCTAGTGGACGAAGAGCCACGCCAAATCAAGACGGCTCAAACCAAACTGGCTGATCTAACCCAGAAAGTAGCCAGTACCAGCACCTTGAAACGCCTGTTAAAAAAAAGTTCCACTACCTCTGGAAGCGGATGCGTAACTCATTGAAAGATAAACGTGACCCCGTGGCTTTCAAGCGTGAGCAGGAAATTCAAGCATTACTCCACCAGCAAGCGGCGGCTGGCAAGTTGCTTATTTACTACTTCGATGGTTCAGGTTTTACCACAACTCCTTGCGTCCCTTACGGGTGGCAGAAACGGGGGAAACACGCAGGCTACTCACAGCTCAGAGCAAACGCTTGAATGTCTTGGGTTTTATGAGCCTAGACAACGATAGTTTTTTCCACACGGTGGAAGGGCGCGTTGACTCACAAGCTGCCATCGCCGCCTTTAATGCCTTTGCTGACCGTTATGCCGAAGAATTTGCACAAACAAAAATACCTTGCTTGGTTATTCTGGATAACGCCCCGATACAAACCAGCAAAGCCTTTCTTGGTAAACGTGAAGATTGGATGTTGGCGGGAATTTGCTTACATTTTTTGCCAACCTACAGCCCTGAACTCAATCCTATCGAAATACTCTGGCGAAAAATCAAATATGAATGGTTGCCGCTGGATGCCTATAAAAGCTACAAGGACATGAAGGAACTGGTGTTAGCTATACTGGCTGGCTTTGGCGAAAAATACACGATAACTTTTGGATAATTACTTATGTTTAATGACTTCACCGGTAGTACTTTCACCGATAATGAAATCCTGATAATTCTTCTCTTTTTTTATAAAAAAACTAATGGCTTTTTTTACACTAACAGGATAAATAACCTTTTTTGCTAAAAAACGTGAAAAAGCGATGTATCCATGAGAACTATAAACATCATCCCTTATGTATCTTGCATATATTAAATTATCTGCTTTAACTTCAAAATCACATTGATCAGATGAGTAGTTAGAAATACTTTCATGAGAATATCTTCCATTATCACAGCACATTACAAAACATGTATTTTTTATTGATATAAACTCAATGATCAGCTTTGTTTTTACTTTTATTTCACCATCATTAATAATAATCGCATCAATCTCCTCACCGCCTTCAATGATCTTAATATATTTATTACTCTTATCATCATAATATAAATTATGAAACAAGCGAAACTCTTCAAGAACTTCTATTCTTGCAGGTTTTATATCGAAGAAATCTCTATGTATGATTAAAGGCTTTACTGAATCAAAATCCATGAAATACTCATACTCAATGTATTCCTCCCCATCCTTCTTTGAAACCCAGTAGTCTGGCTTAGACTGCTCTGTATAAAAATCAAAGCTATATTTACCTAGTGAAACATGAATTTCATCCCATGGTATAAATGCGCAAGAGAAGCAACCATAAGTATTTTCCTCATGAAATCTTTTATCAACGATAGTCCAAGTTTCATTACCCCATTTATTTTCAACAGTATCAATCAAGTCTGTTTGCAGCAAATACTCTAATTCATTCTTCATCATTTAACCCCGCTCCACCTGAGCAATATTCTCCCGCGTCAACCCATGCAACCCATAAACCACCGCATTCATCTCCCGCTCTTTCGCCTCAATCACCACCTGTAACTCATCCAAATTTTTATCCAGCGTGATAATCTGTTTACGCAAAAAGCATTGGCAGCAAGTGCGGGGGGCGAATCTGCTGTGGTATCACTAAAAATCACTGGGGTTTCTGTAATCCGTTGCTGTTGCAAGGATTGTAGCACGCAGCACAAGCTGCCCCTATAATGCCGCACAGATTCGTTTTGGAAAGAGGAACCCCCAGTGCGCATACGCCTGAAAACCAAGTGGAATAAGCAGGAACGTGAAGTTTCGTTAGAAGATACCGTCAGTGTGCTGGCGTTTAATACCTGGAAAATCGGGATGCAGACCCTGGTGGAAATCGAGAACGAGAATTTCCAGACCGACACCCAAATGCAGCGAGTGATGATCATGGAAGAAATCATGGCGTTCATGATTCACGTCCTCGACCGCATCGCTCACGACGTGCTGAATGATGAAGACCGTGCGGCGATGATCACGATGTTCGCGCTGAAAATCGCGGATCATGTGCAAGATAATGCGCGTGATTTTGGCGGCCCCGGCGATTACCGCAACCCGTTCATCAACAAGCTCAATCAGCGCATGGAAGATTACGCCGACACCACTTGGGGCAAAGTCGGGCAGGAACCGGGTTTTTCAATGAGTTTGGCGTTCGGTAATTTCATCGCAGAAGCGGTGGGGCCCCGTGATCGCAAATGGGTGCTGGACTATATCCAGCGCACCCTGATGCCCGAAGTTCTCAGCACCTACAAAAAAGTCCTGACCCGCTTAGGTATGTTGGAAAGTCAAAAATAATCGCTGCTCGCGGGGCGTATGTAAAATGCCGCATACGCCTCATCGCCTTGCACCGCGTCAATCAGGTGCGCTTTGAGCAATTCCAGCACCGCCATTAACGCCACGACTACGCCGCGCCGCCCCTCCTCAACATTGAATAAATCCACGAAAGGCACATAACCGCGCTCTTGCAACAAACTCAAAATGTGTGTCATACGCTCACGGATCGACAACTGTTCGCGGCGGATTTGATGATGGCTAAACATATCCGCACGCTTCAACACATCCTGAAACGCCAGCAATAATTCTCGTAACGACACTTGCGGCGGCGGGCGCGGAGCTTGCGGAAAATCCGCTGTGGTATGCGTCACCCAATGCTCACGTTCCAGACGCGGTAAGGTGTCCAGCTCGGCAGCGGCGTGTTTACACTGCTCGTATTCCTGCAACTGGCGCATTAATTGCGCACGCGGGTCGTCTTCCTCTTCCACCAATGCGGCTTGGCGCGGCAATAACAAGCGCGATTTGATTTCTGCCAGCATCGCCGCCATCAGCAAATATTCCGCCGCCAAATCGAGGTTAAACTCTTTCATCAACTCGACGTAGGCGATGTATTGCTCAGTAATGTGCGCAATCGGGATGTCGCAAACATCGAAGTTTTGCCGCCGAATCAAATACAGCAGCAAATCCAACGGGCCTTCAAACGCTTCCAGAAATACCGCCAGCGCGTCCGGTGGAATGTATAAATCCTCGGGCATGGTGATGACTTTCTCACCACGTACAATCGCCAGTGGTATCTCGGTTTGCGTCCCCTCTCTCATCACAAATGATGCGTAAAGCACATCGCTTCCATGACATCGGCCAAGGTTTCCCGTGCCACTTGACGAGCGGCTTCCGCACCGTCACGTAAAATATCGCGCACCCGCCCACGATCTTCTTCAAAGTCCGCCGCCCGTCGCTGAATCGGTGCAAGCTCAGTTTGTACCGCTTGGATCACTGGCTGTTTGCACTCAATGCAACCAATACCCGCACTGCGACAACCTTCCTGCACCCATTGCTTGGTGGTTTCATCGGAGTAAATTTCGTGGAACTGCCATACCGGGCACTTAGCCGGATCACCGGGATCAGTACGGCGGCAACGTGCCGGATCAGTCGGCATGGTGCGGATTTTCTTTTCGACGTTTTCCGGTGATTCGCGCAAGGCAATGGTATTGTTGTAGGACTTGGACATTTTCTGCCCATCCAATCCCGGCATTTTCGAGGCTTTGGTTAACGCGGCTTGCGGTTCAGGCAGGATGATTTTTCCGGAGCCTTCCAAATAACCAAACAAGCGTTCACGATCACCCAACGACAGGTTTTGCTGTGATTCCAGTAACGCCCGCCCAACTTCCAACGCTTCGCCATCGCCTTTTTCTTGGTATTGGCGGCGCAAATCACGGTACATTTTGGCTTGTTTCTTGCCCATTTTAGTGGCGGCTTGTTCGGCTTTTTCTTCAAAACCGACTTCGCGCCCGTAAAGGTGGTTGAAACGCCGCGCCACTTCGCGGGTCAGCTCAATGTGTGCTACCTGATCTTCACCCACCGGCACACGATCCGCTTTATAGATCAAAATATCCGCCGATTGCAGCAATGGGTAGCCCAAGAAACCGTAAGTCGCTAAATCGCGCTCTTTGAGTTTTTCCTGCTGATCTTTGTAAGTCGGGACACGTTCCAACCAACCCAGCGGGGTAATCATCGACAATAACAAATGCAATTCCGCGTGTTCCGGCACGTGCGATTGAGTAAACATCGTTGCCGAACTGGGGCTAATGCCCGCTGCCAGCCAGTCAATCGCCATGTCTTCGACGTGTTGGGAAATGCCGTCCGGTTTTTCGTAATGGGTTGTCAGCGCGTGCCAATCGGCAACAAAGAAAAAGCACTCGTAATTAAGCTGCATTTCCACCCAGTTTTTCAGGACACCGTGATAATGCCCCAGATGCAACAAACCCGTTGGGCGCATCCCCGAAACGACGCGCTGATTGTGTGAAGGCGTACTACTCACGCTAATACCTTGTGTTATGTGTTTTAACTAAAAATGACAAACAGTTACAGGAAAATGTGCCCTAACAATGCGGCTAATGAAGCCACCAACGGCGACATAACTGCACTCAGAACCCCGAAATACAGCAAGGCCACCACGATAATCATACCGTAAGGCTCCACCTGATCCATCACCCGCGATAGACTCGGTGGCAATACCCCGGACAATACGCGCCCGCCATCCAGCGGTGGAATCGGTAATAAATTAAACACCAACAACACCAAATTGATTACGACCCCGTTACGGCTCATATCCATGAAACCGCGTGCGATATTCTCATCACCAATCCAGCTTGCCGAAAATGATAAGGCCAGCATCCATAAAATCGCCATAATCAGGTTCGCGCCCGGCCCTGCCGCTGCCACCAAAATCATGTCTTTGCGGTAATTTTTCAAGTTCCGAAAATTCACCGGCACTGGCTTTGCCCAACCAAATAAAAATGGCGCATTTATCAACAATAGCACCGCAGGCACAGCCACGGTTCCAATCGGGTCAACGTGTTTAATCGGATTTAACGACAATCGCCCCAGCATTTTTGCGGTACTGTCACCGAGCTTATGCGCCACCCAACCGTGAGCCACCTCATGCAGGGTAATCGCAAACAGGACAGGAATCGCCCAAGTCGCCAACCCATACATAAAGGTATTCAGATCAAAATCCATGCTTAATGCTCCACTAGCCAGTCAATACTGCCCTTGCCTTCGCGCAGCACTTGCGGGCGTGCCTCCATCAAATCGACCACCGTAGTGGGTTCATGCCCACAGAAACCGCCGTCAATAATCAAATCCACCTGATGTTCCAACGACAAACGGATTTGGTAAGGGTCAATCATCGGCAAATCCTCGCCCGGTAAAATCAGGGTGCTCGACATCAACGGCTCGTTAAGCTCCTGCAACAAGGTCTGCGTCACAATATGCTCAGGCAAACGTACCCCTACCGTTTTACGTTTGGGGTTTTGCAACCGCCGTGGCACTTCGCGGGTCGCTTGCAGGATAAAGGTATAAGGCCCCGGTGTTAATGATTTAATCAGACGGTAGTTGATATTATCCACAATCGCGTAAGTGGAAATTTCTGACAAATCGCGGCAAATCAGGGTGAAATTGTGCTTATTGTCGACGCGGCGAATGCGCTGAATACGCTCCATTGCTGATTTATTACCCAAGCTACAGCCAATCGCGTAACTGGAATCGGTTGGAAATACCACAACGCCACCGTCGCGGATGATTTGAACCGCCTGACGTACTAAGCGCACCTGGGGGTTTTCGGGATGAATTTGAAAATACTGACTCATTGTTCAATTATCGTTTAGAATGGGTGACTTTAACCGATTATACCAATACGTATGAAGTTCCTGTTTGACTTTTTCCCGGTTGCGCTCTTCTTTATCGTTTACAAGTTCTTTGGTGACTTGCCGCCTACGTGGATTGCCGCCGCCAACCAGCTTCCGCTGATGTCGTTAAATCAAGCTGAACCCAAAGATGCCATCTTGCTGGCAACCTTGGTAATTATTCTAGCGACTGTATTGCAGAATGTGCTGTATTTTATCATCCACCGTCGTTTCGAGAAGATGCACCTGATTACCCTCGCGGTATTGCTGGTGTTTGGCACGCTCACCTTATTCCTGAAAGACGCGCTGTTTATCAAGTGGAAAGTGAGCATTATCAACTGGGCATTCGCGCTGGCCTTTATCGGCAGCCTGTACGTCGGCGCACGCAAAACCTTAGCAGAGCGCATGATGGGCAACGCGATTCAAGTGCCTGCGGCGATTTGGGTACAAGTAAACTGGATGTGGGCAGGTTTCTTTGCATTCGTAGGGGTTGTAAATTTGATTGTTGCCTATAACTTCAGTGAAGATTTCTGGGTTGATTTCAAAATGTTTGGGGTATTGGGGCTGACCTTCGTGTTTATCATTGCACAAGTGCTGTACCTGCAAAAATACGCCACCAACGACACCGAATAGTTACAAAACGTTAAGGACGCTTGGGTTATGTTATATGTCATTATTGGCGAAGATGTTGAAAACAGCTTAGCCGCACGCTTAGCCGCACGCCCGGCACATTTGGAACGGCTGTTTGCGTTACGCGATGCGGGGCGTTTACTGGTTGCTGGGCCTAATCCAGCGATTGATGCTACCGACCCTGGCGAAGCGGGTTTCAGTGGCAGCGTTATTATTGCCGAATTCGACTCGCTGGAAGCCGCTCAAACTTGGGCAGAAGCCGACCCTTACCGGGACGCTGGTGTTTATCAACGAGTTACCGTCAAACCTTTCAAAAAAGTCTTACCTTAAACAATAGAGGAAAACTAAAACAATGCGCATCAAAACTAACAAAATCTTGATCTCTGGGCTGTTGGGTTTTAGCTTAATGGCGAGCAATCTGCACGCAGAAGACACCAACGTCGCTACCGTCAATGGTCAAGCTATCTCCAAAGAAACCCTGAATACTGTCGTTGAAATGGTCAAGCGTTCGACTCAAGGCGGCGAAACCATTGACAACAAAACCATTCTGGAAGACCTGATCATTACCGAACTTGCCCGCCAGGAAGCCAACAAATCCGGTTTGGCAGAGCGCGAAGACATCAAACAAAAGGTGAAAGATTTCACCGATAAACTGGTGTTGAATGCATGGACACAGGAAAAAGCAGGTTCTTTCAAACATACTGATGATGAACTGAAAGCCGCTTACGACAAGCAAATTACCGCTGGCGACAAATACGAATACAAAGCACGTCATATCCTGATGAAAACCAAGGAAGAAGCCCAAGGTGTCATCAAGGATTTGGAAAACAAAGTAGACTTTGCTGACTTGGCGAAAAAATCTTCTGATGGCCCATCAGCGGCGAACGGCGGTGATTTAGGCTGGTTCAAGCCTGCTTCCATGGTGAAGCCTTTCGCAGAAGCGGTGGCAGCAATGGAACCGGGCGCGGTAACGAAAGAGCCGGTACAAACTGAATTCGGCTGGCACGTCATCAAATTAGAAGAACGCCGCGAAGTGAAAGCACCGGAATTCGACAGCGTAAAACCGCAATTACAACGCCAACTGGAGCAGGAAAAAATGCTCAAGTATATGGATGAATTGCGTGCTAAAGCTGACGTAAAAATCACCCTGCCTGAAGAAAAACCGGCAGAAGCTAAAGCTGATGACAAAAAAGCTGACGCTAAACCGGAAGAGAAAAAGGCAGAAGAAAAACCTGCTGAGAAGAAATAATCGCTATGAAACCAGAATGGAAAGATTTTCTGATTGGTCACGGTGCGGAATTTGCGGGTGATTCACTCGTATCCTTCGGCAACCCTGAACGTGAACGCCGTATCCCACCGCAAGGCGCGATTCTGTGTGATCTTTCACACTTTGGTTTAATCAGCGTAAGCGGTGACGATGCGACGAGTTTTTTGCAAGGTCAATTAACCAACGACATCAAGCAAGTGTCTGAAAGCATGTCGCAGTTCAGTGCTTATTGCACCCCCAAGGGTCGGGCATTGGCAACGTTTTTCATCACGCAACGCCGGGGTGTTTACTACCTGAGCGTTGCGCGTGATTTACTCGAACCGATGCTGAAACGCTTGCGGATGTATGTGATGCGCTCCAAAGTCGTGCTGGAAGATGCCAGCACGTCCTTGGTGCATTTTGGTTATGCCGCGCCGGATGGTAATCAACGCTTGCACGATCTGTTTGGCGTTGCTCCAGCGGCGGCCTACGACACCGTGCAAGTCAATCAATTGACCATTATGCGTCAACCTGCGCCGATTCCGCGTTTCAAGATTTTGGGTGAATTAAGCGAAGCCAAAAAACTCTGGGAACGCTTGAATGTGAATTCGGCGTGCGTCGGGCGCAGCAGTTGGGAGTATTTCAACGTGCTTTCCGGTGTGCCGATGGTTTCGCAAGCCAGTACGGAAGCATGGGTTCCGCAAATGCTTAATATGCATTTGACCAATGGAGTCAGCTTTACCAAAGGCTGTTTCCCCGGTCAGGAAATCGTCGCGCGGTTAAAATATTTGGGTAAAAGCAAACGCCAAATGTACCGAATCGGCATTCCGCATTGCATTAAAGTGCCAGCGGTGGGCGCGTTAATTGCCTCTGCCAATGACCCGGAAGCCGCCACCGTACTGAATGCGACACTCAACCCCGATGGTGAAGTCGAAGCATTGGTAGTGATGAAGATTGCCGAAGCGGCAACACCGCTGCATTTCGGTGAATTTAGCGTCAAGGTGCTGGATTTACCTTACGCTCTAGAAGACGCATAAGAAACACCTCCACCCAGCCATTCCCTGTTAAGTGATGGCTGGGTGAGGATTTCCTAAACGCATGGACTCGTGTTTAAACGGAAGCGATCCGTGCCAGTGCATTTTCTAAGTTTGCCATGCTGGTAGCGAAGGAAATGCGAATATGTCCTTCCAAACCAAACGCCGAACCCGGCACAACTGCCACGCCGGTTTTATCGAGCAAATAACTCGCTAATTCCGCGTCATTATTTAAGCCTAAACGTTTAATCATGCCTTCCACATTCGGGAAGCTGTAGAACGTGCCGTCAGCAGGCAAGCATTCCACCCCATCCATCGCGTTAAACGCTTGCAATACAAATGCATGACGCTGTTCAAAAGCTGCCACCATCGTTTGAATGAAGCTTTGATCGCCATCCAGCGCGATTGCTGCTGCGTATTGCGAAATGGAAGTTGGATTAGAAGTGCTTTGTGACTGCACCATGCTCATTGCTTGGATCAGTTTTTCTGGGCCGCCCGCGTAACCAATCCGCCAGCCAGTCATGGAATAAGCTTTGGAAACCCCGTTAAGCACAATGGTGCGCTCGTACAAATCCGGGCAGGCATTGAGAATATTGACGAACTTTCTGCCTTCAAACAACACGTGTTCGTACATATCATCCGTCGCGATCAACACCTGCGGATGACGACGCAATACTTCGCCCAATGCAGCCAACTCGTCGAAGGTGTACGCCACGCCGGTAGGATTTGACGGGCTATTAATCACAAACAAACGGGTTTTAGGGGTAATCGCTGCTTCGAGTTGCGCGGGCGATAACTTGAAATTTTCCGCCTGCCCAGCCGCCACGATTACAGGTGTTCCATCTGCCAGCAACACCATATCGGGGTAAGAAACCCAGTACGGCGCGGGAATAATGACTTCATCACCGGCATCCAGCATGGCTTGGCACAAGTTATAAAAACTTTGCTTACCACCGCACGACACCAGAATTTGTTTCGCGGTGAAATCCAGACCGTTATCGCGTTTAAACTTGCGGATAATCGCTTGTTTTAACTTCGGCGTGCCGTCAACGGCGGTATAACGGGTTTCACCTTGTTGGATGGCTTCAATCCCGGCCTGTTTAATGTGATCCGGGGTATCGAAATCGGGTTCACCCGCCCCAAGACCGATAATGTCGCGACCAGACGCTTTAAGCTGCGCTGCCAGTGCAGTGATTGCCAGTGTAGGTGAAGGTTTGACGCGCCCGACGCGCCCTGAAAGTTGTATATCCACTGATACTAACCGTATTCGTTTTACCATAAACCCGGCAAGTGCTATTGGCTGCCGGACGTTTGTACCCTATTGCGGTGCGTAATGTTACTGTAAGATAGCCTCGCACATAAGACAGCAAAGTCAATTTTTCAACGCAATTCTTCAGGTAAGCCCATGAAAACTGCCACGCTTGCTAACGTTGAAGTGTCTCTGACATGGCGCAGTGCCGTTGCCAGTCACTGTGACCGACTGTTTGTGAGCAACATTGATACAGCGCATGACAGTGTTCCTGCACCACTTTCACAAAAATTACTCGACCTAAAAGCGGGTGAAAGCTGCAACGCACAGTTTGCTGCCGGGGAATTAGTGCCAGCGCACGACCCGCTGCGACGGGTGGCATTTCCACGTACACAATTCATCAGCCAGCAACGCCATTTACGCATCGAACCTCGGTTAGGGCGATTTTATCCGCAGGGTTTCGCTTGGCAAGCGTTAAACTGCACGCCAAATACGTTTCAACCTTTTCGCATTATCAATGACACGCGATTGACGCTTGATGGTGATTTAAATCATCCGCTGGCACAGTACCCGCTCACCCTGCACTTACGCGATACGCCAGAGCTTGTTAGTCAGCCGCAACGGGCGAATACGCCGCGTGATATAGCGCGTTTAATCACCGAAAATGGCGCGGGAATGCAAACGCCTTACCCGAAGGTGTCCACGGATTTTTACGCAGATTATCCGTTTGGGCGCGGCGATGAAGCACAAGACGCGCAATTTTATACTAATCCACGTTTAATCAGGCATTTGGATAGCACTGCGATTGCCCAAGTAACAGCCCTTTACGCCCGCTTATTAACCCCGAATACGCGGGTACTGGATTTAATGAGCAGTTGGGTATCGCATTTGCCGGAATCTCTAGCCCTCAAGACTGTGACCGGCTTGGGCATGAACGCAGCAGAATTAGCAGCAAACCCGCGCTTAACCAAGCGCGTGGTACATGACCTCAACCATCAGCCACAGTTACCGTTTGCGGATGACCAATTTGATGCGGTAATTTGCAGCGTATCAGTGGAATACCTCACCCAACCTTTAGCAGTAATGGAGGAATTAGCACGGGTTACGCAAGCAGGTGGCAAAGTCACTATGGTGTTTTCTACGCGCTGGTTTCCAAGTAAAGCGATTAGCCTTTGGGGGGAAATGCACCCGTTTGAACGCCAAGGCTTAGTGCTGGATTATTTTCTAAAGACGGGGAAACTTAGCGAATTACACACCGAATCGCTCCGAGGTTTACCGCGCCCGAAAACTGATCCTCATTACCGCGAAACGTCGGTGTCTGATCCGGTGTTTGCGGTATGGGGAACGGTCGCAGACTAAACAACCGTTAATTTCTCCTGCAAACACGAGGCAGGCGGCATCACTTGCTGCAATGCGCGTTGCAACGTAGCGCGACTCGCAATCACGTGAATCCCCTGTTTCGCACGGGTCACAGCGGTGTACAGCAATTCGCGCCCCAGCAACGGTGAATCCTCCACATCCGGCAACAGTAATAGCACGCGGGTAAATTCCGACCCCTGACTTTTATGAATCGTCATCGCCCAAGCAGTTTCGTGGGCAGGCAAACGAATCGGCGCGACTGCACGAAACTCCCCCGCCTGCTCGGTCGGAAACCACACCCGCAACACGCCTTGCGCATCCGGTAGCGCAATCCCAATATCGCCGTTAAACAATTCCTGACGGTAATCGTTTTGCGTCACCATCACCGGCCTGCCCACATACCAAGGGCGCAACGCCCCCGCGTGCGTGGGTAACAAACGTTGCATCACGTTATCCACCCACGGATTCAAGCCTTCCACACCCAAACGACCTTGGCGCAACGGGGTTAAAATGCGCAAATCGTTAAATGCCTGAAACACCGCTGTCACATCACCCGCTTGCACTGCTGAAACATACGCTTGCCAGCCATCTTGTAACCACTGCGCTTGCAAACCTTCGCCGCTTTCATCCCACGAAACGCTAGGAAATTCCTCTGCGGCTAACACGACCAGCAAACGAGTTTCATCAGCGGCACGAATCGCCTGCGCTAACTGCCCGACCCCATCGCTCTCGCTGAAACGGTAACTACGCTGCAATACCTGACGATGCGCTTGCAACGCCGGAGCTTCGCACAAATCGCGGAAAATCGACCCGGTTTCCACCGAAGCCAATTGATCTTTATCGCCCAATAAAATCAGCCGTGCCGAGGGCGACACCGCCTCAAATAAATGCGTCATTAGGGAAATATCAATCATCGAGGCTTCATCCACGATGACTACATCCGCTGGCAATGGGTGTTGCGCATGGTGACGAAACCCCACGCGGTTGGGAATGTAGCCCAGTAAACGGTGCAAAGTACGCGCTTGCGTCGGCAACTGTTCGGCAATTTCCACCGGCAATTGTAAACGTTCGCGAGTATCGCGAATCGACTCCAGCATTCGCATCGCCGCTTTACCCGTGGGTGCTGCCAGCAAAATGCGTTCCGAGCGCACCCCTTGCGCCAGTAAATCCGCCATCAGGCGCGTTACCGTGGTGGTTTTACCCGTACCGGGGCCGCCGGAAATAATCCACAGCGCGGGAATGCCTGCTACACCTTCCCCTTGTGTCAAACGTTGACGCACCTGCGTCGCCAAACGCTCTTCGTATTGCCAGTAACGGTAAAGCCACGCATGAGTCGCGTTCACAATAATCGGTTTGTAATCACCCGGTTCACCCACCACATCCGCTTGCAGCGCGGCGGGATCAACACCGGGCAACCCCGCCAACGGTGCGGCAATCACCCCGTTACGGGTGCGCTCACTGACGTATTTCACCAGCGCACGCAAGCCAGCAACATCCGCCGTACCGCCCAGCCGTTGCAGCAAGGCGGCAAGTTGCTCATCTAGCGGATGGGTCAGTGCGGGAGTCAAAGCGTTTTCACGTACTCTTTCAAGAAAGCATTGAAACGACTTCCCAGTTCCGGGTGGCGCGAAGCGTATTCCACATTCGCCGCCATATAGCCCATTTTGGAACCGCAGTCGTGGCTTTTACCTGTCATGTGGAATGCATTTACTTGGTATTCGCGCATCAGTAAACCAATCGCATCGGTCAACTGAATTTCATCACCCGCGCCCAATGGGGTGCGCTTTAACCAGCCCCAAGTATGCGGCGACAATACATAACGCCCAACGACCGCGAAGTTGGAAGG
Source organism: Thiothrix unzii (assembly GCF_017901175.1). Classification (NCBI taxonomy): domain Bacteria; kingdom Pseudomonadati; phylum Pseudomonadota; class Gammaproteobacteria; order Thiotrichales; family Thiotrichaceae; genus Thiothrix; species Thiothrix unzii. The sequence goes on from NZ_CP072793.1 coordinate 2,373,514, forward strand.
TGCATCTTCAACATCCGGTTTTTCCACAATCGCGCTTAACGGCACAGATTCACCCGGTTCTAACCCCTGCCCGTTCAAATCAACGATACCGTAAGAAGACACTTTAGCTTGCGGCACGGGTTCGACCATGATCTGGCTGTAGCCGGTTTCGTCGTACAAGGACAACATCGCGGCTAAGTTTTCCTTACGCAAATCGCTGCTGTATTCGTTCAAAATCACATCAGGCAACACCACCGCGAAAGGTTCATTCCCCACCACCGGGTAGGCGCACATAATGGCGTGGCCTAAACCTTTGGCCTGCCCCTGACGCACTTGCATAATGGTAACGTTAGACGGGCAAATGGAACGCACTTCATCCAGCAATTGGCGTTTGACGCGCTTTTCGAGCATGGTTTCCAGCTCAAAACTGGTGTCAAAGTGGTTTTCAATCGAGTTTTTACTGGAATGGGTAACTAATACGATTTCATTGATACCGGCAGCGACGCATTCACTGACGACGTATTGAATCAGCGGTTTATCCACAATAGGCAGCATTTCTTTAGGAATGGCCTTGGTTGCAGGCAACATGCGTGTACCCAAACCAGCCACGGGAATAACGGCTTTACGGACTTTATGATTATGGTGACTCATCGAGTGTATCCTTTAGTGTTCCTAGTAGATTGTGCAATGCGCGAAACTGTACCGTATTCGCAACTGTTTATCATCATATGCTCATGGTATCCTTCGCCGATTGTTTTCTTGCAGTATACGTCGAATGAAACCTGTTCTTGCCTTAATCGGCCGCCCTAATGTGGGTAAATCTACCCTTTTTAATCGCCTGACCCGCTCGCGTGACGCGCTGGTAGCAGATTTTCCCGGTTTGACCCGTGACCGTAAATACGGCACTGGCGACCTTAATGGGCGCAGCTATATGCTGATCGACACTGGCGGTTTAAGCGGTGAAGAAGTCGGCATTGACGAACACATGGCAAAGCAAACCCGCGCAGCGATGCAAGAAGCCGATGCGATTTTATTCATCGTGGATGGCAGACAAGGTTTAACCGCCGCCGACCAGCAAATTGCGCAAGACATTCGCGTGATGGGCAAGCCGGTATTCTTGCTGGTCAATAAAATCGACGGTGTGGATGCGGATCAAGCCTCTTCCGAGTTTTATACGCTGGGCTTTACCGAAGTTTTTCAAATTGCGGCGGTACAAGGGCGCGGTGTCACGGTATTGATGAACACGGTTCTCGATACCTTGGGTGCGGATTTTGATGACGAAGAAGCCGAAGAAGACGATGGCAGTATTCGTATTGCCTTCGTAGGTCGCCCGAACGTGGGTAAATCGACCCTGATCAACCGCATTATGGGCGAAGAGCGCGTGATTGCGTTTGACCAACCTGGCACAACCCGCGACAGTATTTTCATCCCATTTGAACGTGACGGGCAAAAATACACCCTGATCGACACTGCCGGGGTACGTCGCCGCAGCCGGGTCGATGAAACCATCGAAAAATTCAGCATTATCAAAACACTGGATGCGATTCAACGCGCCCACGTCGTGATCATGCTGGTAGATGCGCACGACACCATCGCCGATCAAGACGCGCACTTACTGGGCTTGGTATTGGATGCGGGCAAAGCCCTCGTGTTGGCGATCAATAAATGGGACGGGCTGGAATCCGACGAACGCGACTGGATCAAGCAACAGCTTGAAATCAAACTGCCGTTCCTTGATTTTGCGGAAAAGTATTTCATCTCTGCGCTGCACGGCTCCAACGTCGGCTTGCTGTATACGGCGGTGAAACGCGCTTACGATTCCGCCATGCTCAAAGTGCCCACGCCGCGCTTGACGCGCATTCTGGAAATGGCAGTGCAACAACATCAGCCGCCGCTCACTCGCGGGCAACGCATTAAATTGCGCTACGCTCACCAAGGTGGCAGCAACCCGTTCCGTATTATTATTCACGGTAATCGCACCGATTACGTGCCAGATATGTATACGCGCTACCTGACCAACTATTTCCACAAGACCCTCAAACTGGTGGGTAGTCAGGTACGGATTGAATACAAATCGGGTGAAAATCCGTATGAAGGCAAGCGCAATACCTTGACCCCACGTCAGGAACACACTAAAAAACGCCAAATGGCGCGAGTACGTGAAATCAAGAAAAGCGAGAAGAAGAAAAAGAAGTAGTCTTAATCAAGCAGCAGTTTCAGTGAAACTAACAGCGACACTGTAACCAACACCGGGCGGATCAAGCGTGTACCGTGCTTGACCGCCATGTGTGAGCCGAGGTAACTACCAATCACCTGCCCTACTCCCATCACCAAGCCTGCCAGCCACACGATATGCCCCGACAGCGCGAAAAATAGTAGCGAAGTAATATTACTGGTGAAATTCAGCAACTTGGTATTTCCCGTCGCTTTCGGCAAACCGTACCCTAACAATGCCACGTAGCCCATCGTAAAAAATGTACCCGCGCCGGGGCCAAAAAACCCGTCGTAAAACCCCACCGTAAAACCGACACCCAGCGCAAACGTTAACGGTGACACGGACTGCTGTTGATCCACATCGCTGATTTTCGGCGAAAATAAAAAATACAACGCAAACGCCATCAACAACACCGGAATAGCTTTTTCCAGCACGCCCGCATCAATTTGCTGCACCAATAACGTCCCACACACCGCGCCCAAAAAGGTTAATGCAATGGTTAACTTCTGCCCCTTTACATCCACTAAACCGTGGCGGGTGTAATTGAGCGTAGCGGTAGATGAGCCAAAACTGGCCTGTAATTTATTGGTTGCCAACGCTTCCAACGGCGTAAAACCCGCCCATAGCAACGCGGGAATAGACAATAAACCGCCACCACCACCGATGGCATCCACCCATCCGGCAATCAGCGCGACCACAAACAAAGCTAATAATAATTCCATACCCAGCCTTTATTGGACGAATAAACACCGCTCGTAACCCAAGCACGCCCATAATACCGGGTTTCTTTTACGCCGCTTAAAAGAGTTCTGCTAAACTTCGCCCTTACCACCTGAAAATCACTTACTAGACAGGAAGTCACATGATCATCAACCTCGAAAAACCTTACACTGGCAAGTACGCGCTTGATCACCTCGGTTTTCGTCCGTTTTTCCTCGCTGCCGGATTATTTGCCATATTAGGCATGGTGTTATGGCTGGGCATCTACCATTTTAAATGGCTGCTATTACCGAGCAATTACCCTGCAACAGTATGGCATGGGCATGAAATGATTTTCGGCTATGCGGTAGCCGTGGCGGCGGGATTTTTATTGACTGCGGTCAAAAACTGGACAAATCGCCCCACCATTAGCCAACAACCACTGCTGATACTCGCCTTGCTATGGTTTTTAGCGCGGGTATTGCCTTTTACCGGTTTATTGAGTGTGGCTGCGGTGGTGGATACCGCGTTTTTACTGTGGCTGACTTACGAAATGGCGCACCCAATCATCAAAGCCCAGCAATGGAAGCAAATGGCTTTGGTAGGCAAAGTGGCGTTGCTGATCCCCGCGAATATCGCGTTTTACCTCGGTTTATTGGGCTATTGGACAGAAGGTGTGCAAGTTGGTTTATACGCAGCGTTTTACACCATTCTGGCACTGATTTTTACAATGGGACGGCGCGTCATTCCATTTTTTATTGAGCGTGGTGTCGGCTGCCCGTTTGAAGCGAAAAATGATGTATGGGTTGACCGTTTTAGCCTGATTTTATTTTTAGGGTTTGCGGTGGCAGATGTCATCGCAATGGCGTTTGGTCATGCTACCGCGCACTTCCTCGCCGGTTTGCTGGCATTGGCGCAAGTGCCGTTACACGCCTTCCGCATGGTTGGCTGGTATCACCCGAACTTGTGGGAAAAAACCTTGTTGTGGGTGTTATACCTTGCTTATGGTTGGCTGGTTCTGGGCTTTTTCCTGAAGTTTTTAGCCGTCGCAGTCAGTATTTCGCCTTGGATTGCCTTGCACGCTTTCGCAATCGGTGGCATTGGCATGATGACCATCGGCATGATGGCGCGGGTAGCGTTGGGGCATACCGGACGCAATGTCACGGAACCGCCCACCAGTTTAATTCTGGTGTTTTTGGTGCTATTTAGCGCGGCTTTTATTCGGGTGTGGAATGTTTGGCTCGTACCGGAATTTTACGGCGAATGGATTCTAACGGCACAACTGCTGTGGATTACCGCATTTACCGTGTTTATGTGGCACTATGCACCGATCTTGATTAAGCCGCGTATTGACGGACGCTATGGTTGAATTTTCATACTGTTTGCACAATCCGGCAGTAACATAGCCCCACTTGGGAAAAGGACAGGTTCGCACACATGAACATCAAAAAAATCATCCTGCCACTGCTGGTTATTGCTGTCGGTATCGGTGTTGGTAAATTCCTCATCGCTACCGGCCCGGAAGCAGAAAAGCAACCGTCCGAAGCCCGCCCTGTGATTGTCGAAGCACAGCCACTGAAACTGCGCGATTATCAGGTCACGGTCAATGCTTCCGGCATTGTGCAAGCACAAACCCAAACCAATTTAGTCGCAGAAGTCTCCGGCAAAGTGCTGGAAATTTCTGCCGATTTCCAAGAAGGCGGCTATTTCGACAAAAATGCTACGCTGCTCAAATTGGATGCTTCCAATTACACCAACGCCATTACCATTGCAGAGGGAGATCTAGCCCAAAAGCAACTCACCCTGCAAGAGCAACAAGCGCAAGCCAAACTCGCGCAACGCGACTGGAATTTACTCGATGGCAATGCTTCCCGCCCCCAAAGTGACTTGGCGGCGCGTCGCCCGCACATTGCCGCCGCGCAAGCCGCAATCAATGCCGCCGATGCCAAACTTCAGCAGGAAAAACTTAATCTTAACCGCACCCGCATTACCGCGCCTTACCGTGGACGGGTGCAGGAAAAGCGCGTTGACGTGGGGCAATACGTTACCCCCGGCACAGTGTTGGGCGTGATTTACGCAACGGATGCGGTGGAAGTGCATTTACCGTTATCGCTGGCACAATACGCTTTGCTCAATATCCCGGAAGCATTTCGCAATAAAGCGGCGGATGCCGCGTTAATGCCCAAAGTCAGCTTCCGCCCCACGGCTGGCAACCTGCAAGATACTTGGCAAGGGCAAGTGGTGCGCAGCAGTGCCGCGTTGGATGAAAAAAGTCGTCAAATGACCGTCATTGCCCGCATTGACAACCCTTACGAAGCTCGCGAAGGCGTGAGTGCGCCATTACGCATTGGGCAATACGTGAGTGCCGCCATCCAGGGCAAACTATTCAACAATGTGTACGTTTTACCCAGTTCAGCAGTACGCCAAGGCAAAGAAATACTGTTGCTGCAAGATGGCAAAGTCGTGGTTCAACCGATTGAACTGGTGTGGAGCACCGAAAGCGAAATGGTGGTACGCAGCGAGGCGGATCTCAACGACAAGCGCGTGATTACCACGCCATTACCGCAGGCTACCGATGGGCAGGCTGTGCAAGTGGCGGGCGAAAAAAAGCCGCAAGCTAAGCCTGCCGACGCACCGCAGGAGCCAAAACCATGATCGCTTGGTTCGTCCGCAACCCTGTTGCCGCCAATATCCTGATGGTGTTTATTATGGTCATGGGGGTGTATTCCACCCTCAAACGCATTCCGTTGGAAGTGTTTCCCGAATTTGAGCTGGATATTGTCAATATTACCGTCGCCTACCCCGGTGCTACCCCGAAAGAGGTTGAGGAAGGCATTATTGTGCGTGTGGAAGAAGCGATTGCCGACCTGCAAGGCATTACTGAAATCCTCAGTGACGCGGCGGAAGGTTCAGCACAATTGCGGGTCGAAATCGACAAACAACACGATGTCACCGAACTGGTGAATCAAATCAAAACCCGTGTGGATGGCATTACCAACCGCTTACCCGCCGACGCGGAACGCCCGGTGGTAGAACAGCTTACGCGCCGTCGTGAAGTCATTAGCGTAGTACTTGCCAGCAATAAACTGTCTGAAACCGAATTGCGCCTGCAAGCTGAAAGTGTACGCGATGAAATGCTGCGCCTGCCCGGTATTACCCAAGCGGATTTAGGCGGGGTGCGCCCGTTTGAAATCAGCATTAGCGTACCGCAAGCGACGTTGCGCGAATACGGCATTACCTTGGATACCGTGGCACAAGCCATTCGTAATGCATCGCGCGATATTCCCGGTGGCACGGTGAAAACCACCGGTGGTGACATTTTGGTGCGCAGTTTGGGGCAAGCTTATAAGCAAGACGATTTCGCCAATATCACCGTTATCAGTAGTGCCAACGGTTCGCGCATCCGGCTGGGCGATATTGCGCATATCAATGATGGCTTTAACGAAGACGAACTGTATTCCGAATACGACGGGCAAAAAGCCGCGTTCATCAATGTTTACCGCATTGGTGATCAAAACGCGATTACGCTGGCAAATACCATCAAAGATTTCATTGCGAAACGCAGCGAAAGTTTACCAGCGGGAACGACGCTGGATTACTGGCGCGACAATTCCAAAACCATCAAAGCGCGTTTATCCACCCTCACTTCCAGTGCGATACAAAGTGCGATTCTGGTGTTTATTGTATTGACCTTGTTTTTGCGTATCGACTTAGCTTTTTGGATTATGCTGGGGATTCCAATCAGTTTCCTAGGCGCATTGTGGCTTATGCCAGAACTGGGGGTAACTCTGAATCTGGTGAGTATGTTTGCATTTATTTTAGTGCTGGGGATCGTCGTCGATGATGCGATTGTGACCGGTGAAAATATTTACTCACACGTTAAACGCCACGATGATCCACTGCGTGCTGCTGTTGAAGGCACACAGGAAATTACCGTACCCGTCACCTTCGGGGTGATGACTACGGTAGCAGCGTTTACGCCACTGCTCATGATGGCTGGGGATCGCGGGCCTATTTTTGCACAAATTCCCTTGATCGTTATTCCTGTACTGCTGTTTTCACTGATTGAATCCAAACTGATTCTGCCTGTGCATTTACGCCACTTGCACACCCGACGTGACTCTGAAATCGGCGCGTTCACGCGGTTTCAGCGTAAATTTTCACACGGGCTGGAAACCTTTATCGAGCGGGTTTACCGCCCATCATTAGACACCGCGCTGAATTGGCGTTACCTCGTCATCAGCGTGTTCATCGCGTTGTTTATTCTGACACTCACTATTCCGATGAGTGGGCGGATGAAATTCACGTTTTTCCCGCGTGTACAAGGTGAATACGCTACCGGCACGTTGCAAATGCAGGAAGGTACGCCACTCGCCGTGACTACCCGCCACGCCGAACGCATGAGCAAAGCCGCACAAGAGTTGCAGAAAAAATACATCGAACCCAGCACCGGCGAGAGCATTATTCAACATATTCTGGTAACAGTGGGAGCAACTGGCTCATCCGGCAGGCGCGGTGAAAGTGCGGGGAAATCGCATCTTGCCAGCGTTACCTTTGAAATTACCGCCCCCGAACAACGCACACTTACCATTAGCAGTACCGCATTGACAGGCGAATGGCGCAAGTTAATCGGGCAAATCCCCGGTGCACAGGAAGTCAGCTTCCGTGCAGAAGTCGCGCAGGGCGGCAGCCCGTTAGCGGTGCAATTACGCGGCAATGACTTCGATGAAATGGCGGCTGTTGCTGATAAAATCAAAGTAAAAATGGCGGAATATGACGGTGTATTCGACATTAAAAACAGCTTTGAAGGCGGCAAACAGGAAGTGCAATTGCGCATCCGCCCCGAAGCCGAACAACTCGGTTTGACCTTGGGCGCGGTGGGAACCCAAGTGCGCCATGCTATTTACGGTGCGGAAGCCCAGCGTGTCCAGCGCGATCAATCCGAAGTCAAAGTCATGGTGCGTTACCCCAAAAACGAGCGTTACTCGCTGTCAGATTTGCAAAATTTGCTGATTCGCACCACCGATGGCGCGGAAATCCCGTTGAGCGAAGTCGCTGACATCACATTAGGACAAGGTGCGCCGAAAATTTCGCGAGTAAATCGCCAGCGTGTGATCGACATTACCGCCGACGTGGATAAAGGGCGCATCAATATTCCTAAAGTCGTCGCCGACCTCAAAGCTTGGTTGCCGGAAGCTCTCGCTGCGCATCCGGGAGTTAGTTACGACATGGAAGGTGAGCAAAAAGAACAAAAAGAGTCGATGGGCAGTTTGATCATGGGCTTGGGTTTCGCGTTGCTGGCCATTTACATTTTGCTGGCGATTCCGCTGCAATCGTATGCGCAACCCTTGGTGGTGATGAGCGTTATTCCGTTTTCCATTATTGGCGCATTGGGCGGACACGCTTTAATGGGCATGGATTTAAGCATCAGCAGTATGTTTGGCTTGCTGGCATTGTTTGGGGTGGCGGTGAACGACGCGCTGGTGATGGTGGATCGCATCAATCAAAAGCTTAAAGAAGGTTTTGCCGTCGCAGAAGCGGTACGCGAGGCGGGCGTAGCGCGTTTCCGCCCTATCCTGCTGACCTCGCTGACCACTTTTGCGGGGATGACACCACTGATTCTGGATAAAACCACACAGGCGCAATTCCTGATTCCAATGGCGGTGACACTGGGATTCGGGATTTTATTTGCGACGTTCCTCGCGCTGTATTTAGTGCCTGCGCTTTACCTGATGAAAGCTGATGTGGGCGGGTTATTTGGGCGCGGACATAAAGCGGCGGACGCGCTTAACCCTGTAAAACCCGTTTAAGCGCGTCCGGGTCAAAATCAGCCGTAACGATGGATTCACCCAACGATTTCATCAATACCAGTCGTAACGTGCCATCCAGCACTTTCTTATCCACGGACATGTAACGCGCAAAATCCTCGCCACTCATCTGAGCTGGCGGGTCAACCGGCAAGCGGGCGCGTTGTAAAATATGGCGCACGTAAGCCACCTCATCCGCACCCAGCCATCCCATTTGCTGCGACATTTGCGCCGCCATTACCATCCCTGTTGCGACCGCCTCACCGTGCAACCATTGCCCATAGCCCATGCTGGCTTCAATCGCGTGCCCGAAGGTATGCCCCAAATTGAGCAACGCCCGTTGCCCGGATTCACGCTCATCAGCCGCTACCACTTCCGCTTTGTGTTCGCACGAGCGATAAATCGCATAGGTCAAGGTTTGCGGGTCACGCGCCAGCAAACCGTCCATGTTTTCATCTAACCAGGTCAAAAACGCCGGGTCACGAATCAAACCGTACTTCACCACTTCGGCAATGCCCGCGCTGAGTTCACGATCTGCCAGCGTATTGAGGGTGTCGGTGTCAATCAACACGCATTGCGGCTGGTGAAACGCCCCAATCATGTTTTTACCCAACGGATGATTAACCCCGGTTTTACCGCCCACCGACGAATCCACCATAGCCAGCAAGGTAGTCGGAATCTGAATAAAATTCACCCCACGCTGGTAACTCGCTGCCGCATAACCGGTCATATCACCGACAACACCACCACCCAAGGCAATCAAGGTGGTTTTACGATCCGCTTTGTTTTCGAGCAAATGCGTATAAATCTGGTTCAGCGTATCCAGATTTTTGTATTCTTCCCCATCCGGCAAAATGGCAGCGGAATGCTTTAACCCCGTCAACATCGCGTCGGTTGTCTGTAAATACAGCGGTGCAACCGTGGTATTGGACACCACCACCGCACTTTTACCGCGAATGTGCGGCGTAACCAGTTCAGGCTGTTGCAACAAACCTTGACCAATGTGAATCGGGTAACTGCGCTCGCCAAGATCAAGCTGGAGGGTTTGCATGGGAAACTTCCTGTAACTGTTTTAGTTTGGTGTAAATATCGCGCAAAATAACATTCACTTTCTGCTTACCGGTTGGCACGATTAAATCGGCAACTTCCAGATACAACGGTTCACGCATTTTCAACAAATCGCGTAACGTCTGTAACGGGTGACTGGTTTGCATCAACGGACGGCTGCGGTCGTGCTTGATGCGCTGAAACAAATGCTCAGCACTGGCACGTAAATAGATGACGCAACCGCCTGCTTTAATGTGCTGGCGGTTGGTTTCACGCAAGACGCTGCCGCCGCCGGTAGCCAACAAAATGTTGGGCATTGCGGTCAATTCGGCAATGATCTGTTCCTCGCGCTCACGGAAGCCCGCTTCACCTTCGATTTCAAAGATGGTGGGGATACCGACACCAGTACGCTCTTCGATTACCTTATCAGAATCGTAGAACGTCAGGTTCAGTCTCCGGGCGAGTTGTCGACCTATGGTGGATTTTCCCGCGCCCATCAGACCCACCAGAATGATGTTGTTTTGCATCCGGGATTTATGCCAGTACCGGGCGCGGGAATCAAGCGGATTATAGCTTAAGACTTACCATCGACAATTTTTGGCGTTACAAAGATCAATAACTCACGTTTGTCATTGCTCTTTTTGTCGGTGCGGAACAAACGTCCTAATACTGGCACATCACCCAACACCGGCACTTTAGTGGTATCACGCAGATTTTCTTCCTCGTGTACTCCACCCAAAACCACGGTTTGACCATTTTCAACCAGCACTTTGGTTTGGATTTCGCGGGTATTAATGCTCGGCACTCCGGCAAATACTTGCCCCACGGTGTCTTGGTTAACCTTCAAGTCCATTGAAATGTGTTCATCCGGGGTAATTTGTGGCGTTACCTCCATGCTCAACACGGCCTTTTTAAAGGAAACACTGGTTGCACCGCTGGCGGAAGCTTCTTGATACGGAATCTCCACACCTTGCTCAATAGTCGCCTTGGTTTGGTTAGAGGTCATGACTTTTGGTGTGGAAATGATTTCACCCTTGCTTTCCGCCTGCAATGCCGACAATTCCAAATCCACCATGAAGTCTTTCGACAATAAAGAGAATCCGAACTTACCAGCCGCACCTGTCACCGGCAAATTGACGCTCAAACGGTCACTTAAACCCGGAACAGTGATAGGCGTTTTACCCGTTTCATCCGCTGCTGCTTCCGCAATACTGGTGTAGTACTTATCGGAACCGTTCAAGCTACCGATACCCACGCTGTCTTTATTGATCCATTTTGGAGTTACGCCGAAACGCGCCCCCAACTCTTTACCGAATTCGTCATTGGCGGTCACAATACGCGATTCGATCAACACTTGCTGCACTGGCACATCCAATGTTTTCACCAAGTCTCGGATGGATTCCACTTGGCTGATGGTATCTTTCACCAACAAGGTATTGGTACGCTCATCCACGGATACTGTGCCGCGCGGCGATAACAAGGACTGTTTATCGTCGGTTTTACCCTTGTGAATCAAGGCTTCCAGATCGACGGCTTTAGCAAAATTAATCGCAATGTACTCTGTGACTAACGGCTCCAGCTCTTGCTTGGCTTTCAGGGCTTCCATTTCCTGTTTTTCTTTGCCTTCTAACTCCGGCGCAGGTGCAACCCAAATAACATTGCCGTTTTCGCGCATTCCTAAGTTTTTGGATTCCAGCACAATATCCAATGCCTGATCCCACGGTACATCTTTCAAACGCACTGTGATATTGCCCTGCACGGTATCGCTTACCACAATGTTTTTATTGGTGAAATCGGCTAATAATTGCAGTACCGCCCGCACTTCAATGTCTTGGAAGTTGAGGGAAAGCTTTTCGCCGGTAAAGTTTTTCTTTTTCTTTTCACCCAAAGCCAATTTCTCAGCCGGGGTTACAACTTTGGCTTTATCAATGAACACGGTGTATTCATTGCCTTTGCGCTGGGTGCGATGGGTAAAGCCCTCACGCGCGGAAATCATGACACGCGCCCCCATATCACGTTGCGCCACGTCCACTTCCGTTACTGGTGTGCCAAAATCCAGCACATCCATGCGTTGTTGCAAATGCTTAGGAACGTCCACATCCATCATCGAGACGGTTACGACATTACCACGCTTATCTTCGTTAACTTTGGTATCAGCCGATGGTAATTCGAGCACAATACGTGCACCACCCTCTGGCTCACGCCGGAAATCAACCCCACGTAACGCAGCCGGATTAATCGCCGCCGGAGCAGGCATCGGTGGCGGTGGCGCAACCACGGCAACAGGCGGAACGGCAACCGTTTTAGGGACAACCCGTTCAGCGACCGGAACCACCACCGGTGCGGGTTTCGCGGCATTATCTGCGGGTGGCACATACCATTTATAATCAGGATCAGCAGACGCTTTTTGCGGCTCAGGTAAAACCACCGCTGGCGGCAGTTCTGGCACTACACTCGCAGTCGCTTTCCCGGAAGTTGCGAATTTGCCATCGCCACTGGTTTTTGCCCCAGAACGAGTGGGCGCACTTGGTGCAACTTGCGGGGTACAATTCGGGACGCAATCGCCATCAAACACCATCACAATGGCATTGCCCTGCACTTCCACCGTGTAATTCACCAGTTGCTGCATCCGCACCACAACGCGCGTCTTGCCTTTATTGCCTGCGGCTTCCACAGCTTGAATCTGCCCCATATTCACCGTTTTCTGACGGCTGGATGGGCTAACCTCAGTAGCAGGGAAATCAAACACCAAGCGTGCCGGATTTTCTAAAATCGTCCCCTTGGGTGGGGTAATCGGTGCGTCAAACTCCAAGCGCACTTCGGTTTTATTCGCCGCCACCGATTGTGCTGTCACTGCTTGTAACAGGTGTCCAGCCGCCAACGCCACATCAACAGCAGAGGCAGATGACAAAAAGAGTGCCATAGCAACGGCGTGTTTTATTGTTTTCATTATGTTGCCAATCCTTTTATGTAAGACAGCGCGGAAAAATGTTGTTGCATCATGGTTTATTCTCAACCACATCAGTTAGTGCAATCGCATTTTCCTGTTCTTTGTAACCGCCAAAACCGTTTTCGACCAATTCTTGTAAAGCCACGCGCATTTCTTCAACCTTCGTGACTTTACCGTGATTCTTGCCGAGGTAATTCCCCGCGCGTACCCGATGCACCGCACCGTCCGGGATCCGAATCAAGGCCCACAAATCTTTGCCCTGATACACCGTACCCACCATGCGCAAGCTGTCCAACGGGAAGCCTTCCAAAAATTCCGGTACACGGTTCGCATCAGGCATCACCACACCCTCTGGTTGCGGGCCTTTATCAGGAGCCAGAATTTTGGAGTCAAACGGACTAAGGTCATGCCCCGGATAAATAAAACGCACATAGGGCTTCATTTCGGGAATCGGTTCAATCGGGGCGGGTACTCTGGCTTTCACTTCTGCCATGTAACTACTCAAGTCCGATGTATCATCATTACAACCTGAGAGCGACAATAACAAGCCGACACCCGCTAAAAACTTAATCAACACCGGCAGCCGCGCTGCACCAGAATAGCTGATCATCCGGCTGCGCCTCCCTGTGCTGCGACTGGCTCAACCGCCGTGTCGTCCAAATAACGGTAGGTACGCACCATCGCTTCCATCCGCAACATATCCGTATCCGCTTCCGGCTTCAAAGTAATGTCGCTAATGGTCACAATACGTGGCAAACCCGCAATATCGCTCACAAACGTTGCCAGCTCGCGGTAACTACCCTTAGCAATGATTTTAATCGGCTTTTCAGCGTAGAAATCCATTAATACATCGCCCGTCGGCTCGAATAACTCCAACTCCAAGCCGTTGGATAAACCTTTCTCGGAAATATCGAGAATCAGACCCGGAATTTCCACATTGCTAGGTAATTGTTTTAACAAATCCCCAAACACATGTTCCATTTCTGCTAACTGTGTTTGGTATAACGGCAATTGACTGGCGCGTTTTTGACGAGTTTCAAAGGTTTGGCGCAATTCTTGTTCTTTTTGCTCAACCACTTCCAGCTCTTCGATTTGGCTAACAATCACCAACTTGTAACCCAAAAACAACACCACCCCCATGAGTACTGCCAAGGCCAAACCCTTGACCGACCATGAGACGCTCGATGGGTCTTCGGCTAGACTGTTAATTTCATTAAGGTTCATGAGCCACCCTCCGGTTTTTTCTGGGTTTCAGGCGGTTTACTCGGATCAGCTTGCGTCAATAATTGCGTCACATCCAGCTTGAAATCACGCAATGCCAAACCGTCATCTTTAGCGGCATTCGTAGAAATAATATTCAGGTTAGATGAGCTTAACCACGGTGATGCATCCAGTTGATTCATGTAACTGGAAACCCGCGCGTAAGATTCTGCCTTACCCTCCAACTGCACCAATGTGCCGCGCTGTTGCAGATTCACGAGGTACATGCCTTTAGGTAACGCATTCACCATATCGTCGAACAAATGCACCACTGCCGGACGAGTACTTTGCAGGTTTTCAATGACTTTCATCCGATCCAGCAACGCTTGGCGGGTTTTATCCAACGCCTCAATTTGCTTAATCTGTGCATCCAACGCCGCAATTTCGGTTTCCAGCATTTGATTGCGCTCTTGCTGGTAACCCAATGCCGATTGCATATAGAAATGCCCCAGCACCACCAAACCCACCGCGCCCAGCAGCGTGGCTCCTAAAACGTTGAAAAATTCTTTCTTTTTAGCTTCGCGTGCTTTTTCACGCCAAGGTAAGAGGTTTAACCCTGCCATTAGTCCAACCCTCGCAGCGACAAACCTGCCGCCACCAGCAAGGCTTGCATATCATTGGTAAAACGCACTGGGCTAACTCTGGGGCCTAATGCGGTGCGCGTAAACGGATTGACCACGCGCACGGGCATTCCAATAGCTGCCTGAATCTGTTCATCAATCCCGGAAATTCGCGCACAACCACCGCAAATCAACACCTGCGCCACACTGTCACGCTGGCTGGAAGCGTAATAAAACTGTAAAAACCGGTGCAATTGACGCACCATATTTTCTTTAAATGGCTCAAGAATTTCAGAGACGTAATTTTCCGGCAGGTTGCCTTCTTTTTTAGCCAAACCCGCTTCCTGCCAAGACAAACCGTAACGGTGCATAATGTCTTCGGTTAATTGTCGACCACCAAAGGATTGCTCACGCGAAAACGTCAAACGGCCTTGTTCAAACACGCTGATGCCCGTCATAGTCGCGCCAAAATCAACCACAGCAACGGTATCGTGTTGCACCAGCTCATTGGTTAAGACGCGCAATACTTTTTCTAGGGCATGGGTTTCGGTATCAACAATTTCCACGGTCAACCCGGCTAATTCCGCCGCCGCGACTCGTACTTCCACGTTTTCGGAGCGGGTTGCAGCTAATAACACATCAACCGCATCAGGCGAATGCGCCGACGGCCCCAATACTTCAAAGTCGTAATTGACCTCGTTCATGGGGTAAGGAATGTGTTGTTCCGCTTCCATTGCCATTTGCGCTTCCATTTCCGAGGGTGGAATAGACGCAGACATGGGTACAATTTTGCTGATAGCCATCGACGTGGGAATCGCCAACGCACAACGCTTCAGGCGCCGTATGACTGTCCCGCAAGGCTTTACGAATAGCATCACCAACGGGTTCTGGCTCAATAATATCCTTCTCGTTGGCGGCACCTTCTGGTAAAGGACATACCGCATAACTCTCAACGCGGTAGTCACGCCCTTTACGGGTCATTTCCACCAATTTGATCGCAGAAGAACTAATGTCCAAACCAAGCAGCGACTCTTTCTGAGAATAAAATGAAAACACAGGCAGCTTCCGGGTTATTGTTATTATTAATAGTTGTGGGTCGTATTTTTTTAATCCTATTTACCGCACAATGGTAGCGTCGAACCACAAAATAGTCTACTCTGCCACTCTCGGCGGACACCTTTTCAGACAAACGGAATCTGCGCGGCATCATCAAAACATTCTAGCCAAAAACACAAAACATGCGCTTCATCGGTAAATTTTTCCAACTCATTTTTGGATCCTTTTTTGCACTCCTCACTTTAGGAGCTATTGGGCTGTTCGGCATTTACGCTTATTACACCCCACAATTGCCCCCTGATAGCGAATTGCGCAAAATTGACATTCATGTTCCGTTACGTATTTATAGCCGCGAAAATCAATTGATTGCCGAATACGGTGAAAAGCGCAGCCGTCCAGTCAAGTTGGATGCGGTTCCCGAAAAACTTCAGCAAGCATTTCTCGCAATTGAAGACACCCGCTTTTACGATCATAGCGGCGTGGATTTTAAAGGCGTAGCGCGGGCGATATACAGCATGATCTCCACCGGCTCCACCAGCCAAGGTGCGAGTACCATTACCATGCAGCTCGCACGTAATGCGTTTTTAACTTCCGATAAAACCTTGGATCGCAAACTCAAGGAAACCCTGCTGGCGATCCGCATGGAACAGGAACTTGGCAAACGCGAAATCCTTGAGCTTTACCTTAATAAGATTTACCTAGGGAAAAGTGCTTACGGGGTCGCTGCTGCTGCCGAAGTGTATTACGGTAAATCGCTGGAAGCACTCACCTTGGCGCAACAGGCCATGATTGCCGGACTCCCCAAAGCACCGTCGCGTTACAACCCGATTGCGAACCCCGAACGCGCCATGATACGCCGCAATTACATTCTGCAACGGATGCTGGAGCTGAACTTCATCGACCGTGTGGCTTACGACGCAGCAGTGCAAGAACCCAATACCGCCACGGTACACCAAACGACGATCGAAACTAGCGCACCGTATTTAGCCGAAATGGTACGTGCGGAAATCGTTAAACGCTACGGTGAGACCAACGCCTATACCCAAGGCTACCACGTTTACACCACGCTCGATTCGAAGCAACAAGCCAATGCAGAAGAATCGCTGCGTAACGCCTTGATGGCTTACGATCGTCGCCACGGCTATCGGGGTGCTGAAGATAAACTGGATTTAGGTGAGTTCAAAAGCGAAGAAGAATTACGCGACAAGCTCTCGACCTACCCCAAACTTGGCGAGTTGGAAGCCGCACTAGTCTTGCGAGCGGATAGCAAATCAGCAGAATTGCTGGTAGGTGAAACCAAGGCAACGCTGGATTTAGATGCCGTTAAATGGGCACGTCCGTTTAAAAACTCAGATCAACGCGGTGCTTCCCCTACGCGCGTTAGTGATGCGGTGAAACCGGGTGACATTATCCGCATTCGCCAAATCGACAAAGACAAAAACACTTGGACACTTTCCCAAGTGCCAACGATTAGCGGTGCACTGGTATCACTTGATCCCAGTGATGGGGCGATTCGTTCCGTGGTGGGCGGTTTCGATTTCCTGCATTCAAAATTCAATCGCGCTACCCAAGCATCACGCCAACCCGGTTCCAGCTTTAAACCTATTGTCTACGCTGCGGCACTCACCAAAGGCTTTTCCCCTAACAGTGTTGTCAATGATGCGCCGATTAATATTCCGGGCAGCAACTGGAAACCACAAAACTTTGGTGGACGCTACATCGGCCCCACCACGTTGGCAGAAGCCCTCGCAAAATCACGCAATCTGGTTTCCATTCGCTTACTACAAAGTATCGGCGTAAATTATGCGATTGATTATGCGGTCAAGTTTGGCTTCCCCCGCGCTGACTTACCCCCCAACCTGACATTGGCACTGGGCACGGGCATGACTACGCCGATGGGGATGGCAACCGCTTACGCCAGTTTCGCCAACGGTGGTTATAAGGTTGAGCCACATTTCATCACACAAATCAAAGATGGCTCCGGCAATCTCTTGGGTGAAGACAAACCCATTAAAGTCTGTGGTGACAATGTAGAATCCTGCACCATAACACCGCCCAAAGACAAAGCAGCAGACGCGGCAACTGCTGACGAAAAAACCACGAAAGCAAACGATAAAGACAAAACCAAAGACAGCAAAAAGACCACGGAGAAAACCACCGGAACCAAACCGGTATGGGAAACCACTGAACTCACGGGTGAATCAGCCACCGACGGCGTGCAATACCCAGCAGCGGAACGCATTATCGACAAACGCACCCACTACCAAATTGTTAGTATGTTGCAAGGGGTAACACAATTCGGTACAGCTGCGCGTGCTAGTCGGGTACTCAATCGCAAAGACATTGCGGGAAAAACCGGAACCACCAACGACCAAAAAGATGCATGGTTCTGCGGCTTCACCCCGAATGTCGTTACGGTCACTTGGCTCGGTTTTGATGACATGGCAAAACTCGGCGAAGGCGAAACCGCCACTAACGTAGCCTTACCATTGTGGATTGATTACATGCATCGCGTCCTGGAAGGTGTGCCATCCAAAGAATGGGAACGCCCGCTCGACTTGAAAGATTCTGATCTTGCTTTACCTGTTGAAGGCGAAGATACAGAAGGTGGTGTTGCTCCGGCTAATCAAGGTGGTTTCCAATACCAAAATGAACGTGATTTAGCCCCTGCTGCACCGCCGCGCCCCAACCAGCAAGGTAATGCGCCAGCAGCACCTGCGCCGCGTCGTGCACCTGAACGGGTCGAAATTCCCGAACAACTGTTCTAATGCGCACACCCAATGAAGAACTCCGCAACCTTGTTGCGGAAGAAGCGGCTCGTTTGATTTACGAAGAAGGCTTTCGTGATTATCGGCTGGCAAAGTTGCGCGCAGCAGAACAACTGGGCGCATCGACACCCACCGCGCAACCTACTAATGAAGAAATTGAAACCGCAATTCACGAACGGATTCGCCTGTTTGATGCAGATACGCAACCTAAGTTGCTGCAACAACACCGTGAAGTTGCGTTAGAAGCGATGGATTTCCTACAAACCTACCACCCCTATCTCACGGGTGCAGCACTCGAAGGCATTACTAGTCCACATTCGGCGGTCACCTTATTGCTGGGCGCGGATAGTGCAGAAGAAGTCATGTTCTTTTTGGAAGACCACAAAATACCCTTTCAAACCCATGACCGACGGGTGCGCTTTGGCAGTAAAAAGCCAGAGTATTTTCCGTTATTGCGCTTTTATGTGGATGAAATTGAAGTGGAGCTGATGATTTTCCCACACAATGACCGCTTTACCCAAGCCCCGATTAGCCCGGTTACTGGTAAAGCGATGAAACGGGCAGACCGCAAGAAAGTGGCTGCCCTACTTAATCAGGCGTGATATTGCCGCCCTAATTCATGCACAGCATCGACCAATACTGCCACGTTTTCGGGGTTAATATGCTGGTGAATGCCATGCCCCAGATTAAACACATGCCCAGAGCCTTGACCATAACTCGCTAATATATCAGCGACTTGCTGGCGAATGACTTCGGGTGATGCATACAATACGCAAGGATCCATATTGCCTTGCAGTGCGACTTTATCGCCTACACGAGCGCGAGCATCGGCAATATTAATAGTCCAGTCCAGACCTAAACCATCGCAACCCGTATCCGCCATCGGTTCGAGCCATTGCGCTCCGCCTTTGGTGAATAAAATGACAGGGACTTTACGACCATCATTTTCACGAGTCACGCCATCGACGATTTTTTGCATATAACGCAATGAAAACTCGCGGTAAGTCGCCGGAGTCAACGAGCCACCCCAAGTATCAAAAATCATTGCAGCCTGCGCACCAGCGGCAATCTGCGCGTTCAGATAAAGGATAATGCTGTCAGCAAGTTTATCCAGCAACAAATGTAAGGCTTTGGGGTTGTCGTACAACATACCCTTCACCTTAGCGAATTCCTTACTGGAACTACCCTCGACCATGTATGTCGCAAGTGTCCAAGGGCTACCGGTAAAACCAATCAATGGAACTCGCCCATCTAGCTCACGGCGAATGGTACGCACCGCATTCATCACGTACTGCAATTCACCTTCAGGGTCGGGAATACCGATTTTCTCGATGTCCGCCATGCTTTGCACAGGGTTAGTGAAACGCGGGCCTTCGCCTTCCGCAAAATACAAACCCAAACCCATTGCATCGGGCACGGTCAGAATATCGGAAAACAAAATGGCAGCATCCAGCGCGTAACGCTCTAAAGGCTGAAGCGTGACTTCACAGGCAAGCTCAGGATTTTTACACAAATCCATAAAGCTACCGGCGCGTGCACGAGTGGCGCGGTATTCAGGCAGGTAACGCCCTGCTTGACGCATGATCCAAATAGGTGTGGTATCAACGGGCTGTTTCAAGAGCGCACGTAGGAAACGGTCATTTTTGAGTTCGCTCATATCAACACCCCTGTAAGCGAAGGAAGGCTCAACCACCAAGACGGGCTTTGATTAACCCGCTTAATTTACCCATGTCGGTACGGCCTTGTACTTGAGGCTTGAGCCAGTTCATAACTTTGCCCATATCACGCACCGATTCAGCACCACTTAGCTCAATACCTTGCTGAATCAATGCCGCTAAGGCTGCGTCATCCAATGGTTGCGGTAAATACGCTTGGATAACGCCGATCTCGAAAGCTTCCTGATCCGCCAAATCCATGCGCCCTGCATCGGTATATTGACGAATGGATTCACGGCGTTGCTTACCCATTTTATCGAGTACTGCTAAAACCGTGGGTTCATCCAGCTCAGTGCGCGTATCAACCTCTTGCTGCTTAATCGCAGCCAACATCAAACGAATAACCCCCAAACGCGGCTTATCTTGCGCACGCATGGCGGTTTTCATGTCTTCGGTGATACGAGCCTTAAGACTCATTAGTACAGACGCACGCGACGGTTCAGGTCACGAGAAATGCGCTTGAGGTTGCGCTTAACAGCAGCCGCACGCATACGCTTACGTACAGAGGTAGGCTTTTCATAGAATTCACGAGCGCGAACGTCGGCTACAACGCCAGCTTTCTCACAAGTGCGCTTAAAACGGCGCAGGGCAACTTCAAACGGCTCGGTATCACGTACTTTTACACTTGGCATAAAAATCTATCTCAAATCCACAATTGAGTAAAACGCGGGATTATACCGGTCTGACTGATAAATGCAAAAGTGATTCACGCCTTTTCGTCGTTATTGTCAAGAAACTCGCCGTAAAGGATCAATGAATGCTCAGTAATACGGAAGTTATACTTTTCTGCCAATTCGCGCTGCCGCTGTTCAATGATCTCATCGTAAAATTCGACCACTTTACCGGTTCTCATGCATACCATGTGATCGTGATGTTTGTCTGAGGCCAATTCAAACACTGCTTGCCCACCTTCAAAGTGATGGCGGCACACTAAACCCGCCCCTTCAAATTGGGTCAATACCCGATAAACCGTTGCCAAACCGATTTCTTCATCATTTGCCAACAGCATCTTGTAAATATCTTCTGCACTGAGGTGACGATCCCGCGCATTACTCAGCAAATCAAGGATTTTTAGGCGCGGTTGCGTGACCTTTAGTCCAGCTCTTTTAATATCCTTCTCTTCCACCCTGCACTCTCCGTCGTTAATAGTCTATCATGGTACACATGTTTACTTTGTATGGTTCAAGATTAACATGATAAAACATCTCATTTCACTCACCTTAGCAAGCGTCTTGCTCAATGGCTGTAGTTTATACAAAATGGAAATCCAGCAAGGCAATAAAATCACTGCTGAAGAGCTGGCGATGGTGCATCCGGGCATGGGTTCGGAGCAAGTGCAAGCAATCCTCGGCACACCGTTACTGGTCGATGATTTCCACAAAAATCGTTGGGACTATGTGTTCTACCTGAAAAGACCCAGTGGCGCGATTGAGCGTAACGGTGTGACAGTATTCTTCCAAAATGGCGTAGTGCGCGAAATTCGCCAAGACCCTCAACCTGAAGCTGCCAACGCCCCAAAATAGGCGGACAAGCGCAACTACAGCCACGCCACCAAGTAATATAAATACTGCCCTTCCGATGATTTGGAAGGGCCTAATACGTGCGCGGGAAAGCGTTTAACATCACCTTGTGCTGCATCAATGGCGGCTTGAGCCGTCGCGTGAACATCCACACAACTGGCAGGAAAACGGTTACGATTAGCCTTGAATTTAGGCATGTAAACCGTGGCATACACCATTTGGGAAATGCCCACACCGGATGGATCCATCGGAACCCTGCCGTGCATCAGTCGGCCTCCGCAGCGTCCGCATCCGTACCGCCGCCCTTTTTCATGCGCTTACCATCCGCTTCGCGTTGCTTACGCACCGCTTTAGGATCGGCAATTAACGGGCGATAAATTTCAATACGATCACGATCACGCAAGCTTTCATCCAACTTTGTCAGCTTTCCGAAAATACCTGCGTGTAAGGTTTCCAGTGATAATTCGGGGTAACGCCCCAAAATGCCCGAAGCCATAATACCCTCGCGCACACTAGCACCACCAGGCACTTCTGCGGGCAACAGTAACTGTTCATGCGGCAAGGGATAAACGACTTCAATACGCATTGTTTCAGGCTTTTCCATAGACACTTCTCGCCCTCTCAACAAAAGAATCCACTAAAGTATTGGCAACCTGATTAAAGATCGGCCCTACGGCGATGCTCAAAATTTTGTTGGAAAACTCAAAATCCAAGTCCAAAGACACTTTGCACTTGCCAGCCATTAGCTCATCGAATCGCCAAAAGCCCTGTAAATGCTTGAATGGCCCGTCGACTAAACGCATTTCAATGATTTTATTGGCCTGTAAACGGTTGAGTGTAGTGAAACGCTTATTCACCGCACCTTTGGCAATTTCAATACTGGCTTTGACTTGATCACCGTCGCGTTCATGCTCAACCGCTGTTCTGCACCAAGGCAAAAACTGCGGGTACTGCGGAATATTGTCCACCAACCGATACATTTGCTCTGGACTGTAGGGTACTAACGCGCTGCGATTGATGTGCGCCATGCCGGATCCTGTTGTTCCCGAAAACTGCCAGTATCCCACATCTTTCGCGAAGAATCTGCTGTCAGCAACGCGCTAACGCGGCGGGTATCTATTGCTGAATCACGATACTACGCGCTAAACGGTCATGCCAACCCTGTGGACGACGCGCATTAACAATTCCCGTCATACCCAAACCAAAGGACAATGCCCCCAGCACATACCCTACATAACGCAACAAGCATTGCCAGCCAGTTAACGATTGCAGCGTAGTGGCATCCACAATACGCAATGACAACAACATCTTACCGGGGGTTGCATCAAACCAGCACCAGAACCCGACAAAATACAAAAATGGTACACACGCCAGCAATACCAAAATATCGACCAACAATGTCAGTTGATCACCCCGATAGGTGTACGCCACCGAAGCATCCATCGCCAGCAGCATTAATAAACTTAACACTCCCAGCAACATCCAATCAAAAGCCATTGCCAACAGACGCATTCCTGCTACCGCATAAACTGGCACTGCCCGTGAAAAATACGACGGTCGGGTTACACCCGGTTGATTACCACTGATTACGCCACTGATGTGCGCATCAACTACCTCACTACGTTTCATGTAATGACACTCCTTGTCACACCCAAATAACACTTGCCTTGGAGTATAGACGAAATATGACAAGTGTTAGCTTTGATACGCAGGTAATGTGTACGTAGTTGGCAACCCAAAATGCTCAGGATAATCCACATAAACAAAATACAAACCCGCAGCGGGCGCGGTCATACCAGCGAGAGTACGATCACGTTGCGCCAACAACGTTGCAATCCACGTTACCGGACGCTCTGCCGCCCCTACTTTCAACAAGGAACCCACAATATTTCTCACCATGTGGTGCAAAAAAGCATTCGCAACAATATCCACGTGGATAAAATCCTGCTCACGCGACACCCGTACTTCCATGATTTCACGCACCGCATGACGTGCCTGACACCCAGCCGCACGAAAACTCGAAAAATCGTATTCACCGATTAATGCCTGCGCTGCCTGATGCATCGCGTCAGCATCCAGCGGCGCGTATTGCCAATACACTCGGCCTTGCAAAATCGCAGGGCGAGCCGCCCGATTCAAAATAATGTAACGATACCGCCGGAAACGTGCTGAAAACCGCGCGTGAAAATCGTCGCTTACCGGCTGAATCCAACGCATCGCAATCGCATCCGGCAAGTGCGCATTCGTTCCAAACAACCAACCACGCTCAGGGCGCGAGGCCGTGGTTTCAAAATGAATCACTTGCCCCACACCGTGCACACCGCTATCGGTACGCCCTGCACACACCACGCTAATCGGTTCCGCCGCTACCTGCGACAAGGCTTGTTCCACGTGTGCCTGTACCGTTGAGCCGTGGCTCAAACGCTGCCAACCGTAAAACGGAGTTCCATCGTATTCAATACACGCTGCAAATTTCATGGGTATGGGTTCGTTTAATACATAAAAAAGGCCGGATAGACCGGCCTTTATAACGGGAAAGCGATAAATCCTCAACCCGTCTGATGCAACAGTACTTCCGCCTCGCGACGTTGATCGTCATTGCCTTCGACCATGACTTCTTCCAGCGTACTACGCGCACCTTCAATATCGCCCATATCCAGATAGGCACGTGCCAAATCCAGTTTGGTACTGATATGCGCCTCGTGCAAGTCGATTTCATCATCCGGGAAATCAAGGAATGACAACGCATCGTCAATATCACCCAACCAATCTTCATCCGCCCCCGCAGCATCGGCAGCCGCTGGTGCGTAGAACGTATCTTTTGGCAAAATACGGTTCAGGCTGGAATTATCCAGATGCAAGTTCAGATTAGTTGCCGATGCCGCAAGCGCAGGCTGTGCTGCTGGCGTATTAACGACGTTAGCCACAGGCGCAGTCGGCTCATCCAAACCATCGGTGAGGAAATCCAACAAATTGTCGTTATCAACTGGAGTATTCGGCTGTTCCGACACGCTTGGCGCAACATTACCCATATCCATATCGAACGGCTGATCGAAGTCCAAATCCAAATCAGGCAGGCTTAAATCATCATGATCAGGCTGTAACGCTGCCACTTCCGCCGCTGTTGGCATGACCGCAACCGCTTGCGGTGCAGCAGGACGCTCATCACCTTGCAGCAATTTATCAAGATCAATGTCATCAAAGTCCAGCTCACCCAGATCCAGATCACCTAAGTCATCCGGCTCCATCATTGACAAAGGTTCTGGCTCAACCACAGCTTGCGGTGCAAGCGTAGACTTAACCTCAAGCGCGTGACGATCATCCAATAACAAATCGTCGTCAAGGTTTAAATTATCGGCGATGGAATTGTGGCTATTCGTTTCCGCAAAAGCTGCTGAAGCCACCGCTGCTGCGGCTGCCGCACCCACGGCTCCCACAGCGGCTGCACCACCACTGAAATGGCTGGCGTTTTGATACAGCACATTATCCGGGCTAATTTTACGACCCCATTCGACAATGCCTTTCCACAAGGTATCTTTGTTACGCCCTTCCAAAGCCACAAACTGCTCGGCTTGACGATCAAATGCCTCGCGGTTATTCGCCACGAAATAGCATTCCAACAACTTATGGCGGTATTCCAAACGCTCAGGATTGCGTTCAATGCCTTTTTTCAACTCGCTTTCAGCTTGCTGATACAGGCCATAAGCAATATAAACATTGGCCTCGGTCAGCAAGTCATCTTCTTCATGCGACTCAGCAGGTTGTGCCTCATGATTACTAGCGTAAACGCTTTGTGTATCGGTTTTCGCCGGGGTAAGCGCATCACCCCAAGGGCTGCCTTCATCCATGCCAAACACATCAGAATCCGTGTTTGCCGCGAAACGATTACCGGACAAATCCGCATTTGATGCGTTATTCGTATTGCCCATCAGGCTGAAATCATCGTCCAACACATGATCGACTGGCGGATCCATACCCGCTTTCAAGGTGGTTTTCTTATTACGTTTACCACCCGTGCTGCCGTCATCGGTCGTGTTAGCTTTACGTCGCCGTCCCAACAACCACAGCAACAGCAACAAGGCCAATGCACCCGCGCCCAATTGCAGTGCCAGTGGTGACGTTAACAGCCCCATCAAACCTTCATCGTCTTGCTGATCAGCAAATGCCGGAGGTGGTGTAACCTCAGCATTCATCGGCGGCGGCTCAACCGGAATGACGTCTGGTGGTGTAATAGAAGCTGCTGGCGGCGTTAATGGCGGCGGAGTCAACGGTGCTGGTGTTGTTACCGGCGGTTGTACATTCGCTGCATCATTAGGTTGCGGTGCGGCATCCGCTGGTGGCGTTACTACCGCTGGTGGTGTTGCCGGTTGCTGCGGGTCTGCTGGTGGCGGTGTAACGTTTGCCGCAGGTTGCTCACCGCGCAATACTGCGTCGCCATCTTTACCGGCAACGTTCGCAAGGTGTGCTTGCAAATCCTTACCTTGATCGGCTTCATTCGGCGCAGGTGCTGGCGTAGTCGGCGAAACTGCTGCATTGTTGTTGTCGCTAGGCGCACCAGCATCCGCTAACGGATTGGTTTTAATGCCGTTATCTGACAATTGTTTTTGCAAACTGGCTAACTGTTCGTTGCGCAAGTCAATCAAACGATTTTTCTTGTTCAACATTGACTCTAAATCACCTACCCGTGATTTAAGTTCTTCATTTTCTTTTTGGCGAGTTGATAAAGACTCACGCGCTAACGAGAGCTGTTGCTCCATTTCGCTGAGCTTAGCGTTACCCGCAGCGACGGCGGCATCGCTAGGCGCACCCTTGCCGTCTTTCGCGCCCAATACCTCTAAACGTGCCTGATCAGACTTGTTATTGGCTTGTGCTGGCTCTGCGGCTTTATTCGGCTGCTGATTGGTTTTAGACGGCTTGCCATTGTCAGCAACGTTAGTAGCGTTTTGAGGAACCGTGGATTTTGCCAACGTTTGACGGAACTCACGCCATTCGGCATTTTGTTGGCGAATCTGACGACGCGCCTCTGCCCGCGAGGTTTTACCCACATCAGCAGAAGACGGTGCTTTCAAAGCCACGCCAGAGCGCAAATTATTGATGTTACGGTTAATGAACGCACCAGGATTAGCGCGGAACAACGCCACCATCATCTGTTCGTTGCTCACACCCGGTTGCTGCAAGCGCGAAGCAACGCGGAACAAGGTATCACCGGGCTTGACCCGATAAGTACGATTGCCCGGATTAGCCAGAGCAGCCTGGCGTGGCTGTGCAGGTGCTGCTGCGGTGGCTGCCGCTGGTTGTGACTGCTGCTGACGACGTACTGTGCCCGCCGCTTTAGGCTCGGCACGCACACTGGCTTCCCCGCCAGCAACCGTATTACCCGGTTGCAACATGACAGGCGGATCCAACATCACGGTATATTCTTTAAGCAACTGCCCCTGAGGCCAACTGACTTCCAGTAAGAAATTGACGAACGGTTCCTGCATTGGTGAATCAGAAGTCACCAAAATAACCGGTTTACCGCCTTGAACAGTCGGGGTAAAGCTCAGATTAGCTAAAAAATCAGGACGCGCGACACCGACTCGATTGAATACATCGGGCGAAGCGAGACGCACTTGGATTTTACTAGCATCAGCGGGAGCAGCGGCCAATAATTCAATCTTAGCGCGGAGTGGCTGATTCAGGTGAGAACTGGACTCAATGTCCCCCAAACCTAAAGCGTGGGAGGCCGCAGGATAAGCTCCAGCGATAAATACAGCTAAGCTCAATGCCTGTTTATTCACTGCAATTCCCCTTGTATCGGTACGATAGTGGTATCCCCGTTTCACCCTGTCTGATCATGTCTTATAAGCCCTTGTTATTCTGGATGAACAGCGATTCTGTTTATTCTTTGTTGAAGATGGAACTATATATCAGTACGTTATGGCACGCAATCTTGCACCCAGCTCAGCCCCGGACATTGCACAAAAGTACTTCATATCTGGGGCGTATTGTCGTTAACAACGAATTAATTCCCGCTTAACCAGCATCTTGCCAGTAATTAAGGACTAAAATTTCAGCAATTTGCACAGCATTTAATGCAGCACTACGGCGCACATTATCGGCAACCACCCAAAAGTTTAGACCCGTCGGATGCGAAATATCAGCGCGAATACGTCCAACATAAATTGAATCGCTATGTACCGCCTCAGTCACAGGGGTGGGCACATCGCCGAATTTCACGCCATCCATTACCGTTATTGCACTGCTTTGGCGAAGCATCGCTGTTGCTTGTGCCGTGGTTAATGGCTGTGCTAATTCGACATTCACTACCTCAGAATGCCCGAAAAACACCGGCACACGCACAGTGGTCGGATTAACGGGCATATCCGGTGTATCGAGTATCTTGCGCACTTCCCAAACCATTTTCATTTCTTCTTGCGTGTAACCGTTATCGAGGAACTCCCCGATTTGTGGCAACAAGTTAAAAGCAATCTGTTTGGGATAAACGACAGACTCTACAGGTCTCGCATTTAGCAATTGAGCCGTTTGTCGTGCCAACTCATCAACACCTTCCCGACCAACGCCGGAAACGGCCTGATAAGTGGCAATATTTAGGCGCGTAACCGTCGCCGCATCATGCAATGGCTTTAACGCAATCAGCAATTGGGTCACACCACTACCGGGGTTGGCAATGATGCGCCGCTGGGTGTAACCAGCAATCGCTTGCGGGTTAACTTCCGGCACAACCAACGGCACATCCGCGTCATAACGAAACGCGGTACTGTCATCAATCACCACGCAACCTGCCGCTACCGCTTGCGGCACGTATTGCAAGGCTAATGCTTCAGAGGTTGCGAAGAAAACCAACTCAACCTGTGAAAAATCAAAGCCTTTCAGCTCTTCAACATCTAAGCCACTATTGCCAAAATCGACATCATGCTCACCGTCGGTTTCGTATTCCAGCGCGTAAACCTTGGCATACGGAAACTTGCGCTTTCCCAACAAGTCGAGAATAGCTTCACCGACCAGCGAGCCTGCGCCGACAACGGCGATGTTATAAGTCTTAGCCATGATTACCCTTGTAAAGCTGCAACAACCGCGTCGCCCATTTCCGCAGTACCCACCTTGCGGTCGCCCTCGGTATAAATGTCGCCGGTGCGCACGCCTGATGCCAGCACTGTTTTCACTGCCGCTTCGATGCGCTCAGCCAGTTCTGGACGATTGAGGCTGTAACGCAGCAACATTGCCACGGACAGAATGGTTGCCAACGGGTTGGCAATGCCTTTGCCTGCGATGTCAGGTGCTGAACCGTGGATCGGTTCGTACAAGCCGCACGCAGAAGAATTCAGGGAAGCAGAAGGCAACATGCCGATAGAGCCGGTCAGCATTGCCGCCGCGTCAGACAGCACGTCACCGAACAGGTTGCTGGTCACAATCACGTCGAATTGCTTGGGCGCACGTACCAATTGCATCGCGGCGTTATCGACGTACATGTGGCTGAGTTCGACTTCGGGATATTCCTTGCCGACTTTCTCGACGATTTCGCGCCACAGTTCGCACACTTCCAGCACGTTGGCTTTGTCGACGGAACACAGGCGTTTGTTGCGCTTCATCGCGGTTTCAAAGCCGACGCGGGCAATGCGCTCGATTTCGGATTCGGTGTACGTCGCGGAGTTGAAGCCTTGGCGTTCACCATTTTCCAGCACGCGGATGCCACGCGGTTGACCGAAGTAGATGCCGCCGGTCAGTTCACGCACGATCATAATGTCCAAACCTGCCACCACTTCCGGTTTCAGGGTGGAAGCGGATGCCAATTCTTCGTACAGAATCGCGGGACGCAGGTTGGCAAACAAACCGAGATCAGCGCGGATAGCCAGTAAACCACGTTCGGGGCGCAATGGACGATCCAGCGCGTCGTATTGAGGGCCACCGACTGCACCGAGCAAAATCGCATCGGCTTTTTGTGCCAACGCACGGGTGGAATCAGGGTACGGTTGCCCTTCTTTGTCGTAAGCGATACCGCCGATATTGGCGTATTCCATCTCTACCGACAGATTGCCTTCAGCGGTAAAAACGTTGAGGACTTTAACCGCTTCTGCCACGATTTCCGGGCCAATGCCGTCACCGGGCAATACTAAAATTTTGTGTGTCATAACAACCTAACCCAAATAAATCAAAATCTTAAAATAACCAAGGTGCTGTTTGCTTACGCTTTGCTTCATACGCCCGAATGTCATCAGCATGTTGCAACGTCAGCCCAATATCATCCAAACCGTTCAGCAAACAATACTTGCGGAAGTCGTCAATGCTGAACGCGAACGCTGCGCCACTCGGCGTGACCACTTGCTGCTCTTCCAGATTCACAGTGAGCTGATAGCCTTCGGTGGCTTGCGCCTCAACGAACAACTGATCAATCACTTCAGCAGGCAAGGTCAACGGCAGCAAGCCATTCTTAAAGCTGTTGTTGAAGAAAATATCCGCATAACTCGGCGCAATCACTGCCCGAATACCGTAATCCGTCAACGCCCACACCGCGTGTTCTCGTGACGATCCGCAGCCGAAATTTTCACGCGCCAGCAATACAGAAGCTCCCGCAAAACGCGGCGCATTCAGCACGAAATCGGGATTCGGGGTGCGTTTGCTGTGATCCATGCCCGGTTCGCCCGGTTCAAGGTAACGCCAGTCGTCAAACAGCGTGGGGCCAAAACCGGTGCGCTGGATGGATTTCAAATATTGCTTGGGGATAATCGCATCGGTATCGACGTTAGAACGATCCAGCGGGATAACCAAGCCGGTGTGTACAGTAAATTTTTCCATTAGAGCGTCCTCACATCCGCGAAATGTCCGGTGACCGCTGCCGCCGCTGCCATTGCGGGGCTGACCAGATGGGTGCGTCCGCCCTGCCCTTGCCGCCCTTCAAAATTGCGGTTGGAGGTGGAGGCGCAACGTTCGCCCGGTTCGAGGCGGTCGGCATTCATCGCCAAACACATGGAACAACCCGGCGCACGCCATTCAAAACCGGCTTCGATGAAGATTTTGTCCAAGCCTTCGCTTTCGGCTTGTTGTTTGACCAAGCCAGAGCCGGGAACGACCATTGCCAGTTTTACATTCGCGGCGACTTTGCGGCCTTTGGCGATTTCCGCCGCAGCACGTAAATCTTCGATGCGCGAATTGGTGCATGAACCGATGAATACTTTGTCGATTTGCACGTCGGTAATCGGCATATTCGCTTCTAAGCCCATGTATTTGAGCGCGGCACGGATGCCACTGGCTTTGACGGGATCGGCTTCGTTCGCGGGATCTGGCGTTTTGCCATCGACAGGCAACACCATTTCGGGGGATGTTCCCCATGTTACTTGCGGTTGAATACTC
The DNA here is from genome assembly GCF_017901175.1 of Thiothrix unzii. Lineage (NCBI taxonomy): Bacteria > Pseudomonadati > Pseudomonadota > Gammaproteobacteria > Thiotrichales > Thiotrichaceae > Thiothrix > Thiothrix unzii. The sequence goes on from NZ_CP072793.1 coordinate 2,404,441, forward strand.
GCAGCATCCAGGCGAATCACCCGGTCAAACACCGCGTCAGCATCGGAATGCAGGTCTTGCCATGCAGCTACCGCTGCTTCCCAATCTTCAGCTTGTGGCGAGTACGGACGGCCTTTGACGTAATTGATGGTGGTGTCATCGACCGCGATCATGCCTGCGCGTGCGCCGCCTTCGATAGCCATATTGCACACGGTCATGCGCCCTTCCATCGACAAATCATGAATCGCTTCGCCGCCGAATTCGATGGCGTAACCTGTGCCGCCCGCTGTGCCGATTTCACCAATGATCGCCAGCACGATGTCTTTGGCGGTCACGCCTGCACCGACTTTGCCATCCACGCTGATTAGCATGTTTTTCATCTTTTTCTGGATGAGGCATTGGGTTGCCATGACGTGTTCGACTTCGGATGTGCCGATACCGTGCGCCAGTGCGCCGAATGCGCCGTGCGTAGATGTATGGGAATCGCCGCAAACCACGGTCATACCGGGCAAGGTAGCACCCTGCTCAGGGCCGATGACGTGCACGATGCCTTGGCGGATGTCGCCAATGTTGAATTCGGTAATGCCAAACGTGCGGCAATTCGCATCCAATGTTTCGACTTGCAGACGCGCTACCGGGTCAGTAATACCGTGTTCCAGCCCGATGGTCGGCACATTATGATCGGGGACTGCCACCATTGAATTGACGCGCCAAGGTTGGCGGTTAGCCAGACGCAGCCCTTCAAAGGCTTGCGGTGAGGTGACTTCGTGAACCAAGTGCCGGTCGATGTAGAGTAGAGCCGTGCCGTCGGCTTCTTGCCGCACCACATGCGCATCCCAGACCTTATCGTAGAGCGTTTTGCCTGCCATAAATCCCCAAAACTGCCGTTGGAAAAGGGCTACATACTACACTTTTTTGCTATGCATCATCCACAAAAAAAGGCCAGCACGTGGCTGGCCTTTTGTTTGGTTGTGTTCCCTTCGACTACGCTCAGGGGACGTGGACGCGGTTAATCTTCCCGACGACGGCGGAAGAACGCCACAGTTGCCAGCAACATACTCATGATCGCCAAGCCCCACTCGCTGACGGTTGGGATTTGGACGTGTGGTACAAAGCCACAGTCAACACTGCGGTTGGTATTCGCGTCAGTATCGCCATCATCGGTTGGTTCCGCACCTGCTTTGAGGGTAAACAAAGCTGTCGAGCCGTCCGCCGCGCAGTTGCTGTCGTCATTAAATGGCTTGTCGTCAACGTCACCCGCATTTTTAGTAACGATATTATACAAGCTCGGCGGGATAGCTACGATGCGGTAATCGCCTTCCGTCAATTTATCAAAGAAGTAGCTACCATCCGGTTTTGTCACCTGCGTGGCTACCAGCTTACCGTCTTTATCCAGTAACTTAACAGTCACGCCACCCAAACCCGGATCGCCCGGATCTTGCTTACCGTTACCGTCAAGGTCAACCCACATTTTGTCACCTACACCGACCGTTTCCGGTGCAGCAGGTGGCGGCAGAACACCAAAGTCCAGCGTGAGATTAGAACGGTTATCGGCTGTACCCTTACCATCATCACCCGGATTACCGCTGGCAGTATCGGCTTCAGCAGTTGGCTCACCTGCGCCCAAGGTAATTACTTTGGTGTTACAAATGCCGTATTGCAGGTCGTCGTCACCATTGTCGTTTTTATCCACATCCTCGTTCGGATCAAGCTCGTTACCACCGGTACTAGCGGTATAATTTGCCAGCAAACCAGTAGCCGCGAAGTTACCAGAAGCAATACATACGCGGTAATCCCCTGCTTCCAAATTGTCGAATACATAGAAGCCATTGACGGTAGTGAGACTAGCAATGTTTTGCGGTGGCTCAGCGGTATTCCACAATTCCATACGCACGCCGTCGACTACGGGTTTTTCACCAGCATCCATTTGACCGTTGTTGGCGTTGGCTGCTGTGCCGTTACCGTCGTCAATCCAGACTTTGTTGCCGAGACTGTGTTTGACTACCGGAGTCGGGGTTGGGTACATGCCGCAGTCAATCGTCAAATTGCCGTTAGCACCATCGCCGTCAACTTCCGGTTCCTGTCCCGCCATCAGGCTGAACGGTGCAGTACCGCCTAAATCCGCCTCACAATTGCTGTCGGTATTCGAGGCATTCGCATCGACATCACCGCCGGATTTTGTCAGGGTGTAACCTTCGGCTTGTACCTTAATGATGTATTCGCCTTCTGGCAAACCAGTGAACAAATACTTGCCATCCTCATCTGTGGTTTGTGACGGAACAGCCATATCACCGTCGATCACCACAGGCGAACCGTCTTTATTCAGCAGCGTAACTTCCGCGCCTTTCAACGGTAACTCTTCAGGGTCTTGCAGCCCGTCTTTATCGGTGTCAATCCAGATGTAATCACCGATGTTAACGGTTTTCTTCGGTGGTGGCACAACCCCGAAGTCAATCGAGAGGTTGGAGCTATTATCGGGCGTAGATTTGCCGTCATCACCATCATTGTTATCAGTAAAGCCAAATTCTTTTAGCGGTTCCTGATCATTCAGTTCGGTCAGATTAGCGCAAATATCGCCCGTTACATCATCATCACCGTTGTCATCACCGTCGATGCCACGATTATCGTCACCACCGATGTCAGGATTTTCTTTTTGGTTCGCACCGGTACTGGGTAAGTAACCTGCCAACTTGCCAGCAGCCGCGAAGTTTTCTGCCAAGAGGCACACTTGGTAACTGCCTGCGTCCAAACCGCTGAAGAGATAACGACCAGATGCATCGGTTTCAGTTTCATCGACTATTGTGCCGCCGTCATCTTTCAGGATGAGTTTGATGCCGAGAGCTACGCCGACTTCACCCGTATTTGCATCGCCGCTGTTGTTGGTGTCGATCCAGACGCGGTTGCCGATGCTGTAAGTAGGTGCGACTGTTGGAGCCAAACCGCAGTCTTGGGTCGGATCGTTGTCGGCGTTCGTGTCGCCATCGTCAATTTCAGCACCGGCAGCAAGGATGATGCCGCTGATTTTGCCATCAGCGACGGCACAGTTGCTGTCAACTTTGGTATCAGTACCGTCCATAGGCTTGGTGAAGTCATAACCCGTGGGTTTGCTGACAACAATCTGGTATTCGCCAGCAGGAAGGTTGTCGAATTGGTAGAAACCGTCAACATCGGTAGGTTGTGCAACCACCGTTACGTCGTTCAGGTCTTTAACGGGGTTGCCGTTCTTATCGGTTAAGGTGACGATAACACCCGCAATGCCCTTTTCACCAGCATCTTGAATACCATCTTTATCGGTATCTTCCCAAATGTAGTTGCCGACACTGACAGGTGTTGGAGGCACGACTTGTTTAACCAAACCGCAGTCCTGGGTCGGGTCGTTGTTGGCGTTATCGTCACCATCGTTGATTTCAGCACCAACAGTGAGGGCGATGCCGCTGATCTTGCCATCAGTAACAGCACAATTGCTGTCAATTTTGGTGTCAGTACCTTCGTTCACCTTGGTGAAGTCGTAGCCTGCGGGTTTGGTGACTTCGATGAGGTAGTCACCTTCAGGCAGGTTGACGAACTGGTAGTTGCCGTTAACGTCAGTTTTTTGTGGGAGAACGTCTGCGTCGTTGATGTCTTTCGCAGTGCTGCCATCAGCTTTTTTGAGAGTAACAGTTACGTCTGCCAGTGGCTTATCGGTTGCGCCGCCTTGTTTACCGTCGCCATCAACATCTTCCCAGATGGTGTCACCAACACTGACGGTCGGTGTAGGCAGTTTAACTAAACCGCAGTCTTGGGTTGGGTCGTTGTTGGCGTTGTCATCGCCGTCGTTGATTTCAGCACCAACACCCAGCGCGAACGCTGCGGTTTTGCCATCAGTGACGGCACAGTTGCTGTCAATTTTACCGTCAGCACCTTCGTTGGCTTTGGTGAAGTCATAACCAGCAGGCTTGGTGACTTCGATCAGGTAGTCACCTTCAGGCAGGTTGACGAACTGATAGTTGCCGTTAACGTCGGTTTTTTGTGGGAGAACGGCTGCGTCGTTGATGTCTTTGGCGATAGTACCATCAGCTTTTTTGAGGGTAACAGTTACGTCTGCCAGTGGCTTATCGGTTGCGCCGCCTTGTTTACCGTCGCCATCAACGTCTTCCCAGATGGTGTCACCAACACTGACGGTCGGTGTGGGCAGTTTAACTAAACCGCAGTCTTGGGTTGGGTCGTTGTTGGCGTTGTCGTCACCGTCGTTGATTTCCTCACCAACACCCAGCGCGAACGGTGCGGTTTTGCCATCGGTGACCGCGCAATTGCTGTCAATTTTGGTGTCAGTACCTTCGTTCACCTTGGTGAAGTCGTGGCCTGCGGGTTTGGTGACTTCGATGAGGTAGTCACCTTCAGGCAGGTTGACGAACTGGTAGTTGCCGTTAACGTCAGTTTTTTGTGGGAGAACGTCTGCGTCGTTGATGTCTTTCGCAGTGCTGCCATCAGCTTTTTTGAGAGTAACAGTTACGTCTGCCAGTGGCTTATCGGTTGCGCCGCCTTGTTTACCGTCGCCATCAACATCTTCCCAGATGGTGTCACCAACACTGACGGTCGGTGTAGGCAGTTTAACTAAACCGCAGTCTTGGGTTGGGTCGTTGTTGGCGTTGTCATCGCCGTCGTTGATTTCAGCACCAACACCCAGCGCGAACGCTGCGGTTTTGCCATCAGTGACGGCACAGTTGCTGTCAATTTTACCGTCAGCACCTTCGTTGGCTTTGGTGAAGTCATAACCAGCAGGCTTGGTGACTTCGATCAGGTAGTCACCTTCAGGCAGGTTGACGAACTGATAGTTGCCGTTAACGTCGGTTTTTTGTGGGAGAACGGCTGCGTCGTTGATGTCTTTGGCGATAGTACCATCAGCTTTTTTGAGGGTAACAGTTACGTCTGCCAGTGGCTTATCGGTTGCGCCGCCTTGTTTACCGTCGCCATCAACGTCTTCCCAGATGGTGTCACCAACACTGACGGTCGGCGGTGGGGGAAGTGTAACACCAAAATCTACAGTCAAATTCGAGCGATTATCCGGTGTACCCTGACCATCATCACCGTCAGTTATACCAGTAAAGCCAAGCTCATCCTCTGGCTCATTATCACCCAACGCTATCGCACTAGCGCAAATAATACCACCGACATTATCTTCGCCGTTATCAAGACCATCCACGATGTTGTTTGGATCAGCAGTCTGCTTCGCGCCATCGCTGGGTAAATAGCCCTCCAGTTTACCACCAGCCGCGAAGTTTTCTGCAAGGATACATACTTGGTAATTACCTGCTGCCAAACCACTAAACAGGTAACGACCATCCGCATCGGTTTCAGTCGGGCTGCCTACTTGCGTACCTGCACCGTTTTTCAGAATAAGTTTAACGCCAGCACCCGCACCAACCTCGCCAGTGGTGGCATCACCACTATTGTCTGTGTCAATCCACACGCGGTTGCCGATGCTGTAAGTAGGAGTCGCCTCAATCGTCACCGGAGCGCAGGATTCGTCATTTTCCAGTGTTTTAGGAATGGCGTTAAACCCCGCCAATAACTCTGCCTCGGTTTTATTACTCGGCGTAGAGTTAACGTCTTGTTCATTAGCTTTGCTCACTTGAGCGCAGTTGGTAACAACGTCTGCTGCCCACGTTTGATTCATCGCGGACAAGACACCGACCGCACAAAAGGTCAGCAATAGAGGTTTCATACCTGTCATTTTTTTCATTATGGTGGATCTCTTATTTTTTAGTTATTGCACCACGCCAACGCGCTCAACGCCGACAATGCTTTAATCGGCTTAACCCTACCACAGGTCATGATAGGGCTGTATTAATTCCCGAAGAACGGTTTGTTAATTTATAACAGCGATAATTTTCAGGCTTTTTTGTTGGCCTGCCGCTAAATCGCCCACCACCCAAACACCCGTGGCATGGGTGTATTGGCCTGCTGGTTCATCGTCACTGATGTAGCTCAGACCCGTCGGCAGCAAGTCGGTAATGCTGACTGCTGTTGCCACCGCATCACCTTTGTTGGCGGCGACAATGGTGTATTCCACGGTGTCATTGCTAACTACGCGGGTTTTATCCACGTTTTTGGTAACTTCCACGTCGGCGGCAGCGTGCGCGAAACCAGCCCCGCATAAGAGCAGCACACCCATGCATCCAATGATGCCTTGACGGTATTGTTTCATTGAGGGGTTGCTCCTGTGGCTAAAGCATTACGAATGCTGTGCATGATTTCACGGCGTTTGCTGCCGGTTTTTGCGGCGCGGTAATCCAGTTGTAAATGCCAGATCATTGCGCCACCAAGCTGCATTTTTTTCACGTATTGGATTTTCTCTGCCACAGCACGTGGATCATTAAACGATACGAATTGATCATCCGCATCATTTTCCGCATCAATGCTGAGGTAGCCCATTTTCGCCACATCATCCCAACGGTATTGGCTTTGCTGATAGCGGTTATCCATCAATTGCGCATAACTTTCCAGCGGAGTTCCGGTTGTCCATTCCTGCGGTACGCTCGTCCATGTTTGAAACGGTGCGGTTGCGCCCCCGGTAGCTGTGCCACTACCGCCTTTCCAGATGCGGATTTCAAAACTCATCCCTAAGCCCAATTTATCGCGGGGCACGCCCGCATCCAGCAATTGCTTGATGTAACCGTCCACCGATGACACTTTACCGCCGGTACTGGGGTAAGTTTTACCGCCGTCATACAAGGCCGCGTCATGCCAAGTAATGGCTTCGTTATGGGTTGCCATGTTGTAAAACATGATATTGATCTGATCAATTTTGGTGTGTAAATGCGATAGCACGGTCTTGGCGCGGTAATCCGCAGCGACTGCCAATAACGGTGGACGCTGCAACAATGCCGAGGTCTTTTGCTGCATAGCCGTGTGCAACGCATTGATAAACAGCTCGTAATCCGCATTAGCGGTTTGCCCCCACGAGACAATCGGCTCAAGGTCAATATCCAAACCGTCGTAACCCTCATCCAAACGCGCCAAAAGACTATCAATCAAAGCTTGACGCTTGAGCGGATCTGCTAATACGGGCTTGTGGATATTTTCCCACGCCACCACGCTGAACAATATCGGACGGTTTTTACTGTGCGCCAACGCTATCGCTTTTTGACGTTTGGTCGCGCCGATGCTGTTACCTGTATCCGTTAATGTTCCTGTACTGGGGTTAATTTCCGAAGCAAAGTGCACCACGTGAGTGAGCATTTCCCAATCGGCATCATCCATGTAAGCGGCATTACCCGCTCCGTCTTGGGTATAACCGGGCAAATAACCCGTTACCCAGGGCGCAGCAGCAATAGCAGGGCTTGCCCACGTTAACCAGCATAACCCGGCAAGGGCGCACGCTTTCATCCAAGGTGTTTTCATTAGTCAGCCCTCACCGTGATTTTTAATTTAACCGGAACGCCATTGGCAACTTTGCCAACCAGCCAGATACCGCTGGTTGCGTCGTAACTGCCGCGTTCGGCTTGGCTGCTCACGTAACTTAATCCCGCTGGCAGCAGATCTTTCACCTGTACATCATTGGCATCATCCGGGCCTTTATTCGTCAAAGTCAGGGTGTAAACCAAGGTGTCACCACGCTTGATAGTATTCACACTGGCGGTTTTGACCAATTCCAAGTCGATTTGAGGCGGGGTCGCGCAGTTCGCACCCAAAGATACACCGTCTTCATCATTGCCCGGATTTTGATCTGTACCGGTTAAGGCAGATACCTTGGCTTTATTGGTCACAGTTGCACACGTTGGCGGTGGTGCGGAACACGGTGCGGGTGGCGTCAATGCGACATTATTCAACTGACAGGCGGCTTTATTACTATCCGTCAGCGTGGCATTCACCGCACCACCACTGATTAGAAAGTTACCGTAAGTACCCGCTTCCACCCCATAAGGCACGTCTTGCACCGCCAATGTACCCGCCTGAATATCGTAGGTGGGGGCAACAAACGTGCCGGAGGTGTTGATGCGGAAACCAAACGTATCATCCGCCGTACTGCTCGTACCGTTGCTGTAGCATTGTGTTGTTACCGTCGGCGCATTGATCGTGCAATTCCCTTCCAATGGATTCAACACACTGACCGACACCGAACTATCACCAACAATCGTGACCGAAGCAGGAGTAATCACCGCCGTGCCATAGCTGTAACCTGCTGGCGGTGCTGGCTGCGTTGGTTCTGTCACAGTACAGGTTGTACCGTGGGGAATATTGCTGATGGTTTTGTTTTCAGCCGCTTTAATTAGCACATCCTGATCAAAGCTGTTATCTGAACAGTCTACGTGCAAGGTGTAATCAGGGCTGGTAAATCCAGCGGGCTGCCCACTTACCGATTTACCCAACTGCAAACTACCCTGCTTTAGGGTTAATGGATTAGTCACCGTCACCGCAACGGTTGTGCCCGTACTAATAGTCTGCTCACCACTGGGCGTAATAACAGGCGTGCCATAATCATAACCTGCGGGTGCGGCTGGCACGGTTGGCTCTGTCACAGTACACGTCGTGCCAGTCGGAATACTGTTAATGGTTGCAGTAGCACCATCAGCAACCGTCAATGTCTGGTCGAAACTATCCACGGAACAATCCACCACCACCGAAAAATCAGGGCTGGTGAAACTGGCGGGCTTACCCGTTACCGCTTTCGTGACACTCAATGAACCCGTCGGCGCGGCGGTAACACTCAACGGTGTTGACCCTGAACACGTTTGCCCCGCGACCGTGGTACTAGCTGTTACCGTTGCATTTCCGGTTGCACTGGGTGTGCCAGATACCACACCCGTTCCCGCATTAACGTTCATTCCTGTGGGTAATCCGGCAGTGCTCCATGTATAAGTGTATGGCCCTCCGCTACTGGCATTCGCTGACGGACTCGCATTGTAAGCCACACCCACCGTGCCATTCGGTAACGGATTCGGGGTGACGGTAATCGTCGGGCAACTCACCGAATTAAGTGGGTTTGTTACCACTATTTCTGTTGTCGTATTCGCCACAATCGTCTGCGCACCACTCGGCGCAATCGCAGGTGTGCCGTATTCGTAGCCTGCGGGTGCGGTTGGTAATGGCGTAGTTTCCGTCACACTACACGTCGTACCCGCAGGAATCCCGGTAATGTCGCGTGTTGCACCATGCGCTAACGTAAAGTTTTGATCGAAAGTGTTATTCGAGCAATCTACCGCTATATTGAAATCAGGGCTGGTAAATCCTGCCGGAGGATTCGTCACCGTTTTGCGCACCCGTAACGTACCTGTCGGCGAACAACTACCCGTATCGCTCACCGTCGCCGTGCGTGTACAACTGCTACTAGTCGCGTCTGTCGCGGTCAGGGTGTAAACCGTACCATTGCCTGCCGAACCATTTTGTAACCGAAAATTCGTTGCTGCTCCATAACTACCAGAAGTTGGGGTCAGTACCCCACTGTTATTGGCCGATAAGTTGTAGGTCGCGGCAACGCCTGTTCCTGATAAATTCAAGCTAAAGGTACGGTAATCATCGGCGGCTGTTCCGGCTGTTCCATTGTTATTACAAGCAGATGTGACTGTGAAACTATTGATGGAACAAGCCGCTTGCAAAGGATTCGTAACGGTAACAGCTACCGTTGTCGCATTCCCTACCGTAACGGATGCCGGGCTATAAACCGGTGTACCGTAAGTGTAACCTGCTGGCGCACCTGAGGGTGCTGCCTCACTGACCGTACAGGAAGTCCCTTGCGGAATGAAATCTGAAGTGTAGGTTTGATTGTGCCGAAGTACGAACGTCTTATCGTATAACGTGCCTGTACAATCTAACGTAATGGTGAAGTTTCTCGTACTATCCGTACCCCCAGTCACCTGTTTGGTGACACTAACCCTGCCTGATGGCTGGGTAACGCCCATCCATACACGGTAGCCAATACTCAAGTAACGCCGACTAGCATCCAAGCTCTGACGTACTGTCTTATGTGAGTCAGACAGATTGCTAAATGCCGATGCACCACGCAGAATGGTTGTTGCTGTATCACCGGGATTCAGGGTGGTTTCGTGCCGGTTTCCCCCAAAGTCATAAATTCCCCAAGGATTGCCAGTTTCCTGACCGACTTGAGCATAAAGCCCACCTTCACCATGCCCAAACACCCCCGTTAATGCACCACCAACAGAACCATTACTGGAACTATAATGCATCCCACTGTTTGGATCAGAAACTGCCAATGGAGGAGTAGAACTTCCTAACGGATAATTATTGTAAGTATTGGTAGTCCCTGTTCTTCGGTACATGGCTTTGTAAAGCTCATCTTCCAAAGGTAAGCGCGGCCCCGGATAAGCACCATTGAAAGAGGCAATTGGCCAGTTACCTTTTGGCCCGCCATTATTAGTAAATGTAAAGGCCCCAGAGTCAATGCTACCCGTTGCCATCCAGTTCAGATAACGTGCAACGTTATTTAGCGATCGCCAATCAACAGGAAGCTTTGCTGCATCCGATGCGCTGAGGCTCATACCATTTTGGTTAAACGACGTTACTTGCCAACTACCACCTGAATAGGCAAAAGGCGAATAACACCAAGGGTTATCACAATCTGAATGATTAGGATCCATCGGCCCTAAACCTAGGTCATTAGACCCTGTCACACCGATGTCATTCAAAAAATCAACCCAGTCTTGCACCGTAATCTGAGTCGCGCTCACCATATAGGAGTAAGACACCCCACCATACCCCGTCGAATCATCAGCATTACCCGGATTATCGACCACCACAAAATTATTGGCATATGAAGGTGTTGGAACACCCGATGGCGGCGTATACGAAGCAGCATTCCCATCGCGGACTGCCGTCAATACCGAACCCAAAAATAGCAATAAAAAGCCTATTTTTATTACGCGTCTGAATTCAAACTCTAATTGTTTTAACAAAGCGATTACCCCTCTAATAACGCCGCCACTATTTTTATTAATCGACTGTCACATCAATCGTCAACGTCACCACATCATCTTTTGCTAACGCCCCGACAGTCCAGCCCCCTGTATTCTTGTCATACGCACCCTTAAGTGTCGCATGAGTACTATACGTAACCCCGGCTGGCAACTGATCCGTTACCTCCACACCCGTCGCTGCTCCCGGCCCTTTGTTAGTCAGCGTAATGGTGTAACGCACGGTATCACCTGATACGACATTCGGCTTATCTGCTACTTTGGTGATTTCCAAATCGACATTCTGTGCGGCGACTGGCTGCAACGTGTTAGTAACGGTAACGATTTTCGGATTATTTTCTTCAATCGTCACCGTTTGCCCCGGTGCGTATTGCGCCGCGCTGTAGGTAAATCCTGTTGGAGCCGTTGGTGTAACTTCGGTCACTGTACACTGTGTTCCCACAGGCATGGCATCGGATTCATAGGTTTCATTGTGTTTAACAAGGATGCCATTTTTGTCGAAATTATTATCCGTACAATCCAGATTGAAGCTGAATGATTGCGTATCTGTGCCGTTTGCCACCACTTTTTTGATATGTAACACCCCAGAAGGTGCGGAAACCCCCATCCACACCCGATAACCGATACTCACATAGCGGTTGCCTGCCGCTAAAGTATCGCGAAAATCATACTTTGATGCAGACACCGCTCCAAATGCCGCTGCGCCACGTAAAATGGTCGTGGTGGGTGCACTAGGCTCTAAGGTGGTTTCATGGCGATTGCCCGCCGTATCACGCACTTCCCACGGGTTGCCAGTTTCTTGCCCCACTTGTGCATAGTGCTTAGTGCCACCATAACCCGGAATCAATGCGCCACCCGCATTACTGTTATGAATACCACTGGCATCAATTCCAGCCAATACTGGCGTACCATCTCCCTGTACGTTATTAGTGGGATAATCGTTATACGCTTGCTTTGCCTTATCCCAGAACATAGCCTTATATAACTCGTCTTCCAACGGCAAACGTGGCCCAGGATAGTTCGCATCAAAACTGGTAATGGTCGCGTTGCCAGAGGTCGTGTCACTGAAGGTAAAAGCCCCTTGGTTAATATTCCCGGTCGCCAACCAGTTCATGTAGCGAGCCACCATATTCAAAGACAACCAATCAATCGGTAATTTCGCCGCTTCTGCCGCTGACATCGCCATACCATCTTCGTTAAACGGTGTCACACTCCAAGTACCGCCACTGTGGGTGTACGCCGCAAAACAGAAGTCATTGCCGCAACTTGCCCCAATCGGTCCAAACCCCATCGAATTACCCGGGTCAACAGCATTCAGGAACGCCACCCAGTCGCCCACGGTAATTTGCGTCTGACTGACGCGGTACTTATACCCCACACCACCATAGTTACCTACACGGTTATCATCAGGATTACCTGCATCATCAATCACCACAAAACTATCGGCAAATGACGGTTTTGGCACACCAGCAGGCAAGGTCATAGAATCAAGTGCATACGCGGACGAACTGCCCACAAACAGCATTGCCGCACACACACCGATAGCGAAGGATGAGCGTTGCAACGCCTGTGATTGGTTGATCGTTTTCATTAGCAGCCCCTATTTCATCAGATACTTTGTAAATTTTTATGCCATTTTTATGATTTCATTAGAGAAATCTATTGGCTATTAGCATGGTAGCATTTTACTCAACACAGCCCAACCGAAACCAGAAGAACGGTAATTCCTCCTGCAAACGTTGCAGAATGCGCCACTTGCACGTTATCTTGCATCCCCATAACAACGACATTTTGAAAGAGGAGGATGCCCCATGTTGCAAGCTATACGCACTTACGGGTTGATGGTTTTTATTGCTGCCTTACTGATTAGTTCCCTCCTCCAAGTATGGACGGGGAAACCTGTGGCTATTTTATTAGTCACCCTAGCTTTTGCCGTATTCAGTGCGGTGAACTATCAGCGCGCGTCCTGCACACAAGCCGATTGGCAGACAGTGCGTCGCCCCCCTGATTTGTGGCTCACGATCTTAGGTAAAGGGGTATTCTGGGGCATTACGCTAACCTTGCTTATGCTGCAAGAACAAATCTGGCCTTGGCTGGGTTTTGTGTTCTTTTTTGTCTTCATCAGTTGGCGGATGGCGGCACTGCCACAAACGCACATTGAAACAGGGCTGATTCCTGTCGGCGCGTTAGGTGTCATGGGCAGTGTTCTCGCCTTGGGACTGCCGCTTTCTACTACGGTATACGTTGGCATCATGAGCTTGTTAGGTGCTATGGGTGCTTTATTCATTATGCCGTTGCAAGCCCTGTTGACTTACCTCGCCACCCCGGAGCATCAAACCAAAGCCAGCCGCATTGATGTGCTGACCCAAACCCTGATCATGTTGCTGTTTACCAGTAGCTGCGCATTATTGCTGTGGTTAGGGCTAGACACGCCTGTATTACTGACGGCGTTAAGTTTAGTCACCGTGATGGGCACGTTGTATACCATTTACCAAATGCCGCAATCGTTGCTGCGCTATGTGTTTAGTCGCCTATTTCATGCGCGTTACCGCTTGAAAGTCTTGGGGTTTGAACACCTGCCTGCATCCGGCGGGGTGTTATTGCTGGGCAATCACATCAGTTTCATTGACTGGGCATTGGTGCAAATGGCAAGCCCGCGCCAACTGCATTTCGTGATCGAAAAAGGCTATTACGAACGTTGGTATTTAAAAGGTTTCCTCAACTGGTTCGGTGTCATTCCCATCAGCAGCGGGGCAAGTGCGGATTCGCTGGAAAAAGTCACGGAAATGCTCAAAGCGGGCGAGGTGGTGTGTTTATTCCCCGAAGGCACGATTAGCCGCACCGGACAGTTGTCCGAATTCAAACGCGGTTATGAGAAAGCGGTGAAAGGCACGGGCGCGGTGATTGTGCCGTTTTACCTGCACGGTTTGTGGGGCAGCCGCTTTTCGCGTTCCAGCGGCTTTTTGCGCGAAAATCGCCAGTCGGGTTTCAAGCGTGACATTGTGGTGTCGTTTGGCAAAGCCTTGCCGGAAACCATTCCTGCGCATGAATTGAAACAGAAGGTGTTTGATTTGTCGTTTGCGTCGTGGGAAGCGTATTCGCACCTGATCGACCCGATTCCGGTTAACTGGCTGCGGGCGGCAAAACGCATGAGTTTCCGTATGGCGGCGGCGGATGTGATCGGCGAACCGTTGAGCCATCACCGTTTTATGACGGCGGTGTTTCGCTTTGCGGTGCTGATTAAAAAGCTTAGCCCGGAACAAAATATCGGCTTGCTATTACCCACCAGCTCGGGTGGGGCGATTGCGAATATGGCGGTGCTGACGCTGGGTAAAACCATTGTGAATCTGAATTTTACCGCCAGCAGCGAATCGATCCATAGCGCGGCGCAGCAGGCGGGCTTGCAACGGGTTTACACCTCCAAACGTTTTCTGGATAAGCTGAAAGAACGTGGAATTGATATTCCGGCGATATTGCCCGACACCCCGTTAACGTTTTTGGAAGATTTGAAAGCGGAAATCCCCAAACACCAATTGCTGACGACGCTGTTGATGGTGATGTTATTGCCAACCCGCGTGTTGCAGTGGCTGTACATTCCGAAAATTGATTTGGATACGACGGCGGCGATTCTGTTTTCCAGCGGTAGCGAAGGTGCGCCCAAGGGCATTGAGCTTTCCCATCGCAATCTGGCGGTAAATGCGCGGCAGGTGGCAGATGCGTTGAATACGCTGGATAACGATGTGATCATGGGGACATTGCCGACGTTCCACGCTTTTGGTTTGCTGGCGAGTACCCTGATGCCGTTGTCGGAAGGCATTCCGATTGTGTGCCACCCCGACCCGACCGATGCGGTGAATATCGCCAAAGGTGTGGCGCGTTATGAGGCAACCTTACTGTTTGGGACGGGGACGTTTTTGCGTTTGTATGCGAAAAATTCGCGCGTGCATCCACTAATGTTCCAATCCTTACGCTACGTGGTGGCAGGGGCGGAAAAGCTTGCGCCGGAAGTCCGCCGCCTGTTCCTCGACCGTTTCGGCAAGAAATTGCTGGAAGGTTATGGCGCAACCGAAACCTCACCCGTTGCCAGCGTGAATTTGCCGGATCAACTCGATACGCGCTATTGGAAAGTACAGGCGGCTAATCGCGAAGGCACTGTGGGTTTGCCATTGCCGGGGACGAGTTTCCGCATTGTTGACCCGAATACGCTGGAAACTTTGCCGACGGGTGCGGATGGCTTAATCCTGATCGGTGGCCCGCAAGTCATGAAAGGTTATTTGAATGCGCCGGAAAAAACCGCGCAAGCGATTGCCGAACTCGACGGGCAACGCTGGTACAAAACTGGCGACAAGGGGCATGTGGATGAAGACGGCTTCCTGACCATTGTTGACCGCTATTCACGCTTTGCCAAACTCGGCGGGGAAATGGTGAGCTTGACTGCCGTTGAACAGCAAGTGCGGCAAATTTTGGGCGATGCGGAACTGGAATTGGTCGCGGTCAATTTGCCCGATGATAAGAAGGGCGAAAAGATCGTGTTACTGATGGCGGGCGCGTATGACGAAGCGGCGGTGAAACGTAAGCTATTAGAAGGCGGGATGAATTCATTGGCGATTCCATCAACGATTCGCAGTCTGGCGGAGATTCCGAAGTTGGGGAGTGGCAAGACGGACTTTGGATCAGCGCGGAAGGTAGCGGAGAATTTATAGGCGATAATCCCCATGTTCTTCGTGAATCTTTAACGGTTTGTACGGCAATGCCAGTTGTTGGCATTGCACCGTTTCAAACTCAGGGTCTTTATGCACCAGTGTCGCGCCTTGCAGCAACGCACTGACGGCAATCCACGCATCTGCCAGTGAAACCCGACAGGTGGCTTTCAATTCCGCCGCCTTTTCCAGCAATTCCGGCGACTCACGAACCCATTCGATAGGCAGAGATTTGCACTGCTCATACGCCAGTCGCCCAGCCTGCTCCCCCTCATTCTTCCAAACACGATAGAGAATTTCCATCTGGCTCATGAAACAGGCAAACACTTTCGCCTGCCCATATTGGCATTGTTGAAGAATGTCAGCGACGGTATTTGCCCCCTCTTCATCATCACGCAAGGTCAGAAGTGCGGAAGTATCCAGCAAGTAACGTTTCATTCGCGCTCCCGGTCAAAAGCACGATCTGCCAACAATTGGGCGGTAGAGCCTTTACGCTTGCTGCTGCCCCGGAAAGCGTCAATAGGATTTTCCTGTACCGGAATGACACGGATGGTATTGTTCTCAATCACCCATTCCAGACGATCCGCAGCGGAAAGGTGGAAGAAACGCCGGACTTCGGCGGGGATGACTGTTTGACCACGGGAAGTGATGGTGCTGCGCATAGCGGCACTCCTTGAATTACTTAATTACAAAAATGGTAATTCACTCGACGTGGTGATGCAAGTATTGATGTTGGGCTTCTTCACTACGACTTTGTAAGACGGTTTGTATTTCTGCAACGACAAGTTCAAGGTTATTCAGGACAAGCTGATTACTGAATCGAATGACACGCAACTCAAGTGCTTCGAGTTGCTGGGTTCTTTCCCGGTCATAAACAAGCTGGTTACATTCACTGTGATGCTTGCCGTCCAGTTCAATCACGAGATTGGCAGCGGCACAGTAGAAATCGACGATGAAACCAGCGATGGGTTTTTGGCGGTAGAACTGGACACCACAAAACTGTTTGCGACGCAGTTTTGACCACAGTAACTTTTCAGCTTCGGTTTGATTCTTGCGTAGATCGCGGGCGGGATCACGCAGATGTTGATGGTATTCAAGCATGGTTTTTGGTTATGGATTTTAACACCTCCAGCTTACTTGCTTCTTTGTGAAGCGTGTCAGGAAACCGATGAGCTGTGAAGAAAATCCCCCTCAATCCCCCTTTTTCAAAGGGGGAGGCCGAAAAACACTCGGTAGAATCAATCAGGTAAAACATCTTACCCCCCTCCTTTGCAAAAGGAGGGGCTGGGGGAGGATTTTCTTCAAGGAGTCCTGGATGCACGCAAAACACGCAAACCGACAGTGCTGTCACGGTGGACTGCGATGAGCCAGAAGCGGGCGGACGGGCGCGAGAACACCGTATCGTTGAGCCACGAACCGCCCCGCGACACACGACGGTTAGAAGCCGCATCAGGCTTCGCACATTCGCTTTCGCTGCCATCAAAGTCCGTTTTCCATTCCGAACACGTCCATTCCCACACATTGCCTGCGGTGTCATACAGACCGAATGAATTGGGTTTGAAACTGCCGACAGGTGCGACAAATTTATTATCCCATTGGCTACCACAGCCCAAACAATTGGCATTGTTCTGCCCAACTTCCTCACCCCACCAATAGGGTGAATAGGACGGTATTGTCTCGGCACGGGCAGCATATTCCCACTCTGCTTCCGTTGGCAGACTGTAAGCATCACCCGTTTTGATGCTGAGCCATTGCAAATAACCCTGAGCATCATCCCACGATACATTCACCACTGCCCGTTGCCCGCGTGCATTTTCGTTGGGCGGATTACCGGGATAGGCTGGTGGGTTATCTGCTCTCTGTTGCGACCACACGTAATAATCGTACTGTGCGTAGGTCACTTCGTATTTACCCAAGGCAAACGCCTCCGTCAGCGTCGCCATAACAGGCGGAATCCCCATGTTCACTTGCCCTTTAGAAACACCTTGTTGTTCCAGCCAAGGTGCAATGTTCGCATCGTTGTCCCCCACTTGAAACTCACCTTCCGGCAATGGAATCTCGACCATCTCCGGCAAGGGTTCAGGCAACAAGCCCCAACTTGCCAGCCGGAATTGCTGTTGGGTGAGCATATAACCGGGTGGCAGCGCGTTGTTCAGCGTCCACAAATAGGATTCGCCGACAAACCCCAGCAGCAACGCCAGCGCACCACCTTGCACCCACGCCATGCGACGGCTGCGGCGCAGAAACCGTTCATCGACACTGCCGCGCTCTGGGCGAAGCTTGCGGTAGGCGCGTAATTCGCCCCAGCCTGCCAGATTGAACCAACGCCCCCACGCTGATTTGCCCTGCCATTCCTTGGCTTGCCGAGCGAGTTGGTCACGGTAGAAACCGCGTTCGCGGTTCTTGTCGATGTAGTCGTAGAGGGTTTTCCAGTAGCCTACCAGCTTGCCGCTGGCTTCATCCTTGCCTTTGGCGCGGATCAGGGTTTCGTGGATGAGATCAACCGACAGTACGCTATCGGTTGGGGATGGGTTTCTTTCTTCCCCCACCACGGTCAGCAGCCGCAAACTCCCATTCGCCTTGCGGTTGCTGCCATCCGGTTCCAGCCTGCCGCTCAGGTAGTCAATGATTTTTTGCCCGCGCACCGGGTCGGCTTTTTTGCCGCCCGCTGCCAATCGCGCTTCCCCCAAGGGCAAACGACGGCGGGTGTGGCGACCTTCGTCATTAATGCGGGTCAGTGACAGCAGCAGTTCCAATGCGTCGGCTCTGCCTTTGGGCAAATCGCTGTCGAGCCGTTTCAATAAATCATCCGCCTGCTCTTCCAGCAACCCGGCAATGCCGCCTTTGCGGAGGTACAACTCACCACTGAGGCGGTTGCCTTCGCGCTGTTCCCACAATACCCGCAAGGCGTTTTCCACCAGCGGCAACGCCCCCGGTTCACCTTTGGCATCGTTGAGCATCACCGTTGTCACCGCACCCACATCCAGCCCTGCCAGCCGTGCGGGTTGCTCAATCGCCTCCTGCAAGCCGCGTTGCGTCACAGTGGGCAGCAAATACCGCTCGCACAAACGCTGGCGATATAGCTCTTTCAGGCACGGCAATTGCTCGAAATGCTCCAGAAAGTCGATACGCACCGTGCTAACCACAAACAGCGGGCAATCCTTGTCTTGCAGCGCGGCGTAAAGCTGGCGATCAAAGGCGAGTTTTTCGGTCGGGTCGGAAAAGGTGAACAGTTCCTCAAACTGGTCAACCACCAGCAGGAAGGCTTTGCCGTCTTGCTTGAAATCACGCAGGCGCAACGCCAGTGCCTTGTCATCCGCCAGCAAGCTTTGATAACGCTTGCCGATGTCGCGCTGGTGTTGCTCTGCTAATAGCGAATGTTCCAACACTTCCGCCAATTGTTGCAGCGGCTTTTCACCCGGCATCATCGGCTTGAGGATATGCCAGTGTTCATAGCCCGTCCGCGCCCACAAGATACCCTGCTGGATCAGCGGCAACATCCCGGCATTCACCAGTGAAGACTTACCCGAACCGCTATTGCCCTCGATTTGCAGCCAGCGGCAATATTGCCCATCGACGCGGATATGGTCGGGGCGCACGTCATCGCGCAATGTGCCGAGCAGTTTGAGCGCGTCCAGCGTTTCCTCGCGCCGCCCAAAAAACAGGTTGGCGTGTTCCGGCTGGAACGCACTCAAACCCAAATACGGGCAGCCCTCAAAAGTATTGCTATCATCCAGCAGTTCAGTCTTATCGCGGATTGCCTGAATCAGCGTAACGGGCAAGGCTTGCTCAGGTTGCCAGCGTTGAATCTGAAACAGACTCAAAAACGGCGGCAAACTGTGCAAATCGCCTTCCGGCAACAAAATGGGGAAAATCGGCAAGCGCAAAGCATCATCGTGCGGGGAAAGGTTGCGCCCCAAAGCATATTGCACCTCCGCCCCCACCCAACGCCGCACCCCTTCGCGCCCGTACAGCAACACGAAGGCAGAACAACCTTGCAATGCAGATTGCAAGCGTTCCATCCAGTTATCACCAGCGCGGATGGAATCTTCATCGCGGAATACCGTAAACCCGGCTTTTTCCAGCTCGGAACGTAAAGCAACCGCCGCGTCCAGATTGGTGCGGCTGTAACTGAGAAAAACTTGGGGGCTTGTCATTGCATTTTTCCAGAGCGAAGGCATGAACGGAATTATGGCACATTTGTCATAAGGAAAAACAACCAGTCAAACCTTCCATACGCTGATAACATCACTGAAAATCCGGGCATAACTACAAGGGGAAAACCATGCGCCAATTACCCATTCTGACGCTGTTGCTGGCATTGCTGCTGGGTGGCTGCAATGCATTGCCCGATGCCAGCGATGCCGGGTTACAAGCCATTGCCCCCAACATCCACGTCGAACCGGCGATGGATGGCATGACCCGCGCCCGCCTGATTCAAACCCTGGCGGAAGCGGAACGCGCTATCGGCATCACGTATGGCTCAGTGCGTAGCCGTCCGCCTGTTTACGCCTGTGTCACCGTCAACTGTTACACCCATCTGGGCGGAACGCTAGGCTCCACCGCCGAAGCCCTTGACGACCGCATTCTGTTATCCCCCACAGGATTAAACTGGCATTTCATTGCGCACGAATGGGCACATGTGGAATTGTTCACACGCATGACACCAGCAGCATGGAAGCAACTACCGCAGTGGTTCAATGAAGGGCTGGCAGTCGCCATCAGCCAAGAGCCGGAATATTCAGAAAATGCATGGCAATACCTGCTAACTGCCAATATGCCCCACCCCAGTTACCCAGAGCTTCGGGGACTTCGCAGCTTGCAGCAATGGACGGGGGCTGTCGGTTTCTACCAGCAGCAAGTGCAAAGCAGACAATTTAACGGTATCGGCGTTAGCCCAGTCTACACCGCAGCAGGTCATGTTGTGCGCAATTGGCTGGCAGCGGTAGGCAATCAAGGCGTGCTAATGCTGATCCAACGGATGAATGCAGGCGAATCATTTGATGCGGCTTACCAAGCTATTACCCCGCAAACAAACACTTACCCGCCGATTTAGTAATCGCCGCAACACGCTCAGCATGTGCGGCTAATTCCGTGTCATCTGCGGCAATTACCCGCAAGCGGCTGACATCCGCAGTAATCCGACGGATGCCAGCCCCACCGTCAGCATCGCGGTTGCTATCGTCTTCGCCACCCAGCAATAAACTCACTTGCCCGCCGGTCATTGCAAGGTAAACGTCGGCTAAAATCTCCGCATCCAATAACGCGCCGTGCAAGGTGCGGTGGGCGTTATTGATCTCGTAGCGTTTACACAAGGCATCCAAACTGGCACGTTGACCGGGGAATAATTGCCGCGCCATGACCAAGGTATCGGTAACGCTGCAATACGCACTCATCGGTTGGTAAGCAGGGTCAACCAGTTGCAACTCATGGTTCAAAAACCCAATGTCAAACGGCGCGTTGTGGATAATTAATTCTGCTCCACGCAAATACGCCAGCAAATCTTCCACAATATTTTCAAAACGCGGCTTGTCGGCAAGAAACGCGCTGCTGATTCCATGCACTGCTTCCGCTTCCGCATCAATCGCACGGTCAGGCTGTAAATAGTGGTGGAAATTATTCCCCGTCAGGCGGCGGTTAATCATTTCCACACAGCCGACCTCAATAATGCGATGCCCGTCTTTGGGGTCAAGCCCGGTGGTTTCCGTATCCAGAATAATTTGGCGTGTCATGCTTTTTTCTCATCAATGGCTTTATTGGCGAGTTGGTCAACCCGCTCGTTCTCATCGTGTCCGCTATGGCCTTTGACCCAACGCCAATCCACTTGATGCGGCGCGGCGGCTTGATCTAAACGCTGCCACAAATCTTGGTTTTTTACCGGCTTGCCCGCTGCCGTTTTCCAGTTTTTGCGCTTCCAGCCTGCGATCCATTCGGTAATGCCTTGTCTGACGTATTGCGAGTCGGTGGTTAAAATCACCTCGCACGGGCGGGATAAAGCTTCCAAACCCTGAATCGCAGCCATCAATTCCATCTGATTATTGGTGGCTTCGGCTTGGTAGCCGTAGAGTTCACGTTCCGTGCCGTTATAGCGTAGCAACGCCCCCCAGCCCCCCGGCCCCGGATTGCCGCGACACGCCCCATCGGTAAAAATTTCCACCACTTTATTCGACATGATCCCGCCTTTTGTCTGAAATGCGCCCTGCTCCCGGATTCACAATAATCCCCGGTCTCAAAACCGGAGCCACTTTGCGCGACGGCAATAACGGGGTGCGGTTAGACACTTTTTTCTGCGCATGGATCAGGTAAACACTGCCCACGCCCGGTTGAAAACGATCACCCAAACGTTCTAACCAGCGGGTGTGCTGAAACACTCGATCTCCGCCGAATGCGGGCCAAAAGCCAGCCGTTACCGTTTCCAACACTTCAAAACCTAACACCCCCAGCCAATCGTGTACCCGCCGCGAGCTGTACATCCGGCACGGCAAATGCTGTTGCCGCCCTGCATATCGCCACTGCCCGATACCGCGCAAACTCAAGGGATTAAACCCCACCAAAATGCAATGCCCCTCAGGGACTAACACCCGCTCAATTTCCCGCAACACCTGATACGGTTGCTGCGAACAATCGAGGCTATGGCTCGCCACCACCAAATCCACATCGCTGGGAGTAATCGGCAAATAATCCGGGTGCGCTTGGCAATTGACCACTTCACCCGCAACACTGCCGAGTACAAAGCGGTTGGTAATCCGTGAATCCTGCAAAAAACTGTGCTGCCCCGCCAATACGCCGGTTTCCAAAGCGTAATAACCAAACACATCCGCCGTCATCCGGGTCAAATGCGTTTGCAGCCGCGCCAAGGTTGCCGCACCCACGGGCGTTGCATACCAGCGACGGCACGCCAACGCGCCCGCAATGGAAGGTAGTGATGGAGAGGTAACGTTCAGCGGTTTTTCCTTGTTCATTAGCAAAACACGTATTATATTCGGGAGCATTAAAAACGATCCCGCCACGGGCGAATTATAGCGGCGAATCAGGATCGACATAACAACAATGGGCTGAATGGATAAAACAATGATAAAAATGAGCACTTACGCGCTTGTCGCGACCTCTCTGGTGGCTGTATTCAGCGGCTCCGGCTGCTCTGGTAATGTTAAAAAACCGACGGCTGATACTCCAAAGCTCCAAAAAGCATCCCTCGACACCCGCACCGCATCCACTACCGCATCAGTGCGCAAAGCCAGTTACCGCAGCACGGCCAGCAGCGATAGCCCAACGCAAGCCTCGTTAGACCAAGACTTTGATACTTGGGAACGCATTTTTCATGGTTTCAAACTCCCTAACCACACCAATAATGCCCAAGTACAACGTTTCGTCAATCAGTACGGACGTAACCCACGCCAATTAGGAATGCTATCGGAACGCGCCAGTGTGTTCCTGCACATGATCGTGCACGAAGTTGACCGGCGTAATCTGCCCACCGAATTAGCCTTATTACCTTTCGTGGAAAGTGCCTTTAACCCCGATGTGTTCTCGCACGCTGGCGCGGCAGGTTTGTGGCAGTTTATCCCCGACACCGGCAAACGCTACGGTTTACAACAGGCCAAAGATTACGATGCCCGGATGGATCCGTTTGCGGCAACCGGCGCGGCGTTGAATTATCTGGAAAAGCTCAATGCCGATTTCAACGGTGACTGGTTATTGGCACTGGCCGCCTACAATTGCGGCGAAGGCCGGGTGCAACGTGAAATCGACCGCAACCGCAGCAAAGGTTTACCCACCGATTTCTGGAGCTTGTCGTTACCCAAAGAAACCCGTGAATACGTGCCGCGTTTACTCGCGTTTAAAGAATTAACCCGCAATGCCAAACGCTACGGGATTGCCTTAGCTGACACCCCGAACGAGGCAAAACTGGCGCAATTACGCATCGACAAGCCTGTCAATTTACGCCAAGCGGCAATGCAAGCGGGGCTGGATGCTGATAGCTTAACCGCACTGAATCCGTACTTCCGCACAGGTATTACCACGCCACGTTATTCCAACCGGATTATTTTGCCGCGTGAACACGCCCAACGCCTAACCCAAGTGATTGCCGCTTTACCAGCAGCCTCACCTCGCGCGGGTAGCAGCAAAGCTCACCAATACAATACCTTAGCCACAACCCAAACTGGTAAAAAAGCTGCCAAAGGTACACAATACACCCGTGTAAAAACTAAGCTGCGTAGTGCGCAACTTTACAAACGCAAGGTTAATGCCTAATCATGCCCGAACTGGTTGTGGTACTGGAAAAGCAAATCATCAAGCGGCTGACACTCAATAGCACCAGTGTCACCTTGGGTCGTCACGCCAAAAATGTAATCCCTTTACCGGATCGCACCATCAGCCAGCAGCACGCACGAATTACACGGGTGCGTGATGATTGTTTTTTGGAAGACCTCAACAGCACCAACGGTACTTACGTCAACCACCAAAGCATTGAGCAGCACTATCTGGAAGATGGCGATATTATCGGCTTGGGTAAATACCAAATTATTTTTCGCAGCACCCAAGGCATTGAATCGCAATTGCAACGCCTGACGATTCACCCCAAACTGCTAGACCCGCACTACCCTGCTTGGCTAAAAATCGTCGACGGACGCAAAACCGGCTACGTGATTCCGCTCACCAAAGAGCGTATTACCTTGGGCAATCTGCAAAGTGGACGTTATTTAATCGAGTTAACCCCACATCACGGCTATGTGCTGCAAGCGTTGGATCAAAATAATACCGCCAGCGCACCACCGCAACCGCTTAAACCGGGCGAAGAGTTTAAAATTGGCGACGTTACCATTCAATTTTGCTTAAAATCACCGGATGCCAACATCCACACCTGAACACATTCAGCGACGTTTATTGCGTCGCCAACGCGCCGCACTCACCCCGCAAGTGCAGCAGCAATGCGCCGCCTCAATGGCACGGCACCTCCGCCAACAATCGGTATTTCGTAATGCCCGTCACATTGCGTTGTATTTACCAGTACGCGGTGAAGCGGATCCGCGCGGCATACGTCGCCATGCCTTGCCCCGGCAACAATTTTACCTGCCGGTGCTATCACCGTTTCGGCACGATAAACGTTTGTGGTTTATTCGCTGGAATGCCCAGACGCGCTTTCGGTTAAATCGTTTCCGTATTCCTGAGCCGCTACCGCATTACCGTCAACAACGGGCGGCGCGATGGCTGGATTTGGTCGTTACCCCCTTGGTGGCTTTTGACCGTTCGGGAACCCGTATGGGAATGGGTGGAGGCTTTTATGATCGTACCTTTGCGTTTAAGCGCAGAGCCACGTTACACACCTCCCGCCCCCCCTTGATTGGGATTGCTTATGACTTCCAAGCGATTGATAAATTAGTACGTCAGCCGTGGGATATTCCATTAAATGGACTCGTTTCAGAGACGCAATTTTTTCATTTTTAGTGCTAGACTATATTAGAATATACTGATATATTGAATCCATAGTCAGCCAACAGACTGACTGCTAGATAACCGCACTAGGAGACTTTGAGATGAACAAATTATTGATTGGCTTGAGCCTGTTGGCTCTTTCCGCTACTGCAAACGCTGACTTTTTCGGTGGCAACAACGGCGAATGGAAAATGGGTCCTCAAGGCCCTTACTACGAAGAAAGCGATTGGCCAGAATGGACTCCAATGTACTGGATGGAAGAAATGATGGATAGCTTTGACGAAGAAGACAATAGCTATGGCAACAATGGCTTCATGGGCGGTATGCCGTTCATGGGTAACAATAACAACTTCGGTGGTATGCCATTCATGGGTAACAATAACAATGGCTACCCTGCTTACCCTGCTATGCCTTACGGTGCGCCAATGATGGCTCCAATGCCTTACGCGCCACAACCGATGATGGCTCCGATGCCTGTTCCTGCTGTACCTATGGCTCCGGCACCTGCTGCTGCGGCTCCAGGGCCTGCAACAGCAGCTCCAGCAGCTAACTAATCTATCCTTAAAAAGGGTATACTTAACAGGCCGGTTTATCCGGCCTGTTGCGCGTTTAGCGCGACCATTTTTAAAAAAAGGAGCAACAAGCCTATGAAACACATCGTAGCAAGCATTATCTTCGCCAGCATTGCCAGTACTGCGCAAGCGGGTGGCTGGGGCTTTGACAATTTTGACATGAATCCCAATATGAACTGGGGTAATAACCAGTCATGGGGTAACGGCCCTATGGGATTTAATAGCGGTAATAACCCTTCTTGGAATCCCATGTCTAATATGGGTTGGAATAATGGCCCAGCATGGGGCAACACTCCCGGCTGGAACAATGGCTCTTCCATGCCATTTTGGAATAACGGCCCTTCCATGCCGAATATGGGTTGGAATAATGGCCCAAGCATTCCTAACATGGGTTGGAACAACGGCAATTCTGGCTTTCCGGGCATGAATCGCGGCAATAACATGCCACGTTTTAATGCGATGCAAGCACCATTATTACCACCGGGAATGATCCCGCCCACCGCGCCACTCGCACCTGCCATGCCAATGCCTAGTAACGCAGCACCCGCAGTTGTTGCTCCTGTCGCACCAGTAGCCGTACCAACAGCTCCGGCTCCTGCGTCACAGTCCACCCCTATCGTGATAACGCCACCGGCACCATTCACTGCAACTGCAACACCAGCAACACCTGCGCCGACGGTAACAGCAACAACGCCAACACCACCGGCAGTTGAGCCACCGCCAGCCGCAGCCGTTGCTACTACTGCACCCAGCGTTCCGGCTACGCCAGAAGCTGCACCAGTCGTGACCAATACCGCACCGGGCCCTGCATCAAAATAAACCTTGCCCACACGTCGGCGTAGTTCTTAAGCTACGCCGACGCTGCATTGAAGGACACAACCTTGTTAAGTTACCGCCATGCTTTTCACGCGGGTAATCACGCTGATGTCATCAAACATCTGGTGCTGGTACTGACGCTGGACTATTACAAATCCAAAGATAAACCCTTTTTCTACTTAGATACTCACGCAGGTAGTGGCTCATACAAACTGTCGGCATCAACAGCACAACGGACACGCGAATACGAGAGCGGTATTTTACCTGTGTGGCAAGCTGCTAATAACGCACCTGCTGAATTACAGTCATACCTTCATGCGATTCGCCAGCTCAATGGTAATGCACAAACGCTCCAACATTACCCCGGCTCACCTTGGTTAGCCGCACAACTATTGCGCCCTGCGGATCAATTACGCTTGTTTGAATTGCATCCCAGCGACTATCAGGCACTTAAGCAAGGTTTTGGCGCGGATAAACGTACCCAAATTCGTAAAGAAGACGGCCTTGCAGGATTAATCGGGTTATTACCACCCGTCACCCGCCGTGCGGTGACGCTGATTGATCCGTCTTATGAATTAAAAGAAGATTACGCCAACGTTGTCAGTGCGCTTGCCAAGGCTCATAAACGCTTTGCAACCGGCACGTATTTATTGTGGTATCCGGTCATTACACGCCAGCGGGTCAGGCAAATGGCACGCGCGTTACAGCAGGCGGCGATTCCTGACGTTATACAAATCGAGTTGTGTACCAGTGCAGATAATGAGCAACTCGGTATGACGGGCAGCGGTTTGTTTGTGGTGAATCCACCTTGGCAATTGACTCGTCAAATGCAGAACGCATTACCTTGGTTAGCGCAACGTATGGCTGACAGTAGCGGACATTTTGGTGTACAACGCATTACACCAGAACAATGAACCACCGGAGATAAACGTGCAGTATTGGTTAATGAAATCAGAACCTGATGCCTTCAGCATTGATGATTTAGCCCGCGTCAATATTGAGCCGTGGGACGGGGTGCGCAATTACCAAGCCCGCAATATGCTGCGTGATCAGATGCAAGTCGGCGATCAGGTATTCTTTTACCACTCGAATTGTGATGTGCCCGGTATCGTAGGCATTGCTGAAATCGCTAAGGCTGGCTACCCCGATGACACCGCTTGTAACCCTGATGCAAAATACTACGACCCCAAAAGCACCAGTGAAAACCCGCGCTGGTATCGTGTCGATGTCAAATTTGTACGCAAACTAAAACGCACCATCAGCCTGAACGAACTCAAAGTTCATCCCGCCTTGACGGAGATGCCTTTGGTGCGCAAAGGCAATCGCCTGTCGGTCACGCCAGTTGCCTCACAACACTGGCATGACATTCTGGGATTAGAGTAACCGCTTAGTGCTTACCCGCTTTACACTCTGCTGCACCGGGGCCAAACAGCGGACACATACCTGGTGGCAATTGCACACCGGGTGGTAACGCGGCTTTATCCGGGCTGGCAGGCTGTTGCGCTGCGGCTGGCGGCGTAACCGCTTCGGGTACACTGGCAGGTGCTGGCGACGGCTCAGTTACTTGTGTTTCAACCACTGGCGGCGCAGGTGGTGTCTCTTTAGCTTCAACCGCAACAGGTGCTGGCGTATCTGCGGTGAAACGCGCCATACGCAAACGATGGAACACCAACTTAGATTCCCAATAATCCTTTTGGTATTGATGGCGGGTCAGCAACACCTGCTTATCTTGCGCATCTAAGGTCAGCGTTCCGACCAAAGCATCCATTGCATTCACGTGTGACAACAGTGCTTCGGCTTTTTGCACCAACACCGCATTTTTTGCATGGCTTTCTGCCTGTGTTTCCACCGCATCATCAAATGCCAAGGCTAATGCATTCAGCTCACGCTCTTGCGCAAGATAAGCATTAGGCAAGCTATTGGTACGCGCAGCAGCGGGTAAACTGGCTTGCCCTTGCCCAAGACTGTCA
The DNA here is from genome assembly GCF_017901175.1 of Thiothrix unzii. Lineage (NCBI taxonomy): Bacteria > Pseudomonadati > Pseudomonadota > Gammaproteobacteria > Thiotrichales > Thiotrichaceae > Thiothrix > Thiothrix unzii. Next base: position 2,432,826 of record NZ_CP072793.1, read on the forward strand.
GTATCGGGCGCGACATACAGGGAAACCGCTGCGGCAATCGCGATGATCAACAGAATAATCGGCAAAATAACCTGCAATATATCGACTAGCCGCTCTTGCGCCGATGGCGGGGGTAATTCTTGCTTAATAATCAGTTTAGACATGGGGTCATTCCGGCTTCGTTATTTCGTTCAAACCACGCATTGCAGTCAATCATCAATCAACTTAATGATACCAATGCGTGACTGCAACATAACATTCCTTCATTTACACGCCACTAACTGGCTGACAGAACGGTAAATTTCCTCTCTGTACGGATAAGCATAGGCAAAATCGGGGCACATTGCTCATACATACAAACTATCAGGGACGCGCTAACAACCGTAGGGGCATACAGTTAAGAGCACATATAAAACTGAATAGTTCCTGAATGCAATAGAAATTAAAAAAAGCCCGGTGATTGCGGGCTTTTTTGGATAAGAAATAAGCTTAGATAGCGTTACTAGGCGGAGTGGGAGCCTGAGCAGGGGGTGCGGCTGACGGCGGAGCGGTCAGGTCTTTCTGTAACTGATCCATACCCTGCTTGAGATTTTGATTCAATTGATTAACGTTATCTGACAATGCGCGATCGAGGTCTTTTAAACCGTTTTGCATAAAGGTATTGAGTTGTTCAACCACCGCACCCATCGCACCGCTCACCATCGAACCCATGGTTTTTTGCACGTCAACGAGCCAGACCTCCTGATGACGTACCAAAACAGTACGCACCGGAATAATCATATCGCCTTTTTCACCACCGTAAAGCACCGTAGCAACTTCGGCGATATTTTCCTGAACCTTGATTTCACCCGTTTCAAAACGTTGGGCAGAAACGCTGTTATCGCTCAAGAACCCCAAAAACTGGGCACTTTCCCATGTCACCAACGTTTTCGTGGTTTCCATGTCTTTAGCTAACACCGATTGCCAGAATTTTTCCGTGGTTTCACGTACTTGCTGTGATTCCGATGAAAAAATACAACCAGAGAGCAACACGCTCCACAATACTACCCAAAGACTCACGCCGAATGCTTTGAAATTCATGACTCTAAACTCCCGTAAAGTACACTGCCATCGTCAGCTACCGTATTGAGGCGTGTCGCCGTGATGGTGTTTTCCAAGGTTTGATTATCAGGTACTGATACCAATACTTTGCAGTAGTTAGGAGTATAGCCGGTATAAAGCTTCTGCCCAGCCGTTTCTTGGCGAGCGTATTCCCACAGCACCGGCACACATTGCCCCAATTGTTGTTGCAGCCATGAGCGTTTCAAGTTATCGGCAAGACTGTGTAAAATTTGACTGCGTTGTTTCTTAACCGCTTCCGCGATGGGATCAGGCAAACGCGCGGCTTTTGTGCCTTCACGCGCTGAATACGTGAAAATGTGGATATGCCCAAAGCCAATAGTCGATAAATACGCCAGCGATTGTTGCCACTCATCGTCTGTTTCACCGGGAAAGCCCACAATAATATCGGTGGTCACGTTAAAACCCGGAATGCTACGGCGTGCTTCAGTCACTAAATCTGCAAATTCAGTGGTCTTGCAACGCCGCGCCATACGCCGCAATACCGAGTCACTACCGCTTTGCAGCGGTAAATGCATATGTGGCATCAAACGTGGATTGCTGAATAAAGCAAAGAAATCGTCCGGTAAATCCCACGGCTCCACGGAGGCAAAGCGAATGCGCGGAATCGAGGTTTCACGCAAAATCTCTTGCACCAAATGGTATAAGGAACTGTCAATATCACTGCCATAGCCACCGACGTGTACACCGGTTAACACAATTTCTTGGATACCTTGGCGATGTAGTGTATTGATTTCGTTAACGATGTCGGCAACGGTACGACTACGCTCATCACCCCGCGCCACGGTCACGATGCAAAAGGTGCAACGGTAACGACAGCCATCTTGAATTTTAATGAAAGCCCGATGCCGCCCACGTAAGAACAATGGCGATTCACCCGGCTCAATCGCCATTGCAGGCATCACTGGCAGCTCAAAAGCTTCCATAATTTTCTGAGGCAATTGATCTTTTTCTGCATTGGAGATTACCAAATCCACCCCAAGCGCGGATTCGACTTCCCGCGCTTGTAAGGTAGCGTAACACCCTGTCACCACCAGTCGCGCTTCAGGATTTTCGCGATACAAGCGGTGCATTAAACGCCGTGATTTACCGGATGCATCGCTCGTCACTGCACAGGTGTTTAACACCAATACATCCGCATCTTGTGAAGCGGGCGCAATTTCGTGACCTGCTGCTAAAAACTGCTGCGACCACTGCTCCAATTCCGCTTCATTTAAGCGGCATCCCAACGCTTTGAGGTGTACTTTCATGCCAACCGTTTATAAATTTTCAGGATGCGTCACAATCTCTGCGGACTCGCGTAAACCTTGCAACATCGCACTCAATTCACGCATTCCAAGGCTTTGACCGTATATCGCATGGGACGCAGCTTCTGCTTTCGCTTCACCTGCTTTTACGGCTTTTAAGCTGATCACCACGTAATCACCCGTACCCAGTGCAACACTTGCCCAAGTTGCTTTACCTTCCGCAGGTGCGCTCATCGCAAAAGCTTTTTGTAGGATTTCAGGGGATAATTTGCTATCGGTACGGTTCACTGCGCCAAATTTTTCGACGGCGGTTTCACTACCAACACCCACTTCTGTCAATGCTGACCATGCTTGCGTGGTATTGAGTTTAGCCAGCAATGCTTCGCCTTTTTGTGCGGTTAACTGGCGTGCAGCTTGCGCTAATAATTGACTACGAATGTCTGCTTGCACTGCGTCCAACGGTTTTTGTGCGGCAGCTTCATGATTAATGACGCGCAACACCACAGCGTGACCATCGGCTAATTCGAGTGCTTCGGAATTCTTGCCTGATTTCAACACATCTTCCGCGAAAGCTGCATTACGCACTTTCTCGTCAGCCGCAACACCTTGGCCTTGGCTTTGCGTCATCCAGTCTGATTGCTGCACGCTCAAACCCAATGCCGTCGCCACAGGTGCTAAATCACCATCGTTTTCATATGCCAAGGTTTGCATTTTATCCGCTGCATCGGTAAACGCTTTGTCTGCTTGCTCTTTGCGATAATCGGTTTCTACCGCAGCCTTAACCGCTGCGAATTCTTGCTCTACTGCTGGCTTAATAGCGGTTACACGAATAATTTCGTAACCTGCTTCTGTTTTGACAGGTTCGGAAGTTTTGCCCGCTTCTAAAGCAGTGACGGCTTTAGCAAATTCAGGCCCCCAATCAGCCGTCACCACCACACCCAAAGAGCCGCCTTTCTCTGCGGTATTCTTATCGTCAGAATCGGTTTTAGCCACGTCTTCAAAAGTACGTTTACCCGACTGAATATCGGCGTACAAAGCATCAATACGTTGTTTAGCCGCTGCATCTTTAGCTGGATCGTCAACGCTCACCAAAATGTGGCTCACGGTGCGCTCTTCCGGTTTTGCGTAGTGATCGGCATTGCTGTCAAACCATTGCTGTAAAGCGGTTTCATCAACGGTCACTTTTGCAGCCAAATCATCACGTTTGAGTTCAAGGTAAGCAACCTGAACTTTCTCTTCCGTCATGAATGCCGCTTTGTTCTGTGCGTAATAATCAGCAACTTGTTGATCAGTGACTTGCGCCTGCGCTTGGAAGTCAGCCATTTTCAGCGTAAACGTTTCTAACTCACGCTGCTGGTTACGTAAAGATTCGTAACGTTCCATTTCGGCTTTAGGCAAAAAAGCGGTATCTAAAATCGAGCCACGCAATTGCTGCTGAGACAGGTCGGTGCGCACTTGTGCTTCAAAACCAGCAGGATCACGACGCTGCATTTTCAAAAAGTTTTCGTAAGTTTGCTGATCAAACTTGCCGTCTTTTTGAAACACTTCGATAACCGCAATCGCATCGGCAACTTCCTGATTGCTGGCACGATAACCGCCATCACGAATTTTTTGCTGCATCAGGGTTTGGTTAATCACAGAATCAAGTGCAGCAGTTTTTAACGCGCCCTCGTCCATGCCGGGCGGCAATTGCCCACCAAACTGTTGTTTCATTTCCACCAATGCGTTTTGGACTGCCTGAACGGTTATTTCTTCACCGTTAACCACGGCTGCCGCGAGCTTGCCGCCACCCTCAAAGTATTGATTGATACCAAACAGCGCAAATGGAACCGTAATAATGCCAACGATGGCATAGGCAATCCAGCCTTTGGCTTTGTCATGAATTGTTTGCAGCATGATCTTTGTTCGTTTTTTTCAAATGTTGATGAATGAGTAAGTTATGCGCACGCCCCACGAGCGCAAGAACGCATCATACAGGAAGACTGGGAGAGAAGGAATGATAAAAAATTGGCGGAGCGGACGGGACTCGAACCCGCGACCCCCGGCGTGACAGGCCGGTATTCTAACCGACTGAACTACCGCTCCGCGATTTTTTAAACGAGATTAAGAATGCTTGGCGCACTCTTTTAAGAAGAATTGGCGGAGCGGACGGGACTCGAACCCGCGACCCCCGGCGTGACAGGCCGGTATTCTAACCGACTGAACTACCGCTCCGCGCGATGAAAATGGTGGGTAGTGAGGGGCTCGAACCCCCGACATTCGCCTTGTAAGGGCGACGCTCTACCAACTGAGCTAACTACCCGTCAGTGGAAAGTGCGCTATTGTACGGCATCCTTTAGTGCTTTACCAGCTTTAAATGCAGGAATTTTCGCAGATTCGATAGAAATTGTTTCGCCAGTACGTGGATTACGCCCAGAACGCGCCTGACGCTCACGAACTAAGAACGTGCCAAAGCCAACCAAAGCAATGGTTTCACCTTTTGCCATAGACTCTGTGATGACTTCTACAAACGCTTTAAAAGCGCGATCAGTATCAGCTTTAGTCAAGCCAGCTTTCGCTGATACTGCGTCAATCAGTTCAGATTTATTCATAAAATGTTTCCTTGTGAATTCGTTATTAAGAGAAAACCGAAACACTCCTGCCTTTCAAAAATCAGCAGAGCCACCCAGTGCGGATAATGCCCGACAGTTATACCAGCGACATCTGAAATATGTCAACAAAATGACTGACTTCTCGCACACAAGAGCATTTCATTCCCCTGCTAAAGCATCAATGTGTCCTTGCAGGAGCGGTTTCTTCCTCTTCTGACGAAACCAAGGCCGCGACAGGTGATGCGCTGACATCATCATCATCCAAATCTTCGTCGTCGGCTAAAGCCTCCGGCACACGCTCCAAGGCCAAGGATAAAACTTCGTCAATCCATTTTACCGGACGAATTTCCAAACCTTTTTTGACATTTTCGGGCACTTCTGCCAAATCTTTTTCATTCTCGCGCGGAATCAGCACTAACTTAATACCACCACGATGCGCCGCCAACAATTTTTCCTTGAGGCCACCTATAGGTAAAACTTCACCACGCAAGGTGATTTCCCCGGTCATGGCAACGTCCGCACGTACAGGAATACGGGTCATCGCTGAAACCATTGCCGTCACCATCCCAATGCCTGCGCTAGGGCCGTCTTTCGGCGTAGCACCCTCTGGTACATGGATGTGAACATTGTGCTTGCGTAAGAACCTACGGGTAATCCCCAAACTACGAGCACGGCTTTTCACTACGGTTTCCGCCGCATAGATGGATTCTTTCATCACCTCACCCAAGCGTCCGGTACTCTTGATCATGCCGTTGCCCGGTAATAGCGCACTTTCAATGGTCAGCAAATCGCCACCCACAGAAGTCCATGCTAAACCAGTGACTTGTCCCACTTGGTTTTTCGCATCCACACGCCCGTAGTCAAAGCGTTTAACACCTAAATATTTTTCAATGTTACGTGGGGTAATAGCAGTTTTCTTTTTGCCATTGAGCAAATGATCTTTCACTGCTTTACGGCACAACTTGGAAAGTTCGCGGTCAAGATTACGCACCCCGGCTTCACGGGTGTAATGACGCACAATATCTAGTACCACCGCATCACTAATGGAAAGCTCGCCTTTCTTCAAGCCATTCGCTGTAATCTGTTTTGGAATCAGGTAATTGCGGGCAATATTCAGCTTTTCATCTTCGGTATACCCCGGTATCCGAATGACTTCCATACGGTCAAGCAATGGCCCTGGAATGTTCATGCTATTTGAAGTCGCCACGAACATGACATCTGACAAGTCAAAATCAACTTCTAAATAGTGGTCAGAGAAGGTGTGGTTTTGCTCTGGATCGAGCACTTCCAACAAGGCAGAAGACGGATCACCCCGGAAATCAGTCGACATTTTGTCGATTTCATCCAGCAGGAACAAAGGATTGCGCGTACCAACTTTTGACAGGTTTTGCACAATTTTACCTGGCAAGGAGCCGATGTAGGTGCGGCGATGCCCACGAATTTCTGCTTCGTCACGCACCCCTCCCAAAGCCATCCGGGTAAATTTACGCCCGGTTGCACGTGCAATGGATTGCCCCAATGAGGTTTTACCGACACCCGGCGGCCCCACTAAGCATAAAATAGGCCCTTTGAGCTTTTTAACCCGCTGCTGCACCGCTAAAAACTCAAGAATACGTTCTTTGACTTCATCCAAACCGTAGTGGTCTTCATTCAAGACCTTCTCAGCAACAGGCAGGCTATTGTTAACTTTGGATTTCTTTTTCCAAGGCAAACCAACCAACCAATCGACGTAATTACGCACTACCGTCGCTTCCGCTGACATTGGCGACATCATTTTGAGTTTTTTGAGTTCAGCTTCAGCTTTATCGCGTGCCTCTTTGGGCATACCCGCGCTTTCAACTTTACGCGCCAGCTCTTCCATTTCATTGGGAGCGGCATCGTCCATTTCACCCAATTCTTTTTGAATGGCTTTAATTTGTTCGTTGAGGTAATACTCGCGTTGGCTACGCTCCATTTGCTGTTTCACGCGCCCACGGATTTTTTTCTCTACCTGAAGCAGGTCAATTTCACCTTCAACCAATTCCATGAGGTATTGAATACGCTCTTCAACGTCCAGCATCTCCAATACTTTCTGCTTTTCAGCGATTTTCAGCCCTAAATGCGCAGCGATAGTGTCCGCCAAACGCACGGGATCGTCGATACTAGACAGCGACGATAAGATTTCTGGCGGTACTTTTTTATTTAATTTGACGTATTGTTCAAACAATCCCACCAATGAACGGCTTAAGGCATCAACTTTGCGGGTATCGTTAACTAGTGAGGCGCAAATTTCGACTTCAGCAGAAGAAAAATCACCGTCTTGTTCAATCGCAATGATTTCGGCACGTTCTAAGCCTTCGACCAGCACCTTCAAAGTACCATCGGGCAATTTGAGTAGTTGCAAGATCGTCGCGAGCGTTCCGACAGTATGCACGTCGTTCAGATCAGGCGCGTCGACTTCAGCACTTTTCTGGGCAACCAATAACACTTGTTTGCCGTTATCCATCGCAATATCAAGCGCGTGGATGGATTTATTACGTCCAACGAATAAGGGGATAACCATGTGGGGATAAACAACCACATCACGCAACGGCAATACGGGAACAATTAATGTCTTAGCCATAATAATCACTCACTGTGGATATGGGGAACCCCTCACCCCAACCCTTATTCCTCAAGGGAATAAGGGCTACGAGGGGATTAGTAAACGTCATTCGCCAGCGGCTGCTACCTGCTGCGGCTCAACATTTTCATAGATAAGGTAAGGCGTGGATTCGCCGTTGACGACAGATTCGTCAACCACCACTTTGCTGACATTTTCTTCGGAAGGCAGGTCGTACATCGTATCAAGGAGGATTTTTTCCAAAATACTGCGCAAGCCCCGTGCACCGGTTTTACGCTCCATTGCTTTGCGGGCAATCGCGTGCAGCGCGTCATCACGGAATACTAATTCAGCACCTTCCATGTCAAACAGCTTACCGTATTGCTTGGTCAATGCATTTTTAGGCTCGGTGAGGATTTGCATTAACGCTTCCTCATCCAATTCTTCCAAAGTTGCCACAACCGGCAAACGCCCGACAAATTCAGGAATCAGACCATAACGCACTAAGTCTTCTGCTTCGATGTCTTTAATCACATCACCGAAACGACGCTTTTCATCCGGTGACTTGACCTTGGCGGAGAAGCCGATGCTACCCTTTTCAGTACGGTTGCTGATGACCTTATCCATCCCTGCAAACGCGCCACCGACGATGAACAGAATATGACGGGTATCCACTTGCAAGAACTCTTGCTGTGGGTGCTTACGTCCACCCTGCGGCGGTACAGAAGCAATCGTGCCTTCAATCAGTTTCAACAAGGCTTGCTGTACGCCCTCACCCGATACATCGCGGGTAATGGAAGGATTTTCAGCTTTGCGGGAAATTTTGTCGATTTCGTCGATGTAAACAATCCCTGTCTGGGCTTTTTCAACATCGTAATCGCACTTTTGCAGCAATTTCTGAATGATGTTTTCAACGTCTTCACCAACGTAACCGGCTTCCGTTAAGGTCGTGGCATCCGCAATGGTGAATGGTACATTTAACAAACGTGCTAAAGTTTCCGCCAATAAGGTCTTACCGCTACCGGTAGGGCCAATCAACAAAATATTGCTTTTTGCTAATTCAACCTCATCTTTACCACCTTTTTTGTGAAGGCGTTTGTAATGGTTGTAAACAGCAACGGAAAGGACTTTCTTTGCCAAATCTTGACCAATGACGTACTCATCAAGGCTGGCTTTCAGCTCACGCGGTGTCGGCAGGTTAGACTTATCGTCTGTCGCCTGTGCCGTATGCATTTCTTCTTGAATAATGTCGTTGCAGAGATCGACGCATTCATCGCAAATGAATACCGAAGGTCCGGCAATCAACTTGCGTACTTCGTGCTGGCTTTTGCCACAAAAAGAGCAATACAGCAACTTGCCGCTGTCGTGATCGCCTCTTCTATCTTTGCTCATCAGAACCTCTATCCTGCGCCACTCTTATGGCACGCTATTGTGAACGTAGGGGACTATTTGGTGTCTGCCCAGATGATTTCAAGCTCTATTATTGTAATTAACTTGCCATATGACAAGAACACTACGCTTTTCGTGTGTATTTTACGCCTCTTATCCCAAAAAACACCTCCCCAAACGCGAAAACAGCCTGACAAAGCAGGCTGTTTTCAGATGAAAGGCGGGAATTGGAAGCTCCGATTTATGAGCGAACCGTCAATACCTCGTCAATCAGACCGTAAGCTTGGGCAGCGGCCGCATCCATGAAATTATCACGATCCGTATCTTGCTCAATACGCTCGACAGTTTGCCCGGTATGACTCGCCAATACCTTATTCAAAACCTCGCGCATTTTGAGAATTTCACGCGCTTGAATTTCAATATCAGAGGCTTGCCCGCGCGAGCCACCCGATGGCTGGTGAATCATGACGCGCGAATGTGGCAATGCAAAACGCTTGCCTGGTTCACCCGCTGCCAACAACACCGCACCCATACTGGCTGCCTGACCGATGCACAAGGTACTAACCTGTGGCTTGATAAACTTCATGGTGTCGTAAATTGCCATGCCTGCGGTAATCACGCCACCCGGCGAGTTGATATACAAGTGAATATCTTTCTCTGGGTTTTCGGACTCAAGGAACAACAACTGTGCCACGATCAGATTGGCCATGTAATCTTCGACTTCGCCCACACAGAAAATGACACGCTCACGCAATAAACGTGAATAAATGTCAAACGCACGCTCACCGCGTGACGACTGCTCGATAACCATCGGTACACCGACAGCTTTTGGCTCTATGGGATTTCTTCCAAACATTACAACTACCTTTCCCTACTTAGGTTTTCAGGCTTCTGCCTGCTTGCTAGGATTCATCACGCTATCAAAATCACACGTTTCTTCCGTCACTGTTGCTTGCGTCAATGTCCACTCAACAATCATTTCTTCCATGACTGCGGCTTCAATAGTCTGCATTGCTTGACGATTGCTACGGTAGTAATCCTTCAACGCTTGAGGTTCTTCGTAAGTCGCTGCCACGGTATCCAGCATCGCTTCAACACGCGCAGGATCACGCTGCAAACCGTGTTGACGAATGATTTCACCGACCAACAAACCTAACTTCACGCGACGTTCGGCTTGCGGTGCAAACAACTCATCAGGGATATTATCGGCGGAAGTGCCTGCATTTTGCGAAAACTCATCACGCACGTAGCGGATTTCATCCTGCACCAATGATTTTGGAATATCCACATTATGTAATGCGGCCAAACCATCCATCACTTGTTGCTTGAGGTTGGTTTTCAGCTTGTTATCCAGTTCGCGCTGCATGTTCTTTTTGACTTCAGCACGGAAACTTTCAACGGATGAACCCTCAACGCCAAATTTCTGAATGAAATCTTCGTTAACTTCCGGCAATACCGCTTCGCGCACACGCTGCAATGACAGCTTGAATTGCGCCGTTTGACCCTTTAGGTTCTCTGCATGGTAAGTATCAGGGAAAGCCACATCAATGGTTTTTTCTTCGCCAGCACTCATGCCAACCAAACCATCTTCAAAGTCTTTCAACATGCGGCCTACGCCTAATTCAACGCTATAGTCTTGCGCAGCACCGCCTTCAAAGGCTTCGCCGTTCAAAGTACCGTCGAAATCAACGTTAACCATGTCGCCGACTTGCGCAGCACGTGCTACTTCTTGCCAATCACGGTTTTGGGTGCGGATAGTTTCGATCATCTTATCGAGATCAGCATCCGTCACTTCCGCAACCTGACGGCTAATTGCCAAGGTGTCAACACCAGCAATGGTGATTTCAGGATACACTTGGAAACTAGCGACGTATTCCAAATCCTTGCCTTCTTCCATCATGCTTTTCAGATCAATTTCAGGCAAACCCGCAACGCGCAATTTTTCTTGGCTTGCCGCTTCTTGGAAGGACGAACCGAGTAATTTTTCCACAACTTCGTAGCGCACGCCATCCGCGTAACGTTTTTTCACCACAGGAAAAGGCACTTTGCCGGGACGGAAACCATCAATGCGCACACGACCGACCATCGCTTTCAGACGCTTCTCAACTTCTTGATCAATCTGTACCGCAGGGAGCGTCACAGTCATTTTGCGGTCGATGTTACCAGTTGTTTCGAGAGAAACTTGCATGTAAAAACCTCGTTTACGGGCCTGCCATTTCACGAGGCAGGGCAATTCATCATTAAATTCAAGGAAGTAGAGGTGGTGCGAAAAGAGAGACTCGAACTCTCACGCCTTGCGGCGCTGGTACCTAAAACCAGTGCGTCTACCAATTCCGCCATTCTCGCACGTATCTATAAATGGTAAATTCCAAGCAAAAACGACGCTTAGAATCATAAAGGAGGCGATTATACACAGCAGTTGTGCCATTGTATAACATTTGAAGTAGGGAAAAGTGGGGTGACTGATGGGACTCGAACCCACGACAACCGGAATCACAATCCGGTGCTCTACCAACTGAACTACAGCCACCACTGAAACTGTTCACACTGTCGGGCATAAATGGCGCGCCCGGCAGGGCTCGAACCTGCAACCTACGGCTTAGAAGGCCGTTGCTCTATCCGTTGAGCTACGGGCGCAGCGTTGTAGATCAAAAATAGGGAATGGTCGGAGTAGAGGGATTTGAACCCCCGACCACCTGTACCCAAAACAGGTGCGCTACCAGGCTGCGCTATACTCCGACGAAAGTTAAGGCATGTCACTTAATGTAAGCATTCCTCAATCAAGAGCGCGAACTATACGTAGCCCGTGCTTTTGCGTCAAGCCCTATACCCGGTTTTTTTCATGCAAGATCGCTGCAATCCCCAACCTGCACCTCATACTGCTGATATTGCCATCACAAGCAAAACGTCAGCCTGTCAACAATATCCACCTTTCGGTAGAAATTAGTTTGCTTAATGAGATTTGATTGACTATAAACATTGTTCGGCAAGAATTTGTCTAGGCCACGCAGTCAGGACAATGATTACGCAGGACAGCGACTATTAGTGACCGAGTATTGAAAGGGATAAACCATGTTGAGTGCACAAAAAGAAGCAGCAGTCATCCGTAAGATATTGATTGCAGACGATTCCAATACAGAGCGATTAAACTTATTACACATTCTTGAAGCGGCTGGCTTTCAAGTGATAACCGCGCAGTCTGGCAATGAAGCCAAGGCATTAGCAGAGACAGAACTACCTGACCTGATCATGCTAGACATTATTATGGATGATGGCGATGGCTACCAAGCGTGCCGCGCATTGAAACGCAATGCAGCAACACAGCATATCCCTGTTGTTATGGTTTCCAGTAAGTCCAACCCCGTGGATCAACAATGGGCGGCAAAACTGGGGGCTACGGCCTATATCGTTAAGCCTTACAAAGAAGAAGATGTCTTGCAGCAAATTGCGGCACTTTGACAAGATAAAAACCCTTCTAAAATAAGAAAAAAATTAACCCTTTCTGGCATTAAAGAGGAGGCCAGCGTGGGAGATGAACAACAAGCGAGGGGTGCGACGATTTCCGAAACGTCTGCACCATTGATCAGTCGGTTTTGTTACCGTATTGGCGCACATACCCTTTTATTGGAAGCTACGCTAACAGCAGAAGTATTAACCACACAGACGATTCACGCCCTGCCCTTCGCACCTGATTGGTGTGCCGGATTGGTGAGCCTGCGTGGGGATTTGTTTCCCGTCATGGATATGCATAAAGTCGTGCTGGGTAAGCCCGCGCCCCATCAAACGCAATTATTGCTGATTCAGCATCCTCAGTTTTCTCCGATTATTTTGACGTGCGATGGTTTCCCACGCCAACTCAAGCTTTCCGACGCAGATTTAACGGAATACACCCCGGAAAATTTACCAAGCTGGATACCTCACACGCTACAGCACAATGGACAAACGCTGCTGGCAGCCGATCATGGCAGACTATTACGACAAATCCGGCAAACCACCAACCGCTAGTCACACTTTTAAGGAAGAAAGGTATGCAGAATAAATACAAAGATTTGACCGCCACATGGATGTTTAGCTTTTTGGCCTTAGGTATCAGTTTACCGTTCACCGCAACCTACGCTGAAGATGGCGTTACTGATAATGAAATTATGATCGGCGGAGTTATGGATCTGGAAGGACGTTCCAGCGGTCTAGGTCTTGGGATGAAAGCAGGTATCGAAGCCGCACTGGAAGGCCAAACGGTTGCAGGCCGCAAAGTGCGTTTTCTGGCTGCCAACGATTCTTACACACCTGAAAAAACTGTCGAAGCCACTCAAAAACTTATCGAGCAAAAAGTCCTCGCATTCGCCGGTAATGTAGGCACACCGACCAGCAAAGCCGCCCTGCCCTTATTGGAACAACACAAGATACCAGCGGTTGGCTTTTTTACTGGTGCTGGCTTATTGCGCCCCGGAAAAGGCGACATTCTGAATTTTCGTGCCAGTTATGTGCAAGAAACTAAAGCAGTCATCAGCAAAGCCCTTCAACACGGGATTCCTGCTAGTGGTGTTTGTGCGTATGTCCAAAATGATGCTTACGGAATGGCTGGCGTAATGGGAATTCGTGACGCATTGCAGGACGCAAAAGGCGAGCCTGCGACGCTGAAAGCATTGGACGATATTCTTGCGATGGAAGGCGAAGAGCCTGCCCGTAATAATAAAGGCCCGGTTGGAGTGTATGCCCGCAATACCTTTATTGCGCGTGATGGTTACGATTCGCTCAAAGCATGGGAAAAACAACAGGGTACAAACTGCCAACTGATTGTTACGGTTGGTACTTACGAGTCCATTGCCCGTTTTGTTGCTTACGCACACTCTAAGGCAGAACCGTGGATTTTCAGCGCGGTTTCTTTTACTGGCGCGGATTCCTTTCTCAAAGCACTCAGTAAATTTGACGTAAGCGACCGGGTCGTCATGACGCAGGTGGTGCCGTTACCGGATAGCGATTTACCCATTGTTCAAGAAGCACGCCAAGCATTAGGTAAGGAATACGGCTACGTTTCACAAGAAGGCTATATCGTTGGCAAGCTATTGCTACATGGTTTGCGCAAACTGGAAACGGATAGTAAACCACTCACCCGTAGCAATTTTTTGGCGGCAATCAAAGGGCAAAGCTTTGATCTAGGCGGCTTAAATATGGATTTCAGCAACGACAACCAAGGTTCTGATCTGGTTGTAATGACGGTGCTGTCTCAGGACAAATGGCTAACCATGCCGGATTCTGCATGGCGCAACTGGGTTAAGCCCAGCGAAACCAAAACAAATTGATCACCAAGGGAGATAGACTTATGGCGAATACAACAATTCAGAAAATTTCTTTTTTCAATAACTTATCGGTTGCCCGCCGTATCTATATGCTGATTTTCATTCCCTTGGCGATTCTGTTTATTACAGGGAGCTTTGCGGTAACGGCACTTAACCAAAACCGCGCGGCTTTGGAAAACATTAATAACAACGTTGCTGCTATCGACAAGGGTAATAAGATTATCCGCCGGATGCAGCGCGATTACGTAGCACTGCTCCACGAAGTACAAATTGGCAGCCGGACATGGGACGACGGCCTGAAAACCGTTACTAAACTGGAATCCGATGTTCGCGAAAACATCTTACCCCTGTACCGCCAAGCCAAAGCCACCACGATTGCTGCCAAGGACGAACAAACCTTAAACGCACTGACAGAAATCGAAAAACTGTTCAAAGCCATGAACGAAAGTAAAGTCTTGTTACAATCAGAAGACCGTAACAAACTGGAACTTTACCTACAAAATGACATTGATGCTGACACCAAACCGCTGCGTGACAGCATCCACAAAGAAGTAGAACGCGACATTAAATTAGCTGAAACCGCCTTCTTATCAGCGCAAGAAAACCTCAGTACCTTCTTGACGATTGGCATCGCGCTTATCTTGGTGGGGACATTACTCTCCGCAGGCTTGGGTTACTTTATTTATCAATCCATTTCCGACTCCATCGAAAAACTGACCAGCACAATGCGCCAGATTTCCTCTGGTAACTTGAAGGCAAGGGTTGAATTACATGGTAATAATGAACTCGCGGAAATGGGTGAAAACTTTGACCGAATGGTAGAAGAACGTATCGCCACTCAGGCACGAATTGACCGTGATCACCGCCAATTAAACCAATCAGTTAGCTCATTACTGAATGCGGTATTTGAATTGAGCGAACGTAACCTGACCGTCCGCGCAAAAGTAACTGAAGATGCTACCGGCCCACTCGCCGATGCGATTAACCAATTGGCAGAAGATACCACCGATGTTTTGAAACAGGTTCGTGACGTTGCTACCTCGGTAGAAAGTGCATCCCAAGACGTAAACCGTTACGCACTTTCCGTTAACGCACTGGCACAGTCAGAACAAGCTGAAGCTGAAGAAACTGCCACGCAATTGGAATCCATGCTGCAACGTTTGGATGATATTGCAGTCTCCGCACAACAAGCGAACCAAGTTGCAGATACCACGTCCAGCACGACACGCCACGCGCAAGAAACCGTTTCCCGAAGCGTGGAAAACATGACCAACATTCGCGACACCGTACAAGAAACCGGCAAACGCTTAAAGCGTCTTGGTGAACGTTCCCAAGAAATCAGCCAAATCATTGACGTAATCAATAACCTGTCCGAACGCACCACGGTACTGGCACTCAATGCTAGTATGCAGGCCACCGCCGCAGGTGATGCAGGACGCGGCTTCTCCATGATCGCGGAAGAAATTCAACGCTTGGCAGAAAGCTCACGCGATTCCACCAACCAAATCGCCACCTTGGTACGTAACATTCAGCAGGAAGCCAACACCACCATCGCTACGATGGATAACACCATTGCGCAAGTAGTCAGTGGTTCCACCTTGGCTGAAGAAGCTGCACAACAGATGCAAGCAACATTGGATGCAACCAACCAATTAGTTACCTCTGTTGAACAAATTGCCGCCGCTTCCGCCGAACAGGTAGCTGTAAGTAAGGACTTGCAAAACCGCGCTGAGCGCATTCTCGAATCCACCCAAGCAACGGGTAAAGAGTTACTGTCCCTCACCGGTTTGACCCGCAACATGGCCGAATACGGTCAGAGTTTGGTGAAATCGGTTAACGTCTTCAAACTGGAAGCGTAAGCCTATGGATGACACTATTGCCTTTGCCGAAGAGCTGGAAGAGGTTGCTCTCCAGCTTTCGACGCTGGATCCTCTGGTTGAAGATCCAGCAGACATAGCCGACCTCGCAGAACGTATCGTTGCTGAATACGAACGTTTAGGCATGACTGCCGCGATGTTTGATAAACAGGGCATTCAACAGGTAGCAGAATGGATACACGGCATTCTCACCAGTTTTCAGGCGACACTGCCCGAAGCCATCTTGGAGTTGTTACAAGAAGGTCAATTATTTAACTGGATTGAACTCACCGCGATTGCGTTACGCGAACCCGAAGAACTCTCTCACCTGCCAGCGATTAGCTCAGAATTACTCAGCGAAGCATGGCCTGAAAGTATTCCGGCGGAATTGCTCCAGCAATTACTGATCAATTTGCGCACCGATGCCCTGCACGCACAACAAGACGAAGATGAAGCGGCACACGCAACCGACGATGGCACTTCGGATGCTGGTGCAAATCCTTTAGCATGGGATGCGGATATTCACCCTGAACTGCTGGACGCTTGGTTACAGGAAACACCCGGGCAAATTGCCGAAGCCGCACGCCTGATTCATGTGATCGCCAAAGGTAACAGTACCAGTGAGCAAAAACGCCACGCTGCCCGCTTAGCGCACACTATCAAAGGAGCCAGCGGGGTTGTCGGGGTGGAAGCCATTACCGCCTTTACCCATCGTCTTGAAGACATCCTCGACCTCAATATCAGCGGCTACTTAAATCAAGGTTTGGGCGACACACTTGGGGCTTGCGCCGACTGTTTAGAATCCTTGTTTGAGCATTTGCAAGAAGGCAAAACGGTTCCTGATGAATATGCCACGCTATTAGCGGACATGGATGCATGGGAACAGCGCATTACCACCGAACCCGCGCCAACCCTTTATGACGAAGAAGCGAGCGAATCACCGGATGAACTTGGCAATGATTTGCTCACAGAAAATACCATTGTACTACCGGAATTCATTACCCAAGCCGGTGTAGGCAATGGTGAACTGGTCGAAGAAGATGCGCCAACTGCCGACATTCCGCGCAGCAGCAGTACTCACCTCGCCGTACCGATGGAAACCGTTCAACGTTTGCTGAACTTGGCGGGGGAACTCATTACCTCTACCAGTCAAATTGCAGAAAATGCCCAACGCACTTTGCAGTTTGGCAAGCAATTGCAGCAGCAGGACGAACATATCCGTCAAATGCTGGATGAACTGAGCGAAACCATAGATCAGCAATCAACCAAGCTGAATCGCCAAAACAATTTAAAACTGGTTAAACCCAGCGACCGTGCCAGCGATTTCGACCACCTCGAATTGGAAGGTTACAACGACCTTTACAGTACCACCAACCTATTGACCGAATCCGTTGCTGACAGCCGTGAAATGACTTACAGCTTACAGCAACAAATTCGCCAAATTTCGGATCAGGTTTACCAGCAACAACGCTTGCAACGTCAGCTCAGTGAAACGATTTTACGGACGCGCTTGATTCCCGTGCAATCTATTGCCGCACGGGTAGAACGTACCGTGCGCGAAACCTGTCGACGCACCAATAAACAAGCCAATATCAAAATCATCGGACAAAACTTACAAGTCGATACCGATATTTTGCAAGGTTTGACCGCGCCGCTATTACACATGCTGCGTAACGCCGTCGACCACGGCATTGAAACGCCCGAACAACGCCAAGCGCAACAAAAACCCGCAGAAGGTGTCATCGAATTGCGTTTTGAGCAAAAAGGCAATCATATTCACATGACCCTCAGCGATGATGGTCAAGGACTTGATGTTGAGCGTATTCGGCGGCGTGCGATTGAACGTGATTTGCTAAAAGAAGGCCAAGATCTCAGTGAAGCAGAAATGTTACGCTTAATTTTGCAACCGGGCTTTACCACACGCGAACAAGTTAGCGACATTTCAGGACGTGGTGTCGGCATGGATGTTGTGCAAAGTGCGGTGGAAGATTTGCAAGGTTTACTGCACCTCAGCAGCCAAGCAGGAAAAGGCACGAGTGTACACATTCAAGTGCCATTGACGCTGATTGCCACTAACGCGCTATTAGTACGCACGGTTGGCAACCTGATTGCCATTCCCGGCAATACCATTCAACAGGTGTTATACGTCGCATCAACCGACAATATCAGTGAAGATGGCACGTGGTACATCGAACACCAGACCCAAAAATTGGAAGTACTACAATTAGCGCGCTTATTTGGCTGGTATAGCGAAGCACCAGATTTAACCCAAGGCCATTCGTTGC
Organism: Thiothrix unzii; assembly: GCF_017901175.1. Classification (NCBI taxonomy): domain Bacteria; kingdom Pseudomonadati; phylum Pseudomonadota; class Gammaproteobacteria; order Thiotrichales; family Thiotrichaceae; genus Thiothrix; species Thiothrix unzii. The sequence goes on from NZ_CP072793.1 coordinate 2,451,173, forward strand.
TAATCATCGCCAGCGAAAATAAAACCTACGCAGTACACGTTGACGACATTTTACAACCACGTGACATCGTTGTTAAAAACTTACCAACTTGGTTAAACACGGCACAGGGTGTTAGTGGTGCGTGTATTCTTGCCAATGGTGAAGTTGCGCCGGTACTCGATACACTGCGTTTATTGCGTAACCTTGAACACGGCTTACTCAAATCAACACAGACTGCACAAACCAAAAGTGACAAGGCTCCGGCACGTCAAGCCATCCTCATCGTTGATGATTCACTCAGCAACCGTAAATCACTGAGCTTAATGGTTGAACAATTAGGCTATCGGTCGATTACCGCTGTTGATGGTTTAGATGCCTTACAGCACCTGCATTCACAAGCAGTCGAGCTCATTCTCACCGACTTGGAAATGCCACGCATGAATGGGTTAGAAATGACGCAAGCAGTACGGATATGGCCTGAAAAACGCCACGTCCCCATCATCATGGTAACGTCACGCAGTACGCAAAAACACAGAGAAATGGCTCAACAAGCTGGAGTAGATGGTTACTTAACCAAACCTGTTGACCATGAAACCCTGAAAACACAATTACAGAAGTGGCTTAGCACGCAATTGGCGGCCTAAGCGGACGGAGAAACAACCAATGCCCACGACAAAACAAGAAATTAGCATTTGCCTGTTCGAGTTACCGGATAAAGATCAAGCGGTCATCCAACGTGTAATCACCTTTGGGGCTTCACAAGGTAAACCTTATGCATTACACGCTAACCTCGGAGATGCCCACATTGTAGTTGCCTCAGATGATACTCCGCTCCCCACTCACAGTGCCGTCAGTATTCGTATTGGGGACGCTGGCAGCGCAGGCTGCGATTTAGTATTAGCACGCCCCTTACTGGTAACACGGGTGATGCGCATGTTAGATGATGCTGCAACCCTGTCCAAATCACGCCCGACTGCCACGATTCCTGCTCCTGTAGTTGAGGAACATATTCCGCAGTCACCGCCTGAAACAATTACACAAGCGATCAGTACACCAGAACTTATATCCAAACCAGAAATAATTCCGCCGATAGCTGAAGCAGTAGTAGAAGCAGAGCAAGTAGTTGAACAAGCTAAGACTGAAACTGAAGTTTCCGAACCAATAACATTAGCGAATAATGCTACGCCGGAAGCGATTTGCGAAGACGTAGTAACAGAAGCCGAAACAGCAGATTCCTATCTCTACCTTGCATTAGTCGTTGATGACAGTGCCGCTATACGTAAGCAACTAGAAATTGAGTTACGCAACGCACAAATTAAAGCGGAATTTGCAGAAACAGGCGAAGAAGCTTTAGAAAAGTCGCAAGGTAAACTGTACGATTTGGTATTTTTAGACATTATCATGCCGGGCATTGATGGCTACGAAGTCTGCCGTCAGATGCGCTCACGTAAAAACATGAAAAAGACCCCAATCATCATGTTAAGCGGCAAAACATCCCCGTTAGATGAAGTCCAAGGGGTTATCGCTGGTGCATCTACCTACCTAACAAAACCCGTCAAACACGAGCAGTTTCAGCAAACATTAAAACGTGTATCTAAATGGTTAACTAACTTCGCACGCTGATCTGGATAATTTATTGGAGGGGCGTGGATACACGCCCTTTTGATTGTGCGCGTTAAACGGAAGAGTATGCCGCGTCAATTACTTTGTCCGGTCGGCGACAACTATCTTGTCCGGTTAGTTGTCGTGTGAAAGTGGATTAGTTTTGCCTCCTGTTCATGGCAGATTGTCGGCGGTAACTCTCCCCTTGGCATTCCAAAATGGTGGCATGGTGGACGAGCCGATCAATGGCGGCGACGGTCATCATGTTGTCCTCAAATATCTGCCCCCATTCGCTGAAGGGATGATTGGAGGTGATGATGAGTGAGCCAGTTTCATAGCGGTGGGCAATCAGTTCAAACAGCACTTGGGTTTCTTGGTTGCTCTTTTTGACATAGCCGATGTCATCCAGCAGTAACACTTCGTAACGGTCAAGGCGCAACAACATCTCTGCCAGCAACAGTTTTTCCTTGGCCTGCTGCAATTGCTGGACGAGAGCGGTGGCACTGAAGAATTTGGCGCGGAAGCCCTTTTCCAGCAAGCCTGCGGCGATGCCGCACGCCAGATGGGTTTTGCCGATGCCACTGGGGCCGAACAGCAGCAGGTTATGCGCCTGTTTGACCCATTGGGGTTGCTCGACCAATGCCTTGACTTGGTTGGCCTTGATGCCGTGGACTGCGCTAAAGTCAAAGTGTGACAGGCGTTTGCCTGCGGGTAACTGGGCTTCGTGCAAGTAACGTTTCAGGCGTTGTTGGTAGCGTTCATTGACTTCTTCCTCACACAATGCGGCAAGGTATTGTTGTGGCAACCATTGCCCGTCCAACGCCTGTTGCGCGAGTGCTTCCCAACACTTGCCGATGGTGGACAAGCGCAGTTCCTTCAACAAGATGGGCAGTGCTTCCAAGCTAGCCATGGGCAACCCCTGTAACACCCAAGAGGGCATCGTAAGCTGCCAATGGCACAGTATGCGACTGGATCAGCGGGACACCGCTGGGGGTTTCCGGGGCGAACCGCTCACGGCACTGCGCAATGCTGGGCAACGCGGAGCTGTGCAGGTGTTGCATGACAAACTGCCCGATGGCCAACTCTTGACCTGACTGGGCAGCCAAATACAGCAGCTTGACTAGGTAACGGCTGGCCTCTGTGGGTGGCAAAGTGGCATCCACCTGCGCCCAGATGGCCTTGTAGTCGGCGTTAGGCAATAGGTCATCGCGGATTTGTGAACAGCGGAACGCTTGAGGCTTACGCACCAACGAATCAATCACATGGCGGTAATTGACGCAACGCCCATTGCCGCCTTTGGGTGCATACAAGCGCGGCAGTGTCAGCAAATGGACGGTGCTGTGGTACAACTCCAGCCGTTCGTCATAGGCCAGCAACAACAATGGCGTACCCACCCACTGGGAAGGGACGGTGTAAGTGATGCGTTTGAAGCGGATGGTACTGCTGCTGGAAACCATAACCGGGTGTTCTGCATAGTCATTGGTGCGTTGCCGGGGTAACGGGCGCAAATGCGGCTTCTCCTCCTCAAAGCGTGTCCGACACGCCTTGTTGATGACCAACACCACCTGATCCACAAACGCTTGGTAATCCGCCAGTGCGTCAAAATCGGCGGAACCCCGCAACAGTAATGCTTGTGCCACCCGGCGTTTAAAATGCCCGTGGGCAGCTTCCACTGCCCCGTTTTCATGGGCAACGCCCTTGTTGTTGCGGCTGGCCTTGACGTGGTAATGGCGGCACAACGCCGCGTAACGTCGGGTCAGGGTCTGTTCTTCAACCAAATTGTTGTAGGCCGCACTCAGGCTGTCGGTACGGTGCTCGCGGGGTGTGCCGCCGCTGCGCCACCATGCATCCTGCAAGCCGGTTGCCAATGCCTCATAGCTCTCGCCACCACAAATGACCTTCACGTGGCACCAGCCGCTGTAGACCAGCCGGTAATGGTAAAAGCGGTGGGCAAACGCTTCCCCCTTGAGCGTGATCCCGTTGGGCTTGAGTTGGGTAAAGTCAGAAATACCTTGCTGCCCCGGTTCATGGTGCTGCAAAAACATCACCTCCAGCGGTTTGCCGTGTTGCAGCTTCCACGCCTTGATGCGGCGTTGTAAGGTGCGTTCCACCTTGCTGTCATACTGGTCGGGGTAACGCTGGCACACGTATTCCCACAAGGTCTTGGGCAACAGTTCAGGGTTGTCTTGCAGTAAGGGAACCAGCTCACTTTCCCAAACACCCGCCAGTGGGTCAGTACGGGTACGCCAGCTTCGTGGGGCTGGCTGTCCGCCGGGTGGGACATGGCTGGGTTGTTCAAGACGGCGGCCTGTCCGTTCGGAAAGGCCAGCCTTAACGGCGGCACTCACTTGCGTGAGTCCTGCTTCTCGGAGTTTCATATAGAGCCTGTATTGTTGAGTATTGGTCGGGAATCCAGGCATCGGTTTCTCCTTAGAGAAATACGCCTGAGTCTACCAACTCAACCGGCCACCGTAATTGTCGCCGACCGGACAAGATAATTGTCGCGGAATAGGAAGAGTATTATCGGAATGCTTTCGGACAAAAAAAAAGCCCCGTCACAAGACTGTGAACGGGGCTTTTCGATTTGGAGCCTGGCGTTGACCTACTCTCACATGGGGAAGCCCCACACTACCATCGGCGATGCACCGTTTCACTTCTGAGTTCGGGATGGGATCAGGTGGTTCCAATGCTCTATAGACACCAGGCAAACTGGCCGGGTTAACGTGAAGCTTTATAAGTGCAAGGACTTCCATCCCCACCGTGGCCTTCACAACCCAATTCGGAAAAATAATCGTGGTTCAACTGTTACTTTACTGACTAAACCGTAAATCCACAAGCAGACCGCTCGGGGTTATAGGATCAAGCCTCACGGGCAATTAGTACTGGTTAGCTACATGCGTTACCGCACTTCCACACCCAGCCTATCAACGTCGTAGTCTCCAACGGCCCTTTAGAACCCTCTAGGGGTTAGGGAGATCTCATCTTGGGAGGGGCTTCCCGCTTAGATGCTTTCAGCGGTTATCCCGTCCGAACATAGCTACCCTGCAATGCCACTGGCGTGACAACAGGAACACCAGAGGTTCGTCCAACCCGGTCCTCTCGTACTAAGGTCAGCTTCCCTCAAATCTCCAACGCCCACGGCAGATAGGGACCGAACTGTCTCACGACGTTCTGAACCCAGCTCGCGTACCGCTTTAAATGGCGAACAGCCATACCCTTGGGACCTGCTTCAGCCCCAGGATGCGATGAGCCGACATCGAGGTGCCAAACTCCCCCGTCGATATGGACTCTTGGGAGGAATCAGCCTGTTATCCCCGGAGTACCTTTTATCCGTTGAGCGATGGCCCTTCCATTCAGAGCCACCGGATCACTAAGACCTACTTTCGTACCTGCTCGACTTGTCTGTCTCGCAGTCAAGCGTGCTTATGCCTTTACACAAACCTCTCGATTTCCGACCGAGATTAGCACACCTTCGCGCTCCTCCGTTACTCTTTGGGAGGAGACCGCCCCAGTCAAACTGCCCACCATGCACTGTCCCTGACACTGTTATGTCGAGGTTAGAACATCAAAATTGCCAGGGTGGTATTTCAAGGATGACTCCACCAGAACTGGCGTCCCGGTTTCATAGTCTCCCACCTATCCTACACAAGCAAGTTCAATGTTCAGTGCAAAGCTACAGTAAAGGTTCACGGGGTCTTTCCGTCTAGCCGCGGGTACACTGCATCTTCACAGCGATTTCAATTTCACTGAGTCTCGGATGGAGACAGTGCCGCCATCGTTACGCCATTCGTGCAGGTCGGAACTTACCCGACAAGGAATTTCGCTACCTTAGGACCGTTATAGTTACGGCCGCCGTTTACCGGGGCTTCGATCAAGAGCTTCGCTTGCGCTAACCCCATCAATTAACCTTCCGGCACCGGGCAGGCGTCACACCCTATACGTCCACTTTCGTGTTTGCAGAGTGCTGTGTTTTTGATAAACAGTCGCAGCGGCCTGGTCTCTGCGGCCCCCAACAGCTTTAACACCGTCAGGGGCGTACCTTCTCCCGAAGTTACGGTACCATTTTGCCTAGTTCCTTCATCCGAGTTCTCTCAAGCGCCTTGGAATTCTCATCCAGCCCACCTGTGTCGGTTTGGGGTACGGTCAGCACTAACCTGAAGCTTAGGGACTTTTCTTGGAAGCATGGCATCAACCACTTCAGCACCGTAGTGCCTCGTCATCACGCCTCAGTGTTAAGGGTTCCCGGATTTGCCTAAGAACCCCACCTAAACGCTTAAACAACCATCCAATAGGTTGCTGGCCTAGCCTTCTCCGTCCTCCCATCGCAGTTAGTGCCGGTACAGGAATATTGACCTGTTTCCCATCGACTACGCATTTCTGCCTCGCCTTAGGGGCCGACTAACCCTGCGCCGATTAACGTTGCGCAGGAAACCTTGGGCTTTCGGCGGACGGGTTTTTCACCCGTCTTGTCGTTACTTATGTCAGCATTCGCACTTCTGATACCTCCAGCAAACTTCCCAGTTCACCTTCACAGGCGTACAGAACGCTCCTCTACCACCATGCTTTCGCATGATCCACAGCTTCGGTATATGGCTTAAGCCCCGTTGAATCTTCCGCGCAGGCCGACTCGACCAGTGAGCTATTACGCTTTCTTTAAAGGATGGCTGCTTCTAAGCCAACCTCCTGGCTGTCTGTGCCTTCCCACATCGTTTCCCACTGAGCCATAATTTGGGGACCTTAGCTGGTGGTCTGGGTTGTTTCCCTTTTGACAACGGACGTTAGCACCCGCTGTCTGTCTCCCGTGCTCGCACTTCCTAGTATTCGGAGTTTGCAATGGGTTGGTAAGCCGGTCAGGGCCCCCTAGCCATAACAGTGCTCTACCCCTAGGAGTGATACACGAGGCGCTACCTAAATAGCTTTCGAGGAGAACCAGCTATCTCCGAGCTTGATTAGCCTTTCACTCCTATCCACAACTCATCCCCTACCTTTTCAACGGGAGTGGGTTCGGTCCTCCAGTGTATGTTACTACACCTTCAACCTGGTCATGGATAGATCGCCCGGTTTCGGGTCTACTCCCAGCGACTGAACGCCCTGTTCAGACTCGCTTTCGCTACGCCTCCCCTATCGGTTAAGCTTGCCACTGAAAGTAAGTCGCTGACCCATTATACAAAAGGTACGCAGTCACCCCGTAGGGCTCCCACTGCTTGTACGTACACGGTTTCAGGTTCTATTTCACTCCGTTCACCACGGTTCTTTTCGCCTTTCCCTCACGGTACTGGTTCACTATCGGTCGGTCAGTAGTATTTAGCCTTGGAGGATGGTCCCCCCATCTTCAAACAGGATTTCACGTGTCCCGCCCTACTTAATATGTCCTCTATGCCGTTTCGTGTACGGGGCTATCACCCTGTATCGCGAGCCTTTCCATACTCTTCCACTACAACATAAAGATTCGGCTGTTCCCCGTTCGCTCGCCGCTACTGGGGGAATCTCGGTTGATTTCTTTTCCTACAGGTACTTAGATGTTTCAGTTCCCTGCGTTCGCTTCCCTTGCGGGATACCACTAAAGTGGTGGGTTTCCCCATTCGGAAATCCTCGGATCAATGCTTATTTGCAAGCTCCCCGGGGCTTATCGCATGCTATAACGTCCTTCATCGCCTCTGACCGCCTAGGCATCCACCGTATACGCTTAGTCACTTGATCCTATAACCCTGAGCAGTCTGTACCTTTTGTGCAACAGACTAGGGTTATAGAGCGCCTATTCTCTCGTAACGATCATTCTTGAGATTTACAGTTTTTCATTCAGTAAAAATCTCGCCTTGATTACTTTTCCGTTTTGTTAAAGAACGACCCTTTAGGGTTGTACCGACAAAAGCCAGTGCTAGACACTTTACCGTTGTAAAATAAAGTGCCTTGCAGTGACTTTTCGAGGTTTGCCTAGTGTTAACAATTACTGCTGTGCCCCGTGAGGGATGGTGGAGCCAGACGGGATCGAACCGACGACCTCCTGCGTGCAAGGCAGGCGCTCTCCCAGCTGAGCTATGGCCCCATGTAACCTTGACTATGCAAGAGTGGTGGGTCTAGGTGGACTTGAACCACCGGCCTCACCCTTATCAGGGGTGCGCTCTAACCAACTGAGCTATAGACCCGTATTCGGTACTAAAGCGCTTGCAGTAATTGTTTGGTCTGCCAGAATAAACTTGTGTGGGGGCTTGTGGATTGCCTTGAGCGTTTCTCGTAAAGGAGGTGATCCAGCCGCAGGTTCCCCTACGGCTACCTTGTTACGACTTCACCCCAGTCATCGGCCACACCGTGGCAAGCGCCCTCCTTTCGGTTAGACTACCTGCTTCTGGTGCAACAAACTCCCATGGTGTGACGGGCGGTGTGTACAAGGCCCGGGAACGTATTCACCGCGACATGCTGATTCGCGATTACTAGCGATTCCGACTTCACGGAGTCGAGTTGCAGACTCCGATCCGGACTACGGACAGCTTTCTGGGATTTGCTTGATCTCGCGATTTTGCTTCCCTCTGTACTGCCCATTGTAGCACGTGTGTAGCCCTGGTCATAAGGGCCATGATGACTTGACGTCATCCCCACCTTCCTCCGGTTTGTCACCGGCAGTCTCCCTAGAGTTCCCACCATTATGTGCTGGCAACTAGGGACAGGGGTTGCGCTCGTTGCGGGACTTAACCCAACATCTCACGACACGAGCTGACGACAGCCGTGCAGCACCTGTGTTAGTGTTCCCGAAGGCACCAAAACATTTCTGCTAAGTTCACTACATGTCAAGACCAGGTAAGGTTCTTCGCGTTGCATCGAATTAAACCACATGCTCCACCGCTTGTGCGGGCCCCCGTCAATTCCTTTGAGTTTCAACCTTGCGGCCGTACTCCCCAGGCGGTCAACTTAATGCGTTAGCTGCACCACCGACCTCTAGAGTGAGGCCGGCGGCTAGTTGACATCGTTTACGGCGTGGACTACCAGGGTATCTAATCCTGTTTGCTACCCACGCTTTCGTGCCTCAGCGTCAATGTTGGTCCAGAGAGCCGCCTTCGCCACTGGTGTTCCTTCCGATCTCTATGCATTTCACCGCTACACCGGAAATTCCACTCTCCTCTCCCACATTCTAGCCTCCCAGTATCAGATGCAGTTCCCAGGTTAAGCCCGGGGCTTTCACATCTGACTTAACAGGCCGCCTACGCACGCTTTACGCCCAGTAATTCCGATTAACGCTTGCACCCTCCGTATTACCGCGGCTGCTGGCACGGAGTTAGCCGGTGCTTCTTCTGTTGGTAACGTCATTATCTTCCCAACTGAAAGTGCTTTACAACCCGCAGGCCTTCTTCACACACGCGGTATTGCTGGATCAGGCTTGCGCCCATTGTCCAATATTCCCGACTGCTGCCTCCCGTAGGAGTCCGGGCCGTGTCTCAGTCCCGATGTGGCTGGCCATCCTCTCAGACCAGCTAAAGATCGTCGCCTTGGTAAGCCTTTACCTTACCAACTAGCTAATCTTACGCGGGCTCATCTATTAGCGCATTGCTGCTTTCCCCCGTAGGGCGTATGCGGTATTAATCCAGCTTTCGCTGGGCTGTCCCCCACTAATAGGCAGATTCCCACGTGTTACTCACCCGTCCGCCGCTCTCAAAGGCCGAAGCCTTCTACCGCACGACTTGCATGTCTTAAGCATACCGCCAGCGTTCAATCTGAGCCAGGATCAAACTCTTCAGTTCAATCTCTATATAAACATTTGAAATTGAAGAGCAATCCGTCGAAATTACGTAATTAACGTGAACTTCTTGGGTTGCTTGCTTCTGTGCTCAATGCACTTTCCGCAAGCCCCCACACAAGTTATCTGGCTTCTCTTTTTAAAGTGTCGCGCTGAACTGTTTCAGCGAGGAGGCGAATCTTATAACGTTTTCGATGTTGGTGTCAAGCACTTTTTTCAAAAACTTTCTTCGCCGAAGAAACTGTTAGATCGGAGACCTTTCACTTTAAGCGATTGATTTCCTTTCTGTTTTCAGGTCGTTTCCGGCCTGAGTGAGGTGCGCATCTTAAGGACTTCAGAATCAAGTGTCAAGCACTTTTTTCTACCTTTTTCGCTACTTCGGAAAGTTAATCTATTTTCACCTAAGCAATTGATTTCTTTTCCGTTTTCAGTGCCGTTATGCCCTGAAGAAGGTGCGCATTATACGGATCCCTTCTCAACCGTCAACTCCTTTTTAACCCTTTTTTAACTCATTTTAAAAAAACTTTAGCGTACTTGCGCTTACCCACTTGGAATACGCCAGTCATTCCTTTTTGAATCATTAAGTTACGATCTTCGACCTTATTTCCGTCGATTTTCACGCCACCTTGCTGAATCATGCGCAATGCCTCTGAGGTACTGCCAACTAATCCGGCTTCTTTTAGTAAAGAGGCGATTGGCAGCGTTTCAGTTGCGGTCGTTAAGGTAATTTCAGGGATTTCATCAGGCATTGCACCCTTTTGAAAGCGCGCAATAAAGTCTGCTTGTGCCGAAGCTGCCGCTGCCGGACTGTGGAAGCGGCTAATTAATTCTTCCGCTAACAGGAACTTCAAGTCGCGTGGGTTTGCACCGTCTACAACGCTTTGCTTGAGACGCGCCAGCTCAGTCAACGGGCGGAAACTCAATAACTCAAAGTAACGCCACATCAATTCATCAGAGATCGACATGATCTTGCCAAACATATCGTTGGGTGCGTCAGTAATACCGATGTAGTTACCCAGCGACTTCGACATTTTATTAACGCCATCCAAGCCTTCCAGCAGTGGCATGGTGATAACCGTTTGCTGCTCTTGCCCGTATTGACGCTGTAACTCACGCCCGACGAGGAGATTGAACTTCTGGTCAGTCCCGCCTAGCTCGACATCGGCTTTCAGCGCGACAGAATCGTAACCTTGTACTAAAGGATAAAGGAACTCATGAATCGCAATCGACTGCCCCGACTTATAACGCTTATTAAAGTCATCACGCTCTAACATACGGGCAACAGTATGCTTTGCTGCCAACTGGATGAGTCCGGCACTACCCAATTGATTCATCCAAGTCGAATTGAAGACAATCTCGGTTTTATCTGGGTCAAGAATCTTGAAGATTTGCGCTTGGTAACTCTGCGCATTCTCTTGAACTTGTTCAGCGGTCAAGGCTGGGCGCGTTGCTGACTTACCCGTCGGATCACCAATCATCCCGGTAAAGTCACCAATAAGGAACAAGACGTGATGCCCTGCTTCCTGAAACTGACGCATCTTATTAATAAGTACGGTATGCCCCAAATGCAAATCGGGTGCTGTCGGGTCAAATCCCGCCTTAATACGTAACGGCTGGCCTTTTTTAAGTTTTGCAGCAAATTCAGCTTCGACTAAGACTTCTTCAGCTCCGCGCCCCAATTCGTTCATAATGTCAACAATATGATCCATCTACTCTGCTCCGCAATTGACAATGCCTTGGATTTGTCCTAAAAAGCTGCCTAGCTTAACAGCTATGCTGGTAACTGCGCTATTCAGAGTCAGTCTATCAGTTATTTTATAGGCAACATATTGGTGAACAATTTGTTAACGTTTAGACGAAAGCCGCATCCAGAGCGTAAGCGAGACGACTGGAACACTGCGATGCAACGCTACAATCTGCCAGGCAACAGCATTGAGATTGTGATACCGGGCGACTATAAACCTAAGCAGATGAAATCTGCGCCCTCCTTGCCGAAAAAATCCCCCAAGTCATCGCCGCACACCTCGCCTAAAAAACCGCTTCGCTACATTGCCAGCCGCTCACTTTTCATTGTTTGTGGATTGGCAACACTGGGCAATATCCCTGTCTACTCCATGATCAGCACGCCCGATGCAACCTCGTCCGTTTTAAACTTGACGGAAGTTGAATCCGGCTCACCTGCGCAAGTCTTACAAGATTTGAATTTACCAGCGGTGGCTTCTGAGTCATTTTCCGGCTTTGCGATGGATATTTTGCCAGATGCCCAACAAGGTAACTGGAAAATGCGCACACTGGTGGAAGGCGATACCTTAGAAACGGCTTTAGATGCATTAAAACTCAGCAAACTCGCCAAGCCATTGCTGAAAGACGCTGCTATCGCTCAAGAACTGGAAACCCTCAAACCCGATGCGGCATTGCTGGTTCAGGTCGTAGACGATCAGTTGCAACAACTGATCTACACCAAGGGCAAAAACAACGCTTACATTGTGTCATCAACCGATAACGGTTTCGTCGGCAAGTGGGAATCGGATGTTTTTGAGATTCGTGAATCCAAAATCGCATTCACCGTCAAACATTCGATTCAACGTGATGGCAAAGAAGCGGGGCTTTCTAACTCGCTGATTCGTCAGTTAGGACACGTTTTCCGTCAAGATGTGGACTTCAAGAAAGGCTTAAGAGCAGGCGACAAACTCGGTGTAATTTTTGAAGATTACCAGTATCAAGGCGCAAGTATTTACACAGATAAGGTGTTAGCGGCTGAATACAGTCATCGCGAAACCACCAAACAACGGGTGCGCTTTACTTTAGAAGATGGCAAAACCGATTACTTCAGCCCGAATGCGGATACCGAATTGAAGCGCACTGCCTTTGATCGTACACCCGTTGCTGGCGGTCGGATGAGTTCCGGCTTCGGTATGCGTCGCCACCCGGTATTTGGCTTCCGTAAAGCGCACGCAGGGCAGGATTTCGCAGCCCCACGCGGCACACCTATCCACGCTACGGCAGATGGTCAGGTGAAGTTTTTAGGTCGCCAGGGTGGTTACGGCAATGTGGTTGAGCTGCGTCACATCAACGGCATTACCACGCTTTACGGGCATATGTCCGGTTTCAAGCAAGGTTTAGGTTCTGGGCACAGCGTTAAACGTGGCGATGTTATCGGTTACGTTGGCTCCACCGGCACATCCACGGGTAATCACGTGCATTACGAATACCGTATGAATGGTGTAGCGCAAAATCCAGTGAGTGTTGATTTGCCGCAAGTGGGCATTATGTCGGCGAAGGAAATGCAGCAGTTTAAAAATCACGCCTCAGCGATGATTCAGCAATTGACCGAACTGCGTAAAGTCGCAGCGGCGGACGCACCTGCTCCCAAGCAAAACGGCGGTTAACGCCCAGCCAACTATCAGGGCGAATGCACTTCGCCCTGATGTCATGAATTATTCTGCTTCTTCGATCCACGCCATTTGAATCGCTTCTAAAATCTTTTCGTTGGATTTATCCGGTGCGTCGTTGAAATCCTCCAACGCCGTAACCCAGGCGTGCAAATCGGTAAAACGAATGTAACGCGGGTCAACATCAGGATGCTTTTCAAACAATTCAATCGCAATATCCAGCGTATCTGTCCATTTCAATGCCATGTCATCACCTCGCGCTTAATGGTGTTCAGAAACCATATTGATCGTGTATTTGGGTAATTCAATCACCAAATCAGCCACACCCACTTTAGCTTGGCAGCTCAGACGCGAATCCGGGTCAACACCCCAAGCTTTATCGAGGTAATCTTCCTCCAAATCGGTTGCTTCATCCAAGGTATCGAAACCTTCGCGGATATACACGTGGCAAGTGGTGCAAGCACACGATTTTTCGCAGGCATGTTCAATATCAATGCCGTGCTGTAATGCTGCATCGCAAATGCTGATGCCAGAGGCAACGTCAATCACTGCCCCTTCCGGGCAAATGTCGTCGTGCGGTAAAAAAATCAGTTTAGGCATGGGAATTATCCTTTGAATTCGTCAACACGATGACCCGCCATCGCAGCGCGGATGCTGGCATTCATACGCCGCTCGACATAAGCCTCAGCCGCTTTTTCCATCGCTTTAATTCCGGCTTCAAGAGCGCGGTAATCGCTACCTTCGCGTAAAATCGCTAACTGATCACGGAACACCAAAATCTGGCGACGCTCATCAGCGGTCAACAGCGTATCGCCATCGGCTTTGAGCGCGGCATCTAACGCTTCCATTGAACGATCCGCTTCCACTTGTTGCTCACGCAACCGCCGCGCTTCCATGTCTTCACGCGCGTAAGCCATGGAATCACGCAGCATAGTTTCGATTTCATTGTCGCTTAAACCGTAGGAAGGCTTTACTTCCACTCCGGCACTGACACCCGTGGTTTGTTCTTGCGCAGTTACATTGAGCAAACCGTCGGCATCCACTTGGAACGTCACCCGAATCCGTGCCGCACCTGCCACCATCGGTGGAATATCACGCAGCGAAAACCGCGCCAAGGAACGGCAAGTTTCCACCGTATCGCGTTCACCTTGTAATACGTGAATCGACATGGCGGTTTGCCCGTCTTTAAAGGTGGTAAATTCCTGCGCACGCGCTACGGGAATGGTGGTATTGCGTGGAATCACTTTTTCCACCAAACCGCCCATCATTTCCAACCCTAACGACAAGGGAATCACATCCAGCAACAACATATCGGAATCGGGTTTATTCCCCGCCAATACATCGGCTTGAATCGCCGCACCCAAGGCAACAACACGATCTGGGTCAATATTGACTAATGGTGGCTTACCGAAGAACTCCGCCACTTGCTCACGCACCAACAATACACGGGTGGAACCACCCACCATCACCACGTCTTTCACGTCTTCTTTATTGAGATTGGCATCGCGTAAAGTGCGGCGGCAAGCCATTAAGGTTTTCTTGACCAGCGGTGCAACCAGCTCATTCAGGTGAGTGCGTTGTAATTCACCCTGCCATGCACCCAATGCTACTGGCACGCTGGTTTGCGTTGTCAGGGCTTCTTTGGCTTCACGGGCAACGACTAAAGCGGTGCGTAAAATCTTTTGGTCAGCAGTGGTAGTTAACTGCGCTTGTTGCAGCAGCCATTCGGCAATCACGTGGTCAAAGTCGTCGCCACCCAAGGCAGAATCGCCGCCCGTCGCCAACACTTCAAACACACCGTTATGCAAGCGCAAAACGGAAATATCGAACGTGCCGCCACCTAAGTCGTAGACAGCAATCACGCCTTCCGCATCTTGGTCTAAGCCGTAGGCGACTGCCGCAGCGGTCGGTTCATTCAACAAGCGGTACACATTTAATCCCGCCAAGGTGGCAGCATCGCGTGTTGCTTGACGTTGTGCATCGTCGAAATAGGCAGGAACAGTAATCACCACGCCGGTTAAATCGCCACCCAAGGTATCTTCCGCACGGTATTTAAGCGCGCGCAAAATCTCCGCTGACACTTCTACCGCTGAAACATCACCAGCCACTGTATGAATGCGCGGTACGCTGGAATCGCCGCTCACAAACGCATACGGCAAATGCCCGCCAAGCTGTTTCACATCGCCAACCCCGCGCCCCATCAGGCGTTTAGCGGAAGCAATGGTATTTGCAGGATCAGTAGTAATCGCTGATTTGGCAGCATCACCGACAATCGCTGGCGCATCCGCTTGATAGCGCACCACGGACGGGAGTAAGTGCCGTCCCGTGGAATCCGCCAAGGTTGCCGCTTGCCCGCTGCGCACCGTTGCTACCAGTGAATTGGTAGTGCCGAGGTCAATACCCGCCGCCAGCCGATGCTGATGCGCCGTAGTAGACATTCCGGGTTCTGAAATCTGTAGTAATGCCATGATAATCCTAGAGGCTTTCTTCCAGACGCTCTTCGCGTTGGCGCAGGTCTTCCAGCAGGCGTTCGTAAAAACGCATTTTCAACAAGGTTGCTTTCGCCGCTGGGTAAGCTGCGAGTGCCCAATGTGCGGCAAATTCCGTTTCAAGGGAGCGAATCATTTGACGAATTTGTGTGCCAATGCCATCCAACACTTCAAACGGTTCTTCGGCGTGTTCAGCTTCTTCCAAGGCTTCACGGATTTCCATCTGCTGCATCAAAAATGCCGGATCAGCCGTGGTATCGCGCTCATCATTGATTTCCACACCTGCCAGCGTCAGTAAATACCGCGCCCGCAACCGTGGATGGCGCAAGGTTTCATACGCCTCATTGATAAACGCCGTCACTTGCACTGCCAAGCGTTTATCCTGATCACTACCTGTCGCCACGCGATCAGGGTGATACTGGGATTGCAGCTCGCGAAAACGTTGCATTAACGCCGCGCCGTCTATTTCAAACTGACGCTCCATCGCAAACAGTGCGAAGTAATCCTGTTTGAAGTCTTGCAAGTACATCAGACGGTGAAACTCTCACCACACCCACAACGCGCTTTCTCATTGGGATTGGTGAATTTAAAGCCTTCGTTCAAGCCTTCGCGGGTGTAATCAACCTCAGTGCCGTCCAGATATACCAAGGCTTTAGGGTCGGCAATCACTTTTACACCGTGACTTTCAAACACGGAATCGCCGTCTTGCAGCTCATCAACGAATTCCATGACATACGCCATGCCAGAACAGCCGTTGGTTTTAACGCCAAGGCGCAAACCTAAACCTTTGCCACGGTTGGTAATGAACTTTTGAACGCGCGATGCTGCCACTTCAGTCAACGTGATCATCGTCAGTCTCCTGCTTACTTACGCTTGCTGCTGCTTGTTTTGGTAATCCTCAATCGCGGTGCGGATAGCATCTTCTGCCAGTACCGAACAGTGGATTTTCACCGGGGGCAAATCCAGCTCAGCAGCAATATCGGTGTTCTTGATTTGCTTCGCCTCTTCCAGCGTTTTGCCTTTGACCCATTCGGTCAATAAGCTTGAGGAGGCAATCGCCGAACCGCAGCCGTAAGTTTTAAACTTGGCATCTTCAATAATGCCTTGCTCATTAACCTTGATTTGCAGTTTCATTACGTCGCCGCACGCGGGTGCGCCAACCATGCCCGTACCGATATTGACATCAGCCTTGTTGAAACTACCGACGTTGCGGGGATTTTCGTAGTGGTCAATGACCTTTTCACCGTATGCCATGATCTATACCTCGTAGAAACCTTAATGTGAAACCCATTCGACCTTGCTAATGTCGATACCTTCTTGGAACATTTCCCACAGTGGTGACAATTCACGCAACTTGTCAACCGCCGAGCGGATGCGTTCAATCGCGTAATCAACCTGTTCCACGGTGCTGAAACGTCCCATCGACAAGCGCAATGAGCTGTGCGCTAATTCATCACTACGCCCCAAGGCGCGTAATACGTAACTAGGCTCTAGACTCGCACTGGTACAAGCCGAACCCGACGACATCGCCAAACCTTTCAACGACATCATCAAGCTTTCGCCCTCAACGTAGTTGAAGCTTATATTCAAAATGCCTGCCACACGTTGTTCTAAATCACCGTTTACGTAAACTTCCTCAATGTCTTTTAAACCGTCATACAAACGGTTACGCAACATCAGGATACGATCATTTTCGGCATTCATTTCCAACTTGGCAATACGGAACGCTTCGCCCATTGCCACAATTTGATGCGTTGGCAACGTGCCGGAACGCATTCCGCGCTCATGACCACCACCGTGGGTTTGCGCTTCGATACGGACACGCGGCTTGCGGCGCACGTATAACGCCCCCATGCCTTTCGGGCCGTAAATTTTATGCGCGGAAAAACTCATCAGATCCACTTTGAGCTTTTCTATATCAATCGGCACTTTACCGGCACTTTGCGCAGCATCCACGTGGAAAATAGTTTTGTTGGCACGGCACATTTCACCAATCGCCGCAATATCCTGAATCACGCCGATTTCATTATTAACGTGCATGATAGAAACCACGGTGGTGTCTTCGCGCATCGCTGCCTTGAGTTTATCAAGGTCAATTAAACCACTGGATTCGGGGTCAAGGAAGGTAACTTCAAAACCTTCACGCTCCAACTGACGACACGTATCCAACACCGCTTTGTGTTCGGTTTTGCAGGTAATAATGTGCTTGCCACGACGCTCGTTAAAGTGCGCCGCACCCTTAATCGCTAAGTTATTGGATTCGGTAGCACCGCTTGTCCACACGATCTCTTTAGTGTCAGCATTAATCAAAGCAGCAACGTGACCGCGCGCTTCTTCAACCGCTTCTTCTGCTTGCCAGCCGAAAGTGTGACTCTTGGAAGCAGGGTTGCCGAATACGCCAGTGGGGGTCAAGTACTGCATCATTTTTTCGGCAACACGCGGATCAACCGGCGTGGTTGCGGCGTAATCGAAGTAAATGGGTGTGTTCAGTTCACTCATGGGGGCTTGTCCTACACTGGCATTAATGGGATTGTGAATGGGAGATAAAGTCGATGCGCTTTTTGTTCTGACGGGCGGCGGTTTCCTGAACCTCCAAACGCGAAGTCATATCGGCGAGGGTAATATCCGCCAAGAACACGCGAATTTGGTTACTCAAATCCATCCATAAATCGTGTGTCAGGCAACGCTTATTGTCCTGACAATCACCGAGACCACCGCAGCGGGTTGCGTCAACGTGCTCATCAACCGCACTGATAATATCAGCAATAACAATGGTGTTCGGCGCACCGTTTAATTGGTAGCCACCACCGGGGCCGCGCATACTCACCACTAAACCCGCTTTACGCAGTTTGGCGAACAGTTGCTCCAGATAAGAAAGTGATATATCCTGCCTTTCCGAAATCTCTGCCAGTGATACTGGTTGATCCCCATTATGCAAGGCCAAATCCAGCATGGCTGTCACCGCATAGCGACCCTTAGTAGTCAGTTTCATGTTGATGCTCTCCATTCAAGCTAAGTGCATCCTAACAATACCTGACAAAACTAGTCAAGTATTATGGTTTTGTGTATCCCATTTAGATTACTCAACACGCGCCTTCCCTATCCCCAAACCGCTAAACAACAACAAAATCAAAGGAAATTCCAACCAAGCATGGAAACCTGCCGCCACCGCATACAACTGACGTGCCGCCTTAAAATCAGCAAGGAAATACAGCGTTAACAAAGCTGATGCAGACACCGCCCCCAACAACCACCAGCGCGGCGCAGGCATCGGCAATGTGGTCGGCAATAACCGTAACACGCTGTAATAGTGCAAACATTGCGCCAACACCACACCCGACAATACCGCCGAAAACCCTTGGATTAAATGCTGCTGCAACCATGTCGCCTCGCTAGGCATCCACCAACCCACCGTATGCGGGGCGGGCATTCCTAACCACCACAGCGCGGCAATCAGCAACAACGGCAAACTGAATAAACCTGCCAATACCGATCTAGCCGGAAACGTCGCGAAACACTGCCCCTGCGACACCAAAAACAACGGAGTAAAGTTATGGATAATCGCCAGCAGCACCAACACCGCAACCACATCACCGTTATTGACCACCCACAACAAAACCACACCCAAACACGCAGCAAGCACCGCCAATAACCACGCCCGCAAACTACCCCAACGCCATGCGAGTGCCGCAACCACCCAAAACAACAACGCCAATGTCAGCAAATCCACCAGCAAAGTCACTGGTGCAGACACAACGCCTAACCACGAACCCAAACGCGCCGCTGCTTGCAAACCCAGCACACCCCACCATGCCAGCCATACCCACGACGGGATTTGTGCTTGGTAAGTCTGGCGTATCCAGCGTAATTCCCACAACACATGCGGCAAACCAAACACGCTCAAAGCCAACAGGTAAAGCGGCAATGGCGCAAGCACGGCAGCCACCACTAACACCGTACCAACTGCCGCCAATTCCCACACCGAAAGACTCGACCAGTGACGCGCCATTACAGCCATAGCCACACCCCTAACAAAGCTGACGCAGCATTTGCCAACAATGACACCGCAAAAGCTTGCTGCCACTTCACGCGCAACAGATAACGGAATAACAAGGCTTCCAGCACCACGACACCCGTTTCAATCGCAATAAACCAGCGCACATAATGAGGTGTTTGAAACAACACCATTGCCCACCAAGACACTTTCCATGCCAACGGATGGGTTAGGCAGGAAGCCAACAACCCGACAACCAAACTACGCGGCCAAGGCACACGCCAGCGGTACGCCATTAGCACAACTAACGGCACTTCCACCGCCAACGTAATGCCAAGTGCCGCCGCTTGCGTCAGGCTCATAGGGTGCGCAACTTACAACCCTTGGGAGAATAGCTTCCTTACGGTACTGACCGGCGTGTAAACCCGCTCTGGAGCTTTTTTGGCAGGTTGGCAACTCAACAGCAAACGCACTTGTGGACGGAAACGGTAGCCTTGCTCATCCCGCGATTCCTCACATACGCCGTCGTAGGTTTCTTGCTTACCGTTATGGCTCAGAGTGACGCTACAGGTATCCTGCGCTTTTTTCTTGGCGCAAAAACGGTCGGTCACGCTGGGGAATGGTGGGTCAATACTGAAGGTATCGGGGATCTTTCGGTCGATTTCCACGCTTTCGGTGCGTTGGCATTGCAGGGAAATTTTGGTGTCGGTTAACTCGCGCTTGCATTGCCCCTTACCGCCACCTTCAAAAACAGTGCCGGGTAAAGTGCAGACTGCATCTAGGGTTTTCTCAGTGCAATACTGGTCGGTCTGGTCGAAAATGCCGGGGTTGTCTTGGAAACGTTTTTGGGCTTCCGCTACTTCCGGGATAACGAGATCAGCACTGACGTTGCATGACAGCAAAGCCAATGTCGCCCCTAAAATAGACGCGCCAAGACGGATATTAAGTGCTGTGGTCATGGGGATTCCCTCGATTTGGGTTTAAACGACTGATCAAACGGACGGTGGCGTTTGTTCTTTATCGCTGCTAAAACCTTCGGCACGCAACAAAGCGGGCATCGGTAACACTTCCAGTTTACCACCAAGGCGATGTACTTCCTCGCACAGTTTTTCCATGCGCTCATCCATCAAATGAATGTGATCCAGCATCCGGTTCATGGTGTTTGCTACCGGGTCGGGCATATCTTGGGTTGCGCCGTAAGCGTCAAAACCCATTTTCTGGGCAATTTCTTCGCGGCGTTTTTCTTGCGGTTTACGCGGGGTTACGATGCGCCCCGGAATGCCGGTGACGGTTGCGCCTTCGGGTACATCTTTTACCACCACCGCGTTGGAGCCAACCCGTGCGCCGTTAGCTAAGGTAATCGGCCCCAGAATTTTCGCTCCCGCACCAACGACAACATCGTTGCAAAGCGTGGGGTGGCGTTTGCCTTTTTGCCAGCTTGTCCCGCCTAAAGTTACGCCATGATAAAGGGTGCAATCGTCGCCGATTTCTGCGGTTTCACCGATAACCACCCCCATGCCGTGGTCGATGAAAAAGCGTCGTCCGATGGTCGCGCCGGGGTGGATTTCAATCCCGGTGAATAATCGCGCTATGTTGGATAACACCCGCGCCAACCATTTGAAACCGCTACGCCACAACCAATGACTGCCCCGATGGATAATGACTGCATGGATACCGGGATAGGTGGTGATGATTTCAAAGACATTACGCGCGGCGGGGTCACGCTCAAAGATGCAGTAAATGTCTTCACGGATGCGCTCGAACATAGCTTTCCTTAAGATGTGGGGATTTTCAAGCGGTGTAGTATGCCTGCATCAGCGTTATCACGCCAATGACAGGCTATTTTTGTCATGCTTATGGGGTTTTACAGGCTTTTGTCGCTGCGCTATCGGCAAGCACCCGTGCTTGTTGGTTGGCGGTACTGCTGGGTTCAACCACATCCGTTACGCAGATTTCATTCGCAGTAATTTTACTCACCACCAAATAAGACGTGGTTCTTTCGGGGTGTTCCGGGTCTCCGCTGACATTGAAGCGCACGATCAACGCGATAGGGCGTTTTTTCGCGGCGATTTTTTCAACGCGCCATTCGGCTTTTTCACCGACTGCTGAAAAGCCGCTGGAAACGGTTGACCATAAGTTCAACGGAAACTCGTTACCCTTGGGGTCAATCACGGTGATGGATTGGCGAATATCGCCTTCCAGAACATCCAATTGGTAGCCAGCCGTGCCGGGGCAACGACCTTGGTACGAGCCACCTTCGTTTTCATTGGCTGCCAAGGTTTTGCAAGCCTCTGTTTTCAAGCTGGTGTAAATGCTGTCAATAGGCGCGGCGGCACAGACTGACGATACGATGCCGAGTGCGGCACTGATGACTAAAGTGGTAAGACGTGTTTTCATGGGATGTTCCTCGCAGTTAGGTAAGGCTTATTATGCATTGAAATCGCAGGCTATTTCTGGTGATTTCGCACATTTCAACGCCTGATTTATACCCCAAGTCGCGCCGCTAAGTGCGCCCAGTCTATTTCCTGCAATACCCGCGCTTGCTGTTGTACATACGACTGCTGCATTGCCGTTTGCTGTTGCTCCGGGGTTACGAAACCGTGGAAGGGCAACATCGCCTCATACGCCGCGTCCTGATGTGCTTTGAGCGGGGTCAACACGTCTTCGCGGCGGGTGTAGAAAGCGTCCTCACCTTCCACACACGTTTTACCAAATACATTGAAATGGCGGCACGCCAACGGGCGCATGGGGTGAACACTACACGCGCCCTCCAGCAAAAACGGGCAAGGCTGCCCCGCCACATGACCGGCAAGCTGTGGTTTCAAGCGAGTGCGCGTCTCAATAGCCATGATTTTGGTGACATACCAATACAGCCCCAGTAATTCCAGCGGGAAAATCGGAATCGTGGTGTGGCTCTTGCAACAATTAGAACAACCTTTAGCACACGCCAGTTTCCGCCCCTTGCGCTCTTCCTGCTGAATGCCTTTGGCGACACCCACATCAGCGCGGTAGTAAGCGTTAAAAGCGTAACCCAGCCATGCGTTTTCAGCCTCAGCAGCGGGAAATTTCAAGCGTTGTGGTTTGCCGTAAGCTTTTTTTGTGCTCATTAATGCGCCTTAATCCATCCTATTCAAGCATTCGAGCCTAGCACAGCAACGCTAAAACTTCACTCAGACGCTGGATGGTGTAATCCGGCTCAAATGGGTGCTGATCCGGTTCGCGCTGGTAGTGAATCGTGGTCATGCCAAATTCATGCGCCACCGCTAAATTTTCCCGGCGGTCATCAATAAACGCGATGTTTTCACCCGCAATACCGCTGGCACGCAGCAAAACCTGATAAATCGCGGGTTCGGGTTTTTGGCATTGCACTTCACCACTGATAATACGCGGCTCAAAATTTGCGCGAAAATCAAAACGTGCGTCGAGTATTTCGCCCCATTCCGCACCGAGATTGGACAAAATCCCCAAACGGTAACGCCCTTGCAGCGCGGTTACCACCTGCGTTAATTCCGCATCCAGCACAAAGCTATCGAGGAAATGCTGGCGAATCGGTGAATCCATAGCCACACCGATACCTTCCCAAAACGCGGCTTCCGTGATTTTGCCGCTGGTGTAAGCGTCGTAATGGGGTTTTACCGCTGCTTTGGTAAGGTGCGGCAATAAGGGCAATAGCCCGTTTGTGACTAAATGCCCGTCACTGATAACGACACCGAACAGATCGAAAGCAATCAACTGGATGGATTTCATGGTGGGTGGCTCCTACAAAGATACGCGAGATCATAACCCGCATTGTAGCAATGCTGCATAAAGCTTGTAGCTGCCAAGCAATTTCGTCATAATCGGCACTCTTCGCAATGGTGGCCTGCATGGGTTCTCCCGCGACGATAGGTGGTGAACCTTGTCAGGCCCGGAAGGGAGCAGCAACAGCCATTGATTCGGGCGCAGGATGTGGCTGGTGCAGGCTGCCTCCACTCTTAAAGCATCTATAAATCAATCCATGAGTTATCAAGTTCTTGCACGAAAATGGCGGCCTCAAGACTTCCAGCAAATGGTTGGTCAGGCGCATGTGTTACGTGCCTTGATGAACGCTCTGGATGAAAATCGCCTCCACCACGCTTACTTATTTACCGGCACACGCGGCGTTGGCAAAACCACTCTTGCGCGAATTTTTGCCAAATGCCTCAATTGCGAAACCGGCGTTACCGCGAAACCTTGTGGCGAATGCCGCAGTTGCCGCGAAATCGCCGAAGGTCGTCACGTTGACTTGATTGAAGTCGATGCGGCATCACGCACTAAAGTCGAAGACACCCGCGAATTGCTCGATAATGTGCAATATTCCCCCACGCGCGGACGCTTCAAGATTTACCTGATCGACGAAGTACACATGCTTTCCGGGCACAGTTTCAACGCGCTGTTGAAAACGCTGGAAGAGCCGCCGCCGCACGTTAAATTCCTGTTTGCGACCACCGACCCGCAAAAGTTACCCGTCACCATTTTATCGCGTTGCCTGCAATTCAACCTCAAGCGAATGCCGGTGGAAATGATCAGCGGGCATTTGAGCACGGTGCTGGAACAAGAAGCCATTCCCTTCAGCGAAGCCGCCTTGCGACTGTTGGCGCGTGCCGCTGATGGCAGTATGCGCGATGCGCTGAGCTTGACCGATCAGGCGATTGTGACTGGCGGCGGTGCGGTGAGTGAAGCCGACGTGCAAGACATGCTCGGCTTGTTACCGCACGAACACCTGATTGGTTTATTGCAAGCCATTGCTGATGATGACGGGCAGCGGATGTTGGGTATCGTCGCGCAAATGGCGCAGCTTACTACCGATTTCACCGCTGCGGCGGACAGTTTGATTGCGCTCTTACACAGC
This sequence comes from Thiothrix unzii, assembly GCF_017901175.1. Lineage (NCBI taxonomy): Bacteria > Pseudomonadati > Pseudomonadota > Gammaproteobacteria > Thiotrichales > Thiotrichaceae > Thiothrix > Thiothrix unzii. The sequence goes on from NZ_CP072793.1 coordinate 2,475,228, forward strand.
ATTGCAGTGCAACAAGTGGTAACACGCGACGATGCTGACGAGGATATTGCGGCATTGGCAAAATTGCTGTCACCGGCAGATGTGCAGCTTTATTACCAAATGGCATTGTATGGGCGACGTGATTTACCGTTAGCCCCTGATCCGCGTGGCGGGTTGGAAATGCTGTTACTGCGGATGCTGGCGTTCCGGCTGGATGATGGTCAATCTCAACCACACTCGACACAGGTTGAGAAAAAAAAAATTGTAGTTGAAGCTATTGCCGAAGATGCGCAAGGTAGAGACGCAAAATCTTGCGTCTCTACAACAGTGGTTAAAACCATACCACCTTTAGCTTCCCCCAACACCTGGCACACCATCCTCCCCCAGCTCAACCTCTCCGGCATGGCCTTGCCATTGGCGCAACATTGTTTGCTGGAAAGCATTACCGACACGCATATCACTCTGTTGCTGGATGAAAGTGGCTCGACCTTGCAAAGCCCTCGCGCTGCTGCGCAATTAAGCGAAGCATTAGCGCAACATTACGGGCGTGAGCTGCAATTACAATTCACGGTAACGGTGTTAACTGAGGAAACCCCGGAAAAACGCGGGCTACGTGAAGCTGCCGAACGCCAAGCAGCCGCTGAAGCCGCCATAACCAATGACCCGTTTGTAAAGCAATTACAGGAAACGTTTGGCGCGGTAATTGTACCGGGTAGCATCCGTCCGCGCACAAACGGCAGTTAGTGTAGTAAACTGTACATCTAATGTTAAAAACTTGAGGATAGACATACCATGATGGGTAAAGGCGGATTGGGCGGCCTGATGAAGCAGGCGCAACAAATGCAGGAAAACATGCAGAAAGCGCAGGCGGAAATTGCTGCGATGGAAGTAACCGGGCAATCCGGTGGTGGTTTGGTATCGGTGCAAATCAACGGCAAACACGAATGCCAGCGCGTCAATATTGACCCCAGCCTGTTTGAAGATGATAAAGACATGCTCGAAGACCTCGTGACTGCCGCGATTAATGACGCAGTACACAAACTCGAAGAAGCCTCACGCACTCGCATGGCTGGCGTAACTGCCGGAATGCCGATGCCTCCCGGCTTTAAAATGCCGTTTTAAGCATGAATGAATCGTCGCTGCTCAAGGCGTTGATTGAATCCCTGCGGTGTTTGCCGGGGGTCGGGGCGCGTACCGCACAACGCATGGCGTTTCACTTGCTGGAAAACGACCGACGCAGCGGCGAACGTTTAGCTGAAGTGATGGGGCGGGCAATGCGTGAGATTAAACAATGCTCACGTTGCCGCACCTTGACCGAACACGATACCTGCCGCATTTGCGCCAATCCGGCACGCCAAGCTACGTTATTATGCGTGGTCGAACATCCGTCTGATGTCGTAGCGGTGGAACAAGCCACCGGTTATCGCGGCTATTATTTCGTGCTGGGTGGCAGGCTGTCACCGCTGGATGGCATTGGCCCCGAAGACATTGGGCTGGATTTGCTGGAAGCGCGGTTGGACGAAGGCGAAGTGCAAGAGTTAATCCTTGCCACTAACCCGACGGTTGAAGGTGAAGTCACTGCGCATTACATTAGCGAACTCGCCGCCAAACGCAATATTCCGGCATCACGGATTGCGCACGGCGTACCGATGGGCAGCGAATTGGAATACGTCGATAGCGGCACGCTTTCACACGCCTTTGAAGGACGGAGAAAATACTCATGAGCGACTGCTTATTCTGCCGCATTGTGGCAGGTGAAATCCCCGCGAAAATTGCTTATCAAGATGCTGATGTCATTGCGTTTCACGACATTAATCCGCAAGCACCGCTGCACGTGTTGATTATTCCGCGTAAACACATTGCCACGATTAATGACCTGCAAGCAGATGATGCGGCGTTGGTGGGCAAGCTATTTTTAGCAGCAAAACACATTGCGACGGAAGCGGGTTATGCCGAGAATGGCTATCGCGTCACCATGAATTGTGGTGCGGATGCGGGGCAAACGGTGTTCCATATTCATTTACACCTGTTGGCGGGGCGTGAATTGGGGTGGCCGCCGGGTTAAATTATTCTTTCTAGGGCTGACCATGAAAATTCATACAGGCATGATTCTTTGCCTTGTTTTACTGTGGCTTGGGGGCTGCGGTGAGCAAAAACCACAATCGGTGATTTTACCCACCGTTGATAAATTCACCGACACCAGCCAATTGGCAACGCCAGTGCCGCGTGAACAATTGCAGTCACAAATCCCAGAGTTGGCTGCGTATTTCCAACGGGTGCAAGCTGCCTTACAAGCCGACCCGCCGATATTGTTACTGGACGACAAAGCCTTGCCGGATGTTGCCGCGCAAACCGCACAGAAACTGGCAATCGCTAATCCCGACTTTCTCAAATTTACCCGCAATGACAAAACAGGCGAAGCTTTACGCAATGAAATCATGAATGTGCGCAAAGCCCTACCGGGTGATTTCAGTGCAGGCAATCGCGGACCTTGTGCGCAAACGGAATGCTGGCGGGTGGAGATGTACCACTATTTCCATAACGCTTCGACGATTGCGTTTGTGGATACGGCAAAGCAGCAAGTGCTTGGTGTGAGTCGCCAAAATTTCGCCCAACCGGATTTACCCGCGCATTTGGTGGAATTAGCGAGCGTTATTGCCGGGGCATCACCAGAAATTCAGGCCATTTTGCAGGATCGGGAACGCCAACCTGACAAAAAAGAGTTCAAGACCGCATTGCAAGAGTCGATGTGCGAGCGTTCACATCACCTGTGCGTTGCCCCCACTTATGTGTTTGAAAATGATGCATTGTGGGCAATCGTGGATTTGACCGATGGTAAATTGGTCGGTTCACGCTGGACAGATTTGGGCAACAGCGGCCCTAAAACCCTGGTGACAGAACGCAGCTTGGAAAACGAAACCACCTTCCGCAACTTCTGCGAGAAAGTAAATTCGCTGGGGCAAGATGGCTGGAAGATGGATTACGTGATTACCGGCTCGGACGGTTTACAGCTTTCCAACGTTACCTTCAACGGCAAAACAGTGCTGAAAAATGCCAAATTGCTGGATTGGCACGTGAGTTATTCCACCCGCGAAGGCTTTGGTTACAGTGATGCGATTGGTTGCCCCTTGTTCAGTGCGGCGGTGGTCATTGCTTACAATGGCCCCAAAACCGAACCGATTGTAAAAGATGGGCAGGAAGTCGGTTTCGCGGTGGTGCAGGATTTTCGTCAACCGCCTTGGCCTACGCCATGCAATTACCGTTATGTGCAACGCTTTGAATTTTACAAAGACGGGCGTTTTCGGGTGGCGCAAGCCGATTTCGGGCGCGGTTGTGGCACGGATGGGATGTACCGTCCGGTAGTGCGCATCGACCTCGATACGGGCGCGGCGCAAAACGTGGCGGAATGGGATGGCAAGCAATGGCAAACTTGGGATAAAGAGCAATGGCGATTGCAAGATGATGGCAAGTTAACTACCGAAGGCTTCCAGTATCGCGTGCTGGGCAACGATGGCGCAGGTTATTACGTTGAACCGGGGCGCGGGCAATTTGGTGATGGTGGGCGCGGCGACAAGGCGTTTACTTATTTCAGTGCCTACAAACCGGAAGAAGGCGAGCAAGATACCGTGACAATTGGTTCGTGCTGCAATAGCGATCATCGTCAAGGCCCTGAACAATTCATCGAGCCTGCTGAACCATTACAAGATAAAGATGTGGTGCTGTGGTACGTGCCGCAAATGAAGAATGACGGTAATCCGGGTAGCGAGTATTGCTGGGCAGATACGCGCGTTAAAGACGGGGTGGCGAATGTGGAAGTCTGGCCTTGTTGGTCGGGGCCGATGTTTGTACCGGTGAAATAACATGAAGAAATATTACTTATTAATCGCACTTCTGATTTTACTCAGCGGTTGTGGCGAACCGGACATGGGTAATTTCAAACCGGGCGTAACCAATGCTTGTCAGGCGATGCCGCCTTTCATTGCCAAAACGGGGTTGGGGGCGCAGGTCGCTATCGACACGCAACAACGCGGTTATACCGGGTTACGCTTGTTGCAAACTCAAGGTGGGCAGACTTGGCAGCACCCAACCTGGGACGATGCCGGACACGTTGGTGCGTTTGCGCGGGATCGGCAGGGAAATATTTACGTTGCCCCCACCCCCGAAGTTAGTCTTGCGGAAAATCCGCCAGCCTTACAAAACCGCATTTACCGAGTCGATGGGTTGACCGGAGAAATGGCATTATGGCTGGAATTACCCGCCGTTGCGCCGCCGTCGCAATCGAATCCGTTTGGCACAATGGGCTTATTTTACGATTGCGATACCGACAGCTTGTATGCCAGCTCCTTGGCAGGCTCGACCGCAAAACAGGCAAACGGGCGCATTTACCGTATTGAAATTGCCAGCAAAAATGTCGTCAGCCAACTGGAAAGTACCGATGCTATTGGAGTTGGGGTGTTCAATGGGGCAACACAGAAGCGATTGTATTGGGGGGCTGCGCGTTCTTCCGACGTGTATTCGGTGGTGTTGGATGCTAAAGGTAATTTTACCGCCGATGTACGCCACGAAACCGCGCTGGCAACACTACCCGACGGCAATAGCACCAGCGTGCGCAAAATCAGCTTCGGGCAGGATCGCCAAGGGCAATTTCTGATGCAATTGAAAGAAACTGAGTTCGGGTTTCGGCTATTGGCAGAAAACAATCCACGCAAACGGACGTACAACTTTGTTTACCAAGCTGATAAGGATCAGTGGCAGTTCCTTGGTGCTGCGCCAGAGTCTGGAGAGTAAGCGACACGACATTAAAAAGATGACCGCTCTTCGGTTTTAATTTGACCGCAAGCCCAGTCAAGGCTGTAAAATCACAAAGAATAATGAAAAATTATGCTAACAATAAAGGGGCATTCCATGAAAAGCTACAAGCAGCTATGGCTGGGTACGCTGGGGGCAACGCTATTTGTACCGCAAATGGTACTTGCAGATATTTCCGGGACAGTGTTTCGCGACTTTAATGCTAATGGATCATTAGACAGCGGTGCGATCACTGATGCGGGGATTGCTGGCATTACGGTCAAAGCATTCAATGCTGCGGGTGCGCAAGTCGGGGCAACTGCAACATCTGATGCAAGTGGTCATTACGCCCTCACTGGTTTAACCACTGGTGCAGATTACCGGGTTGAATTTGCTTGGACACAGCAGTGGTTAAAACCGAGTGCCGCAGGTGGCACAGCCGTGCAATTCGTCAAGGATGGCGCAACTGCAAATTTTGCGCTGCACGACCCCAACCAATATTCGCAAGCAGCTCCCTACCTAGCGATTCCCCAATATATTAATGGCGATCCTGCTGCTGCCGTTGACATCTCTTCTCAAACTGGCTTGTATGCATTCCCAAATAATGCCCAAAGCGTCGGTAGAAGTAGTCAATCACCAGTTCCAATTCCAAAAGCGAAAATCGGGCAAATTGGTGCGACATGGGGGGTAGCGTATCAACGTAGCACCAAAACTTTGTACGCTTCGGCTGTTTTAAGACGTTATTCTGGATTCGGTCCATTGGGCACGGGCGGGATTTACAAAATAGATATGTCAGACCCGATGGCTGCAACCGATGGCGCAACGTCTCTGAACTATATTGACTTAAAAACGATCGGCATCCCCACTGGTGATGATCCGCGCGAAGCAACGGGGTGTAACAGTGTTGCTAAAAATATCGGTGATCCTGCCCATGATGCTGCCACTTGGAATAAAGTCGGTCAGATAGGAATTGGCGGTATCACAATGGATAATGACCATAACCGTCTATGGTTGGTGAATCTTGCTGATAAAAAGCTCTACGCTATTCAAAATACCAGCCCAACCACCACGCCAACCTCAGCAGATGTTTTAGGTGGCTACGACATCAGTTTACCCAGCGGTCAAACGTGTGCGGATGGCGAATTACGTCCTTGGGGCGTTACTTACCATCATGGAAAAGTTTATATTGGTGCTGTCTGCGATGGCTCTATCAGTATTTGGGATCCCGCCAAATTAATGGGATACATCTTAAATTTCGATCCTAATAATGCTGCAAATGGCTTTGGAATAGAGCATTCTTTTCCACTCAATTATCCCCGTGGCGGATACGCTGGTACTAACTTTGCGACCTGGGGATCGTGGAGTAATTACTCCAATGATTCCCCAATCTTAAGCGGTATTGAGTTTGATATAGACGACTCACTTATCGTAGGCATTGCTAACCGTAACGGATTCCGTCATGCGCCAAACAATTACTACTCTACTGACTGTAACAACACAGATTTAGGTAGCCTTCCTAGTGAGGGTGATGTTTTACGCTTCTGTAAATCCAACAACAGCTACTTAAATGACGGAGATACTGGTTGCAGCACCACCATACCAGCTTCCACACAAGTGACGAGCGGCGGCATTACTCAGAAGGAATATTATTGGGGTGAACATGGCCCTGTTGCGGATACAAAAGATAACTTCAACGAAACAGCCCAAGGTGGTTTAGCTTTTCTGCCCGGTTCTGAAACATTGGTAACAAACGGCATGGATCCAACGGAGTTCCATCAAGGTGGCGTATTCTGGCTAAATAATAAAACAGGTAATGCAACGAGCCGTTACTTTATTTATGACACCGCTTTGCAACCCGGTACGATGGCCAAAGCCGCAGGGGTAGGTGACGTAGAATTGTTAAGTGATGCTGCCCCCATCGAAATCGGCAACCGCGTCTGGCTCGACACCGACAACGATGGTATCCAAGACGCGGGCGAAGGCGGTATTACCAACGTGCAGGTCAAATTGTTTGCCGGGGCAACAGAACTAGCTACTGCCACTACCGCTGCTGATGGCACGTATTACTTCACCAATGCAGCGGGTACAAATACGGACAGCAAAAAGTACGACCTTAAGCAGTTGCAACCGAACACCGCTTATACCGTCAAGTTCCCCACCAGTGTGACGGTTTCTGGCACGACGTATAACCTGACGACGGCTACCGCAGGTGGCAATAGTCAAATCGACTCCAACGCTGCGGCAACGGGCGATGTGGTTGTGAATACCACCGACATTCCAACTGCGGGTGCGAACAACCATAGCTTTGACGTAGGGTACAGTGCCGTGCAGCCACCAACAGGCTGTACCAGCATCACCAACAATGCGAGTATCACTCAATCAGGAGTAAGCGACCCTGTTATTGATAACAATAGCGCATCAGTAGCGATTCAAGCTAATTGCACTACGCCCAAAACCGACCTCAAGCTGGTGAAAACAGCCAGTAAAACCACAGTGCGTAAGGGAGATACACTGACTTATACCATCACCTTGAGCAATGAAAGTGATGTGGATGCCACAGGTGTTGCCGTCAATGACAAATTGCCCGGTGCACTGACATACGTTAGTCACGCGCCAGCAACGGCAAACTACAACAGTACATCTGGTGACTGGACGGTTGGCACAGTTCCCGCCAGACAAACGTTAACCTTGAACATCAATGTGACGGTCAACTAACCAGCCTAAGGCAAGGTGGCATTCAGCTTAAGTTCTGAATGCCACTGTTATTTTTGTAATATCCATAAAAATAATCTGTGACACTCTAAGGAGGCTTGATGCGTCACCAAACACTACTTCAAGGTTATGCTGGCGGTTTCATCCTGCTGTGCTCTTCTGCCACCGCATTCGCTGACATTTCCGGTAAAGTCTTTCTCGACTACAACCTGAATGGTCAATTGGACAACACCGCCAAAATCCGTAACTTTGCTGATAATCTAGACATTAATATTGCAGTGGATAAGGGGATTGCCGGGGCGCAAGTCCGTGCGGAATGTATAACCAATAGCGGCACAACTACATTTGGTCCTGTGACCACTGATGCCAGCGGACAATTTACCTTAACCACCACTGGGGCTACCGCTGGTGCAAATAACTGTGTATTGCAATTAGCATATATTCCCTCCGGCTACAGTGTCGGGACACAAAATGGGAATGGCAATGTCCTCACCCAATTTGTCACACCGAACACGACATCAGCTAACTTTGCGGTCAAAGAAGCAAGTAGTTATTGCCAAAACAACCCGGATTTGGCAACCAGCCGTTATGCTTACGGTCAACAAACGCCGAATCCCCCCTATGCCGGAAATAATGATGTTGCCAACTTGTTTGCATTTCCTTACAACAGCGGTTCTGTTGCTACTCATCAAACCACGCCAACGGGATACAACGCCCCCGATATGGATGCCAATGATCCTACAATTAAAAATCTTGCGCTGGCAAAAGAAGTGGGTAGTGTATTTGGTTTAGGGTGGCATCCCGCTTCCAAAAGCCTGTTTGCGGCTGCTTACATGAAAACATGGACAGGCTTTGGTTCTCACGGTACGGGGGCAATCTATAGGGTAAACCTGAATGACCCAGCCACCCCGACGACCAGTTTGTATGCTGACATTAACACTCTTTTTCCTGCTACGCCGCCAACCGCCGGAGCAGACCCTTTCGTGACAGGTATCTTTTCACCTGCCAGCCCTGGTTATGTACAGATCTCAGATGGCAGTAATGGCACAGACCCAGATGGTGCATACATTGCTTCTGGTAATACTACACGGGATGAACAAAGTGGTGATTTGATTAATGCTGTATGGAAGACTGCTTTTGGTGACCTTGACGTTACCGCTGATGGCAAATCCATTGTCACGGTTAACCTAGCTAACCGCAGCTTGTATTTCCTGCCAGTACAAGATAATCCGTTAACAGCCGCCGATGCTGCTAAGGTTGAACATTATGCCATCCCCTTTGACAATGCCTGTTTAGCAGATGGCTTAGGTTACTTTGATAAGCAGGCTTTTGGTTTAGGTGAGTATCAAGGCGATATTTATGTCGGAACCCGTTGTGATACCGGATGGGGGGTTCCATTAACGGAAGTTCGTCGTTTTGATCGTTCAAATAAAACATTCGCTCCAGCCCCAAGCCTGCATTATCTGTATGTTTCAGATCAGGATGTATATGAACGCCATCTGTTGATCCCTTCCGACATTGTATTTGATCCTACTGGCAATATGACTATCGCCTACCGCCAAACTGGGGCTGATACTGGCAAAGGAGCAGGTTATGGTGCAGTACGTCGTGCTTGTGTGCAAGATGTTGCCAACCGTCTATGGAGTATGGAAAGCAATGGCTCCTGCGGAGGAATAACAACCGCAGGTGCAGGCAACAATAAAGGACCAAATGGTGGACAGTACTTCTTTCAGGAATGGCCATCAGACATGGGGGCAACTTATTGGATGGCTGGTTTTGGTGGGGCAACCCATGTTCCCGGCTTCCAAGAGTCGGCTTATACGATAGCCGATCCTTTCCAAGTCTACGAGTCAGGTGTGACATGGTTAGACGTAGGATTAGGGGATGTTGCAACCGCAGGTCAACGTAAGCGTGCCTATTCTTTTTACCGTGGAAAGGGTTCATTCGAGTATCCTGACAACCGCCCGGTTAGCGGAAAAAACGGCGCATTGGGCGACTTGGAAGTTTTGTGTGAACAACCCTCTATCGAAATCGGCAACCGCGTTTGGCAAGACGGTAACAACAATGGTATCCAAGATGCGGGTGAAGCTCCCATTGCTGGGGTCAAAGTTGAACTGTTTACTCAAGGGGTTGATGTCAATAGTGCAACACCATTGGCAACCACGTTGACCGATGCTGATGGCTATTATGTCTTTTCTAATGATCCACGCGGCTATCCAACCAGCGGAAACAATGCACCTAATGACACTGTTGGGGCAAATGGCGGATTTAATATTGCAGACATCCAAGGCGGACGGGCAAGTACCGCCAGCCACAAATACGGTTTGAACACATTATTGCCTAATACCCAATACCAAATTGCCATTAGGAATGTAACGGGCGCAGGCAAGCAGGCTGCATTAACCACCTTAGCACTGACTACACCTTCTCAAGGAACAGATGAGGAGCGCAACTCTGACGGCGGTTTAGTTGGCACTAATGCCATTTCCAATGTCACCACACTGGATTCAGGCAACCATTATCACGCTGTGGATTTTGGTTTTGTTGCCAGCAATACCCCAACGTGCAGCATTAATACGCCAACGGTAACAAGCACTTGTAATAATAACGGTACACCAAGTAACGCCAGCGACGACAAGTTCACCTACAAAATCACTGCAACAGGTTCAAATGTAGGGGCAACGTACAGCATCAGTGGTGGTGATACTTACGCCAACCGCAGTTATGGCACGGAGCATACCTCCACCAATAGTTTCCCGATTTCAGGTGGGAATTTAGCCTTGACGCTGACGGATGATACGACCGCAAGCTGTAAGCTGGAAAACGTGACCATTACCGTGCCAAGCACCTGCTCCAGCAGTGCCCCAAGTGCTGACTTAGAGGTGACAAAAACAGCCAATGTCAGCAGTGCCAAATCAGGGGATACCGTGATTTACACCGTCAAGGTCAAGAATAATGGCCCTGATACCGCAACGGGTGTGGAAGTCACCGACCAATTGCCTGCGGGCGTAACCTATGCCAGCCATAATGCGGGTCAAGGTGCCTACACTTCCGGTACGGGGCTTTGGACGGTGGGTACATTGGCTAATGGTGTAACCGCAACCTTGACTATTAATGTAACTGTTAATTAATTAGCCAAAAAAAGGCGGCATTCAGATTAGGTTCTGAGTGCCGCTGCTATGTTACAGCGCAATACCGACTGAACTAGAAAAATAAGCCATGACATTTCAAAAGGGGGCTTAATGCGTAACCAATCGTATTTCCGACGCTGTGCTGGCAGCATCATCCTGACACTCTGCTCAACCGCTGCCTATGCCGATATTTCCGGTACGGTCTTCCGTGACTTCAATGCCAATGGTGTGAAAGACAATACCGCAACATTTAATGAAATCGGGGTTGCGGGCGTAACTGTCACCGCACACGGGGCAAGTGGTGTCCTAGGTTCTGCGACAACAGCGACGGATGGCTCGTATACCATTGCGGGGGCAACAGGTGCGGCACGGGTGGAGTTCGGCGCATTCCCAACAGGTTACTACCCAACTGTAGCCAGCAAACCTGCTGTGCAATTTGTCACCGCTCCGACTACCGATACCAACCTCGGTTTGAACTATCCAACGGATTATGTAGGTAATACCGATCCTGTAGTCGTCGTAACCCATCAAGTAGGTGGGCATCCGCTAGTAAACGCCGGTGCAGGTTCATCCCCTAGCCTTCCGGTAATGACTATTTTTAATTACAGCAACCGTAATTACAAAACTAATCCAGACGGAACAATTAAAAAGGAGCTACCTGATGGGGTCAGTAGCTTAGTGGCGAATAAGCAAGTCGGTACGGTTTTTGGTGCTACTTACTCGCCTTATAGCAAAAAGCTTTTCACTGCGGCATTTCTCAAACGCCATTCCGGTTTGGGAACCTTAGGCAGTGGTGGTATTTACATGGTTGACCCAGCGGGCACATTCCCCAATACCACCGTTACGCCTTTTGCTGATTTGGATAGCTTGGGTATTCAAACCAATCACCCCAATACCAGCGATGCGCTGCACGTAAAGACCAACGATGATCGTGGTCTACAATGGGGAGATTTTTTACCGACTAACGACCAGAGTGCTTTTGCCCAAGTTGGACGTGTAAGTTTAGGCGACGTGGACTTATCAGATGATGGTCGTTACTTATTTGTTACCAACCTTTATAAGAAAAACATCGTAAAAATTGACTTACGGGATGTGAAAAATCCACAAATACCAACGGCAGCGCAGCTACAAGAACTCACAATAACGCCACCGACTTGCACCGGGGGTGAGTTCCATCCTTTTGCATTAAAATACTACCGCAACGAGCTTTATATTGGCTCATTGTGTGATGGCTCGACATCAAATAACCAAGATGATGTTACATTCCAAGTCATCAAAATGAATCCAAATACCGGCACAAATAGCATCGTGTTTAATTTTGGCAGCTATAACAAGGCAACTGTTTTTGGATTCCCCAGTAAATGGGCAACTTGGTTGAATAACCCCAATACCACTGCTGCACCAATGCAACCGATGTTCACAGACTTAGAAATTGATGTGGACGGTTCGCTTATTATGGGTTTTGCTGACCGCACAGGCCATCAACGGGGTCATGATAATTACCAGCCGCATAATAATGATAGCGAAGACGTGGCTATCGCAGGTGATATTTTAAGAGCATCATACAATGCTGCAACAGGGGCTTACACCCTAGAAAACAACGGTTCAGATGGAACGAATGCGACAATAGGTGGGGTAGATAATAACCAAGGTCCCGGTGGTGGTGAATTCTATCTGGGGGATACCCAAAAAATACAGTGGTGGAGTGGCAATACCACTCCTGACATTGATGACCATAAGGAAAAATCCCAAGGAGGGTTAGCCTTGTTACCCGGTAGTAACAAAGTAACCATGGGGACGATGAACCCCAAAGGCATGGCGTGGACAAGCGGTGTCGCGTGGTTAAGCAATACAACCGGGGCACTGACACAAGATTTGTACATCACTGACCGTTTAGGCAAAGCCAACGGCATGGGGGATATTGAAATCCTCAACGACATCCCACCTATCGAAATCGGCAACCGCGTTTGGCTGGATAGCGATAATGATGGCTTACAAGATGCGGGTGAAACAGGCATTGCAGGCGTACAGGTAAAACTCATGCAAGGGGCAACGGAACTCGCCAGTGCCACCACCACCGCCGATGGTACATATGCTTTCAGCAGCGCAACAGGCACAACGACAACCAGCCATATTTATGGTTTAACTGCGTTAGTGCCGAATACCACTTACACGGTGAAATTCCCCACAACAACAACCGTCGGCGCAACCACCTATAACCTGACGAGTGCCAGTGCAGGCAGCAACCGGGAAGTGGATTCCAACGCACCTGCAACAGGTGAAGTCAGCGTTGACGCAAGTGATATTCCACAATCCGGGGCAAATAACTACTCGTTTGACGTAGGATACGGGACAACACCTCCAGCAGCGGGGTGTACCACTATCGCGAATATAGCCAACGTCAGTAAGCTAACCGAAACTGATCCGACGGCTGCCAACAATAGTGCATCAGCAGCTATCCAAGCCAATTGCGTCACACCGAAAACCGACCTCAAGCTGGTCAAAACCGTCAGCAAACCCACCGTGCGCCACGGAGACGCTATCACCTATACCATCACCTTGATCAATGATAGTGATGTAGAGGCAACGGGCGTAAAAGTGGAAGACCGCCTCCCCACTGGTCTTACGCTGGTCACTGCTACACCAAGCCAAGGCACGTTTGCTGCTGGTGTGTGGAATGTTGGCACTGTCGCGGCTCGCGCTACATTGACCCTAACATTGGCGGTAACGGTGGATTAAACCTCATCGAACCAACAAATCTAATACGAACACCATAATGATAATAACTAGGTGAAACTGATGCGCTACAGACTATTTTGGTTAGGAACATTAGGGGCGACACTACTCGCCCCCCAAGTCACTTTTGCGGATATTTCTGGCAAAGTTTTCCGTGATTTCAATGCCAACGGTGTATTTGATAGTAGTGCTAACTTCAATGAAGTTGGTATGGCTGGGGTCTCCATCAAAGCGTTTGATGCTAATGGTGTGCAAGCAGGATCAACTGTCAGCTCTGACATCAATGGTAATTACACACTAACCGGACTTCTCAACAGAGCAGATTACCGTGTCGAATTTTCATGGAGTGGGGATTGGCTAAAACCGGGGGCATCAGGTGGCACATCGGTACAATTTGTTAATGATGGTGCATCGGATGTCAATTTAGGGTTAAACAACCCGCTTGATTACTCCCAAGCCGATACGAATATTTTTATTACAACGCCCGTTGCCATCGTTGGCCCTGCCGATCAAGCAGTTGCAACTGGGCGCGACTATCGGACTTACCCAGCATTGGTCAAATTTCCATTCAATGCAACAGGTAAACCCGCAGACCCCGGTTACATCCTACCAACGTCATTAGCCACTCATCAGCAAATAGGCTCGACCTCAGGGGTGGCATTTCAGCGGGAGAATAAACGCTTATTCGCCAGCGCCTATTACAAACGTGCTGTTGGTTTTGGTCCCGGCGGTGTGGGGGCAATTTACAGCATTGATGATAATGGCACTGTGGATGTACACGCCACCATCCCCAATGCGGGCACAGATACCCACGATTTCACCGGCGACTACACAACCATCAATTACGATACAGCCTCTGTGCCCAACGTAGGTAAAAGCTCATTAGGCGATATGGAAATTTCTGCGGATGGTCAATGGCTCTATGTCATCAACCTCAATAATCGCCACCTGTATGCTGTTGCCACTAATACCACTAACACCGTTAACGATTTAGGGGAAATTACCCGTCCGGCAAGTTGCCCCGACAATGACTTTCGTCCATTCGGTTTAGGTATGGATGAAACGAATACGCTCTATATCGGCACAGTTTGTACAAACGAGTCAGGCACTTCTGCAACCGGACACCCCAGCGCAATGGTATTAAAATACAATGGCGCAGGTAGCTTCACAGAGACCTTAAACTTCGACCTGTTTTTCAATAGCCAAAGCTTCTGGAAAAACTGGAGCGACACACTGATCGCAGGCTCTCCATTTCAACCCATCACCTCCCATCAGCCCATGCTGTCCGATATTGTATTTGACGGAAAAGACATGGTGCTGGCATTCCGTAATCGTGCATGGGAAGCTGGCTACATGCCCGGTGGTAGTAGCCCCAGTATGAGCCATATCTTAAAAGCCTGTTGGAATGGTGCTGACTGGACTCTGGAAAACAACGGTACTTGTGGCGGTGTCACTGGTGCGCTCCCCAACTACAGTGTTACGGCAGAAGCAGGCCCTGGTGGCGGATACTTTTTCGATATGCGAGATATTTTAGCGAGCTTCGGCGGACAACCCGTCATTAATGCACTGGGTAGTGTAGCCATCGCACCGGGGCGAAGCATCGTTGCAACTTTAGCCGACCCCAACGATTTAATCAGTGGCGGTATTAAGCACCTGAATCTTGCTAACGGTAGTGGCAGTATGCCTTATCAGGTTTTTAGAGGCTCTGCTGATGGCTCTAATGGCGGAGGCTCGGGTGGGTATTTCGGTAAATCTGGCGGTTTAGGCGATATAGAATTGTTACTTGACCCTGCTCCCATCGAAATCGGCAACCGGGTCTGGCTCGACACCGACAACGACGGCATCCAAGACGCGGGTGAAAACGGCATTCCCAACGTGCAGGTCAAATTGTTTGCCGGGGCAACAGAGCTGGCTACCGCCACTACCGCTGCTGATGGCACGTATTACTTCACCAATGCAGCGGGGACAGATACGGACAGTAAAAAGTACGGCCTTAACCAGTTGCAACCGAATACCGCTTATACCGTCAAGTTCCCCACCAGTGTGACGGTATCTGGCACGACGTATAACCTGACGACTGCTATTGCAGGCAGTAATACCTTAATTGACTCGAATGCACCCGCATCCGGGGAAGTGACCGTCACAGCAGCGGACATCCCAACCGCTGGGGCAAACAATCACTCGTTTGACGTAGGGTATACCCTGCCCACACCCAAAATGACCGATCTGGAAGTAACAAAAACTGCCAATCTCAGCAGTGTCAAATCAGGGGATACCGTGATTTACACTGTCAAGGTCAAGAACAATGGCCCAGATACCGCAACGGGCGTGGAAGTCACCGACCAATTGCCTGCGGGCGTAACCTATGTCAGCCATAATGCTGACCAAGGTGCATACACTTCCGGCACGGGAATTTGGACTGTTGGTACATTGGCTAATGGTGCAACCGCAACCTTGACCATTACCGTAACAATTAAGTAAGCCCCGCCCCAGCCTGTAGCACATGACAGGCTGGGGTTCCCTCCCCTTCCGCACAATTCCCTCTTGAACTTCCCCCCGCTTTGCAGGCATTCTGTCGGTTCTAATCAAAACCAGACACCGAGGGAATTACAATGAAAATAGCATTACGCCTGACCGTGCTTACCGCGCTCCTCTTACTGCCATTACAGAGCACGTTTGCTGCCAGTTTCAACTGCGCTAAAGCCAAAACGTGGGCGGAAAAAACCATCTGTAACACCAAGCAATTATCGAATTTGGATGAATTACTCGACGCTTCCTACAAAAAAGCCCTTGCCAGCACCAGCGCGAAATCTGCCTTAAAAGCGGCGCAAACGGATTGGTTAGTGATGGAGCGCGACACCTGCGAAGACGTGGATTGCTTAAAATCCGTTTATACCTCACGCATCGCGGTCTTAAATGAAATGATTGCGGATGCCGCAGATTCCACCACCTCCAGCAGTACCCAAACAGCAGCGGGCTGGTACAAAGCAACCGCAACACCCAACTTAGTGGTTCGCAGCAAGCCCGATGTAACCGGCACTAAACTCGGCAATGTTCCCACGGGCGGCAAGCTCAAAGTACTGGCAACGACCAAGCAAACCGACTTCATCGGCGGGCGCAACGGCACATGGGTCAAAGTCGAGTGGCAAGGTAAAGAAGCTTACGCCTTCGACGCTTTTCTGGAAAAACTTTCCGCACAACAACAATCCAGTAATAACACCCAACCACCCGCCAGCAGCACCGGTAAAACACTGGAAGGCGTAATTACCTCGTATGAATGTGGCGATAACTGCTACTTAACCATTACCGATAAACAAGGTGACGCGCACTCTGGTTTGTGCACCGCACCACTGTGTGACTCATGGAACGAAATCGCTGAAATGCCCGCCAATTACCAAAACAAGAAAGTAAAAGTCGGTATCAGTATTGGTAAACAATACGATGCCGCTGGTAATGTCATGGGCGAAATGGATGCTTTTGAAACCATTACCTTATTAAAGTAAAAAGTGTTTTGCGCCTTACACCCGTTAGTTTAGCAAGAGGAGACATCATGGAACGCCGTTCATTCTTCAAACACGCTGCCGCCAGCACCGTTGCCTTAGCCGCAGCACCCGCCACTTTATTAGCCGAAGAAGCCGCCAAAGCTGCCGCATCCAGCGACTTACCCACCGTTAGCTGGCGGTTAACCTCCAGCTTCCCCAAGTCACTCGACACCATTTTCGGTGCGTCCGATGTACTCGCCGCCGCCCTTTCCAAAATCACTGGCGGTAAATTCACCATAAAAGTCTTCGCAGCGGGCGAAATCGTTCCCGGCTTGCAAGTGTTAGACGCAATCCAAAACGGCACTGTCGAAGCGGGTCACACTGCCTCTTACTACTACTTCGGCAAAAATCCCGCCCTCGCCTTCGATTGCGCAGTGCCATTCGGCCTAACCTCACGCCAGCAAACCGCGTGGATGTTGCACGGCAATGGCATGAAACTGATGCGCGAACTCTTCGCCGAATACAACGTCGTCAATTTCATGGGCGGCAATACCGGCGTGCAGATGGGCGGCTGGTTCAACAAAGAAATCAATACTGTCAAAGACTTGGAAGGCTTGAAATTCCGCGTCGGTGGCTTTGCAGGGCGCGTCCTGAGCAAGCTCGGCGTAGTGCCGCAGCAATTACCCGGCGGCGAAATTTACCCCGCGCTGGAAAAAGGCACAATTGACGCAGCGGAATGGGTCGGGCCTTACGACGACGAAAAACTCGGCTTCGCCAAAATCGTCAAAAACTACTACACCCCCGGTTGGTGGGAAGCAGGCCCGCAACTCTCCTTCTACGTCAACAAAGAGCAGTGGGAAAAATTGCCTGATGCCTACAAAGCCGCATGGGAAGCCGCGTGCCAACTCGCCCACAACGATATGCAGGCGAAATACGACGCAAATAACCCGCAAGCCCTCGCCAACTTGCTGCAAGGTGACGTGAAATTGCGCCAGTTCAGTGACGAAATCATGGAAGCCTGCTTCAAAGCCACGCTGGAAACTTACGACGAAGAATCCAAATCCAACCCCAAATTCAAGAAAATCTACGACGACTGGAAAGTGTTCCGCAACAACCAAGCGCAATGGTTTAGCGTCGCAGAACAATCCTACGCCAAGTTCGCGTTCGCCAAAAAACTCTAATTAAACCTCTTACTCCCTTCCCCCCTTGCGGGGGTAAGGGCTGGGGATGGGGGGTATCTTCACCATGCTATTAAAATTCTCCCACGCCGTTGACGCGATGAACGCCAAGTTCGGGCAACTCGCCAACGTCCTCATTCTGCTCGCCTGCGTCGTCAGTGCAGGCAACGCCCTACTCCGCTACAGCCTAGACATCAGCGACAACTGGCCACTCGAATTGCAGTGGTACTTGTTCGGCGCAGCCGTCATGCTGGGCGCATCTTACACACTCGCGCAAAATGGTCATGTGCGCGTTGACATTATTTACGGCAATGTCTCCGACCGCGCCCGCTTGTGGATCGACATTTTCGGCTTACTGCTATTCCTGCTCCCCGCCTGCACCTTGTTCGCGTGGCTGTCATGGAAAACCTTGTTCTTGCCCTCGTGGGACATTATGGAACACTCCAGCAATTCCGGCGGATTACCGCGTTACCCGATCAAATTCATGCTGCCGCTAGGCTTCGCTTTACTCGTCTTGCAAGGCTTGTCGGAATTGGTGAAACGCTTCGCCGCGCTCAAAGGCGAGATCCAGCTTGATACCCACTACGAGAGGCCAGAGCAATGATTACTTTGGAAATGATGCCCCTGCTGATGTTCGCGGGGTTGGTATTATTTATGCTGGTCGGCTTCCCAGTGGCGTTTTCGCTGATGGCGGTCGGGCTGTTTTTTGGCTTTATTTCGATTGAAATGGGCTTTTTCACCCTGTCTTTTTTACAGGCGATTCCGCAGCGAATTTTTGGCAGCGTGATTGCCAATGAGCTGTTGCTGGCGATACCGTTTTTCACGTTTATGGGTGCAGTGCTGGAACGTAGCCGCCTTGCCGAAGACATGCTCGATTCGATGGGACAATTGTTTGGGCGGGTACGCGGCGGCTTGGGTTATTCCGTCATATTGGTGAGTTTTGTACTGGGCGCAATTACTGGCACGGTCGCGGCACAAGTGATTGCGATGGCGATGATTTCACTCCCGGTGATGATGCGTTATGGCTACAACATGCGCTACACCACGGGCGTATTGGCGGCTTCGGGAACGATTGCGCAGATTGTCCCACCCTCGTTGGTGCTGATTATTCTGGCTGACCAGTTGAAAACACCGACCGCCAGTGCCGACGTGGGCAGCATGTATTTGGGTGCGTGGATTCCGGCAGCCATGCAAATCGGCTTGTTCATGCTCTACACCTTTTTCCTGACACGCATCAAACCTGAATGGCTACCCGGCATTCCTGAAAATGAGATTACCCTGAAAGGTTCGGCCCTGTGGAAGAAAGCCTTACGCGGCATTATTCCGACCGCTGTGCTGATTTTCTTGGTGTTGGGCACGATCATGCTGGGCATCGCCACCCCGACCGAATCGGGCGCAATGGGCGCGATGGGGGCAGTATTTCTGGCGTATTTGCGGCGTAAACAGTTGGGCGGTACGGCTGAATGGTGGAGTTTGATCAAGCAAGCCTACAAAAATACCGCACGCATTACTTCAATGGTTATCTTTATTCTGATCGGCGCGACGACATTTTCGGTAGTATTCCAAGGTGTGGATGGCGGGCATTGGGTGGAAAGCCTGTTTTCGGATTTGCCCGGTGGCTGGGTCAGTTTCATGCTGATCGTCAACTTATTTATTTTCTTCCTCGCGTTCTTCCTCGACTTTTTTGAGATTGTGTTTATTCTCGTGCCATTGCTTGCACCTGTGGCACAGAAGATTCTCACCCCTGTGTTACTGGCAAGTTTTGGCGGCAATGAACAGGCAGCAGCAACCGGCGCATTGATCTGGTTCGGGATTACCTTGAGCGTGAATATTCAAACCTCATTCATGCACCCGCCGTTTGGGTTTGCACTGTTCTATTTGCGCGGGGTTGCGCCGAAAGAGGTGAAAAGTAGCGATATTTACTGGGGCGCATTGCCGTGGGTCGGGCTGCAAATGATCATGACGTTGATCGTGATGTTCTCACCGGGGTTGGTGACAACCTTGCTGGATAAGGGTCATGCACCTGCGCCAAAGGGTCAAGAAATCAATTTCCAGATGGAAAGCAGCAGCAAACCAGCGGCAAATTCAGGCAGCAATGAATTACAGTTTAACCTGGATGGGCAAGCTCCGGCGAAACCACCAGAGCCAGCCAAAAAAGACAGTAACGAACTGAATTTTCAGCTGGATAAGTAGCCGTTGATAAACCACACCACCGTAGAGACGCAAAATTTTGCGTCTCTACCCCGTCGCTACCCCATCCATCATTCGTTATCGTGTCCGTTATTCGCCCAATAGCGCAACGGGAGACACGATCATCCCGTCCTCATCCGAATACAGATATTGACCCGGCGTAAACGTCACGTCGTGGAAATGCACCACTTCGTTACGCAAACCCACGCCACGCTTGACGCTTTTCAGCGGCAAAGTGCCGAGGGCTTTTACACCAATATCCATCTGCCCAATATCCACGGAATCGCGGATCAGACCGTAAACGACGATACCGTTCCAGCCATTTTTCACGGCTTTTTCGGCCAGCATATCGCCCAGCAGTGCACAACGGGTAGAGCCACCGCCATCCACCACCAGTACTTTGCCTTTGCCATCTTCAGCAACCAGTTCACGTACTAGTGAGTTGTCTTCATAAATCTTGATGGTGACAATTTCACCTGCAAATTTAGAACGACCACCGTAGTTATTGAAACCCGGTTGTACCACTTGCAGTGGCTTATCTTCGTTGTCGTCGAGCAGGTCGGCTGTTTTGAAATCTGTCATGAAAATCTCCTTGCAATGGCTGAAATTAAAAAGCCCGACGTTGTTAGCGTCGGGCTTTTCCAGATTACTTATTCAAACCGTGCGGTCTGAACATCAAATCTTAATGGAATTGCTCTTCTTCAGTAGAGCCAGTCAACGCTGTTACGGATGAAGAACCGCCCTGGATAACAGTGGTAACGTCATCGAAGTAGCCAACGCCAACTTCTTGCTGGTGAGAAACGAAGGTGTAACCTTCTTCACGCGCAGCAAATTCTGGTTCCTGAACCATGTTGACGTAGTGCTTCATGCCTTCGCCGCGAGCGTAAGCGTGTGCGAACTTGAAGGTGTTGTACCAGTTGACGTGGATACCCGCCAAGGTAATGAACTGGTATTTGTAACCCATTGCTGCCAAATCTTCTTGGAAAGAAGCGATTTGTGAGTCAGACAGGTTTTTCTTCCAGTTGAAAGACGGTGAGCAGTTGTAAGACAACAATTGGCCTGGGCAAGCTGCTTGAACCGCTTGTGCGAATTCACGCGCAAAGCCAAGGTCAGGCTTGCCAGTTTCACACCACACCATGTCAGCGTAAGGTGCATAAGCAACGCCACGGCTGATGGACTGTTCCAGACCGTTCTTAACGCGGTAGAAACCTTCAGCAGTGCGCTCGCCAGTCAGGAACGGCTTGTCGTTTGCGTCGTGGTCAGAAGTGATCAGGTTAGCTGCTTCAGCGTCAGTACGTGCCAAGATAACGGTAGGAACGCCCATTACGTCAGCCGCGAAACGTGCAGAAATCAGTTTTTCAACCGCTTCAGAAGTTGGAACCAATACTTTGCCGCCCATGTGACCGCATTTCTTAACAGCAGCCAATTGGTCTTCAAAGTGAACGCCAGCCGCGCCTGCGGTGATCATGTTCTTCATCAGTTCAAATGCGTTCAGAACGCCGCCGAAACCGGCTTCTGCATCAGCAACGATAGGCAGGAAGTAGTCCAGACCGCCTTCGTCAGTTGGGCTGATGCCACGACCCCATTGGATTTCGTCAGCACGCTTGAAAGTGTTGTTGATACGGCGAACCATAGTAGGCACGGAATCGTATGCATACAAAGATTGGTCAGGGTACATGGTTTCTGAGGTGTTGCCATCAGCAGCAACTTGCCAGCCGGACAGGTAAACTGCTTCCAGACCTGCTTTAGCTTGTTGCATGGCTTGACCTGCGCTGATCGCGCCGAAAGCGTTAACGTAGCCTTTTTTCGCGCCGCCGTTAACCAGATCCCACAGCTTGGCAGCACCACGCTTTGCCAGCGTGTGATCAACTTGCAAAGAACCGCGCAAGCGTACTACGTCAGCCGCACTGTAAGTGCGCTTAACGCTTGCCCAACGTGGATTTTCTGCCCAGTCTTTTTCCAGAGCTGCAATTTGCGCTTCACGAGTCATAGTCATGTAGTGTTCCTCAGAATCAATAAAAGTGAACGAAACCGGTAAAAAATAAAAAAGTTCGTGTCCGCTTTTTGCGAATCTCTCAATTATGTGTCAACAATCTTGTTGATTGATGGTTTTTAGATAGTATTCGACCGCCAAAGTGTCGACAATAAATTTTATTCAATGTTAAGTATTAGCTGAGCCAATACTTAACCTGATAAGCATTAAAGGGTATTCAATCGCAACACGGAAAGTGTTTGTGCACGCACACGTTGGAGTAACGCAGTGTCAGTGATTAAGGATTCACCATAAGATGGAATCATGGTTTTCAAGGTATTTTGCCATTCAGCCGAAGCCATTTGCTGCGGAAAGCATTTTTCAAGGACTTGCAACATCGCCGGAACCGCCACCGATGCTCCCGGTGATGCCCCCAGCAATGCAGCCACGGAACCATCCGCCGCCGCCACGACTTCTGTACCGAACTCCAGCTTGCCGCCGAGCTTAGGGTCTTTTTTAATGATTTGAACGCGCTGCCCAGCGACAGCCAGCTCCCAATCAGTTTCAACCGCTTCGGGGAAATACTCACGCAATGCTTTCATACGCGAATGACGGGTTTGCAACACTTCCGTAATCAGGTAACGGATTAAATCCATGCTGCTCAAACCCACCTTCACCATCGGCCACAAGTTATTGAGGCGAATCGAGGCAAACAGGTCAAAGAACGAACCTTGCTTCAAGAACTTGGTGGTAAAACCGGCAAATGGCCCGAATAACAGCGCGTTTTCACCGTCAATCACGCGAGTATCCAAATGCGGTACGGACATCGGCGGCGCACCAATCGACGCTTTACCGTAGACTTTTGCCAGATGATGTTTCACCACTTCCGGCTTTTTGCAGACTAACCATTGACCACTGACAGGGAAACCGCCGTAACCTTGGCTTTCTGCAATTTGGGTTTTTTGCAGCAATGGTAAGGCCGCACCGCCCGCCCCCAAAAACACGAAACCAGCTTGAAAGACGGTTTTAGTCGCCGTTTTGGTATCCTGACAAGTCACCAGCCAATGACCGGCTGCGTCTTTTTCCAAAGTGCTGACACTATGGTTTAATAGCAGTTCAAAACCTTCAGAAGCTTGCAAATGCCCTACCATGCTGCGGCTTAAAGCGGCAAAGTTAACATCCGAGCCGTGCTTAACTCGCGTACCTGCCACTGGCTGTGCAGGGTCACGCCCTTGCATCACCAAAGGAACCCATTCCTGCAATACTGCCGGGTCTTCGCTGTATTCCATGCCTTCAAACATGGGATGATCGCGCAATGCCTCAAAACGTTTGCGCAAATACGCAACATTCGCCTCACCCCAAACAAAACTCATGTGGGGCGTAGGATTAATGAAAAAGTGTGGCTCAGGCAAAGCCTTGATGCGCACCAAGTGCGTCCAAAACTGCAAGGTTTGTTCAAAAGCTTCATTGATAGCAAAAGCTTTGCTGGCATTGATGCTGCCATCGGGATTTTGTGGGGTGTAATTTAATTCGCAATAAGCGGCGTGCCCAGTACCGGCATTATTCCAACCACTGGTGCTTTCTTGCGCAACGTCATCCAAACGTTCGACCATGCTCATTGTCAACGCCGGGTTTAATTGCTTGAGCAATACCCCTAATGTCGCACTCATTGCCCCAGCACCAACCAGCAATACATCAACATTTTTAGTCAGCATAACCACTCTCAAACATTCAAGATGACGGAAGTGCAGATAATAAAACGGTAATGCTGGTAATTTCCACTAGCTGAGCGATTATTTTTTGCCCAATTGTCAACAATGCTGCATAGCAAAACAACCAAACCCTATACCAGATGCGGCATTGCAGCATTCGAGGCAGGTCGCGTTTTTATTCAGTTTTTTTATAAAAAAATGCAGTTTTCACATCTGGGCGCATCAACACGCCAAAATACTGATTGTCAACAAGTGGCAGCTTGATCCAATAACACCCAAGCATCAGCACGCACGGCGGCGGCAATCGGCAACGTCGCCCCGGCACGCCATGCCGCCACCGCCTGCGCTTTACCCGCGCCAGTCACTAACACCAATTGCTGGCGGCACGCTTGCAAAGCTTCAATGGTTAAACTGACACGTTCGACGGGTGGTTTCGGTGCGTGATAAACCGCAACGCTCAAACCTTGCGCAAGATCAGCACCAGGGAACAAGCTTGCGGTATGCCCGTCCTCGCCCATGCCCAATAACACCAGATCAAACGGCAGATACTGCGCTACGGTTTGCGCGTATTGTGTGGCGGCGATTTGCGCCCCCAACTCGGAGGGAATTGGGAAATGTTGTGCACCCGACCATCGCCATTGCGAATTACGTTGCGGATCAGCTACTGGCACACAGCGTTCATCCCCCCAAAACACCTGCCAACGCGCCCAGTCCTGCGCGGTCGTTGCCAACAGCGCGTAAGCCCGTTGCGGTGTTGTACCACCGGCTAACACAATCCGAAACACCCCACGTTCGGCAATCGCTTGCGCTGCCGCCACACTGATCAAGGCACACGCTTGCTCCGCTACGGCTTGCGCATCCGCCAATACGCGGGTATCAAGGGGTAACATCAAGCTTTCCCTGCCAAGCAGTTATTGCACGCCAAGCTATGCCGCCAAACGCGGAGACTGTCACCAAAAACACGTTCAGCAGCTTTTGGCCCCCAACTACCTAACGGGTATTGCAACGGCGGATGCTCATCCAGTGACCATGCTTGCATTACTGGGTCAACCACTTGCCAAGCGGCGGTTACTTCGTCGTAACGCAGGAATAACGCACGATCCCCCTTAATCACGTCCAGCAATAATTCCTCATAGGCTTCGGCTTTGCGCTCACCGGGGCTGCTGACGCTGGCATCCATGGTAATTTGGCGAGTACGCATTTCCAAACCCGGCACTTTCGCGGTAATTTCCATACGCACCGCATCTTCTGGCTGAATCCCGATCATTAACCAATTCGGTAACGCTGACGCGCCTTGCCCCTGAAACAACGAAACCGGTGCGGGTTTGAAACATACCGATACCATCGAACGCTTTTCCGCCAAGCCTTTGCCGGTGCGCAAGTAAAACGGCACGCCTTGCCACCGCCAGTTATCCACGTACAACTGCAATGCCGCGTAAGTTTCGGTGTGACTGCCAGCGGTTACGCCCTCTTCCTGCTGATAGCCTGCGTATTGTGCCCGCACCGCGTGAGTCGCCAGTTGTGAAACATCGACGGGGCGAATCGACTTCAGTACTTTCACTTTTTCATCACGTAAGGCTTCAGCGGTTTGCGACACCGGCGGTTCCATCGCCAGCAATGCCAACACTTGCAACAAGTGGCTTTGAATCATGTCACGCATTGCCCCGCCGCTGCGGTCGTAATAACTGGCACGCCCGTCAACGCCCACGGTTTCGCTGTGGGTAATTTGCACATGGTCGATGTAATGACGGTTCCACAACGGTTCGAGAATCACATTCGCAAAGCGTAATACCAGCAAGTTTTGTACCGACGCTTTGCCCACGTAATGGTCAATGCGGTAAATCTGTTCTTCTTTAAGGTGCTGTTCGAGACTGCGTTGCAACGCCTGCGCCGACGGTAAATCGTACCCAAACGGCTTTTCAATCACCATGCGCCGCCAACCGCTGGTTTCCTGCAACAAGCCCACGTTCGCCAACCCGTCCGTCACTCCCACGTACAAATCCGGGCTGACTGACAGGTAAAAAATCACATTGTTTTCACAACCGTTATCGCCGACCCAAGTGTGCAATGCTTGGTAAAATCCGGGGTCGGTTAAACTCCCCGCCAAGTAATCCAGCCGCTGAATAAAGCCGTCCAAGTGCGCATCGCCCTCCACTAACCCCACCAACTTAGCACGCACTTCGGCCTGCCAAGTCGCTTGGGTAAACGGCGAACGTCCACAACCCAAAATTTCCACATCTGCCGCCAACTGCCCTTGGCAATGCAACTGGTACAACGCAGGTAATAATTTGTGGGTCGCAAGATTGCCTGTCGCGCCAAAAATGACGTAGGCGTGGGAAATATTACCGCAGGTCATGGTAGTTGCTCCTCCACCCCATCCCCGCCCCAGCGCGTATGGAAATGCAACGCCGGATCACGATCCACCCGTTGATAGCCGTGCGCCCCGAAGAAATCGCGTTGCGCCTGCAAAATATTCGCCGAACCATTCGCGCAACGGTAGCCGTCATAAAACGCCAGTGCCGACGACAACGCTGGCGCAGGCACACCCTGCATCACCGCCAAAACCACCGCCTTACGCCATCCACTTTCCGCTTGTTGGAGTTCGGCGGCAAAAAACGGGTCTTGCAACAAACTTTGCGGCACGGGTTCACGGGCAAAGCTGGCTTTAATATCGCCCAGAAAACGGCTGCGGATAATGCAGCCCGCTCGCCACAACAAAGCAATATCACCGTAAGGTAAATCCCAAGCGTATTGCCGCGCCGCCGTTTGCAGCAACATAAAACCTTGCGCGTAAGACACCACTTTGGCGGCATACAGCGCGTCGTGTAACGCTTCCAAGTAAGCTTGCCGCTGGTTTTCCGGCACAGGCTCTGTCGGCTTACCCAGCAATTGTGACGCTGCCACGCGCTCGTCTTTACGCGCTGACAACATCCGTGCGTGCACTGCTTCGGCAATCAACGTCAGCGGTACGGCGTGTTCCAAAGCGTCTTGCGCTGTCCACAAACCCGTGCCTTTTTGCCCTGCGCGGTCGAGGATTTTCTCCACCAACGGGCTACCATCAGCATCTTTGTGGCGTAATAGTTGGCTGGTGATTTCGATCAAATACGATTCCAAACGGCCTTGATTCCACAGCGCGAAGGTGTCCGCCATTGCCGCGTAATCCATCCCCAGCGCGTGCCGCATCAGGTGACAAACTTCCGCAATCAGTTGCATATCGCCGTATTCGATACCGTTATGCACCATTTTAACGTAATGCCCCGCCCCGCCTTCGCCCAGCCATTGGCAACACGCCACGCCATCCACTTGCGCCGCGACGGTTTGAAACATCTCACGGATCACAGGCCACGCTTCCACATCACCACCGGGCATTAGCGACGGGCCATGACGCGCCCCCTCTTCCCCGCCGGAAACGCCCATGCCCACAAAGCGAATGCCCTGAGCGCGAAGCTCCTGCCAACGGCGCGTACTGTCGGGGTAATGGGAGTTGCCGCCGTCGATAATAATATCGCCGGGGTTAAGCAACGGTAATAACTGCGCAATCACCGCATCCACCGCACGACCAGCGGTAATCATCAGTAAAATCACCCGTGGCGCGGTTAATGAAGCCACAAACTCTGGTAAATTATCCGCCGCTACGATAGCTCGCCCCTGCGCGTGCACTGCCATGAATTGCTCGGTGAGCGCGAAAGTGCGGTTATAAACGCTAAGTGCGTAACCTTTATCGCTCAAATTTAACGCCAGATTCGCGCCCATGACCCCAAGGCCAATCAAACCGATACTGCTCATTGTGGTGCTCCTATTTTCTTAATTTCTATTCATTGCCGAACGTAGTCATGAGCGGCGAATCCGTCACATCCCACTGTCCCTTCGCCATATTATCGCCCGTGGCACTATTAAAAACCACGTAACTGTATTTGCCGTAATGCGGTAATTTCTTCAGCAAATTATTCAGGCTCGTTGCGCTACTCGCATTCAACAAGACAATATCCCGCTGCCCCATCCGCAAGCTCAACGCCAAGGTATAAAAACCGCGCCCAAAAAAAACCAACGTGCCAGTTTCGGGCAAAGGCTGATCATCGTATTGCACCCTCAGCTCTTTATCACGCGCTTTTAGGGTATCCAACCAAGTCTCCCACGCCACCTGCATGGCTGCATCGGTTTTACGCGATAACACGTAAGTTTTTGGCGTTTTCGCGTATAAACTGGTTAACGCCGCCGGAAGTTCCGCCGCATCCGGCACACGAAATACGTCAAAATCCGGGTCAATCGCCAACTGCTGCGGCTTTTCGTTGAGCATCACCTCAAATGTTTGCGTGGTTTGCGTCATCGTCACTGTCGCTTGGTGTGGCACAGTTTTAGTATCCGCAAACTTCACCCGCAGCGGAATCACCAACGGTAACGCCTCACCACCTTGCTGCTGCGTTAAGGTAAATTGCAGCCGATAACCTGCCGCCTGTGGCGTTGCGCTGACGGCACTCAAGGCTAAACGTGCCGCACTCGCACCCGTTAACCAACGCTGTTGCCACGCCTGATCCGCCCCCAACGCGGTCAGCAAATCCCCGAAAGTGGCCGATTGAAACCGATAACGCTGGTAAAAATGCTTTAAACCCGCAAAAAATGCCGCATCCCCCACCTCTCGGCGCAACTCATGAAACAGCATTAATGCTTTACCATAACCAATCGCTTGAGTAGTTTCATCGTGCCGACCTCGAAACTCACGCAACGGGAACGCCGCGCCCTGCCCCACAAACGCCGCGTATTTCTGCAAGGTCGACCGCCGATATTCAGTCCCCTCGCCTGCTTTCGCTTTGATACGATGATCCGCTAAATACGCCGTCAAACCTTCCGACCAATTGCCCTGACTGGCATCAACATACACCCCGTTGCCCCACCAGTTATGCAAAATTTCATGCGGAAACGACGAATGCAAAATAAACGGCAAGCGCATCACCCGCGAACCCAGCAACGTAAACGACGGCATTCCCCAACCCGTTTCCCAAAAGCTTTCGACCGTCGCAAATTTTGCATAAGGGTAATCGCCCAACAGCTCAGAATATTCCGCCAAATACTGCTCGGTTGCCTGCAAATAGCGTTGCGCCAACGCGGCATCATCGCTTTGCAAATACACCATCGCATTGGCATGTTTGCCTTGTTGCTGATACACGTGGAATTTGCCTGCCAGTAAATAAATGCTGTCCTGCGGCTGCATTTCCTGCCAACCATCCGCAAGAGCTTTACCCTGACTCAAGCTCACCCAACCCTCTGGCAAGGTTACGTGCAGCTCGAAAGTGTGTAAGGCATTTGCTGCCTGCGGATACCATTGCGCACCACCATCAAGATAAACGCCGCGCTGATTCAACAATACGCACGCCTGCGTCAGCCAGGCACAATCGGGAGTTGAAGTTAATTTGCCACGGTAACGCAATGTCACCGTTGTTTGCTCCGGTGCAAGTGCGATGCGGTAATGATGATCAGCAGAGGTAGTAACGGATGGTATGTCGAGTTGAAAAGCATCGCCCAACACAAAAGCGAATTCACCGTTGGTACGCAAATTCGGCGGCACGCTCACGGTGTCTTCCACCTGTAAACTACCGGTTGCAAGGTCTGGCGTTACCTGCAATACATGATGCAAAACGGGCGGGGTGTCTGCCGCCGCATTTAGCGACAGGCATAACAACAATAACAGGCAACAATGCTTGAAGAGGTGCACGGAATACTCCAGCCACGAATTAACTCAATGGCTGAAGACTACTCTGGGGAGTAAGAGTGAGGCAATACGAAGTTATTCAGGACGCATGTGAGGCGTTTATTGTTGACGCATAATCACTTGATTTACAAAGACTGAATTAGAAAATACGCGGTATTTAATGAAAAAAGTACCGTGTGTTATACGGTATCAGCAGAAACAATAAAGCCGGGTATTTCCCGGCTTCTTTTTGGATTGTGGGGGCGTGACTTATGCCGCCTCTTTTGCACCTGCCAGCCTGTAAACGCTATTGCGGGCAATACCATATTTGTCTGCGATTGCCTGCATAGAAAGAATACCGGCCTTAACGTCTGCTTTCAGGGTGTCAAGCTGTTCATCGGTCATCTTTGGTTTACGTCCAAACTGCACACCCTTGGCCTTAGCCGCCTTGCGCCCTTCGTCACATCTGGCGTTTATCAGGTCACGTTCAAACTCTGCCAGACTGCCCAAAATGTTGAACAGTAACTTTCCCGTTGGGGTGGTGGTGTCTATCTGCTGGTCTGTGACAACAAACCCTACGCCCTTCTTTTGTAATTGGCTTGTAATGGTGGTTAGGTCGTTCATTGAACGCGCCAGACGGTCAAGCTTGGTAATTACGAACACATCACCTTCACGGGCAAACTCTAAAGCCGCTTGCAGTTGCGCCCGGTCGTCTGCACTTTTCCCGCTTTGCTTTTCATGGAAGATTTTTTCACATCCAGCCGCTTGCAGCTTGTCGAGTTGGGTTTGATAGTCTTGCCCGGTGCTTGAAACTCTTGCGTATCCGATTTTCATATTATGCCGCCTTATGTTGTATCAACAGTGTAACTTAACTTGTCCTTATTGTACTAAATATCCTAGATGATAGCTAACATTATTTTAGTACAACTTTTAGTACATACATGACACGCTGTAACCCGCATTGCTACGTGGTGACACAAACAAGCCGCGTTTGTACTAAATGTTTCAATATTTAGTACAGTTTCTTTCCTGACTTCCAGACGTAAAAAAGCCGCATCAGGTGCGGCTCTTAGGGGTTGGGTGTTGGCTATCGTTTGCGGTAGTCGTCAAGGTTGTGAACCCGTGCCGTGTAATCATCACACCACCGCCATGCTGGTGAACTCTGCATAACCACATTACCGTAGGGCGTAACCTGCCGGTAAGTGCAGCGATTTTGCAGGCAGTCAGTGCAGCGCACCATTCCCGCTGGTATTTCTTCGGGTTGGGGTTCTTCCCTGCCCTTGTACTGGTAAGCGTACCAGCGCACCGCCTGAACAATACCCGCTTGTTTTACTCTGCCCTCCCCGAACTCTTGCAAGTCATCAGCGAAAAAAACCGCCAATTCTTCAAGAGTAACAGGCAATCCCGCCGCCGCTGCCTCTAGCCGGTTCATACCCTGTTTTTTCAGTTCTGGCGCGTTGCTAATGCTAATCTTGCTAATCCTGCTAATCCTAGATTTTTCGTCAATAGAATCAGTATGTTGCAGATTAGCAGAACTTGCTAATCGTTTGCTAATCGTTGCTAATCCTGCTAATTGTGGCTCACTTTTTAAGCAACTAGCCGGATTTACGGTAGCAAGCGGGTCATAATCGGGGTTTAGCCAGTCTCTAAGTGCCATTACTTCACCTCTTTCAGCAGTGCCGGGTTAACTTCAATCACTGCGGTTTTGCCCTCTTTGATCTGGCGAATGCGGTTTGCACGTTCCAGCGTATCCAGTGCCTTATTCAGCTTGTCGGCCTTGCGCAAATTGGCTGGGGTTACGCGCTGCAATACACGGCTTTTGCTAATGCTGGGTTCACCATTGGCCTTGCATTCAGCGATTAACCACGCATCCAGCTTGACCGCTTCAAGGTCATCTTTAGGTAAGGCAACATCACCAAAAAACCGCCGCGCTTCGTACAAGTGCCAGCCCGCCAAACGACAAGCCGCTCTCATGGTTTCGCCGCTGATTGCGTCCAGCACATCGCCGCCGTTGAATAGGTGGAACAATCCCGCTAAACGTGCCGCGTTGTTGGGGTTCTTGCCTGCTATCTTGCCTTCGCCTTCAAAATCGCCGCCTGAAACAAGTTCGCGTTCAACAGAATTCAGATAATTAACCCATATTCCCAGTGCTTCACGGGAGAGTTTGAGCGTTGGCAGGTTGTCGAACTTGCCGCCCTTCCCGTTTGTGTATTGCTGTTCAAGTATTCCGTGCAATTGCTTACGGAATGCTTCAATGCTTGGTGTTTGCGCCTCAGTTAACAGGGTTTCAACGTCTTCAAAGCGCGTGCCTTGCGTCGTATCAGGAAAGGACAAGAGCCAACGTGCAAAGAAACCCGAACCCGTTGCACCCCTGCCGTTTGTCTCGAAAAACTCCCGGATAAGGTCGGGTTGAATAGCTATGCCCATTGAGAACCTTACGCCGGTAATAATAAAGCTGTCATCATCGCTACTACGGGTTACTTCCTGCTTCCCGCCTTCCCATAATTCATTGATTCGCGAAAAGTTGCGCATCGCTTTATCTTTTGCCATGCCATGACCGCCAAACACCGCCCCACCTTCAGCCGATAGGTTGCACAAACTAGCCCACTTGTTTCTAAGGTGGTTTGCTATGCCTTCGGGTGTTGCGTCCTTGGTTGTCATCCTTGGGGCGTAAACTCTTGCGGGTTCGTTCTGTTCCAACATTACAAGCTTCTTACCTGCCTCTTCGCCTTTTTGCAGGTTTGCCGGGTCGCACTTGGATTCCGCGCTTTCAATGGCTTTCTCTAATCCGCGCTTTTGGGCATTCCATCTTGCAAATTCAGCCTTGTATGCTTTTAGTTCTGGTTCAAGCTCTTGCGTTTTGTTGTCGCACCATTCGCCGATTTCCTCAGAAAAGAAGTCGTCAGCCGCGCTTTTGCGTTCGTTTGGGTCGCCAATTGTGACCATAATCAAGCTAAGTGGTGACGGCTTTTTTAATCGTGGGTTAGGTTTGATATTGGCAACACCTTGGCACGCTGTCGCCAGTACCGACAAAGCAGAGTTTGCAGCGAGTGCCGCCGGACATTTGACGATTGCCACAACCTCACGCACCGCCGCGCCAATAATGCCCGGTAGTGCGTCAAGCGGGTACGGTGCTGCGCTGCTTTGTTGGGTGAGCGGTTCGGGTGTATCCCACTGATAAGCGGGTTTTTCAATGGTTGCCATTTGTAGGATTTTCGCTGGTACTGCCATGTTATGCGGCCTCATTAATCAGGTCGTTAAAGTCGGCCTTGTTGGTGGTGTTCGGGGTTAGCACATAGCCGTTACAGGCAATCGCGGCTTGTCTGGCGTAGTGAACGCCGGGGTTTTGAATGTTGCCCGCCTTAACGCCTATGTCATTGTCAGCAGCAAACACTAATTCAGATTCAGGGTAGCGGGTGCGTATCGCCTGCCCTACTGGGGTTAGGTTGCCCGCGTCGAATGCAATAACGACACATTGCCGGGTTAGCTGGTGCAACGTTGCGCCGGTTGCGTAGCCTTCGCACACATAAACCGTATCCGTTGGGGTTTCGGGCTTGCCAATGTGGTGAAAACCGCCGCGCTTGCTCCCTAAGATAATCTTGTCAGTTTTCCCGCCGTCTGCGGTTTCCACTTTTGCCGGGTAGATGTATTGCAGGGCTTGCAGTTGCCCGGATACGTCACGGATAGGCACAAGCAAGGCGGTGTTGTGTTGGCGGATACCGAACGCGCCTACCTGCTTACGGACTAAATACGGGTGGTCTGGATTAGCAGGCTGTGAGGCTGCCCACGTTTGCCGCTGTTTGGCGATACGTTGCGCCCTTGCCAATGCCGCCGCCGCTTGCTGGCGTGCGTTGTGTGCGTCAATTTCGGCCTTACGTTGCGCGTATTCTTCGGGTGAAAGTCGAGTGTTATCCGTTCCCCATGATTTCCAAGTGAAATACGCCTCACCTTGGCGGTGGTCGTGGTAACGGACAATCACACCCTTAACGTGCTGGATAACGATGTAACGGCACTTGCCCTTGTTGGGGACTTCGCCGCCGTCGTGCCACTGTCCATCCTCTTTCAGGTTGTCGAATGAATAGCCGATGTTTTGCAGTGTGTGTGCTTGCAGGTCGTGCATATTGGGTATCATGGCAACACCTCGAAAATGTAACGGTTAATCCAGCCGCGCCAATGGTGCGCCCGGTCGTGCTGTGGTCGAGTGGTTGGAGTGCTGCGGATACGCTGAATAATCACGGCTTTTACCTTGTGAACGTGCTGAATAAATGCCGGTGATATGCCATAATGCAAAGCATCCGCGCCGTTAATAGTGGATTCTCCAAAAGCCCGCCCGACTTGTCCCCGGTGCGGGCTTTCTCGTTTTGGGGGATACCCTCCCCCGGTTTCCTGAATCATGCCGCCGCGTCCATGAATGCTTTCAACTCTGAATACTTCCAGCGTGCCGCGTTAAATCCAACCTTCACGGGTTTAGGAATTTTGCCAACCCGTGCCAGCCGCCAAATGCTTGAACGGGATAGTTTCAACACGCCAGCAACTTCTTTATCTGTAAGCATTTGTTCTAGGGTTTCCATAGTTTTATCCTTTATAGATTGATGTGCCGCTATATTGTCTTATCCCGCCGCGTTATTAGTAGATGTTTCCGATTTGGTCGGAATGTTTCCGATTTGGTAGGCGATTTATCCGGCTTCGGAAAAATACCGGATAAATGTTTTCCTGAATGTTTCCCAATCGTCATAACCATGAACATCTTTACCCATATCAAATAGTTCACGCCCGTAAGGATACCATCCATTTTCATCATGAAATTTTTGTGCAGCCGTTAGCATCATTCTAACCCTAGGCTTCTTTGCCTCTTTTATAGATTTAGGAATATCTTTCAATGGAATCATCCTATCTTTCTTCGTTATCGGCTCTATTTCTTCAATTGAATCAAAATTCCCATCACTTTTGAATATCGAGTCACAAAGCTTTATCACATCACGCTTTCTTATCATCGTAATACTTGTCGGCTTTGGTAAATTTTGCTCCTCTCTTGGCTTTCCATATCCGGCTGCCATAGCAATAAGTATTTCCCCACCGTTTGTTATCTCCCATAAATCAAAGAAATCCTTTTCAGCCAGTCTTATTATAAGTTCTTCATCTATTACTAAATCGTTCTTAATTATCTTAATGGCTGAAATAATATCGCTTAACTTAAAGCTTTCATCATCAGCAGCATACTTGAAGCCATATATAGGCAAATCACACATAAAACACCTCTGGCCTACCCTAGATGCTGAAAAAACCATTTTACACTTTCCGCCGCCGTGACTTTGCTTTCAGGGCTTCGAGCCGCGCCGGGTCTTGGCTGTTATGCCATTCGTCCGAACAATTCCCGCCGTCTTCCCGCTTCTTTCTGGAATGACTGCAAAAGATGTGAAACCTATTAACTTTCCTGAACGGCTTACCGCAATTTGGGCAGTTAATGACAGTTCCCGCCGCTGCGCTTTCCGCCTTACTGTAAGCGTCTACAGAGGTCTGTAATACAGAGGTCTGTAGGTTGGTGGTGTCTGTAACTACAGAGGTCTGTAGGGCGTTCTGTAAGTCCTTACGCGGTACTGCACCATAGTCGTGAGGGGTAGGGCGTTTGGTCATTGGCATAATGATTTCTTGCGGATACCTTGCACGGTTTGCCGCGTCTTGGCCTTGGTTGGAACGGGTAGGGATAAACCCGAATCCGGGCTTTTCCGCCTGCACTTCGTCGGCCTGCCATTTAAACAACTTGGCAGTTTGGGGAATAAACCCGAACCCGGTTTTATTGTCAGCGTATGGCGTGCCTTTGGTTCTGATTTCAAAGTCCGCGCCTTGGTCATCCATTGGGACATTTAACGGCTTGTCGGACAAATCAATGGTGCGATTGTCTTTGAAGTCGCCAGAATCGAAGGTCTTACCCGTTGCCCGGAAATACTCACCATTCAAACCTTTCAGCGAGAAACTGTAGGTATCAATGCCGCGTAATGCCCGTGCCTCATTAAAGATCGTGGTAATGTGGATCAACTCAAAGAACAACGCGGCAATAATGACAATAATCATGGTTCCCGCATCGTTGGACATATCCACCAGTTCAGCCGCGTACTTGGCGGCGGGTAGGGCGTGTTCGTCACGTTCCTTGCTTAACGCTGCCTGCTTTGCCCCAATTGCCGCGACATTGGCAGTTGCTACGCTTTCCCGTTCGGCCTGCGCTTGCTGTTTCAGGCTGGAAACCTTGGCGGTACTGTTGTCACAGTCTTTCGTCTTACCCTCTGCCAATTTGCGCTGGCAAGCCACGAGCTTAAATTCAGCATCAGCGATTAACCCGGCAATAGTCCCCGTGGACGAACTGCCCACGGTGGTATTCAGGATAGCCGCGCCTGCTTTGCTGGTTTCCACCGAATGAAACGCCTTGGCCTGTAGGTTCGAGCTTGCGCTAATCGCTTCGTAGTAAAGCCCGCTAATCAACGCAAGACTAATAATCGCGTGAATGATTACCTGCCCACGGTGGTTGCGCTCTACGCTGTTTTTAGCAATCGCCTTGTAGTTGAAATGCTTTGCCAGCGACAACGCCAGTGGTACAGCAAAAACCGTTACCAGTGCCCATGTCATGCCGATAACGTTGGTGTAATTCCCAAAGATGTAATCTTGCAGGTTCCACACCGTCACCCCGGCAAAAATAACGCTGGTGAACGAGAAGTAAATGAAATAGGTGGCAATCGTGAAAACCTTCTGACTGGTTTTAATACCCTTCAAGTCCTCTTGATGCGTTTCCAGCTTTTGGGTGTTTTCGCTCAAATCTTGCGAGAGGGTATAAGCGTTTGATAGGTTCATCGTTACACCCCCAACCATGAAATAGCGAATAAACCCGCCAGATAAAACAACCTTAATAGGCTGTTATCCGGTAGCCGCCACATTGATAGCGTGATTGCCAATGATGCAACCACGGGAAAGAACCGATAAATCGTGTAGATGTGGTTGCCGTTGCTGGCAATGCTGGCGAAAGCCACGACATACAGCCCGACAAATCCCAGTGCTAGGCCGTTGGTGGCGTGCTTGAAGAGCTTTAACCGCTGAATGGTGTTGCCCATTTGGGGCATGTTTTTGCTATCATTTAGCATACTGTTACCTATTGAGTGGGTCAGTAAATGGCTGTTTTGGTGCTTCCAACACCTTGCAGCCGGAATGCCCCAGTAATGGGGCGTTTTTGTTTGCGGACTATGCCGCCGCCTTCTGTTCCTCTTCCTTTGCTTTTACCTCCTTCAAGATGCGGACTAGTTCCGCGTTCATGCTTCTATCGTTCACTTTGGCGCGGTCTGTCAGCCATTGGTGAACATCGGCGGGAATTCTGACTTGTGTTTGCTTCATGGTATTTATTCCTTGATTTGGTACTGAAATAGTAGCCAATAGATACTGTAACACTACCATTTGTGACTTGCAACTATCACAGTTGCATAATGCTGATTTTCTAAAGGTGGTGAGAATGGCAAGGGAAAACGTGACACAAACACAAGTCAGGCTACCGAATGAACTACTGGAAGCTTTAAGGGTATCGGCTGAAAAAAACTTACGTAGCCTAAACGCTGAAATCATTTACCAGCTACAGGCAGGAATAGGGCTTACGTCGCCACACGCGACACCCGAACAGGTGCGGGAAATCGTTGCAGATGTTGTAAAGTCGGAACTGGCGAAGGCTGGAAAGTAACCCCAACGCGCATC
Organism: Thiothrix unzii; assembly: GCF_017901175.1. NCBI lineage: Bacteria > Pseudomonadati > Pseudomonadota > Gammaproteobacteria > Thiotrichales > Thiotrichaceae > Thiothrix > Thiothrix unzii. The sequence continues at coordinate 2,512,522 of NZ_CP072793.1, forward strand.
CTTAGAGGGTGCGCGGGTGTTTCGGTGTGTGCGGTGTGGGCGGGTTATTGAATATCTATAGCGCGTGCAAATTGCGTGTTTGTTGTGCTATCTCTAACGCCGTTGCTTCATTCCATCGCGCGGTAATGCCCGACAGCCTAAACAGGTCAACGAGCCACCAGATAAACATTCCCCCAGCCGTGAAAATGAATAAAGCCTGCATACCCCACTTGCCGTAATACGCATAGTGAAAGCCGATAATCCAAAGAAGCAGCGCGGGGAATGTGTGCTTGCTCTTGCGTGCAAATTGGTTGATTGCAAACTGTTTAGCGTCATCGTCCATCTTTGACATGATGCGACTGAATCCGGGAACGAGTTTGTTTAGTTGCTCTTCGACTGTCATTGAATAGCCTCCTCTTGTTCCGCAATGTTGCCCTTAAGGAATAATTCATCATTGAACCACGGGTGAGCCTGCTTTATTGCTTGAAGGTAATCGCGTGGTATTTTTTCATCAGATAGCCAGTTCTGTACTCTTTGACGATCAACACCAAGCAATTTTGCAACCTTGGTTTGCCCGCCTTTTATCTTGCCGCTCTCTGCAAACAGCAAAAGCCTTATTTCAAGCATTTCATCGGATGGTGAGTCAGAGGTATCAACAACCCCCTTGAAGTCTCCCAGTACGGTCTCACGCAAACTTAATGACAGCTCATTCATTCTTTTCTTTAGCTGTTCAATTTCTTTCATGATAGCTTTTTCTTTCATATCAGCCCGATTGTGTTAGTTGATAAGGTATAAAAAACTACCACCATCCATGATGATTGGCGCATAAAATCAGACAAGTGGTATTTTGTACAAAGTGTTTAAAATCATAGCGCACATTGCTATCATTCATATTCACCCTTATGGAACTGATACCTCTTTGGGGGTGAATCGCCCGAACTGGTAACGGTTCGGGCTTTTTTATGCCTGTTATATCGCGTTAGGCTGCTTTTCTCCTTCCTAGCAATCGCGTGCTGAACACATCAATCACAACCTGAACATGAAACGGCGCGTTAATGCTGGCAAGGTCAAGCGGAACGGCTTTAAGCATTGCCACAATGTCGCCCTGCCAGTCTTTCCACGTCATACCATTGCGGCGATGATGTGCAACAACCCGCGCTTTATATTGCCGGATTTGTTCAGCCAATCCCCGCCCTTCTGGTGAACTCCACGTTAACCCGTTGGCTGCGTGCATTGCGTTGATCTGCTGCGCAAAAGCTTTAGTGGCTTGTGTTGATTTCATTGCTAACCCCTTATTGCTGTTCAGCTTTCGCGGCTTCAACTTCATCAAACACGGCATTAAAAAGCTGTTCGCCCTCTTCATCGGTCAACGTTTCCCAATCGAATGGGATAGCGTCAAAAACTGATTCAGCGTCAGCCCATTGCGCCCAATTCCGCCCATGCTTTGCGTGATAGGCCGCTACTTGTGCTTTGTATGCTTCAATGATTGCGTTCATGTTGTCTTGTCCTCTGCTTAGTTTTTGGTTGGTTTGCAGCGTTTCGGTGTTCCGTTGCGCTATGTGTTCATTATGCAGGGTTATGAATTACGACGTAAGCCATTGAAAAAGCTAATTATTGTAAACGTTTTCTTTCCAGCAAGGCGGGTAAAAGCTGGGTATTTTGGCGCGTGATTGCCTGAAATGGCGATGTATTGCGGGGGCGTGTAAAAGTCTTGCGGGTGACTTTGCTTTACAGCGTGCCGGAAACCCCGAAAAGTTCCCGACAAACGGTAGCATTAGGCGGCATTAATTCCCGTGTTCTTCCATGAACTTCAAGCGTAATTCTGTTGCATAGTCGTTGTAGCGTTGTGAATTCGCTGATTCGGTTATTACCTGTTCAATCCGTTGCGCCGGTCTGCCCTCTGCCCTATCTAACAACTCCCTGCACGCCGCAACCCGTGCGCTTGCAGGTGCGTCTTTGTCTTGTGCAATTTCAAGCAATGCGCCCACAATCGCTTCAAGGTGTTGCCCTACCAGCTCCCGCACGCTTGCCGTCGTTTTGTTTGGCGTGCCAGCTTTGCGCCCGCCCGCTTTTGGGTGTCTTGGCTTGAATTGCGTAATCCGTGAGCCTTCACCGCCGCCCTTTCCTTCACTTAACATCTGATTAGCTCCAAAGTAGTTTCCCACTATTTTAGTGGATAATTCTATCATGTTCGCCTTTTGTTCGTTTTTCAATATCTGGCGTGTGTTTCGTTGCCGTTGGGTTTGGTTCAGGTGGTTAGCCGTTGGGGTGTTGAATGCCTGCTTTTTCCTGATTGCCTAAAAACCAAGCCAAAATTAGCAGGATTAGCAAGATTAGCATTAGCAAGCACTGCCACATGAAAACGATGGGTTGATAGATTAGTTAAGTTATTGATTAATATAATAATGATTAATTATCAACCTTATACCTATACCTAATATTGATTAAGAATTAATCTAAAATTAGCAGGATTAGCAAGATTAGCAGAAAAACAGAGGAGAATTAGCAAGGTTTTCAGGTATCAGCATTAGCAACACGGGCAAAATTAGCAAGCTATCAAACCCCCAACGGTGAGGCACAAAAAAGCCGGGTATGTTCCCGGCCTTGGTTGTGTGGTGGTGGAAGTTATCCCGCCCGTAACGTATCCAGATAATCAGCCCATGCTTGCAGCATTTCGCGCCTTTTATCCAAGTGCTTTGTCCGGTCATACGCCCCCTTGTGCGGGTCATTGCCCTTGTGTGCAAGCTGCCGTTCTGCGGTCTTTGCGTCATAACCTAATTCATCTTCAAGCAGTGTCCGTGCTGTCGCCCGGAATCCGTGCCCGGTCATAGTGTCGCTGTCATATCCCATATTTCGGATTGCATAGCGTATGGTATCCCGGCACATATGCCCTGAACCGCCTTTTAGACTTGGGAACACGTACTTGCTGCCGGTGTTGTACTGTTCAAGCTCTCTCAAAATTGCGATTGATTGACGGCTTAACGGTACTATGTGGGAATCTTCTTCCCTGTTTTCCGCCTTGATGTGCTGCCGGTTCTTCATGCGCTTGGCTTCGATTGTCCATGTCGCTGTTTCAAAGTCGATTTCACGCCATTCAGCCGCCACCAACTCACCCGGCCTAAGCATTACCAAGGCCGCTAATTTAAGTAGGCATGTTGTCGCGTAGTATCCGTGGTAATGGCCTATATCCCGTAAGAATTGCCCCAATAGTTCAGGGTTGGTAATCGCTGCATGTGGCTTTGACCTGCGGGGCTTGAGTATTACGCTTAGGTCAATGTCTGCCGGGTTGTTATCGGTGAATCCTTTGGTTTTCGCATACCTGAATATTTTGAACAACCACCGCCCAACGCGCCTTGCTTGTTCCCCCGCCCCACGGTTAGCCACTCTTTCCACTGCTTCGGTTATCTTGCTGGTTCTGACTTCGTTTATGGGTGTGTCTTTGCCGATAACGGGGAAAATGTCATTGTTGAAGTAAGCCGTAATGCTCTTTTTGCCCCTAATCGCCCCCTCTTTATTTTCCAGCCACGCATGGGCAACCGTTCCAAAGCTGGTATAAGTTGATTCTGCTACCTTTGCCGCTCTCTTTATTGCCATTGGGTCAACGCCCTTGGTAAGCCCTACCCGTGCCTCACGGTGCGTCTTGCGTGCTTCACTAACGGTTATGAGTGGATACGTGCCAATGGGTAAGGTTTTGCGCTTGCCTGCAAACTGATAGTCATAACGCCAGTACATGCCAAACTTGCCGGATTTCAGCGGCTTCAGGTGGATGTACAGCCCTTCGCCGTCGACTAGCTTTTGCTTGTCCGGCACTGATTCGCCGCGATGAATTGCCTTTAGGTCTACGTCTTTGAGAATGCCCACGGTACTTGCTCCAAGGTGTTAGGGTAGTACCGGACAAAGTACCGTGTATTACACGGTATCAGCAAGGCTTAAAGGTGGGTGTTCCCCGTGAAAAACCTATATTTAACACGGGGTAAGACAATATGAAGTATTATTCAGGGCGCATGTGAGGGAATAAAATCACATCCCTAATCGAAGGCGCGTCAGTAAACAGCATCACCAGACGGTCAATCCCAATCCCTTCCCCTGCGGTTGGCGGCATTCCGTATTCCAGTGCACGGATGTAATCCGCGTCGTAATGCATCGCCTCATCATCGCCTGCGTCTTTATCCGCGACTTGTTGCATGAAACGTTCTGCTTGGTCTTCCGCATCATTCAACTCGGAGAAGCCGTTGCCGATTTCACGCCCACCCACAAAAAATTCAAAGCGGTCGGTAATGAACGGGTTTTGATCGTTACGACGCGCTAGTGGCGACACTTCCGCCGGGTATTCAGTGATAAACGTCGGTTGCATCAAGCGGTGTTCAACCGTTTTCTCGAAAATCTCGATCTGTACTTTACCCAAACCGTAGCTGTCTTTCAGCGGAATACCTAAACCTTTAGCTACTGCACGCGCTGCATCCAAGCTATCAATATCCGCCCCCGTCAAGGTCGGGTTGAAATGCAAAATGGAGTCACGCACACTGATACGCGCAAACGGCTGGCTGAAATCGAAGCTTTCCCCTTGATAAACAATGTCTTTGCTGCCCACCACGTCAGTCGCAATACCGCGCATCAAGGTTTCGGTCAAATCCATCAAATCATGGTAAGTCGCATACGCCTGATAGAATTCAATCATGGTGAATTCTGGGTTATGGCGCGTCGAAACCCCTTCGTTACGGAAGTTACGGTTAATTTCAAACACCCGCTCGAAACCACCCACCACCAAACGCTTCAAATACAACTCCGGCGCGATGCGTAAATACATCGGCAAATCCAGTGCGTTATGGTGCGTCACAAACGGACGCGCCGTAGCACCACCGGGAATCACTTGCAGCATCGGGGTTTCCACTTCCAAGAAGTCGCGCTGCGTAAAGAAGTTGCGGATATAACTGACGATTTTGGAACGCATTACAAACGTATCGCGGGTTTCATGATTCATAATCAAATCAATGTAACGCTGGCGATAACGTTGCTCGTGGTCGGTCAAACCGTGGAACTTTTCCGGTAATGGACGCAGCGATTTAGTCAGTAAGCGAATTTCCTTCACCTTGACTGACAACTCACCTGTTTGCGTTTTAAACAGTGTGCCACTTGCCCACACAATGTCGCCCAAATCCCAGTGGGTATAAGCCTCAAACACCGCATCACCCAACACGTTTTTCTGGGTGTAAAGCTGGATGCGCCCCGACGTATCGGAAAGCGTCGCAAAACTGGCTTTACCCATCACCCGCTTGAGCATCATGCGCCCTGCAACCGTGACTTCAACCGGGTTTTCTTCAAACCACGGCTTCTCGTATTCACCGTATTGCGTCTGTAAATCGGCGGCTTTATGCTCACGCACAACGTCGTTAGGGAATGGCACACCCTGTTCACGCAACACGGCGAGTTTTTCGCGGCGTTGAGTAATCAGTTTGTTATCGTCGTGATGAAGTTCATGTTCGCTCATAATTACAGTCCGCTTTTTAAGCTTGCTTCGATAAATCGATCTAAATTGCCGTCGAGTACCGCTTGCGTGTTCGAGGTTTCCACACCGGTACGCAAATCCTTGATACGCGACTGATCCAGCACATAAGAACGGATTTGGCTGCCCCAACCCACGTCGGATTTGCTGTCTTCCATCGCCTGCTTTTCCGCATTGCGCTTGAGCATTTCCAACTCATACAATTTCGCACGCAATTGCTTCATCGCGGTGTCTTTGTTTTGATGCTGGGAACGTCCGCTTTGGCACTGCACCACGGTATTGGTCGGTAAATGGGTAATCCGCACTGCCGATTCGGTTTTATTGATGTGCTGCCCACCCGCACCGGATGCACGATAAACGTCGATGCGCAAATCCGCCGGATTGATGTCAATTTCAATATTGTCGTCAACTTCGGGGGAAACAAACACGCCTGCAAACGAGGTATGCCGCGCCCCGGCTGAACTGAATGGCGATTTACGCACCAACCGATGCACGCCCGTTTCAGTGCGCAACCAGCCAAAAGCGTAAGGGCCTTCAAAGCCAATCGTGGCACTTTTCACCCCAGCAACATCACCGGGTGACGCTTCAATCAGCTCCACTTTAAAGCCTTTGGCCTCACCCCAACGCAAATACATGCGCAGCAAGATTTCTGTCCAGTCCTGTGCTTCCGTACCGCCCGCGCCGGATTGAATGTCCAAGAAGGCGTTATTCGCATCCATTGGCCCGGAAAACATCCGCTGGAATTCGAGTTTGGCAACATCTGCTTCAATGCCTTCCACGTCGGCAATCACCGCGTCGGCACTTTCCTCGTCATCTTCCATTTCGGCGAGTTCGAGTAACTCCTTGGCATCGGCAAGTCCGGCAGTCATGCGGTCGAGGCCGCCGACAATATTATCCAGTAAGGCACGTTCTTTGCCGAGGTCCTGGGCGCGTTGCGGACTATCCCACACTTTGGGGTCTTCGAGTTCGCGACTGACTTCTTCTAGGCGTTCGTGTTTGGTTTCATAGTCAAAGATACCCCCTCAGAGCGTCCACGCGCCCTTGAAGGTCTTTGATCTTGGTGTAGGTGGGGTTGAGTTCCATGATAATCTGCTAATAATGCGAAAAGCGGGGATGATACCAACCCCGCTTGCAGATTCCTAGCACGCCCCAGCCACTACCAGCAATTACCAGACTCAATACACTTACCAATCAGCGTTACTGCGCCATTAACCAGCAATTGTTTCATGCTTGCTTGGGAAGTTGCCTCTGTTGTGGAAGCTGCTTCAACCGGCGTTTCTGTACTCACGCTGCTGGTGCTGGCGGCATCTGGTAATGGCTCCTGCGCCGTTGTCGCCTGCGTTTCTTGGGCTGGTGCAGGCGTTGGGTTAACAAAACTGGCTTGCCCGACACTTGAGTTAGCCGCGTTGCTCGTATGCCCATACGTTAATAAAACGGGATTTAACGGCTTGACCCCATGCCCCAGCATGGGATTGCTGGCATCGGCGTTCACCGTTACGCACCCTGCTAACATTACGCTAAGCAGGCAAACACTTGTTGTCGTTACTGTTGCTTTCATTGGGATTTGCTCCGTGTTTGTGATGATCATTATTATTTCAGAGCAAATTCTAACCTTATTGATTAAAAGTTGTTATTCCTATCATTCAGCTAACGTTCAGCTTATGCGATATGAAAAAATTGCATATTGACTAAATATATGGCATATCTGTGAACTTTTATAACAAACAATGAAACGTAATTAAGAATGAACAGGGCTAACAAAAAAACGCTGTCCCATATTCCTCAAAATGGTTTCAAACTGAAGGAGTTAAGGGATTCGCAAGGCTACACACAGGCAGACATGGCAAACGCGCTGGAAACACCGCTGAAGCCGCATATGCGTGCCGGTTTTACGATCCAACAATCTGACATCTCGCGAATGGAACGCGAGGAAACACCACTGGATATTCCAGAGCTGCTGGCGTATGCGAGTGTTTTCAATGTTGATATAGGCGCGATACTCAAGCCGCATTTTCAAGGGCTGTACCAAAATGAAATACGTCTGCAACGCTTTGCAACGGACAAGGCGGCTGACCGCTATCTGTGCGATATGGAAAATGAGGGAAGAATTTTAGCCTTCAGTCACTTTCCTTCGTCGTTTTTTTATACCGACCATGACACCGCCAGATTTCAGCAAATTGCCCAGCCGGGTTACGCCGAAACGGAAATTTATACGCTGGATTCCTACCTGAGCTTTATTTTCTCGCCGATCAGCCGTTACAGCAACGATGAAAAAATTAGCATACTGACACGCTACATTGAATATTTTCGTGGCAGTTTCATTAAGCATCTGCGGTTTTTCTCACGTACCGCGTTTCCGACCATGAGCCGCTTCCCGAATTTAGAGCTGTTACCTGCTAAATCCACGCTGATTATGCTAGCTCCGGTCATGCAGTACGAACAAGGTGATGTCTTTCTGGAAGTTCGCAGCAAGGAAATCTGCCAAGAAGTATCCGATTTTTACCATTTCAAGGTGGAAAAGCTGGATGCCGACATTTCACTGCTCAAGATTGGCTTGCAAGCACTGGAAATGATGCAAAACGATGGTTCGCGTGAGGATGCCCTGATCTTCTTTTACCAAGAAGTCGTGAGCCGTAGCCATGATGACCGTACCGCGATTTTGGAAAATTTCAGCCCTGATACCCAAACCATGCTGAAACGACAAGTGGGTATCGGCACGAAAAAATAGTCCGATACCCACACAAGCGAGACTGTAAACTGAACTGTGTAACTGCTATATAACGTGAATCCCAAGAAGGAGCAGTAACATGGAACGCCTCGACCCGAAACTCATGGATGACTTACTCAGCGATTGCAAAACGCCTGCTGATGTCAAAAACCTTTACAGCCAGCTCTTGCAGCGGATGATCAACCGCAGCTTGGAAGCCGAATTGGATGTGCACCTAAACTACGACAAGGGTGAGCGTAGCGAAGCCGGGCAACGGCGCAGCAATACCCGTAACGGCAAAGGCAACAAGACCATCAAAGGCGAATTTGGTGAGTTGCAGGTAGAGACACCGCGTGACCGTGATGGCAGCTTTGAGCCGAAGTTGATACAAAAACGCCAAATACGGTTAGCAGGGATGGAAGAACACATCCTGACGCTGTACGCCAAAGGCATGACCACCCGCGACATCGAAGACACGATCAAACGCCTGTACGGGGTGGACATCTCGCATACGCTGATCGCGGAAGTAACCGAAGCCGTTCAGGGCGAAGCTAAAGCGTGGCAGACGCGAGCACTGGATAATATCTACCCGATTGTCTGGCTCGATGGGATTGTCGTTAAAGTTCAACAAGATAAGCAGGTCATCAATAAATCAGCCCATGTGGTATTGGCGGTCAACTTACGCGGTGAAAAGGACGTGTTGGGCATCTGGTTGGCAGAAAATGAAGGTGCCAAGTTCTGGTTATCGGTCTTGACGGAACTACGCCACCGGGGCGTACAAGACATCTACGTGGCGTGCATGGATGGCTTAAACGGCTTGCCTGAAGCCGTCAACGCGGTCTTCCCCAAAACGCTGACCCAGTTGTGCATGGTACACATGGTTCGCGCCAGCTTGCGCTACGTCACCGCCAAGGATACCAAAGGTGTGGTCGCTGCCCTCAAGCGCATTTACCAGTCCAGCACTGCTGAAGAAGCCGAACACGAACTGGAAGCCCTCGACACCGAATGGGGTAACAAATACAAAGCAGTCGTGCGTCTATGGCGCGGTAACTGGGCGAATGTCATCCCGTTTTTCCAGTTCCAGCCGGAGATCCGCAAAGTGATTTACACCACCAATGCGATTGAATCCCTGAACATGAGTTTGCGCAAGTTTACCCGCAACCGGCGCATCTTTCCCAATGACAGTTCAGCCCTCAAAAGCCTGTATTTGGCGGTACGCGAAGCCTCGCAAAAGTGGTCGGTCATTCACCACTGGAAACCCGCTTTGCAGACTTTTTTACTTATGTTCGGTGAAGAGCGGGTTCCGCTCTCCGCCCTATGAAAAACGTGTTACACAGTTTATTTGACAGACTCACACAAGCAGTCACTTAACTTAGAAATCTTCCTGTTCGGCTTCCAGTGCTGCCAAACTAATGTGCTGATGTTACGCAGTCCGACCTCTCCTCGACTATATTTCAGGTATGAATCAAACACGTCTTGACCTCTACACCGACTACCTGACCGTGACCTTTGGCTACGCCACAGCAACGGGTTTATCCCAATTATTGGACGGCGAAATTAGCCACGATGCGATCAGTCGTTTTCTTTCGGGAGATGAGTACACCTCGAAAGACCTGTGGAAACAGGTAAAAAAGACCGTCAGGGAGGTCGAATCAGCCGATGGCATCCTGATCATCGACGATACGGTGCAAGAAAAGCCCTACATGGACGAAAACGATCTAATTTGTTGGCATTACGACCACTGCAAAGGGCGTAATATCAAGGGAATCAACTTGTTAAACTGTCTATATCATAGCAATGGTGCATCCATTCCTGTTGCATTTGAACTGATACGGAAACCGTTCCGTTTCTGTGACATCAATACACGCCAAGAAAAGCGGTGCAGCGATGTCACCAAAAATGAGCAAATGCGCTCCATGATTGACACCTGCATTCAAAACCAACTGACATTTTCATGGGTGTTGAGCGACATTTGGTTCGCCTCCGCCGAGAATATGGAACACATCAAGGAGAAACGGCAAAAGGACTTCATTATGGCATTGAAAAGTAACCGATTAGTGGCATTGAGCGAAGTAGACAGCAAGGCAAAACGTTACACACGACTCGACCAATTGGTATGGACAGAACAAAAAGCCATCAAGGGCTGGTTGAAGGGGCTAACCTTCCCCGTCAAGCTCGCCCGGCAAGTCTTTACGAACAAAGACGGCAGCAGCGGCATTTTGTATCTGGTCTGTAGCCGCTTGGCAGCAGAGTGGGACGAAATCACGACAACCTACCAAAAACGGTGGAAAGTCGAGGTCTTCCATAAATCGCTCAAATCCAATGCTGCCTTTGCGAAATCCCCTGCCCACACCGCTAAAACACAAGCGAATCACTTATTCGCCTCCATCGTCGCCGTCTTCAAAATGGAGTGTTTGACCATCAGCAAGCATCTTAACCACTTTGCCTTGCGTTCAAAGCTCTACGCCAAGGCAATTCGGGGCGCTTTTGATGAGCTACAGGTGCTTAGGGCTGCGTAACATCAGTAATGTGCTTGCCGAGGGTATCGTCCATGCTGTGCCAGTCGTTGTAGGCTGTCAGTTTTTCAGCAATTTTCGGTTTCATTTCGTGCGCTTCCATGTCATCGCGTAAGGCTTTAACACCTTCATAGACTTTGCTCATGTAATCGCCATAAGCCGTGACAATGCTGTTATCGCCGGTTGCACCGTGACCAGGAACAATGGTTTTCATCCCCATCGCAACAATACGTTCAGCGTTTTTAGCACTGCCGGGGAAGCTGCCTTCGTCCATCAGAATCAAACGTTTGTTGCTAATGGTGTCACCGGTAAACAACAATTTATCTTCAACCACTTCAAACATGACTTCGTTGGAAGTGTGTGCTTTACCGTCGACCAAATGCGCCTTGACTGTAACGCTGCCGACTTTGATGGCCTGATCTTGGGTTAACACTTCGGTTGGAATGACCAATTCCGTGCCCGCCGTTGCGTTTTCGGTCATGGTATTCATGGTTTCAATCCAGCTATCGCCTGCGCCATTTTTCGCGTCTTCAATCATACCTGCGCTGGCGTAAAACTTAGCATCCGCATTGGACTCTTTCATGGCTTGATTGCCTAACCAATGATCGCCATGAATATGGGTAATAAACACTTTGGTAATCGGTTTATCAGTAACTTTACGGATATGCGCCAATACTGCCCGCCCAATCGCAGCACTGGAACCGGGGTCAATCACCGCCACTTCGCTATCGCCCACGATGAAGCCCGGATTATTGATGAAGCCTTGGTTCTCCTTGTCGGGCTGCCCTGCGGGGCCGTGAATCACATAAACATGATCCGAGACTTTTTCGGCTTTATAGTTATCCACTATGCCTTGATGAATCGGCTTATCGGCTGCCCAAGTGTTCAAGCTCAATGCCAGCAGCGCGATACCACCCAGCCAATGCAGTACGGGTTGTTTCATGTTGGTTCCTCCTCATTCGGTGTTATAAGACTGACAGTCTAACTGATGCAGGAGGTCGGGAAAAAATTCCCGTTTCATGAAGGCTTTTTCAATTCCTTGCGCATTTCCTCAGGCCAGGTTTTGTACGCATCCGGTAAACGCTTTTCCTGCTGAAGCTTTTCCAAAATCGCGATGGCCTCTTGTAGCAAAGCATCGTGTTGGTCAGCCACAATTTGTGCCATTTGGTACTTGCTGCCGACGATACCCAATTGCCACTCCACCACTGCTGGTTCGGCTTTAGCCAAGGGGGTGAATAGTGTGAGTGCCTCCTCAAAAGCTGCCAAGGCTTTGGCGTTATCTTTCAAAGCGAAATGTGCCGTGCCAATGCGGTTTAAGTTGGTAGCGATTTCCCCACGAAAAGCACTCACGTCGGGCTTTGCTGCCGACAATTGTTGATTCAGTTCGAGAGCCTGTTGGTAAGCTTGTAACGCTGCCCGGTTATCGTTTTGCAACTGCTGGGTTTCACCCAAACGCCCGTAATTGAGGTACAAAGCAGTTTTTTGTTCGAGGTTATCCGGCTCAAGGTCAACCAGACGCTTTTGCACTGGAATCACTGCCGCCAACAACCCGCTAAGTGCCTTGTTATCGTCAGATGCTTGGTAAAATTCGCGCAAGGTTTCGCCAGTCGTTACAAAATCTCGCTGCCACTGCTGGTTATCTGGGTCGAGTTTTGCCAAGGTTTGGGTGATTGCCCAAGCTTCCTGCTGGGCTTTCAACGCCGCTGGCTGATCGGCTTTGGCACTGTAGGCCGTTGCTAAACGTTCCAGCAAAATGGAGCGGTCACGTTGCCACTCACGGTTGTGGGGGTCACGTTGGGTCAGTTGCTGGCTGAGCGTATCCGCACGTTGCAATAAGGGCAAAACCGCTGCGTCATTGCCTAACGCGCCTTCGACCAAAGCCATATTGCTCACGCTCACGAACAAATCACGCTGCCACAAGCGGTTATCGGGTGCAGTTCCCACTAATGTTTCACGCAATGCCAGTGCCTCTTGATGCACTTGACGAGCAGCCGTTACATCACCTTGGATGCGGTACAATTCACCCGCCTCGCTCAACGCAACGGCAAGATCACGTTGCAACACCGTGTCAGTCGGCGTTTGTTGGTGGAGTTGCCTCTGCAAACTGACAGATTCTTGCACTGTTTTCAGAGCTTGCTCAAGGTCTTTTTCGGCCTGTACTTTACCGAGGCTGAGCAAGCTGGATGCCAGCAATTCTGAGGCACGCCCTTTGTCTGGCTGCTTGTCGTGCCAAGTACGGCTGGCTGTCACCGCCGTTTGATAAACCTTGAGGGCTTCGGCGTTGCGCTCCTGCAAGAACAAAATATCGCCTTCACCCAGCAACGCAGTGATGTAAACCGCAGGCTCCAGCGTTTGGCTGACGTTTTGCTGCAATTGTTGCCACGCTTGCAATGCCTGTGAGGTGTTGCCTTGTTTCTGCGCCAATAACGCCAGATTTTGCCATGCGGTGAAATTATCCGGCTGACGCTGGGTCACTTCCTGATAACGCGCCGTCGCTTTGGGGTAATCCAGCTTTAATTCGCTGATTTCCGCCAGCGCAAACGCCCGTTGCGCCAGTTGTTGGTCTGCCAGTTTTTGGTCGCGGGCGTAAACCCTTTCCAGCAAGGTTTCCGCCACATCCAAATGCCCTGCTTGCAAGGCTTTGCGGGCTTGTTGAGCGAGTTCGTCGGTAGCCGCATAACTGCCCAAACGCGCTTGCAAGGCAACATAGGTTTGCGCAAGTTGGCTAAACGCTTCGGTACGACTGGCTAAATCCACGTTTTTATCCGCCAAGTTTTTCAGCAGCGCATCGGCTTGTTGCTTGTCCAGTTGCAGCTTGTCTTGCAGTTGCTTGACTGCCTGCTCATCCGCCCCGTAAAAGTTGGTGACGTACTGGATGGTGACGTTGCCTTGCACCTGCGTGACGATGGCACTTTGATCGCCAGAGGTTTTGAGTTCCTCCGTTAGCGGTGCGGTTTGCGCGGGGTTTTGCTCAGTTTGTTGCAATACCTGCCCATTCGCGGTGGTAATTTGCTGCACACTGGCTTTGCCCTCAATGCCTGCTAACGTCGGGCTTTGCTTAGTCGCAGGCGCGTCGGTAGCTGATGCGAGACTTTGTTGAGCCTGCACAATGCGCTCACGATCAATCACCAAATCCGCCTGCCACGCGCTGTTGTTGGGGTCAAGTTTCACCAACTGCTCAGTAATCAGCAAACTGTCCTGAAAATGTTGCACCGCTGCCTGCTTATCACCCAAAACAAGGGACACTTCGCCCAATTTACTAACAATTACCCCTAAACTGCGCTGCCAATCGGTGCGGGTTGGGGAGGCTGCGCTAAGTTTTTTGCCAATCACCAAGGCTTGTTGGAATACCTCAAGCGCGGCGGTTGGATTGTTTGCTGCTTGCTGCGCCTTGCCCAGATGATCAAGCACCACCAACACATCGTGCTGACGCTCAAGGTTGTCAGGTTCGCCAGCCACCAAGACTTGCGCAATTTTCAATGCTTTGTTGTAACTGTCGATAGCGGCAGGCGCATTGCCTTGCTCACGTTGCACATCCGCTACCGCACTGTAAACCGGGAGCAATTCACGTTGCCACTGGCTGTTATTCGGCTCGGCTTGTGCCAATTTCTCAATCAGTGCAACGCTGTGCTGGTAAGCAGTTTGTGCCGCAGGCATATCGCCATTGGCACGCTGAATATACCCGCTATAGAGATAACTCTGTGCGAGGCTGTGTTGCCACGCGCTATTTTGCGGGGACTCAGCAAGCAATTGTTGCGCGGTTTGTTGGGCAAGTTGGTAATTAGCCAATGCGCCCGTGGAATCACCTGACGAACCCAAGACTTTGCCCTCATGCAACAGGGCATTCAAGTAGTCGGCAGGCTCGTTACTGATGCTGGTTTGCTTGCGCACTTGTTGCCACGCGCTCACTGCCAGCGTTATATCCCCCACCCGTTCAGCCAGCAGGGCAAGTTCCGCCCAAGCTTGCCGATTATCAGGCTGTAATGTTACCGCTTGCTGATAACGCTCAATGGATTTACTGTTTTCCAGCTTCAAGGCACTGAGTTGCGCCAATAATAAAGTGTGCTGTCCAAGGCGTTTATCGGCTTGTTGTTGATTGCGCTGGTAAGCCGCTTCCAAGAGCTTTTCAGCCTTATCCAAATCACCAGTTTGCAAAGCAGCTTGAGCTTGATGACTCAGCGCATCTGCGGTATCAACCTCGCCTAATGCGTGTTGCAAGTCTGCGTATTTTCGGGCGAGACGTTCAAATTCTTGGGTACGGCTATTCACCGCCACGTCTTTGTCAGCAAGGTTTTTTAGCAGGGCTTCGGCGGCTTGTTTGGAAAGCTTGAGGTCGTCTTGCAGGTGTTTGACTTCTTCGGCATTTGCACCGTAAAAGTTGGTGACGTATTGGACGCTGGCATCGCCGCTGACTTGATTGATGATGGGGCTTTGGTCGCCATTCGTGCCAGCTTCTTTGGCAGGTACATCGGCGGCGGAATGTTCATCCTTGTATTGGATGTTGACGCTGCCGGTTACGTCGCTAACTACGGCACTTTGACTGCCAGTGGTGTGTGCGGGGGGAGCAGCAGGCTCTTTTTCCCCGCACGCGACAAGCAGCAATACCGTGCTGCATAACAAAACAACACGCATATTACTTACCCCTGATTGAGTTATTGTTTAACAGGTGGCGCACCAAAATTGATATTCACGTCCCCTTGGCTACCACTAACAACGGGGCTTTGGTCGCCTGTAGTCAAGGGTGCGGCGGCGGCACTACTGGCTGGCGCAGGCGGTGCATTCACAATGCTGTAGGCAAACCCACCCACAATAATCAGCACCCCAAGGATAAACACAAAATTCATCCCCTTGTGGAGTATGCGTTCATTGGTCGCGCTTAAATCTTTGCTTCCCATGAACATTTTCAGTAAGCCAACCAACACAAATAGTACAAAGCCAGCCAGCACCATCGGGTGTTTGAGATGCTCCAGCCAATCACCTAAATTATCCATACGAACCCTCGCATTACGGTATTGTTATCGACGTTGAAAGTTTAGCACACGCTGGCAATCACTCTAGGGTGGCATGACGATCGGATTGATGACATTAAGCAAATAGCCGATTGCCGGAATTAGCTGACTTTTTCGTAAGTTTGTCTACAATTGGTAACTTCACAAGCCAACACAGCAAAGAAAGTAACCAATCATGCAAAATAACCAGAACCGTAAAGGCATTATCCTCGCTGGTGGTAGCGGCACACGCCTGTACCCCCTGACTCGCGCAGTCAGTAAGCAATTGATGCCCATCTACGACAAGCCCATGATTTATTACCCACTAACGGTACTCATGCTGGCTGGTATCCGTGACATTTTAATCATTACCACCCCAGAAGATGCGCCGCAATTCCAGCATTTGTTGGGCGACGGTTCGCATTGGGGCATTAACATTCAATACGCGGTGCAACCCAAGCCGGAAGGATTAGCCCAAGCCTTTTTAATCGGCGCGGAATTTGTCGGCAATGCGCCCTGCACCTTGATTCTCGGCGACAATATTTACTACGGTGAAGGGCTTTCCTCGCGCCTGCAAGCCGTTGCCCAACAAACCAGCGGTGCAACGGTATTCGCGTATTACGTGCGTGACCCGGAACGTTACGGCGTGGTGGAATTTGACGCACACGGTAAAGCCTTAACCATTGAAGAAAAGCCAGCAGAACCCCGTTCTAATTACGCGGTCACTGGCTTGTATTTCTACGACAATAATGTGGTGGCAATGGCGCGTGAAGTGCGTCCGTCCCCGCGCGGTGAGTTGGAAATTACCACACTCAATCAAATGTACCTCACCAGTGGGCAATTACAGGTGGAAATGCTCAAACGCGGCACCGCATGGCTGGATACTGGCACGCACGCTTCGTTGCTGGATGCCTCCAATTACATTCGCGTGATTGAGGAACGTCAGGGTTTGAAGATTGCCTGCCCCGAAGAAGTGGCCTGGCGCATGGGCTATATTGATGCCGCACAATTGCTGCGTTTAGCCGAACCGTTGATGAAAAGCGGTTATGGACTCTATTTGACGGGGTTACTAACATGAAAATTATCACTACTCGCATCCCCGATGTGAAAATCATTGAACCGGCGGTGTTTGGTGATCCGCGTGGCTTTTTTATGGAAAGCTGGCATTCGCAAAAATTTGCTGAACTCGGTCTGGATTTGCACTTTGTGCAAGACAATCACAGCCGTTCACGCCAAGGTATTTTACGTGGCCTGCATTACCAAATGCAGCAAACCCAAGGCAAACTGGTGCGCGTTACCAGCGGGTGCGTGTTTGATGTGGCTGTGGATGTACGCCGCAGTTCCCCCAGTTTCGGGCAATGGGTAGGGGTGGAATTATCCGATGAAAATCACCGGATGTTGTGGGTTCCGCCCGGCTTTGCGCACGGCTTTTATGTGATGAGCGAGTCCGCTGATTTCTTGTATAAATGCACCGACTTTTATAATCCCACTCACGAAACTTGCATCCGTTGGAATGACCCGACGCTGGCGATTGATTGGCCTTTAGTCGATGGGCAAGCCCCGCTGGTATCCGCTAAAGATGCTGAAGGCAGGCTGTGGCAGGACGCGGAGACTTTTGCATGAAAATCTTACTGACAGGTGCAAACGGGCAACTGGGTTCGGAATTGCAAGCCACCTGCCCTGCACACATAACGCTAATTGCCACGGATTACAGCAGCTTGGACATTACCCAAACTGCGCAAATTCAAGCCGCACTGGATCAGCATCAACCCAGCGTCATTATTAACGCGGCGGCTTACACCGCAGTGGATAAAGCCGAAACTGACGTGGAACGCGCTTACGCCATCAACCATCACGCCGCAGCGCACTTAGCGCAAGCTGCACAGCAACGCGGGTTGTATTTGCTGCACGTTTCCACCGATTTTGTGTTTGACGGGCAGCAAAGCACCCCATATATGCCCACCGATGTCGCGCAACCGTTAGGGATTTACGGCGCAAGTAAACTCGCAGGCGATAACGCGGTGCAACAGATTTGCCCAACGGCAGCGATTGTGCGGACTTCTTGGCTGTATTCGGCTTACGGGAATAATTTCGTCAAAACCATGCTGCGCTTAATGGCAGAGCGCGAATCACTGGGCGTAGTCGCGGATCAAATCGGCACACCCACCTGGACACGCACCTTGAGTGATACGCTATGGTCATTCGTCGTACAAAAACCGCAGGGTATCTTTCATTGCTCGGATAACGGGGTGGCAAGCTGGTACGATTTCGCCATTGCCATTCAGGAAGAAGCACTTGCCTTGGGGTTACTCAGCAAGGCAATCCCGGTCAAACCGTTGCGTACAGAGGAATACCCTACCCCTGCACGCCGTCCGGCTTATAGCGTGATGGATAAACGCGCAACAGAAACCCTTATGGATTGCACCTTCGCACACTGGCGGTCACGCCTGCGGGAGATGCTGATCCAATTACAACAACAGGCTATCTTGAAATGACAACAACTTACCAACCTAAACAGCTTTTGGTAACGGGCGGCGCGGGCTTTATCGGCACAAACTTTGTGCATTACTGGCTGGCAAGCTACCCCGACACCCGCATTGTGGTGCTGGACGCGCTCACTTACGCCGGACGTTACGAAAACCTGCAAATCCTTGAAGGGCAAACCAATTTCCGTTTTGTACACGGTGATATTCTGGATCAACCGCTGGTTGAGCAGTTATTACGTGAAGAAAACATCGACACCATCGTGCATTTCGCGGCGGAATCCCATGTTGACCGCTCGATTTACGGCCCCGATGCATTTTTACGCACCAACATTGATGGCACGCACAGCTTGCTGAAAGCCGCGAAAATCGTGTGGCTGGATGAAAAACCGGGGTTTGCGCACCGTTTCCACCACGTTTCCACCGACGAAGTGTACGGCACGCTCTCCGCGACTGATCCGGCGTTTACCGAAACCACACCGTATGCACCGAACTCGCCGTATGCTGCGAGTAAAGCTTCATCGGATCATATTGTGCGTGCTTATCAGCATACTTACGGGCTGCAAACCACTACCAGCAATTGCTCCAACAATTACGGGCCTTACCAGTACCCGGAAAAATTGATTCCGTTAGCGATTTCGCGCTTGTTGCAAGGCCAAGCTGTGCCAATTTACGGCGATGGGCAACAAATTCGCGACTGGTTATACGTGGATGACCACAACCGGGGCATTGATCTGATTATGCGCAACGGGCGCATCGGTGAAACCTACAATATTGGCGGCAATAATGAACAGGCCAATTTAAGCCTGATCCATGAATTGTGCGATTTATTGGATGCGCGTTTCCCAGATTCCCCGCACGTGCCGCACCGTCAACACATTACTTACGTGCAAGACCGCCCAGGACACGACCGCCGTTACGCCATCGACAACAGCAAGATTTGCCGCGAGCTGGGCTATGTGCCATCGGAAACCTTCCAAAGTGGTTTGGCAAAAACCTTGGATTGGTATCTGGATCGCCCTGAGTTTTGGCAAGACGGTGTTTCCCTGTTTGGCTCACACGGGGAAAAAGCCTGATGGAATGTCGCATTTGTGGCGCGATTGACGAACACCGCACTTATACCGCCAAAGAAATGATGCTCGGAATGCGTGATGAACACCGTTATTTCGAGTGTAAACAGTGCGGCTGCCTGCAAATTGTGACGATTCCGCCCGATCTGGCGCGTTATTATCCGGCAGATTATTACTCCTACAGCGATGCGGAAAAATCCGTAAATCCGCTGAAAAAAGCCCTGATCCGAATGCGCGATACTTGGGCAGCAACGCGGCACTGCCAAATGGGACGTTTGCTGCATTTTGTCAGCCCCAATGACAAACTCACCAGCTTACGTCCGCTCAAGCTCACCAAAGGTATGCGGGTGCTGGACGTAGGTTGCGGCGCAGGACACCTATTACTGTCGCTGTATGAAGCGGGCTTTACCCAAGTGCTGGGTATTGACCCGTTTAACCGCGAAGACATTGCCTACCGCAACGGTTTACGCATTGAAAAGCGCGATATTTTCAGTGAAACCGCGCAGTGGGACGTGGTGATGTTCCACCACTCGTTTGAGCATTTAGTGGAGCAACAAGCCACTTTGCAACAGGCTTACGACATCCTCAAACCGGGCGGTATGGTGTTATTGCGTGTACCTACGGTATCGTCGTTTGCTTGGCAGCATTACGGGGTGCATTGGGTGCAACTGGACGCGCCGCGCCATTTATACCTGCATTCCCTGCAAAGCATTCAGATGTTGGCGAAACAAACCGGCTTTACACTGGAGCAAACACTTTACGATTCCAATGCCTTCCAGTTTTGGGGAAGCGAGCAGTACGAACAAAATATTCCGCTGCAAGATCCGCGTTCTTACGCCGTCGCACCGCAAAACGCACCGTTTGATGCGCAACGGATCCGCGATTTCGCCACCCGTGCCAATGAATTAAACGCAGCACAACAAGGCGACCAAGCTGCATTTTATTTAAGGAAACCGGGATGAACGCCAAGCCCAAACTCTTGGCAATTTCTTCACCCGGTGGGCATTGGATTCAGCTCACCCGCGTGTGTGCGCGATTGGAAGACCGTTACCAACTGGTCTACGCGATGCCCAGCACCCGCTTTAATAGTGCCGCTACCCACCAAGGGCATAAACTGTATTCGATTACCGATGTCAGTGCCGATGATAAATGGCGGTTGATTCCGTGTGCGCTGCAAGTGTTGTGGATTTTGTTAAAAGAGCGTCCAGCAGCGATTATTTCCACGGGGGCAGCACCGGGTGCGGTGGCGATTGGTTTAGGCAAACTGTTACGGATTCGCACCATTTGGGTCGATAGCATTGCCAATGTGCGCCAAATCTCACGGGCGGGGCGTTTAATTCAACACCAAGCGGATGTGTTTTTAACGCAATGGGAACACTTGAGCGATGGGCAACAGGTATTGTTTAAGGGGGCGGTGTTGTGATTTTCGTCACCGTCGGCACGCAATTTCCGTTTGATCGCCTGATCCGTTACGTGGATGAATGGGTTGGGCAACACGCCGTCAAGGGTATTGCACAAACCGCTGAAGGTGACTACCAACCGCAGCATTTACGCGGGGAAGCCTTCATGCCCGCCGAGACGTTTAACCAGCACTTGCAAGCTGCCAGCCTGATTATTTCTCATGCTGGTATGGGCAATATCATTACCGCACTGGAAAATCGCAAGCCAATTATTGTGATGAATCGTCAGCACGCCCTCGGTGAACACCGCAATGATCACCAATTAGACGGCTTAAGCTGGATGGGTAAATTGCCCGGTGTTTACACTGCTACCGATCAAGCCGAGTTGTACGCGTTACTGGCACGCCGCCACCAACTCACCCCACCCACTGCAACCCCGGATGCACGGCTACAACCCTTAGCGGATTTTATTGATCAGGCGATTCGCCGATGAATCAGCAACCGCGCTCCTTACTCATGATCAGCTTGCTGTCGACCATCGCACGGTTTGCAGGTGTGGGTTTGAATTTTGCGGTGGCGATTGTCCTCACCCGGCATTTACCGATGGCAGAAGCCGGGATGGTATTTATGCTGATGACACTGGTAACAGGTGTGTCTTTATTCAGTCGCTTGGGGGTGGAACAGTGGTTGGTGCGCGATGTGGCACGTTTGCCAGTGGAACAGATGGCGGTGCAGGCACAACATTTACGCGATGCTTACCGTATGGTGATGGTGAGCAGCGGTATTTTTATGCTGGGGTGGCTAGTCTTTACCCCATTGGTGCAGCACTGGTTATTTGATGATTTAATCAAAATCGAAGCGTTATTGCTGGCTGGCACGGGCATTGTTACCTTTAATCTGGTGATGATGAATGCGGCATTCCTTAAGGCAGTGCGCCACACTTCACCGTCGATTCTGGTGCAAAATTCGTTACCGGCGATTAGCTATATGCTGTTGCTGCTGGTGTTTTGGCAAGGGTTTCAACACGAACAGCATTATTTGTGGCTGTATATGGTGTCGTTGGCGTTGGCAGGTATTGCCTCATTTTACTGGTTGCGCCCTTGGTGGCAGCACTTCCAACCCTTATCACCGCCAAGTTTGACTATCCGTGAAGTCTTGCGACAATCGTTACCGCTGGCTCCGGTGTCGTTCTTTTCGTTTTTAATGTTGTGGGCAGACACCCTAATGACTGGTTGGCTGCTGAGCAATGAAGATGTGGCGTTATTTACCGTTGCTGCACGTTTGTCATTCGTGAGTTTGTTCTTTCTTGGGGCATTAGACGCAACGATTTACCCGCGTTTATTGGCTATTCAACAACACCAAGCCGCACGTTTGCCGCGCTTTTTCTGGCAAGCCACTTTATTGGTCGCGGGCGTGTTGGGGATTGTGACCCTAATCTTATTGCTCATGGGCGAAATCCTGTTGGAAGTGTTTCGCCCGGAATACCGCCAAGCCGCATCAACCCTCGCGCTCTTATTGGTGGCGCAATTGGTGCGTGCCTTGAGTTTGACTTTCTCGTTTATGTTTATTATCCGCGCACAGGTTAGATTTTTAAACAGCCTACTAATGCTGGCGTTGTTGGTCAATATCGTCGCAAACCTATTATTGATTCCGCGTTACGGGATTGAAGGGGCGGCAATGGCTACATTGGTGGCAAATTTATTGATGACCGGAGCCATCGCTTTCCTGTTTTTCCACAAACGCTTATTGCGCGAACCGGAACCGGCTACACAAGGAACACCATGCTAAGACTACTTGCCATTCTGTTCGTTATTGCCATTTTCATCCCGGTAGAATTTTACGTGATGGCAGGCTCAGTTCGGATTGAACCCTATCGCGTGGTGTTGGGCGTAGCGTTGGTGTACGCGCTGCTTAATTTCAAAATGGTACTGGAGCGTGCGGATCTGGTTGATATATTGCTCGTGGGTTTATTGGGATTTGCGTTTGCCAGCATTTGGAACAATCACGATCTGCAACAAGCCGTCGAGTCAACCGGCATCTACGCGATTGAAACCCTCGGCGCGTTTTACCTTGCACGGATGTACCTCAATACGCCGGAAAACTTTTTTCAGATCAATCGCTTGTTTGTTCTGATTTTGGCAGGTTTAACCCTCTTTAGTGCTTACGAAGCCTTTGCACAACACCGTTTCTTGCATGAAATTGCCAAAAACATAACCGGGCATGACTCCTTGGATTTCCGCTTGTATATGCACTATTACATCCGTAATGGCGTGATGCGGGCGGCGAGTTTGTTTGAACACCCGATTTTGTACGGGTCTTTATTGGCGTTGTGTTTCCCGTTTGCGTTTTTGTGGTTTAGGCAAACGCGGAGCATTGGCACAGGCAGCAGTGTGGTAGCGTTGATTGCCTCGATGTTACTGACGCTTTCTTCCGCACCACTGTTGTCGCTGATTTTCCAAGCGGGTATCGCGGTTTTGGTGAAGTTCTGGAATAGCGCACGCCGCTTGTGGATTGCGCTATTGTTCGCAAGTTTGGCGGGATCATTGCTGATTAATGCATTTTCCAATCGCGGCTTTTTTGGCATTTTGATTTCTTACCTGACCTTTAACCCTAACACGGGCTATTTCCGTCTGCTGCAATGGGAACACAGCATGGACGATATTGCCGCAAGCCCGATTCTCGGTATCGGCTTGATTGGGCCGGGATTGCACGATTGGACGCGCCCTTATTGGATTTCCAGTTGGTTTGGTAACAGCATTGACAGTTTTTGGTTATTACTGGCATTGCAACACGGGCTGTTTGCCGCCGGATTGTTGTTATTCGCCAGTTTGTATGCCTCGTTCAATACCCTGAATTTACTGCACAAACACGATGATGATACGCGCTGGATGGTCACTGCATGGCTACTGGCGTTTTTCTCGCTGATTTTGATTGGCTTTACCGTCGATTATTTTGGCAAGTTGCAACCGATGTTCTTTTTTACCCTTGGCGCAATCAGTTGGGCACGGGATTACTCGCGATGGAATAAACCATGAGACTACGATTCGTTAACCAGCGTGTGTTTATGTGGCTAGTATGGCTACGCGACAGCCTGTTATGGCTACGGACTTGGTATTTTCGCACCTTGTACGGGATGAAAATTGCCCCGGATGTACGCATCTCGTTTAAAGCCCGTTTGGACAAAACCAACCCACGTTGTCTGGAAATCGGTGAAAAAACTTACGTGGCATTCGATGCGATTATCCTTGCCCACGACTACGCCACGCGCCGACACGGTGGTGGTTTTGAGCAAGTTACCCGCATTGGAGCCAATTGTTTTATCGGTTGCGGCTCGATTATCTTACCGGGTGTGACCATTGGCGATCAGGTGATCGTCGGCGCGGGCAGCGTTGTTACCAAAGATGTGCCAGCAGGTAGCATTGTTGGCGGTAATCCAGCCAAAGTGTTACGCAGCGATATTCAAACCATTGCTTACGGGAGATTAGCGTGAATTCCCCCGATCTCAGCATTATTTTGGTGTCGTACAATACCGCCGCCTATATTCGGCGCGCTATCGAATCCGTGCTTCAGGAAACCCGTTTAACCCGCTATGAAATCATCGTGGTCGATAATGCCTCCAGCGATGATTCGGTAGCCATGATTCGCACCCATTTTCCGCAAGTACACTTAATTGCCGCGCCCGATAACAGCGGATTTGCCGGTGGCGTGCAACAAGGTGCGGCAGTAGCGCGGGGTAAATACCTGTTATTGCTCAACCCCGACACCGTAATTTTGAATGCTGCGATTGACCGTTTGCTGCATTTTGCGCAATTACACCCTGACAATGGCATTTGGGGCGGGGTAACACTCAACAACGATCTTACCTTGAACAGCCAGCACGCTTGGGCAAAACCCAGCTTCCTCGATTTATTATTCAGCACATTGGGCTTGAGTAAGCTGTTTAAAAGTTCCTGCTGGTTTAACCACGCCAATTACGGTTGCTGGCAGCGCGACACCACTAAAGCGGTTGATATTACTTCCGGCTGCTTTTTCCTCACCACCCGTAAATTGTGGGATCAACTTGGCGGCTTAGATACCGGCTTTTTTATGTATGCCGAAGAAGCTGATTATTGCCTCCGCGCCCAAGCTCTCGGCTATCAACCGTTGGTCACGCCTGATGCCCGGATTATTCATCACGGCGGTGTTAGCCATAATCGTCTTGCCGCAAAAATGGTGAAACTGTTAACCGGCAAAGTGGAACTGATTAATCGCCACATTGCCCCCTGGCAGCGTGGGGCGTGCAAAGCCTTGCTGTACGGTTACGTGCTGAATAAATACCTGATGCATTCACTGATTCCAAACTCACCACAACGTAGCGAATGGCGCGAAGTTTTTCAGCAACGCACCCGTTGGTTACAAGGATACCACTGATGGCAACGGTCATTGTTCCCGCACATAACGAAGCCACGGTTATCCGCCAGTGTTTAGACAGCTTGGTTAATCAAGCCGGTTTGGATACCCTGATCGTTGCTTGCAATGGTTGCACCGATGACACCGCACTGCTGGTGCGCGCCCATTACCCACAAGCCATTTGTCTGGATATTGCCACGCCTTCCAAAGTCAACGCACTCAATGAAGCCGAGCAATACATCACCAGTTGGCCGGTGTTTTACATTGATGCAGACACCCGCTTATCCCCCGACGCGATTCAAGTAATTAGCACTGCAATGCAGGACGGTAAAACCTTACTCGCCGCTCCCGAACCGATGATTGATACGCGCTTGTCGTCTTGGAGTGTGCGCCAGTTTTACCGAGTTTGGCTGCAATTACCCTATATCCGCGATGGCGTGGTAGCGACATGCAGCTACGTGATTAGCCAAGCCGGACATCAGCGTTTCACGCGATTCCCCAGTGTAATTAATGATGACGGTTTTGTGCGTTGCCAATTTGAGCGCGGTGAACGCCGTAATATTCCGGGGGCGCAAATTTTTATTAGTGCGCCCCGCAACCTCAGTTCGCTGATTAAAATCAAAACACGCGCACGCCTCGGCAACCAACAACTCGCGGCTGCCAAACTGTGTACTTGTGCAGAAAAAAAGCCCTACTCGCGAATTTTGCGTGAAAAATTATTCAGCCGGGAAGCCGTCCCTGTACTAATCTATCTAGCGATTACGCTGGTTATCCGTGTGAGGGCCGCATGGCAGTACCGCAATGTACAAACGTACCAATGGGAGAAAGATCAAACCTCCCGCACCACCGCAGCCGGTGAGTGATTATTTTAATTGATCGAGAAAATACGACCGTTTGTGTGTTTTTAGCTACAGACAAGCTATAAATGGTCTATATTTAAAAGCAGTTTTTACAGCCGCCGAGTGTCATAAATCGGCTGTATTTCTACTTTTTGTTTAAATAACAAAGGGATGATGCATCCCTTGGCGTAGTTAGTGGCGCGTTAATACTCACACAAGCTGTTGCTTCCCCACAACAGCCTAGTATGATGTGCGCACTGAACAAAGTGACAATAAAATCCATGATGGCTAAGGCGCGGTCATCAGCAGAGGATAACGGTTGAATGGAAAACATTAAGGTAGACAAAAAAATCAGCTCAGAGTTCATCTACCGCATTGCGGATACCCTCATTATTTTGGGTATACTGATTCTTGCTTCCTTGTACTCCAAAGCATACAACATCGAAGGCTACTGGGCCGCTGGCTTTGGTGCATCGCTGTTGTTCGGCTTTGTAGGACGCTTCACCGAAATTTACACCTCTTGGAGTGGTAGACCCTTCCTGCGCGATGAAGTCATTCGCATTATTGTGACTTGGTTAACCACCTTTTTGTTCCTGATCTTTGTCATTTTCACCGTAAAAACTTCCGCAGAATTTTCACGTTTCGTGCTGATTAGCTGGTTGGTGGTTACGCCTGCACTGCTGATTCTCAACCGTTATGCCCTACGCGCCTTACTCGCCAGCCTCAAGCGGGTAGGCATTAATAACCGCACCATTGCGATTGCGGGGATCACTGAACAAGGAATTCGCTTTGCGCAATCACTGGAACGTCAGCCCGACTCAGGCTTCCAGATCGCCGGTTTTTATGATTTAGAAGACAACACCTGCACCACAAAATTGCCCGACTCTTTCGCCTGCATTGGCAATCAGGCGGCAATGATCGAAGCAGCACGCAACGGCGAATGGGATCAAATTTATCTCGCACCTAATGCCACCCAACAAAGTGCCTCGTTAGGTCTGATCAATAAACTATCCGAAAGCATTACCCCTATCCGCTTAATTCCCGATAATTTCATCAACACCCTGATACATACCCGCTATCTGGAAATCGCCGATACACCGGTACTGTGTATCTACGACTCCCCTTTATCAGCGCAACACGCTTTCATTAAGCGCATCGAAGACGTGTTGGTAGGGCTATTGATTTTAGTGCTGGTCGCGCCGCTGATGCTGATCATTGCCACCATTATTAAGCTGACTTCACCCGGCCCTGTACTGTTCAAACAAACACGCCACGGCTTACGCGGGGAAAAGTTCCAAGTGCTAAAATTCCGCACCATGACCGTGTGTGAGAATGGCAGTGACATTAAACAAGCCACCCGCAACGACCACCGCATTACCCGCATCGGCGCGTTCTTACGCAAAACTTCACTGGACGAACTGCCACAGTTTTTGAATGTATTGCAGGGCAATATGTCGATTGTCGGGCCGCGCCCCCACGCTGTTGCCCACAATGAGGAGTACCGCCAATTGATTCCGGGGTACATGCTGCGCCACTTGATGAAACCGGGCATTACCGGATTAGCGCAAGTCAACGGCTGGCGCGGCGAAACTGATACGCTGTTCAAGATGCAAAAGCGCGTCGAATATGACATGGAATACATTCATCGTTGGAGCTTAGGACTGGACATTAAAATCATTCTGGTCACTGCATTCAAAACGTTGCATGATAAAAATGCATACTAACCCCAGCGTGTCGCCGTGAAACTGGAGCAACTCACTTTTACCCGCTATATCGCGGCACTGAGCGTGGTCTTTTTTCACTACGGCGCACAGATTTTCCCAGCCAATATCCCTTGGTTGAATCCGATCCTTGCCGCTGGCCCGATTGCCGTCAGTTACTTCTATGTGCTTTCCGGGTTCATTATGGCAATTGCCTACTACCGCCCTGGCAACACCGCACCCTTTAAAGGCGGACGCTACTGGTTGGCACGCTTTGCCCGCATTTACCCTATTTACGTCTTGGCACTGTTACTCATGATTGGGGCAAAAATTAACGGTGCTGGCAGCGACGCACTCACTGTTTCACTCAGTTTGAGCATGTTACAGGCATGGGTTCCCGGTTATCCGCTGACCTTAAACGCGCCCGGCTGGTCGATTTCCGTGGAAATGTTTTTCTACCTTTGCTTTCCATTGCTAATGCTGGTGGTTAAACGCCATCACTTGCCTTGGTTAACGCTGGGCATGGCGGGCTTATGGCTGGTGACGCAAATTCTCCATACCAGCTTGCTAAATACCGCAGGCTATCAAGCTTTTAGCCCGTTGCATGACTTTATTTATTACCACCCGGTCATGCATCTCAGCACCTTTTTGATGGGCTTTGTTGCAGGTGTGTGGTTACGTCTTGGCAAGTTTCAGTATTTCGCGCAAGCTGGTGTCAACGCCATCAGCCTGATAGCCGTGTTAAGTGTTACCCTGCTGCTATTGGCGTGGCGCGAAACCTTCATTAACACAACCGGCATCGCAGTGGATTACACCAACGGGCTGATTGCACCGCTCTTTATTAGCCTTATTGTGTTACTGGCGATCAATACATCAGCATTGCGCGATTGGCTCAGTCATCAATGGCTGGTATTACTGGGTGAAGCGAGTTTTTCGCTCTATATCCTGCAAAAACCACTGCACGGCATTTATGAAAGCCTTGTCGGTCGCTGGTTAGACACCGGCAGTGCGAGCTATTTTTACCTGTTTATCATCCTACTAACTGTCGCAGCTATCGTGTCTTTTCAATGGATTGAGACCCCATTCAGACGCTTTATCAATGCATTTGGCAGTTCATCCGATAAATCTGGTGAGAGCCGTCACCGAAAAGGCAGACTTACCTAACAAGCTAATGAACTAGGAAGGCGGAAGTAATGAAATATTCAGCTCATATTCATCAACAAGATTGTCAGCCAAATGGCACAAGACTTGCTACAATCCTGATTAATGCAACGTTGTTAACTAATTAGATGCTTCCGTGCTGCGTTAATACTGAAACTTTACCAAATATTTAGACGTACCCGACCATGCAACAAGACAAACACAATACTTCACATAATCGTGGCAATCATCCCCAGCGTCTTGAGGCGAAACCTCAGGACACACTTGATCTGCGTGAGTTCTGGAAAACACTGGTACGACACAAACGCATGATCCTCGTGATGAGTGGTGCAACGTTAGCCTTAGCCCTATTGTTCACTTTGGGGTCTAAGAACGTCTACCGCGCCACAGCCACCCTACAAATCGAACGCGAATCCACCAAGGTCATGAATTTCGACTTCCTCGAACTCAGTGGTGACATTCGCGACACCCGCGATTTTTATCAAACGCAGTTTGAGCTGATCCGCAGCCGTGCCTTGGCTGCTCAAGTCATTAAAGACCTCAAACTGGACGATAAATTATCCAGTACCTCGCCGCTGACATCCGTAAAACAATGGCTGGGCATCGCCAGCAAACCAACAGAACCCAGCGCGTTAGAAAATGCTTTCTTGGAAAACCTGAGTGTTGAGCCAGTAAAAACCTCACGTTTAGTGTTGGTACACTACGATTCATCCAACCCCGAACAGGCTGCACAAATCGCCAATGCGGTTGTTGCCACCTTCCAAAAGATGAACACCGAGCGGCGCATCAATACCACTGATGATGCAAAAACCTACTTGGAAGCCAGTGTCAAAGAATCTAAGGCGAAACTGGACGAATCCGTACAGCGTTTGGATACCTACTCCAAAGAAAACAGCATCATTATCGTCAATGATAAAATTGAAACCACCACTTCGTTGCAACTCAACAATTTGGCGGCAGATTTGCAAAAAGTTGAAAAAGACCTCGCTGAAAAAGAGAGCATCTACGCTATTCTCTCAGACAAAACCAAACCTATGACCGAGCGCGTAGGTGCTTTGCAAGAAAACGTGGCATACATCCAAACCCTGCTTAAAAATTTGGACGATCTTAAAGCACTGAATGCCAAAGCCCCCAATGCCAACCTGCGCAAACAAATTCGCCAACGCGAAGACGAAGTTGAAATGCATATCAACGTCAAGCGCGGTGCATTACCCGGCGAGATCGAAAACCTCAAAAACAATAAAAGAGCTTTTCTTGAAAGTGAAGCTAAAGCCAAAGCCGCAGCCATCCAAGAACAGGAAAAATTCATCGCTTACGGCACATTGCGCCGTCAAGTAGAGATCAATCAGGAACTCTACCAAGACTTATTCAAACGTCTGAACCAAGTCAGCATTGCTGGCGGCATTGCAGCCAACAATATTGCCATTATTGACGATGCCCAAGTGCCGTTGAAAAAGTTCAAGCCCAACTTACTGACTAACCTCTCGTTTGGCGCATTGCTGGGTATGCTATTAGGTATTTCTGCTGCATTCCTGCGTGAGTTCATGGATGACACCGTGAAAAATGCCAACGAACTGGAACGCATTTCTCAACTGGCGATTCTGGGTGTCGTGCCTGAAGTATTGAACAACACGCCGAGCCAGTTAGCGCAACTCACCATCAAAGAACCGAAGTCCAGCGTTGCCGAAGCATTCCGCTCATTACGCACCGCAATGCGCTTTGTACTGCGCAACGATAACAGCGTGGTGTTTGTCACCAGTGCGTGCGCAGGTGAAGGCAAAAGCACCACCGCCACCAACCTTGCTTGCGCTTATGCCAATGCAGGCAGCCGGGTATTGCTGATTGATGCGGATTTGCGTAACCCATCGCTGCATCGCACTCTGGATGTTCACGCCACCACGGGCTTGGCTGATTACCTGCAAGGCAATATTGATACCAGCGAACTGGTACAAGCCACCGCGTTTAGCAATTTGAGCCTGATCCCCGCTGGGAAACTGCCGGAAGATCCTTCCGAGTTGTTATCGTCACCTAGCATGAAAGCGTTGCTGGCTACCGCACGCACCGAGTATGACCACATTCTCATTGATGGCCCGCCGGTGTTAGGCTTGGCAGACGCATTGGTATTAGCTTCACTGGCGGATACTACCTTGATCGCAGTCCGTGCCGAAAACACCCGCATGGCAGCCGTCACCAACGCCTTAAAACGTTTGCGCCAAGCCAATGCCAGCCTGTCAGGGTTGCTGTTGAACCGCGTGGCACTGCATCGTGGTGGTAGCTATGGCTATGATTATTCCAATTACTACTACAATGATGATAAACAAACAGAAGCTGGAGCGGCGAAAAAAGGGGTTGTTACCACCTTGCGCAGCCTCAAATTACTGTAATCATTCATTGATCCGCGTAGAATAGCGCGATTAAAAATTACAGGGGATAACCCATGTCAATCGCGCTTACTTTTCACATTCTTGCCATCGTCATTTGGGTCGGTGGCATGTTTTTCGCTTACATGGCCTTGCGTCCAGCCGCCGCTTCGGTGCTGGAACCGCAACAACGCCTTACCCTGTGGTCGGCAGTTTTTGCCCGCTTTTTCCCATGGGTATGGTTAGCGGTCATTAGCATTCTCGCTTCTGGTTACTGGATGTTATTAGGCCCGTTTGGTGGCATGGCTAACGCGCCAATATTCGTCCACATTATGAACGGCTTAGGCTTACTAATGATGGCTATTTTCGCCTACGTTTACTTCGCACCGTATCGTCAATTGCGCCAAGCCGTGTTCGGAATGCGCTGGCAGGAAGGCGGCAAAGCCCTCTCCTCTATCCGCACCTTGATTGGCCTCAATCTCAGCATTGGCCTGATTACCATTGCAATTGGTGCTGGTGGTAAATATTTCCTATGAGCGATGTCTTGCGCTTACAAGATACCGGTGTCGCGCCCGTCGCGGCACTGCTCGCCCGCTATGGCTTGCAACTGGAACTGGTTCCCGCTGCAACCGCCATTCCCGGTAGTTACTGGCACGAAGAAGAAGCCGGAATCATCGGTTTGAAAGTGTTGGCGAGACTCGATACCCCGCTGCACTCGATACTCCACGAAGGCTGCCACACCATCTGCATGGATGACGCACGCCGCGCCACCTTACACACCGATGCGGGTGGCGAAACCGATGAAGAAGACGCGGTTTGCTACTTACAGATACTGTTAGCTGCGCACATCCCCGCGATGGGCAGTGCGCGAATGCTGCAAGACATGGATACGTGGGGCTACACTTTTCGGCTCGGTTCGGCGGCAAACTGGTTCAACCAAGATGCCGATGATGCGCGTCAATGGCTGGTTCAACACGACTTACTCAGCGCGGATAATCACATCCACTTCACCTTACGCCACTAACCATTCAGCCACACCCCGCAACCGCTTGACGGAACTGCATGACAATAACCGTGTCGAAGCATATAATCGCGCATTCAACAGCTTTTGCTACACAGTTTCGGGGGCGACTTGGCTTCGACGTGGATCACAAAGTCTGGGGAGCATGTAGTGGATGTGGTGACCACTTAAACACTAGTCACAAACAATAGTCGCAAACGACGACTCTTACGCTCTCGCCGCTTAATAACCGGTAGATAGCTGTCTGATCGCTACTGTGCTTATGCAGTACGAATATTCAGGCATCATCCAATCATAAGATCGTGCGGGAGGCTCGCCCAAGGCCAAACCACTAAACAGTATTGGGAAAGCTCGTGAGCAGCCTGTCAGTTGGCGGCAATCGGGTTAAATAAACGACTGACTAAACATGTAGTAGCCTTCAGATGGAGGGTTTGCGGACGCGGGTTCAATTCCCGCCGCCTCCACCAAATTAAGCCTTCTAAGCAACCACTTAGAGGGCTTTTTCATATCCAAACTTACCGCGCACATTTATCACTAAACAATCGAATTAACTTGTGCTAGATTTCCGATTAGTCGTCAATCTTTGACCACACCCCACAACAGCACACCAATCATAACAACGCGCACCCGACCCTATGCTGGTCTCGCTATGACACGGTAGGGCGGTAGCGTGTTTAGGATTCAGATGATGTACAAGGACTGGGTGGTGTACGCCAAACCCTGTGCTATGTTTGACCACAATCGGGGTAGCAGGCGGTGAAAAGGCAATGGAAAAGCAGCAGTTGGTGTTAAATAATCGGGCAGTATGGGCTAACGTAGCGAAAGGCTGTAAAAGCAATCCCCTTATAGATAAAGTGTGGGACTCCGTAGCACGCGGTTCCGTCCAACAAGACATGTATGCCCGGTGCTATCGCACACGGCATAAAATGCTTTAACGTTATGTGATCTATAAAAATCAATAGGCAATATACTTGAGCAAACGGAAATTAATAAAAGGAGAAAAGCATCATTGGTGGCCCAAAGGTCTCTCAAAAAATTGGGGGGATGAGAGAGGGTTAGTTCATCGAATCGATTGGAGCGGCAAGGAGGTTACATCAAAACCGAAAGAATTTGGACAAATATCAGATGGGCATAACATCTTGTTTGATGTTGACACCCCTTGGAACTCAACAATAGAGCACTTCTTTGATGAACCAGATAAAAAATTCCCAAAAATAGTTAGGTGGCTGGAGTCAATTAAACGAGACTGCAAAGACATCAACGCATCGGAAATTTCTCTTTCTACTGATCAAATAGAAGATAATAATTTTGACGTTACTAGAGAGTGTTTAATTTCGTTAATAGTCCGCTCACCTAAATACAGGAATGCTCAAGCCGCCTTTGTTGAGCACTATAGAGGAGAGCTTGACAAAAAAGAAAGAAAATTGCTCATAGCTGCAAATATAAACCAAAAATACAATATGCTCGTTCAACACTCAAAAGGAGCAGGGAAGCTGGGTCTATTGTTTTCCAATGATTATGAATTCATATTTGGCGATGGGTTTTATACAAATGTGGGGGCTTCTACTCAGAGCCTGTTTGGTGTAAAGGCTCTGATACCGCTTACGCCAAACATCGCAGTAATATGGTCGTCACCTATGACCTATAGTACGTATCCTAGATTAATGTCGATGCAGGTTGATAGAGAAATCGTTGAATTAGTTAATTATTCAGTTATGACCTATAGTACGTATCCTAGATTAATGTCGATGCAGGTTGATAGAGAAATCGTTGAATTAGTTAATTATTCAGTTCAAGTGTATTCAAAAGAATATTTATTTTATAAGTAATTATCCAAAAGTTATCGTGTATTTTTCGCCAAAGCCAGCCAGTATAGCTAACACCAGTTCCTTCATGTCCTTGTAGCTTTTATAGGCATCCAGCGGCAACCATTCATATTTGATTTTTCGCCAGAGTATTTCGATAGGATTGAGTTCAGGGCTGTAGGTTGGCAAAAAATGTAAGCAAATTCCCGCCAACATCCAATCTTCACGTTTACCAAGAAAGGCTTTGCTGGTTTGTATCGGGGCGTTATCCAGAATAACCAAGCAAGGTATTTTTGTTTGTGCAAATTCTTCGGCATAACGGTCAGCAAAGGCATTAAAGGCGGCGATGGCAGCTTGTGAGTCAACGCGCCCTTCCACCGTGTGGAAAAAACTATCGTTGTCTAGGCTCATAAAACCCAAGACATTCAAGCGTTTGCTCTGAGCTGTGAGTAGCCTGCGTGTTTCCCCCGTTTCTGCCACCCGTAAGGGACGCAAGGAGTTGTGGTAAAACCTGAACCATCGAAGTAGTAAATAAGCAACTTGCCAGCCGCCGCTTGCTGGTGGAGTAATGCTTGAATTTCCTGCTCACGCTTGAAAGCCACGGGGTCACGTTTATCTTTCAATGAGTTACGCATCCGCTTCCAGAGGTAGTGGAACTTTTTTTTAACAGGCGTTTCAAGGTGCTGGTACTGGCTACTTTCTGGGTTAGATCAGCCAGTTTGGTTTGAGCCGTCTTGATTTGGCGTGGCTCTTCGTCCACTAGGGTTTTCAACAACGCTACTTCAGCTTCTGTGTATATCCGGGGGCAACCAGAGCGGGGACGGTCGTAAAGTCCCAGCAGCCCTTCATGTTCCCAGCGGTCGAGCCACTCACTGATGGCATCGCGCCGTACATCCAAGATTGACCACAGTTCCGCAAGGGTAAAGCCGCGTGTACTCAACAAAATTGCTTGCGCACGTTGACGACAGCGGAATGTAGGGTGGTTCATATACATTTCCTGCAAGGTCACGCGGATTTCTTCAGGGATCGGCTGGGCAAATTTCATCGGTGCGGACATTCTTAAGTGACAAACTACCAGTTTACACCAGCAGGATCTTATACGTGGAAACTTCTAGCTAGTTACTTAGAACGCAAAAACCTAATTTAGCCACTGAATTCAAACGTTGCGAGCACTTAGTTTTTAATGGCACTGATAACCCAGTTACCAAGCTCATTAACTCATTAACTCATTAACTCATTAACTCATTAACTCATTAACTCATTAACTCATTAACTCATTAACTCATTAACTCATTAACTCATTAACTCATTAACTCATTAACTCATTAACTCATTAACTCATTAACTCATTAACTCATTAACTCATTAATTCCAGATCTTAGCGAAAAACGTGTCTTTATCTAAATTTCACATAACAATCAGCTTCACACGGATATTTTGTTCCGCTGACGCTCCACAAAATTCCGGTGAGCTGGGTCGTTGGCGTGGGGCAAAAAAAAAACGGTGTCACCGATTGAAGGCGTTTAAAAAGATGAGGTTTTCTTTGGCGACGACAAATGGTGACTATGTTCACTTGCCTCAACTAGTCATCTGTTTGATAAAGGGTAATCTTGCCATCAATCCGAAGCCTAAGCTAGGAATCCCAATGAGCGGGATGGCGTAGCTCATTTCACGCCCTAAACAAGCCAACGTGTTCGCACTACACCAATTATTGTAGGGATAGATGTAAATAAATCCAGACCATAACAGGATGATTGCACCCATTATAAACAGGATATTCATCAGGGTGGCTTGCCCATATCGAGCTAACAATATGAATGAGGGTATGCCCATAAAAATGCTGACCACCCAAGTGATTGGAATTAATATTATGGATAAATAAATGATGTTTCCGAGGTCAAACTCGCCTAAAAATATAATTGACAACAAAGTCCCCAGCGTTGCGCCGCTAATCGCCAATACACAGCGACGTACACTGACGTGATTGGAAGCGGGGGGAAAGCTCTGCCAAGGTTTACCAATCCAAAGAAAGCTAACGAGCAGTAAAAGACATAAAATTAGAACGGGAATACTCAGCTTATAAATTAGATAATCCAGCCCCATTTATTTATCTCTTGATTGGTTGCGCATATAATCGAAAATATTGCTATCGACTTTTTTCCATAATGGATCAGACAGCCAATTATTCAGGGTTCCCATGTTGCCAGTGCCCTCACCAAAGGTATTGATGCTAATACTGTCCTGAGATTCACTGACCCAGCGTTTAACAATGCCGGGATCAAGTAGATGTTTTCCTTCTTGTGTAATGTTATAAACTTTTGCCCCATTGTCATAGACTTCATGTCGTACATAACCAACAGGGGTAGCGAAACCAGTTTGCTCGTCTTTGATGGGTTCGCCTGATGCACCCGGTGCAGGGTAGCGTAGCAATCCCTGTACGGCAGTATCGTGGATACACCAAGATTCAGTTTTAGAGCAAGAGTTAGCGGTTACATAATGATGATAGGCTGGGTGTTGGTCATCAAAGGATGGGACACCATCATCATCGAAGCCCAAGACACCATTATTGGTTTCGCCTGCCTCAGCATTGTTTATACCGAAAACATTTGTAGCTAATGTGTCAAGAATTTTTGCCAGCGATGTTTGTTCTGTTTTTAGTGGGTGACTTTGTTCACTCAAAAGTGTATCAAAGCTGATATTTTTTGCACGGTTAGTTATTTTTTCAGAACTATTCTTAATGGCATCTAGTCCATTGTTTTGGAAAGTGTGTATGGTATTCATAATCCTTTCTTTTTGTCTATTCCTAAGCGATGATATATAGTTCAAGTTGCCGTCCACCTGTATTTTTGGTGATGAGTGGCAGTTATAAAAGGATAATCGGTGCTGGTTTCCATTACCGCCTCAACGCCTGCAATCGTTTTCACCACATCACGGCTCAACACCTCGTTGTCATCGGCGGTAATCAGCGCATCATTTCAATGCGGATGCCAGTATTTCAACACTCAGGGTCAACATCCTCGGTAGGGGAAATGGATTCATCTTGTGACTGAGACCAACCCAAGTGCCAACGAGAACATCGACGACGGACGCGGTGACAGCCCGCGATTTTACCCAACTTACTCCCCGCCGCGCCCGTCACAACATGGCGTTGTCTGCACATAGACTCCTCACACGCTTGACAAAATTCAGAAAAGAAAATACTGTCTAGTCTGTCTAGTTTGATGTGAGATTAGAGCTATGGAACAGAACGTATGGCAACTCCAAGATGCAAAAAGCAAATTCAGCCAATTAGTCGATAGTGCAATACACCACAGACCTCAGTTTGTAACTAAGCATGGGAGCAATGCTGTCGTTATCATTTCATTTGAAGACTATGTAAAATTTATTAAGCCAAAAGATGATTTGGTGTCGTTCTTCAGAAACTCGCCTCTGGCAGAAAGTGAGATTGATTTCTCAAGAAATAAAGATATGCCCAGAGATATTGAACTATGAAGTACCTGCTAGATACCTGTGTTATCTCTGAGGTAATAAAGAGAGAACCCAACAAAAATGTTATCTCATGGTTACAAGCCCAAAATGAAGATGATTTATTTTTAAGTATATTGACGTTCGGTGAGATACAAAAAGGGATTCAAAAAGATCCCGATCAAAGCAGAAAGAAGAAGTTAAAAATATGGGTTGAAGAAGATTTAAAAAAACGCTTTGAAAATCGAATTATCCCCATTGACTTGAAAGTTGTGACTAACTGGGGTTCTATTCAAGGTTTAGCGGAACTAGCTGGAAGAACAATGCCAACCTTGGATGGGCTTATAGCCGTCTCAGGATTAACTTATAACTGTACTATAGCCACAAGAAACACCTCAGACATGGAACAAAGCACAGCAGAGCTATTCAATCCTTGGGAATACAAGGAATAGAATTGCTCGAGAGACTGTAAACTGAACTGTGTAACTGCTATATAACGTGAATCCCAAGAAGGAGCAGTAACATGGAACGCCTCGACCCGAAACTCATGGATGACTTACTCAGCGATTGCAAAACGCCTGCTGATGTCAAAAACCTTTACAGCCAGCTCTTGCAGCGGATGATCAACCGCAGCTTGGAAGCCGAATTGGATGTGCACCTAAACTACGACAAGGGTGAGCGTAGCGAAGCCGGGCAACGGCGCAGCAATACCCGTAACGGCAAAGGCAACAAGACCATCAAAGGCGAATTTGGTGAGTTGCAGGTAGAGACACCGCGTGACCGTGATGGCAGCTTTGAGCCGAAGTTGATACAAAAACGCCAAATACGGTTAGCAGGGATGGAAGAACACATCCTGACGCTGTACGCCAAAGGCATGACCACCCGCGACATCGAAGACACGATCAAACGCCTGTACGGGGTGGACATCTCGCATACGCTGATCGCGGAAGTAACCGAAGCCGTTCAGGGCGAAGCTAAAGCGTGGCAGACGCGAGCACTGGATAATATCTACCCGATTGTCTGGCTCGATGGGATTGTCGTTAAAGTTCAACAAGATAAGCAGGTCATCAATAAATCAGCCCATGTGGTATTGGCGGTCAACTTACGCGGTGAAAAGGACGTGTTGGGCATCTGGTTGGCAGAAAATGAAGGTGCCAAGTTCTGGTTATCGGTCTTGACGGAACTACGCCACCGGGGCGTACAAGACATCTACGTGGCGTGCATGGATGGCTTAAACGGCTTGCCTGAAGCCGTCAACGCGGTCTTCCCCAAAACGCTGACCCAGTTGTGCATGGTACACATGGTTCGCGCCAGCTTGCGCTACGTCACCGCCAAGGATACCAAAGGTGTGGTCGCTGCCCTCAAGCGCATTTACCAGTCCAGCACTGCTGAAGAAGCCGAACACGAACTGGAAGCCCTCGACACCGAATGGGGTAACAAATACAAAGCAGTCGTGCGTCTATGGCGCGGTAACTGGGCGAATGTCATCCCGTTTTTCCAGTTCCAGCCGGAGATCCGCAAAGTGATTTACACCACCAATGCGATTGAATCCCTGAACATGAGTTTGCGCAAGTTTACCCGCAACCGGCGCATCTTTCCCAATGACAGTTCAGCCCTCAAAAGCCTGTATTTGGCGGTACGCGAAGCCTCGCAAAAGTGGTCGGTCATTCACCACTGGAAACCCGCTTTGCAGACTTTTTTACTTATGTTCGGTGAAGAGCGGGTTCCGCTCTCCGCCCTATGAAAAACGTGTTACACAGTTTATTTGACAGACTCTTGCTCGACAACAGCCGCACAATAACAACACTCTCAACGAATCCCCGCCAAATCAAACAACTGCCCGTATTCGCGCATCGCGTAGCGGTCGGTCATTCCCGCAATAAAGTCCGCTATCGCACGCGCACGCCCCACTTCCCCTTCCTGCATTTCGTACTGCTTGGCGAACGCCTGATATTTTGGTGTCAGCAAGCGCGTATCCTGCCAATAAGCTTCAAATAACGCCCGAATCACTTTCCGCGCCCGCCATGTCATGCGGTAGACCGTGGGGTGAAAATACAAATTTTCGCGTAAAAACTTTTTCAGCACGTTTTTTTGCTGGCGCATATCATCGCCATAACGCATCAACGCCAGCGGTTGCGCCCGCACATCCGTGACACTTTGAACCCCAGAGGCACGAATCGCGGCCTGACTGCTTTCGATTAAATCCACCACCATATTGCCAATCATGCGCCGCAACGTTTCCCGGATCAGGCGACGACCTTGCAACGCGGGGTAAGCCTGCGTCACTTGTTGATATTCGCTGGCGAACACCGGCACATCCTGCAATTGCGCTAAAGTGATTAGCCCCGAACGCAAGCCGTCTTCAATGTCGTGGTTGTTGTAGGCGATTTCGTCGGCAAGATTGGTGAGTTGCGCTTCTAACG
This sequence comes from Thiothrix unzii, assembly GCF_017901175.1. Lineage (NCBI taxonomy): Bacteria > Pseudomonadati > Pseudomonadota > Gammaproteobacteria > Thiotrichales > Thiotrichaceae > Thiothrix > Thiothrix unzii. Next base: position 2,552,331 of record NZ_CP072793.1, read on the forward strand.
TCGGCTGGGTTTTGTTGAGGAATCGCTCGCCTACGTCGCCCAACGTTTGCGCATGTTTTACAGCGCAATGTTTGAGGATGCCTTCACGGGTTTCAAAGGTGAGGTTGATGCCGCTGAACTCGGCGTAGCTGTCTTCCAGCACATCCACCACCCGCAATGATTGCAGGTTGTGTTCAAAGCCGCCATAAGCACTCATGCACGCATTCAGCTCGTCCTGCCCTGCGTGCCCAAACGGGGTGTGGCCTAAATCGTGCGCCAGCGCAATCGCTTCGGTGAGGTCTTCGTTCAAGCCCATGCTACGCGCTACGGAACGCGCAATTTGCGCCACTTCCAGCGAGTGGGTTAAGCGGGTGCGGTATAAGTCGCCTTCGTGATTGACGAATACCTGCGTTTTGTATTCCAGCCGCCGGAACGCTTTGGAATGGATAATGCGGTCACGGTCACGCTGAAATTCCGTGCGGTATTGCGGCGCAGGCTCGGGCGCACGCCGCCCTAAACTCTGCTCAGGATTGGCGGCATACGTCGCAGGTATTTGATTCATCGCATCACATCCAGCACCAAGGTTACGTCTTGGCGGGTTTTGCCGTCGCGTAACAGACTCACCACCACGTTACTGCGGGGCGCGTATTGATCCAGCAGCATGGTTAATTCATCCGCACTGGTAACGGGTTTACCATCAATCGCTTGGATAATATCGCCGAGCAGTAATTCACCCCGCGCATCGACTTGCGTACCACGAATCCCCGCCACCGCTGCCGGAGTGCCGGGAGCCACTTCCAGCACCAGAACCCCTTGGGTATCCAGCTTTTGGTTAATCGCCCGGCTCACACTGTCATCAAGGGTAATGCCCAACACCGGACGGGTATAACGCCCGTCCTTCACCAAACGCGGCACGACCCGGTTCACCACGTCCACCGGAATCGCGAAACCAATCCCCGCCGATGCCCCGGATGGGCTATAAATCGCCACGTTCACCCCAATCACGCGCCCTGCACTATCCAGCAATGGCCCGCCGGAGTTACCGGGGTTAATCGCAGTATCGGTTTGAATTAGGCCGGACATACTGCCTTCTTCGCCGCTGTCAATGCTGCGCCCCAGTGCGGAAATAATCCCCGATGTCAGGCTGTGATCCAAACCAAACGGGTTGCCGATAGCGAAAACTTTTTGCCCCACCTGTAAATCCGCACTCGTGCCGATAGTCACTGGCGGTGGCGCATCAGCGGTGTTTTGCAATTTCAGCACCGCCAGATCGTGTTCTGCACTCGCCCCCACCACCACCGCATCAAACACGCGCTGATCCGAGAGACGCACTTTCGCGGTTTTTTTACCTTCGATAACGTGATTATTGGTGACGATATGCCCGGACTCATCCCACACGAATCCGGTTCCGGTTCCGCTGGGAATTTCGCTGACATCGCGTGTCCAGATGTTTAACACCTGATCCACCGTGGTAATGTAAACCACCGATGGGCTGTTTTGGTTGAAAATATCAATCGTGGCTTGTTCGTCTGCGGCTAAATCCCCGCGTGCGGCAATGGTACGCGGCTTGCCTTCGTCACTGCGTTGCCACAACGGTTGCGCTAATAACACCAGCAGCAACGCACCCAACCCAAACCAGATCAGTGATTTCACCGACACTTTGCCATTCATGTTTGCCTCATTTACTCAAGGGTAAAGGCGGTTAACAGCGTGCGCTGCCAATCTCCGCCACCGTCATCACTGATCATCAGGTAACGGTTGCCATCAACGTGGGTTAAGCCTTCAAAATTATCCAACGCGAGGAGGCTGGAAAATACCTGTATATCGTGAATCGGGCACGCGCCTTTTTTGGGGCATTGCTTAAAATCCAGATAACGCAGGCTGACCACTAAGGGATTCGGGAACCCTGACCATGCTCGTTCCAGCACTAACATATTGCCATCGGGTAAGGTTTCAAGCGCGGTAATGCTGCTGTTTTCCGCTGGGTATGCGTTAAATGACCAGCTTTTGCTTAACCCATACAGCGTATGTAAGGTGCGCGGTTTACCTTTCAAGGGGCTTTCCGGTGCGGTCAATAAGCCATAACGTGAGTGAAAGGCCACCGATTCCAGCCCGTCATTGGGTTTGCGCAACTGACGCACATCACCTAATTGGCGCGGTAATTCCATGTTTTTGATGGCGCGTCCTGCGGGGGTGAAACGGATAATGCGCGGTTCGCCTTCAAACGAAATCAGTAATTGGCTATCACCGGCTTTACCATTATTGGCGTTGAGTACTGCTAAACCTTCGGAATCACGGCGGCCTTTACGCACCCGCTGACCTTTGCTATCCAGCAAATTCGCGGCGTAAACGGGTTCTGCCGCACTGATACGATTACCATCCCAAGTTAGCTGGAAATGGAATACCGCACCGCGATCTGACACCGCGTACAACAATTGTTCGTCGGCATCCCAAGCTATCCCGGACAGCTCACCGATTTTCACATCCATCACTGTCGTAGCGGGAATGACGACATCACTCTGCCACTGCCACAGCGGTGCGGCTGCCGCGCTCAGGGTGGGGAGCAACAGCAACCCCACCCCGAACCATCTGCGCCATCGCCTCATGGCGTTGTTGCAACGACTGTTTATGATGATTGCTCCGTGGTTTGTTCAGCGGCTTTACGCTCGTCGTCGTAAATTTGATGCAATTGCACCGGCTGGGATTTCTTGTGCAGGCGCAAATTCAACATTTCCACACCGAACGAGAATGCCATTGCAAAATACAGGTAGCCTTTAGGAATTTCTTCGCCCATGCCTTCTGCGACCAATGCCACCCCGACCAATACCAAGAAAGCCAGTGCCAGCATTTTCACGGTGGGGTGCTGTTCCACAAATTCACCAATTGGTTTTGCCGCAAACATCATTACGCCAATCGCAATCACAATCGCCGCCACCATGACCGCGACATGATCCGCCAAGCCTACTGCGGTAATCACGGAATCCAGTGAGAACACAATGTCGATAATCGCAATTTGCACAATCACCAGCGGTAATGCGTTAGCAATGTGTTTGGGGCCGTGTACTTCATCGCCGCCTTCCAAACTGCCGTGAATTTCGGTAACGGCCTTGTAAATCAGGAACAAACCACCCAGCAGCAACACCAAATCGCGCCCAGATACCGAATGCCCCATGACTTCAAACCACGGCTCCACCAATCGCGCTAACCAAGCCACCGACAGTAATAACAACACCCGCGTTCCCATTGCCGCCAACAGACCAAAGCGACGGGCAAACTCACGCTGATGTTCTGGCACTTTCGCCACTAACAGTGTCAGGAAAATAATATTGTCGATACCTAAGACAATTTCCAACACTGTCAACGTGACCAGCGCACTCCAAATATTAACGTCCCACAACCATTCCATCTGTATAAACCCATAAATAAAAGTGGCGCAATTCTAATGGGAGAAACCGCGTGAGGCTAGATACCCTTACCTTGTTACAATAACGGAGCCAGAATTCGCGCGGAATTTTCCGCTAGGCGTTGCCATTGACTCAAGGTTTCGCGTTCTACGCTGGTCACTTCGGTAGCCATTGCACACAAACTCACGAAGTCATCTTCCAAACGACTGGCAATCGCTTCCCCGTAAAAAAACAGATTGCCTTCAAAATTCAGCCGAAAACTGCGCTGATCCATATTCGCCGACCCCAGCGTGGCAAATACGCCGTCAACTGTTACTGCTTTAGCGTGCGGCATCGCACTGTGCAATTCAAAGATACGCACCCCCGCCGCTAACAAATCGTCGATAAACGAACGCCCCGCGTACAACACCAAGGGGTGATCGGAACGCCCCGGCAATAACAAGCGCACATCTACTCCGCGTAATGCCGCCGTTTGCAAGCTCAATAACAAGGAACGATCCGGCACAAAATACGGGGTTTCAATCCAGATGCGCCGTTGCGCCAAATTCATCGCCGCAAATAACACGGTGTAAATGGTTTGCCACCGCGCATCCGCCGGGCCACTTGCCAAAAATTGCGCGTGAATCTCGCCCCGCGCTGTCACTGACGGGAAATAGTGCGCATTGACTAAATTGCGCCCGGTTGCATGAAACCAATCCTGACAAAACACCTCTTGCAGGCTATTCACCACCGCGCCTTCAATACTGGCGTGCAAATCCCGCCAAGGTTCACCGCGCCCTGCGTATACATCGCCGACATTCATTCCGCCGGTAAACCCCAAGTAACCATCCACCACCACCACTTTGCGGTGATTGCGGTTATTCAGATTCAAACGCCGACTCAGGATATTCACTTTCAGAAAACGTTCAACGCGCCCACCCGCAGCCACCAATGGCGCGAAAAAAGCCGTGTTTGCTTGGCGCGAACCCACGTCATCCAGCAATAAACGCACCTTCACCCCGCGTCGCGCCGCACGCACCAATGCCTCACGCAAGCGGATCCCGGTGAAATCTGCTTCCCAAATGTAGTACAGCAAATGAATATGGTGTTGAGCTGCGTCAAAACTGCGCTCCAACGCGGCGAATACCTGCGCCCCGTCACGCATGATTTCCACCGCATTGCCGGACACCGGGCCGGTATCATCCAGCTTTGCCACCAAGGCCAATAACGACGGCGCAAGCCCTGCAATCGGCAACGCCGGGGGAATGTGCGCCTGCACCCGTTCCAAATCATCCGCGAGTTTTTCTTCAACCTTGCGGCGTTTGCGGCGGCGTAAATACAAGGGTGTTGTGCCAAACAACCAAAAGCCCAGCAAACCGATGAACGGTAGCAACACAATCACCAAGACCCACGCCAATGTCGCCCCCGACTCGCGGCGTTGTGCCACCACCGTCGGGATCAAAATCGCAATAATCAGGATGTCGAGCAGCAATAACCCGCTGTTAACCCAACCATTCCAGTAAGCACTCACGCTTTAACGCTCCACTGACGGCACTTTCCATAACAACCATGCCCCGACCCCAAACAACAATAATACCGCCAGCAGACCTAAGCGCGGCGAACCCGTCAAAACACCGACCCAGCCCACCAACAACGGCCCCAGCACCGCCGCAAATTTACCCAACATATTGTAAAAGCCGAAAAACTCCGCCGCTTGATCCTGCGGAATCAAACTCGCGTACAATGAGCGGCTTAACGCTTGCACCCCGCCCTGCACCAAGCCCACGCTCAACGCCAGCACATAAAATTGCGACACCGAATCCATCCGCACTGCCATCAGGGTAATCACCACGTAACCCGCCAACCCCAGCAAAATCCCACGTTTAGCACCCCAACGATTACCCAACCAACCAAAAACCAAAGCCGCCGGAAACGCAATAAACTGCGTCATCAACAATGCGGTAATCAGGTTAGCGGTAGCAAATCCCAGCGATTTACCGTAATCCACCGCCATCAAAATGACTGTATCCACCCCGTCGATGTAAAACCAATACGCCAGCAAGAACACCCACACCACCCGTAACTGGCGAATATGGCGGAAGGTTTCCAACAATTGTTTACCTGAAAGTCGCAGCAATGGCACGAAAGCCGGACGCTGTGCCTGCGCTGGCGCACGTTCCCGCACCCAACGCCATAACGGAATAGAAAACACCGCCCACCACACTGCTGTTACCCCGAATGCCCAGCGCACCGCCTGCGTTGCATCCGGCAAACCAAACCAAGTGGGATGCAAAGTCAGCAACACACACAAACCGAATAACAAACCGCCGCCCAGATACCCCAAACCGTAGCCCAAGGCCGACACCCGGTTAAACGCCGGTCGTTCGGCAACATCCACCAGCAAGGCATCGTAAAAAATATTCGCCCCCAAGAAACCCACTACCGCCAGTACAAAGCCAAACATCGCCCATTGCCACTGGCTTTCACCAACCACGGTTAACCCCAAGGTAGCGCACACCCCCAGCGTCACAAAGCCCGCCATCATCGGCTTTTTCACCCCGCCTTGATCCGCCACCGTGCCTAAAAACGGCGCGAGCAACATAATCGACAAACTCGCCAGCGCGTTTGCCGTACCCAAGTGCAAGGTAATCGCCTCCGACGGCAACCCTTTAGCCCAGTATTCACGGAAAAAAATGGGGAAAAACACCACCATGACGGTCGTGATAAAGGCGGAATTCGCCCAGTCGTAGAATGCCCACGCCCAAATAGCGCGGGTTGATGATTGAGTGGTCGTCATGGCGGTGCGTTCCTATAGCGTATCCACGAAAGACACACATCATAACGCAAAACAAGGAGCAGAGTATTACGCCGCCTGAGCCTGTGTCGCCGCTTGCGCCAGATCGAGCGCGTGCACTAATTGGGGGATTTGTGACAGTGCTGGTGCACCATCCATCAACAATGCAATCGGCATAACTTCAAAGATTTCTTCGGGGGTCGCGCCGTATTCCATCGCTGCTTGCGTGTGCATTTCGATTAAACGCGCTTCTTGCTTGACGATAGCAATCCCTAAGCCGACTAATTCGCGGCAACGGCGATCAATACAACCTTTACTCAAGGAAAATTCGCGCCATGAACCTGCCCATGCTTGCCACAATTCCGTCTGACGGTATTCTGGGCTGGCTTGGGTATACAGTGCCACTTTACGCACTTGGAGCATTTCGGTTTCGGTTGCTCCCATGCGAATAGCCGCGTCGGTGTGAATGTCGATGCAACGGTGGCAGTCTTTGGCGAGGGCAATGCCGAGGGTAATCAGTTCTTTATGTTTGCGGTCGATCACGCCTTTTTTGGTGCTTTCTTGGGAAAGCTCACCAATAATTTCTAGGAATTCCCCTAAGCCGTAAGTGCGTGCTTTTTTTAAGGAATCCATAAAGCTAGGTGCTAACATGTGGTTCTCCGTGTTATGGCAGAAAAAAAATTGCCCGCAAAAAGCGGGCAAAGAGAGAAGTAGCTGGATTGGGCTAGAGAGGAGGAGAGGAGGAGTTACGCCCCCAACCCAGCTATTTGAAAATTAAGCAGCTTTTGCTTTAGAAGCAGCTTTCTTAGTTGCTTCAACTGTCTTTTCAGCAGCTTCTTTAGTCATTTCAACAACTTCAGCAGATGCTTTTTCAACAGCAGCAGTAGTCTTTTCAACAGCTTCAGTAGCAGCTTTCTTACCAGCTTCTACAGCTTGCTCAGCACCTGCTTGAGTGTACTTGGCAGCTTCTTCCATGATGGCAGTCAGTTCGTCACGAACTGAAGTCAGCATTTCAGTTGCTTCACGCATGTTAGCAACCCATTTTTCGCCACAAGTGCGAGTAACGTCTTGTTGCAGTGCGTTCAGTTCAGTAACGTCTTTTACTTTAGTCGCTGCTTCAGCGTTCTTAGTGCCCATTTCAACACAAGACTTAACCAGTTCAGCTTGCTTGCCAGCCAGTGTTTCAAAAGTCTTCATGTTCAGTTCGCCAATTTTCTTAGCAGAAGCCATTGCGCTGTCACTGAATTGTTTTACGATGTTCATCATTTCGTTTTGCATGTCATATCTCCTAGAGTGCTAAATTTCGGTTTAATCTTAATGCGTTTCTGCATTTGATGCAGTGCACAATATCGCTATCTGAAATAGCTGTCAATGACTTTTTTGTTGCAACGCAGCAAAAAACTAAAATTTCATCATAGTGTCACGTTTCTTTGTCGCTCAGAGGAGTTAAGGCATAATCTCGGCCTCCTTCTTGCATGTATTTGTGCATTAACTATTCGGGGAAACCACGCATCATGAATGTCACCACAGACAAGCCATTTGACGTTGCCAAGTTGCAGGAAAATATCCGCCAGTTCGGCGAACTGCTCGGCGAAGTGATTAAAGAACAGGAAGGGGAAGCCGTTTACACCACGGTCGAAAAGCTGCGTCGGGGTTACATCCGCCTGCGCAAAAGCAACGACGATGCCACCCGCCATGAGTTGATGAGCCTCATCGACGCGCTGGATGTGGATATGCTCGAACAGGTAATCCGCTCCTTCAACACCTTCTACATCCTCAGTAATATCGTCGAAGAAGATTTCCAGCACCGTGAACGCCGCCGTGAAATCCAGAAAGCTGACAGCCAATTATGGAAAGGTTCAGTGCGCCGCACCGTGCTGGAATTGCAACAAAGCGGCATGACCGCTCCCGATATGCAATTCCTGATGGATCAAATGCGCTATACACCTGTGTTCACTGCGCACCCTACCGAAGCCCGCCGCCGCACCATGATGGAAATCCAGCGGCGCATCTTCCTCGTGATCGACCAGCTCGACAATAACCCCGAAGCCAGCGAACGCGAATCCCTCGTGCGCCACCTCAAAGCACAAATTCAGCTCATGTGGCGCACCAACGAAGTGCGTACCCGCAAGCCCACAGTAGAAGACGAAATCCGCTACGGCTTGTACTACTTCCGCGAATCGCTGTTCGACGCAATCCCCATCGTGTACCGTTATTACGAACGCGCCGCGCGGATTGCTTACGGCTGGGGCGCGATTACCGTGCCGAGTTTCCTGCGTTTCGGCTCTTGGATTGGTGGCGACCGCGATGGCAACCCGTTTGTAACGCCAGCATTGACCCGCAAAGCCATCCGTATGCAAATGCAACTCGCGTTGGAAGAATACACCCGCCGGGTGCGCGAATTGCGCTCTATCCTCTCGCACTCGCTGGAGTTCATTACCCCAACCCCGGAATTCACCGCGTATTTGCAACAAGAAGACCAACGCATTGGCATTGGTGAAGTCGTGTTTCACTACGCCCATGAAAGTTTCCAGCAAGAACCCTACCGCCGCCTGCTGAGTATCATGCACCACAAGCTGCACGAAACCCTCAAGGCCGTGAATGCGCGACTGGAACACGGGCACGCCAATTTATCGGCAGATGCTTACACTGATGTCTCCGAATTTATCCACGAGCTGTATTTGATTCGCGACTCGCTGCGTAGCCACGGCGACTTAGTGATTGCAGGGCGCGAACTCAAAGACTTGATCCGTTTAGCCGAAACCTGCGGCTTTGGTTTGTACAAACTCGACATCCGTCAAGAATCCACCATTCACAGCGAAACGGTGGCGGAAGTCCTCAAACTTTCCGGCTTGTGCCATAACTACTTGGAACTGCCCGAAAACGAGCGCATGGAGATCCTCGCCGAACTCATTCTGCGCCCGCGTTTGCCAATCCCACACCGCCCCAAACTCAGCGAACGCACCGCCGAAACGCTGGAAATTTTCGACAGCATGTTGGAAATGCGTAACGAAGCCGGAGCGGGCATTTTCGGCACTTACGTCATTTCCATGACCCACCACGCCAGCCACATTATGGAAGTCATGTTGCTGGCACACATGGCGGGCTTGGTGGGCTATGACGAAAACCGCCAACTGTTCTGCCACATCCAGATTTCGCCGCTATTTGAAACCATCGACGACCTCAAGCGCATTACCGAAGTGTTGAGCCACTTGCTGGAAAACGAAGCCTACCGCGCTTGCCTGTCCGCGTCCGGGAATATGCAGGAAGTCATGTTGGGTTATTCCGACTCGTGCAAAGACGGCGGCATCCTCGCCTCAAACTGGAATTTGTACAACGCGCAAAAAGAAGTCATTACCCTCACCGATAGCTACGGGGTGAAATGCCGCTTGTTCCACGGACGCGGCGGCACGGTTGGACGCGGCGGCGGCCCTACCCACGAAGCGATTATTGCGCAACCACCCGACACGGTTCACGGGCAAATAAAGTTCACCGAACAGGGCGAAGTGCTCGCCGCCAAGTACAGTAACGTGGAAACGGCTGTGTACGAACTTGGCGTTGGCACCAGCGGCCTGTTGAAAGCCAGCATCGGTTTGCTGAAAAAACGCGGGGCTTACCCCGAAGAGTTCCACAATGCCATGAGCGGCATTGCTGCCAACGGCGAACAAAAATACCGCCAGTTGACCGACTGGACACCGGGGCTGATGGACTATTTCTATGAAGCCACCCCTGTGCAGGAAATCGCCTTGCTGAACATTGGCTCGCGCCCGTCACACCGCAAAAAAACAGTGCGTGACAAAGGCTCAATCCGCGCCATTCCGTGGGTATTCGGTTGGGCGCAATCGCGTCATACCCTGCCCGCTTGGTACGGCATCGGCACAGCGTTAAGCACCTTCCGTGCTGCGCACCCCGACAACGGTAAACTGTTGGAACGCATGTACGACCAATGGCCTGCATTCCGTTCCTTGCTGAGTAACACCCAAATGGCCTTGTACAAAGGCGAAATGGATACCGCCAAGGAATACGCCGAACTCGCCAGCGATCAGGACAGTGCGCAAAAGATTTTCGCCGACATCCGTAGCGAATACGAGTTGACCGTGGCGGAAGTGTTGGGCGTGGCACGTCTTAAGGGGTTGATGGAAGAAACGCCGTTGCTGCAATATTCACTGCAACGCCGCGACCCTTACCTTGACCCGTTGAACCATATCCAGATTACGCTGATCCAGCGGCATCGGCAGTATGTGGCAGAAACAGGGAATACGGATTCGCCCTGGTTGCCGACGTTGTTGCGGACGATTAATGCGATTGCGGCGGGGATGCGGAATACGGGGTAAACGGCAGGTGAGCCAGTTTTTGCAGGAAGAAACGCTCACTCCACAATTGTAGCGCGGGGCGTTCCCATAACGGTACAAAACGCTCCACATCACTGACCGCCTTTTTCCAGTTAATCGTACTGATTTTGGTGGTCAGTGTTGCTTGCAACCAAGCGGTATCTACCACGATTCCCTGCCCTGCCCACGCGCCAGATTGTTGTAAAGCTGCCTGCAAATGCAGCAGATTGGGCGCAACGCCTTGCTTGACATACCAAGCGAAATCATACCAATCACGCCCTTTCAAATAGGGGCGACACAGCAGCGCGTGAATTTTCAAGGCAAAGTTACTCGCCAAATCCTGATGGCAAACCTCGAAATCCAGCGGGAAATCCAGATAACTGTACCCAAACCCTGAACCAGCTGGCGGATTCACATCTACCTCCAGCTTGATTTTCAAGTGGCGTGCCGGATTACCAAGTCCTGCATAAAACGACAGGTTGAGTTGACCGGCAATCGAATCATCCTTGAGCAATGCTTTACGGACAGCCTGATCCATACGGCTTTTATCCAATACTTCCGGGCGCAAACCAAAAAGCTCAAAGACCGCCAATAGCGGTTGTAAATACTTTTCCCATGCGAATGCAGGGTCAGGTTGCTTCAGCAAAAAATCCAAGTCTTCGGAAAAGCGTGGCAGTTGATGCAAAATGCGTAAGCTCGTTCCACCCTGAAATGCTGCCACCTCAAAAAAACCAGCCTGCCACAAAGCATAGAGAGCAATCTCTTGCATGATTTCTTTTAATGCCTGCTCTTCTTGCAGCGGGTCTTTCGCTTGATAACGGTCAAGACGTTGTTGTAACAATTCCAGCATTAGACAGCTTCCCCGTTGAGTTGCAACGCGACACACAACTGCATTAACCAGTGCTGCACGGCTTGATGCTTGTAAACGTAGCGCAAGTTAGTGATGTCTGTCGCAGTAATGCGGGCAAGGGATTCCGATTCAATCCGCAGGCTATCTTGCAAAAACGCCAAGCCTTGCCAAGGTTGCTTGTGAAAACACGCCCAGTCCAACAAAGCACGTAACGGATTTGCCAGCAGAGCTGCTTGTCCTTCCAATTCAATCCGCGCCACTTGCACCAGAAAATAACCCTTGTGTAATGCCAGCGGATGATAGGTAAACAACCCGAAACCATCCGCTTGGTACTGCAAGGTTTTACGCCCCGGTGTCACACTCGCAACGGTATGAACGGCTTCAGGAATCCAGCCGTGCCATGCTAGAGCGGTTTCAAACGATACGTAACTGGTGGGGTATAATCGTTGGGCAATCACAAAGGGATGCAAGCGGGTTTGCCGGAAACGTTGCGGCAATACGTATAAACCGCGCATCAGACGTTGCAGTTCACCCGCTTGCAACGCACGGTTGGTCAAACCATAACGGCGAGCGGATGTGCCCCCCATTAGGTGTGCTAACTGGGTTTCATCCAGAATGCGTTCGCGGTAGGGGTGGAATAGCAGTTTTTCGGTTAATGCTTGCATTGAAAATTCCAGAAACTTTCACTTTATGCGAGTATAGATAATTAATCCCCATTAAACCATATCAATATTACCCAAATCGTGTACGTGCCAATCGTCGGCAAAAGTTTATAAGTGTCGTGTATCGGGTAATGATGACTCCATGAAACACGTACTCATGGCACTGTTGTGCATCTTAGCTATCTGGAAAGGTTTTTTCAGCGGACACGGTAAGGTGACGCTGGAGCCGGGTGTCGCCGTAACCGAAGCACCTTATCAACGCGAGCTGGATTCTGCGCTGAAATTCCAGCACGGTGTTCATCATATCACGGCACTGGCTGAATTCCGGCTGCACGCCAAGGTGTTATCGCGGGCAGATTACAGCATGGATGCGGGTTCCGATCTGGTTCCGGTAGATTTGGCCTTGGGCTGGCAAAATATGTCGGATGAGCGTGTTCTTCAGGATATTGAGATCAGCCAGAGCGGGCGTTTTTACTGGTGGCGCACCCATACTTTCCCCATCCCCCGCCATGAAATTGAAACCGAAAGTGCCAATATGCACCTGATCCCGGCAGATGAATCCGTGGAAAAAGCCATCAAGCGCGTTAAACAGGGAGCCATTATTGCGATTGAGGGCTATCTGGTGAATGCGGAGCGGCCTGATGGTGGACGTTGGGAAAGTTCACTCTCGCGTGAAGATAGTGGTCGTGGGGCTTGTGAACTGGTGTGGGTGAAGTCGTTTCAAATCGTCAAAGGCTCGTAACAACCCCTCCTTTACAAAAGAAGGGGCTGCGAGGATTTTCTTCGACTTTACGCGCTGAAAGAAGACCCACAACCACAAGTCGTGGTTGCATTCGGGTTACGAATCACGAATTGCGCACCTTCCAGACCTTCGGTGTAGTCAATTTCTGCACCAACCATGTACTGGAAGCTCATCGGATCAATCAACAACGTTACGCCGCCATTTTCGACTGCGGTATCGTCTTCGTTCATGTTTTCGTCAAAAGTAAAACCGTACTGGAAGCCGGAACAACCGCCGCCTTGTACGAATACGCGCAATTTCAGCGCGTCATTGCCCTCGTCTTGAATCAGGGCTTTTACTTTAGTTGCCGCCGCGTCAGTAAATACCAACGGGGAAGGGGTTGCGGTTTCAACCGTCATGCCAATATCTCCTGCTTATTAAATAGTGCAGATACGTTACCACCCTTGCTGCAAGGGGGCAATAAAGCCACTATTCCGTAGCAGATGCTTTTGCTGCAAAGCTGGCGTTATCGGGCTTTTGGCGCACCAACTTGCCGTTAACTTCCGCACCTACCGCCATTTCCAGCAAGTTGTAGTAAACGTCACCGCAAATCCGTGCTTTTTCAAACAACTCAACTTTACCGCTGGCGAACACATCGCCGTCAATCATGCCGTTGAGTACCATGCTGGGCACGCGCACTTCGCCTTGAATATGACCGTGTTCGCTCAGAATCAGAGTAGCATCATCGCCATCAGCGGCTAAATTGCCTTTGATCACGCCTTCGATGTGCAAACCACCGGAAAAGCGCAAATCGCCGTCAATCGTCGTCCCGCGACCAATCAGGGTATCGACCTGCGCACGACGGATTTTCTGATCGCCTTGAACACCGTTGCTAGACGAACTATTACTGGAACCACCTGTTTTGGCAGATTTACCGAACATGCTTGATCACTCCTTTTTCGTGGATGCGTTGGAATCGTTAAAGGTTGCCCACTCGTAACTGCGCGTTAGCCGTTCCGGGGCATCACCCGTGTTAGGGGTTACTTTCAATTTTACTGTCACGGGTACAAAATCTTTGGGAAACAGTAAATTACCTTCCAAACTTTGGTAATGTTTTACCGAAAACTTAGTGGCTAACTTATCGGCTGCCGGGGTCACGTCTTTGTGCGTTACCGTTACGTCTTTGCCGTCCTGCTTACCGTTAATGGTGATGCTGTAACTGCCATCCACCGAGGTATCGCCGCCCTTAATATTGGATAACACCAAGTGGTAATTGTACAGCCCTTCGACTTTCTTACCCTTGTCGTCAACCATGCGCGGTTTGACCCCGAAATGCTGGATGTGCAAGCCTTCTGCCAACCCGGAGGGTGACAAAATGCCTTCATACAACACCAGTTTTTCGCGTTCGCTGGCTAATTCAGCCGAAGCGGCAGCAAATTTCTTGGTTAGCTCATCATTAGCGGAAACCTGCACTTGCTGTTCACGTTTGACAGTCGCCAACTGATCTTCGAGTGCTTTAATATCGGTAAGCTGTTTAGTCAGCAAGCGTTCCTGCTCATCCATCTTGCCACGCAAAGTGACAGCGTGCGCCCCAGAGGAGTCAACAGGTGTCAGATAACCACTAAAAAATAACCATGTTGCCATCATTAATACCAGCAACAATGCCGCGATTAACATGTACCAACAAGGATTGCGCTTATCGCTACCGGTAGGGCGCACCTGCACCGTACCGCGATTTTCAAATTTGTATTCTAAAGCCATGCCTGACTGTATTGCCTCATTATTCCCTTAATTATCAAGGCAGCAAACCCGGATGACGCAAGGCGGTATCTTCCGCAAAGCCTAACATCAGATTCATGTTTTGCACCGCCTGCCCTGCCGCACCTTTCACAAGGTTGTCGATCACAGAGAGTACCACAACACGCTCGGCGTTACCGGGACGATGTACCGCGATCCGGCAGAAATTCGCGCCACGCACAGAACGGGTTTCGGGGTGTGAACCAGCGGGCATGACATCCACAAACGGTTCAGCCGCATAACGGCTTTGGTACAGTTGCTGTAAATCGACACTTCCCTCTTGAAGCATTGCGTACAGTGTAGCGTGAATACCCCGAATCATGGGTAGCAAATGCGGAACAAAAGTAGGATTAATCGGACAGCCTGCCATTAATGATAAGGTTTGCGCAATTTCTGGCTGATGGCGATGCCCTGCAACCGCGTAAGCTTTGAAACTATCGCCCGCTTCACACAATAAAGTAGCTACTTCCGCCTTACGCCCTGCCCCGCTCGCACCGGACTTGGTGTCGGCAATGATGCCTTGCAGATCAATCAGCTTATTTTCCACTAACGGCAACAAACCAAGCGTCACGGCGGTCGGGTAACAACCGGGGTTTGCCACCAAACGCGCCTGCTGCACCGCTGCACGGTTCAATTCGGGCAAACCGTAAACCGCTTCTGCCACCAAATCCGGGCTGGCGTGGGTCATGCCGTACCACTTTTCCCATAGCGCAATGTCTTTAATGCGGAAATCAGCCGCAAGGTCAATCACCTTAACACCGGCATCCAGTAAGACTTGCGCACTTTTCATCGCTACCCCGTTGGGCGTGGCGAAAAACACCAAATCGCATTCCGCTAATTGCTCATCGGACGGCGTAGAAAACGTCAAATCCACATAACCACGCAAATTAGGGAACATCGCATCAACGCGCATTCCCGCATTTTCCCGCGAAGTCACGTAACTCAGCGTTACGCCAGGATGGTTAACTAATAAACGTAATAACTCGACACCCGTGTAGCCCGTCGCGCCGACAATACCAATCTTCTTACTCACAACAACCCTTTTTTCTATCAGGCCGAAAAATCCCACGTATAATACGCGCCAACCTTGATGATTAACAACCTGTAGCAAGAGACAACACCATGAAACTGGACATAAAAGGACTCGCTATCATCGCCCTCGTCGCGGGTGTATTAGCCTTTTTCTTACTCATGCCCAACCAAGGGCTGAAATCCATTCCTGCCAACCTGAGTGTGGCAACTTTGGAGGGTGCAAGCCTGCCACTGGACAGCCTCAAAGGTAAACCCTATTTACTCACCTTCTGGTCGACTTCGTGCCCCGGTTGCGTGAAAGAAATTCCGGCGTTACAAGCCCTACATCAACAACATCAAAATGACGGGTTCCGCATCATTGGGGTTGCCATGTCTTACGATGAAATGCCTGCGATTCAAGCCATGCGCACCCAAAAAGGCATGGAATACACCATCGCTTACGATCAAACCGGAGCCTTGGCGCAACAATTTGATGTTCGGGTAACACCCACCTCTTTCCTGATTGCCCCAGACGGCAAAATCGCCATGCAACGCCTCGGCGAGTGGGATCATGCCGAACTGGAAAAGAAAATATTGGAACTTTTGAAAGGATAAATCATGTACGAATGGGTTAAAGCGATTCACGTTATTTTTATGGTGACTTGGTTCGCAGGACTGTTTTACTTACCACGCTTATACGTTTACCACGCCATGCCGGAAAACAGCGGTAGTTTTGCCTTGTTTAAAATCATGGAGCGGCGTTTATTCGCGATTATGACGATTGGCGCAGTCATTACGGCGGTGTTCGGTATCATTATGATTGTGCAAGGCGGTGGGGTGTTATTTCAATCGGGGTGGTTTCACTTCAAACTGCTGCTGATCGCGCTGCTAATTGGCTATCACCACGCTTGTTACCGCTTAATGATTAAATTCCGCAACGATGCCAACACCCGTGATCACCGCTGGTATCGCTGGTTCAATGAAGCACCTAGCGTGCTGCTGATCGTGATCGTCATTTTAGCGATTGTAAAACCATTTTAAGAGTCGCCTCACCGTAGAGACGCAAAATTTTGCGTCTCTACCCCTAGTTCACACGCACTTCCCTACCCCAACAACGGAGCCAATTCATCCAACGCACGCCGGTAAACCCGACGCTTGAAGAACACCACCTGATTGGCAGGCCGCCAGTAATCGACCCACTCCCAATGGTCAAACTCCGGCTTTTCACACGCTTGTAAATTCACTTCTTGGTCTGCGCATAACATACGCAATAAAAACCAACGCTGTTTCTGCCCGATGCACAATGGCTTCGCGCGACGGCGGATCATGTAGTGGGGAATGCGATAACGCAGCCAACCACGGGTTTGTCCGATTACTTCGACTTGATTCCGCAGCAAACCTAGCTCCTCGTATAACTCGCGGAACATCGCTTCTGTCGGTGTCTCTCCCCGATCAATCCCTCCCTGCGGAAATTGCCAGGACTCCTGTCCCAGACGCTTTCCCCAAAACACTTTGCCGTCGCAATTGCAGAGGATGATGCCAACATTGGCTCTAAACCCTTCCTCATCAATCACGACTCGTACTCCAAATTTGACTTGCTCCGATTTTTTCACAACCGCCACCATTCAGCAATTTCACGGCAACAGAAACTCGGTACAATCGGGAACTTTTCCTTAATCAGGAGCATTGAGCCATGACTTTGGCACTATTTGATCTCGACAACACCCTGCTCAGTGGGGATAGCGACTACGAATGGGGGCAATTCCTTGTCAGCAAGGGTTTGGTTGACCCCGTAGCTTACGAGGCCGAAAACCAACGTTTTTACGGGCAATACCGCGCAGGCACACTCGACATCCTCGAATATTCCGCGTTCTCTTTCGGCCCGTTAAGCGAACGCAGCATGGAAGAACTCGCCACCTTACACCGCGAATTCATGGCGGAAGTGATCGAGCCGATTCTCCCGGAAAAGTCACAAGAGCTGGTCGCACACCATCGCGCTCAAGGCCACACCTTGATGGTCATTACCGCCACTAACAGTTTTATTACCCGCCCGATTGTGAGCGCGTTTGGGATTGAACACCTGCTGGCAACCGAGCCAAAAATCGTCAACGGGCATTATACCCGCGAAGTGGATGGCGCACCCTGCTTCCAGCACGGCAAAGTGACACGCTTGCAGCAATGGCTGGAAAACCGCACCGAAACTTTGGCGGGCAGCTATTTTTACAGCGATTCACGTAATGATTTACCACTGCTGGAGATGGTGGATCATCCGATAGCGGTTGACCCGGATGATACCTTGCGAGCCATTGCGGTTGAGCGCGGCTGGCCGGTTATTTCGCTGCGTTAGTGCAAAATTATCCCTCACCCTCCCTTCGACTACGCTCAGGGAACGGCGAGGGGAGCAGAATGCCTCAACATCGCTTTAAACAATCCTTGGGTGATTTCCAGAAACTCGTCCCAGTGGGTTTCGAGCGGATTTTCGTGGCGATATAACAAACGGTATTCAGGTTTGTCGCCCTCACCCGCGTAACCGTAACTGCTTTCCCACTTAGTGGTTGCTTGCGCGGGGGTGGGCGCGTCCAGCTTTGCCATTTCAAACGCCGTTTTCGGGAAAAACGCCAGCGGCTGCTGCAAACCACGCCAGTACAAAGCCAGCAGTTGCTCCAATTGCGCTGCGGCATCGGTGACGGGCAGTAACTGCACATCTTTTTCCACACCCAACACCTGCGTGTGCCGCCCGTAGGTGGATTCGGGTAACACATTCAGCACCAAATGTTGTAGCCAAATTTCCAACCACTGCCAGTAACTCAATTTACCCAACACGTATTCGCGCCGCCCGCTGCTATCCAACTGCCCCAACACCCCACTCAAACTGAACTCACCCAACTCCAGATAAAAAGACTGCTGCTGCAATACTGGCAAGGGCTGCACCCGCTCAAAAAAGTCTTGAGTTACAATCACCTCACGCCCGAATAACAACGCACCCGGCGTACCGTGCGGCAATAAGCCCTGCGCCCGCAACAACGGCAAGGCGGTTTCTGCCGCCCGCCCGCAACGCAACTGTTGGAAAATCACCTCCCGCAAGGTCGCATCGCTAAACTTTTCCAGCTCGAACGGCTCACGTACTGGCAAACTTTCATCGCGTTCGCCCAAACGCAACCCAAAACGCTCCTGCAAAAAATAACGCGCAGGGTGTTGGTAAAAACGGATTAAATCAGACAGGGTGAGTTGGCGATAGTTAGAGTCGGGTGAGGGAAGAAACTGCCAACTTTCGCCCCCCCATACAGCTTCGCCGTTACCCCCCGCCCCCAAAGTATTCTCCCACTCCTGCAAACGATGCTTCGTAATTAACGCTTCGCGTGTCACACCACAACGTTCCAGATAATCCAGCAATTCGCTAACTAACACCGACGGCGGCAATTCGCTATTATCCTGCTGACTTTGCCCCACGTAGCTGATGTACAACCATTCCCGCGCCGACAGCACGCTTTCCAAAAACAAATAACGGTCTTCATCGCGCTTCAAACGATCACCGCGTCGCACTTGCAACCCCATACGGTCAAAACTCGCACGGGTATCACGACGCGGAAACACCCCGTCATTCATGCCAATAATGCCCACGAAACGAAACGGCACAGTCCGCATCGGCATCAACGCGCAAAAGGTAATGCCGCGCCCCAAAAAGCCATCCGCTTCGCTGCGTTTATCCAACTGTTCCAACAACGCCGCTTGAAAGATTTCCCACGCTAACGGTTCGGCAAAATCGGCTTGCGTCACGGTTTTTTTGAGCTGATCTAATGCCTGCCACACCATTGACAGGTTGGCAGTTTCGCCCACCACCGCGTGCAATACTTGACGTAAACGCTGATCCCACACCGCCAGCGGGTGGGTTTGCCCCTGCCAAGCGGCTAACCCCAACACTGCATCCAAAAGCTGTTGCAACCGCGCCAAAAGCAGCGCAAGACTACCCTCAATATCGTTAAATGGCAGTACATCTGCGAATAAATCCGTCCCCGGTAACGCATACCCCAGCAACAAGCGATCCAAGCCGTACCGCCAAGTATGCTCCAACGTTACCGCCCCACCTTGCGCATCGCGCATCCGCGTATCCGCACCCCAACGCACATTGACTGCCCGCATCCATGCCCGACACTGCATCACTTGCGCTTCATCCATCGCCAGATGTTCGCGCACTTCCTCAAATTCCAGCAACGCCAGCACGCTTTCCACATCGCAGCGGGTTTGCGGCAAGCCCAACAACTGCTGACACAAATTCAGCATTCCTTGGGTAAAACGCGGGCTGCCATCGGCAATGCTATACGGCAAGGGCGGATCAGCCGTGGCAAATACCGCCTCTAAATACGGCGCGTAAGTGTCAATATCTGGCATCATAATGACAATATCGGCGGGTGTCAGATCCTCATTTTCGCTCAATAATTTTACAAGCTGTTGGTAGAGCACTTCGGCTTCGCGTAGGGGAGAATGGCAGGAATGGAAGGCGATAGAAGAATGGTTAGCAGGTGGCAATGATTCCGGCATCCGCAAATGCAGGATGTCAGCTTGTAGTTGTTGCAACAAGGTAGTTTCATCGGTTTCGACAAACAAGGTGTCGTCAATTTCCGCATTGGCTTCGAGCAATTGATCGAGAAAATCCCGCCCTTGCCTACCCCATGAAGCCAGCAACGGATTCCCCACTGTGGTCAGTGCTTGCGCTTCCGGGCTTTGTTTGCGCCGCCGCTTTTCGGACTCAATATCACCCCAGTATTCAATACTCGGATTCATCAAATACACATGAATGTCGATGTATTGCGCTACCTGCGTCAGTAATTGCACATAACCGGGCGACAACACCGGCACAGAAAAAAAGCTAATGCGCGCGGGTAGGGGCGAGCCTGTGTGTTCACCTTGCTGCATAGCGGCGGAGAAACGTGCTTGCAAGCGCACCCAATGCGGCAGTTTTTGCGCACCAGCAACACGCCACCACAGTCGTTGTTGCCACCCTTCGACTTCGCTCAGGGAGCTATCCCCTCGCTGGCTGAGCGGAGTCGAAGTCGCTTCCCACTCCCGAATCCAGTCTGGGCGAAAAAACAGGTATTGGTCAAAAACCTTAGCAATTTGTCCCGCCAATTGCCAAGCACCTGCCGCACCCGTCGCGAGATAATGGTTTAACTCCGGCCATTCATCCGGCTCTTGCAAAAACACCGTCAATAATCGCCAACGCAAACTCGCTGGCGCACACGGGTCTTTTTCCGGCACATCACTCAATACCGCCCGCAATAACTCCCACGTCATTTCAGCGGGAAACAAGTAGCGGATATTCGCGCTAATACCGTTAAAACGCGCCGTTTGTAGTGATAACCAACGCCCCATGCCGCTGTTTTGCACCACCACCATTTCATGGGTTAATGGCGACAACGGGTCAATCCGCTGGAGAGCGGCAAAATGATGCGCAAGGTGTTCTAACTGATTGGATTGGTGTAGATAAAGCATGGAGTGATTGTAACAGGAGTTGTGCTGAGAAATAGAGACCGAAGCTGAACATAAACTTGCTATATAAGTGGTATTTAAACGACAATAATGACCGCGCCGCTCTTCGGCCTTCCCTATGCCATCAATGACACGGTAGGGCGGTAGCGTGCCTAGGATTTGAAGACCTTCACTCCCACAAGAATCAATTATGAAAATCGCCATTGCCGGAACCGGTTACGTCGGCCTTTCCAATGCCATGCTGCTCGCACAACACCACGAAGTAGTTGCACTGGACATCGTGCCGGAGAAAATCGCACAACTGAACGCGGGACAATCCCCGATCGCGGATACTGAGATTGAGCAGTTTTTGCAACGCCAAGATTTGCAGTTCCGTGCGACCTTGGATAAAGCGGATGCTTACCGCGATGCTGACTTTGTGGTGATTGCGACACCAACGGATTACGACACCCACAGCAATACCTTTAATACGCGCTCAGTGGAAGCGGTTATTCGTGATGTGATGTCGATTAACCCCGCAGCAGTGATGGTGATTAAATCGACGGTGCCAGTGGGATATACGGCGCGTATCCGCACGGAAATGGGCAGTGATAATATCCTGTTCTCACCGGAATTTTTGCGTGAGGGACGGGCGTTGTATGACAACCTGCATCCTTCGCGGATTGTGGTGGGAGAACGCTCGCAACGGGCGGAAACCTTTGCAGCCTTGTTGCAAGAAGGCGCGATTAAGCAAGACATCCCAACGCTGTTTACTGACTCGACTGAGGCGGAAGCGATTAAGTTGTTTGCGAATACTTATCTGGCAATGCGGGTAGCGTATTTCAACGAGTTGGATACTTACGCCGCGACTAATAAGTTGGATACGCGCCAGATTATTGATGGAGTGTGCCTCGACCCGCGTATTGGCAACCATTACAACAACCCGTCATTTGGGTATGGCGGTTATTGCCTGCCGAAAGATACCAAGCAGTTATTGGCGAATTACAACCAAGTGCCGCAAAACTTGATTAATGCGATTGTGGATGCGAACCGTACCCGTAAGGATTTCATTGCTGATGACATTATTCGCCGTAACCCACGGGTGGTGGGGATTTATCGGCTGATTATGAAAGCAGGGTCGGATAATTTCCGCGCCTCCAGCATTCAGGGGATTATGAAGCGCATCAAGGCCAAGGGGATTGATGTGGTGGTGTATGAGCCGGTGTTGCAGGAAGAGACATTTTTCAGGTCGGCGGTGATTCGTAGTGTGGATGCGTTTAAGCAGATGAGCGATGTGATTGTGGCAAATCGGATGGTGGATGCGTTGGGGGATGTGGTTGCTAAGGTTTATACACGAGATTTATTTGGAAATGATTAATCAATTAATACCAGTTATTTTATCAGGTGGTTCAGGTACGCGTTTGTGGCCTTTATCACGGAAGCATCGCCCCAAACAATTTCTGCCTGTCGTTGATGAATTTACCTTATTTCAGTCTACCATTCTACGCTTGCAAGGTATTACCGAACTAGAGGCTCCTGTAGTTGTATGCAATGAAGAACATCGATTTATGGTGGCTGAACAACTACGCGAATGTGACCTGCCCCATCAAGGTATTTTATTGGAACCTATTGGACGCAATACAGCACCCGCCATCGCACTAGCAGCATTCCACATTTGCGCACAACATAGGGATGCCAACTTACTAGTTTTACCGGCCGACCACGTCATACGTGACACATTAGCTTTACACCATGCAATCGGAGTAGCGCAACAAGCTGCCAATGATGGCTTTTTGGTCACTTTTGGGATTGTTCCGAATAAACCAGAAACAGGTTATGGTTACATACAACAAGGGGAAACCATAAACACTTATCGAGGTAGTACTCACCGCGTCGCTGCCTTTGTCGAAAAACCAGACATTACCACGGCCGAACATTACCTCGCCAGTGGCGAATACCTATGGAACAGTGGTATGTTCCTATTCCGCGCCAGCCGGTTTCTGGAAGAGTTGGCACGTTGGCAACCAGAGGTGTTGGGTGCCTGCCAGCAAGCCTTGCTGAAGGATGCTCATGATCTGGATTTTATTCGAGTCTGTCCTGATGCTTTTGCCACCTGTCCCAACATTTCTGTAGACTATGCTGTTATGGAAAAAACTATGGATGCCGTTGTTGTGCCGCTAGATGCAGGCTGGAATGACGTAGGAGCGTGGTCAGCCGTTTGGGAAGATGGAAAGCAAGATCAAGATGGCAATGTTTTACGTGGTGATGCCTTGATACATAACGCACATAACAACCTAGTGCATACCGAACACCGCTTAGTCGCATTGGTTGGTGTTGATGACTTAGTGGTTATTGACACCAAAGATGCCACCTTGGTGGCAAGGCGCGACCAAGTACAGGATGTAAAGAAAATCGTTGACCAATTAAACGTGAAAAATCGCCCAGAGGCAACCCTTCACCGAGAAGTTAACCGTCCGTGGGGTAGTTATGATAGCATTGATAGCGGTCATCGCTTCCAAGTTAAGCGTATTGTGGTAAAACCGGGAGAGCGTCTATCTTTGCAAATGCATTACCACCGCGCTGAACACTGGATCGTTGTTAAAGGCACTGCGGAGGTTCACTGTGGAGAAAAAACTTTACTATTGACAGAGAATCAATCCACCTATATCCCATTAGGCGAGACACATCAGTTGGTAAACCCCGGAAAAGTCCCGTTAGAAATCATCGAAGTTCAATCAGGCAGCTATCTTGGGGAAGACGACATTGTACGGTTTTCAGACCAATACGGGCGACTCAGCTCATGAATAAACTGACTTGTTTTAAAGCCTATGATATTCGCGGTAAACTTGGCAGTGAGTTAAACGAGGCCATTGCTTACCGGATTGGACGTGCATATGGTGAATGGCTAGGGGTGGCGAAGAGTACAAAGACAGTAGTGGTTGGTGGTGATGTGCGCCTAACTTCTGAGGCATTAAAGCTTGCCTTAGCTGATGGCTTGATGGATTCAGGGGTCAATGTCATCGACCTTGGCCTAACTGGTACGGAAGAAATTTATTTTGCCACTTTTCATCTTGGGGTGGACGGTGGTATCGAAGTAACGGCCAGCCATAACCCGTTAGACTACAACGGCATGAAGCTGGTGCGCGAAGGTTCAAAACCCATCAGTGGTGATACCGGGCTGAAAGCTGTTCAACGCTTGGCAGAAGCCAACGAATTTCCACCTGTCACGCAACGCGGCACACTGACCCAACAATCCTGCCTTACCCATTATGTGCAACACCTGCTCGGTTATGTTGACTTAGAGAAATTTAAGCCACTAAAACTGGTGGTTAATGCGGGCAATGGGGCGGCAGGGCATGTAGTTGACGCACTGGAAATGGAATTCCAACGCCTGCAAGTACCGATTACCTTTATCAAAGTGCATAACGAGGCGGATGGCACATTCCCTCATGGCATCCCCAATCCGTTGTTGCCCGAAAACCGGGCAGATACCCGCAATGCAGTCATCCAGCACGGTGCGGACATGGGGATTGCTTGGGACGGTGATTTTGACCGCTGTTTCTTATTTGACGAGAACGGTGGGTTTATTGAAGGCTATTACATCGTCGGATTACTGGCTGAAGCGTTCCTGCACAAGCAGCCGGGGACAAAAATCATCCATGATCCACGCCTAACATGGAACACCCTTGATATTGTACGGGCAAATGGCGGCATTCCCATCCAATCAAAAACAGGCCATGCCTTCATCAAAGAGCGGATGCGTTTGGAAGATGCCGTTTATGGTGGTGAGATGAGTGCGCACCACTACTTCCGCGACTTTGCCTATTGTGACAGCGGCATGATTCCATGGTTGTTGGTAGCAGAGATGCTATCCACCACCGGTCAACCCCTATCATCATTGGTTGGCAAACGCATGGCAGCCTACCCATGCAGTGGTGAAATCAATTTTCAAGTGCAGGATACCCAAACTAGTATCAATGTAATCCATCAGCACTTCTTGAAACATGCGCCTCAACTTACTGATATGACTGACGGCCTCAGCATGGAGTTTGCGGAGTGGCGTTTTAATTTACGTGGCTCCAATACCGAGCCCATGCTGCGTCTGAATGTGGAAGGTCGTGGCAGCATAGCACTCGTAGCAGAAAAAACCCAACTTATCAAAAGCTTACTTCAGTAAGGTGACACCCCCATAATGATTACAACAGCACTTTGGAACTATCGGGGATTTATATTAGAAAGCGTGAAACGGGAGTTCCGGCTAAAATACCAAAATTCCTTATTGGGTGCAGCATGGACAATACTCAACCCACTGGCCATGATTAGCATCTATACGCTCATATTTTCAGAGGTAATGAAAACCCGCCTGCCAAACGTGGATAATGCATTTGCCTATAGTATCTATCTCTGTGCTGGCATTTTGGCTTGGGGATTATTCGCTGAAATTGTAGGACGTGGGCAAAATATCTTTTTAGAGCACGCCAACTTGCTGAAAAAAATCAGCTTCCCCCGTTTAAGCCTACCGATTATTGTCGTTTTCAGTGCCGTATTGAACTTCAGCATTATTTTCGTGCTATTCACGCTATTCCTGATCATCAGTGGCAACTTTCCGGGATGGATTTTTTTTGGCATCATTCCCGTCCTGCTTCTACAAATTACCTTGGCTATTGGTTTAGGTATGACACTGGGGGTACTGAATGTTTTTTTCCGGGATGTAGGACAGTTTTTCAGTATTTTCCTGCAATTCTGGTTTTGGTTCACCCCTATTGTTTACTCCAGCTCAATTCTACCCGAAACGGTACAAAGCCTTATGCGAGCCAATCCAATGGCCTCTATCATCGGTGCATACCAGCAAGTTCTGGTCAGTGCTCAAGCACCCAATTGGTGGGCTTTATGGTATCCAGCCGTTTGGGCAACTCTCCTCTGTCTATTAGGATTGCGCCTGTTCCGCAAACATTCCGGCGAAATGGTGGATGAACTCTGATGGGCAATATCCTCGTTTCTAATCTCGGAAAAGCTTATAAACAATACCCCAATCGCTGGGCGAGGCTGGCTGAATGGATACTCCCATCCCATAAGCCTCGCCATCAACTGCACTGGGTATTACAAGGCATCAATTTCGCTATTTCTCCCGGTGAAGCTGTGGGTATTATCGGCATCAACGGAGCAGGCAAAAGTACTCTACTCAAACTCATTACAGGCACAGCGCAAGCCACCACTGGCAGTGTACACATAAGTGGGCGGGTAGCCGCTCTGCTTGAGCTAGGCATGGGGTTCCACCCTGACTTCAGCGGTCGCCAAAATGTTCTCATGGCAGGTCAATTACTCGGTCACAGCGTGGCGGAACTCATCCGCCTGATGCCTGAAATTGAGGCTTTTGCCGAAATCGGCGAATACATTGACCAACCCGTCCGAACCTATTCCAGTGGGATGCAAATGCGATTAGCCTTCAGTGTAGCCACTGCCCACCGCCCTGACGTACTCATTGTAGATGAGGCGTTATCCGTTGGGGACACCCATTTTCAACACAAAAGTTTCGAACGTATCCGCCAATTTGCCAAGGCAGGCACTACCTTGCTGATTGTTTCTCACGACAAAGCCGCCATTCAATCCATTTGCACCCGCGCAATCCTGCTGGATCAAGGCAGCGTGGCTCTAGAAGGCGAACCTGAAACAATTATGGATTTCTATAACGCACTGATAGCCGAACGCAAAAACACAACGGTTACTCAAAAACAACTACGTGACGGGCGGGTACAAACTGTCTCAGGCACAAACGAAGCCAACGTCATTAAGACAACCTTGCTGAATGCAGCAGGTGTGGTCGTGGAAACAGTCAACGTGGGTGAAATCTTAACCTTATGCCTCAGTATACAAATCCATCAGCCACTGCCACGCATGATCGTAGGCTATTTGATCAAAGACCGCCTAGGACAAACCATCTATGGTACCAATACCCATCACATGGATAAACCATTGAATGACGTGAATGCAGGGGACTCAGTAGAATACCACTTCACCTTCCCTGCCAATTTAGGCCCTGGGCATTACTCTATCACTACTGCTTTGACCGATCACGAAACGCATTTGGGCAACAATTACGAATGGCGGGACTTGGCACTGCTTTTCACAGTAGTCAACATCGATAAGCCCATTTTCACGGGCTGTACTTGGCTCGAACCACGCATTACCCTACACAGGAATCCCCATAATGCTGGCTAAACTCACCAACTGGCTCCTTGGCCTCTTTGGCATTACCGCCATCCGGCAGGCGACACTCAAACGGCTAATGGAACAGCAAGGCACAGAAAAACCGCTTGACGGACTAACAGCAACGCTTCAAGCCATGAAAATCATGGCAAACCAGAACCAGCGGCAACTTTTACACCACCAAATCAGCGTCAAATGGGATATGGTTGACCTACTTGAGCGGCAACGCCCCCCCCGTAGCCATATGACTTGCCCATTGTGCGGTCACCACAATGAGGTCAGCGCGTTCAATGAGTGGGTGACTGCCTGCATTTTTGGGGGAGGCACATTGACCCGCCACCAATGCCCCGAATGCGACCTCATTTTTGGGGATGAAAAAATGCTGCGGCTATCAGAAGCCGAGCTATCAAGGGACTACGAATGGCATTACCAACTGTTTACCGAGGGTGATTCCACTGCACAAGAAATCAGGGCTTTCCATGCCCTGCAACCCCGTAAAGATGGGATATATCTCAACTGGGGAGCCGGGGCATGGTCAAAAACCATCGAAAAACTACGGCAAGAAGGCTGGGATGTGTACGGCTATGAGCCTCACAACTCCGCCACCACTCACTCGTCCCATATCATTTCACGCATGGAAGAACTCGCCGCCATGCGGTTTGACGGCATTTTTTCCAACAATGTACTGGAACATTTACGACACCCAGCACGCGAGCTGAGCATAATGCGCAGCCTGCTCAAAAGCGATGGGAAAATGTCTCATGCGACCCCCTGTTTTGAGTACCTCTACGAATTTACCCGCTTCCACCTGTTTTTCTACCTAGGGAAATCGCGCACCATCCTTGCATCACAAGCCGGACTTGATATCGAGGTCTTTATACAGGATGGTGAATTTATGAATATAATCCTCGCTCCAAAATAACCATGCCCTTTATCTCTTACGCACAAAACTTTGAAGATGTCATGCTTTGGCGTGCCTTAAAACACATTGAAAAAGGCTGTTACGTTGATGTGGGTGCGCAACACCCCATCATTGATTCGGTCAGCAAAGCCTTTTACGAACGCGGTTGGCGTGGCATCCACATTGAGCCAGTGCCCGCCTATGCGCAAATGCTCCGCCAAGACCGCCCGGATGAAACCGTACTGGAAATCGCCCTGTCCGACAGCGAGGGTATCCTTGAACTCAATGTCATCCCCGAAACGGGACTTAGCACTGCGGTTGCTGCCTACGCCCAACAACACCACGCAACCCGAGGGTTCGACCACCAGTGCCTACAAGTCACCAGTACCACGCTCAATGCCGCTTTGGCTCCTTGGGCAGGTAAAGAAATCCACTGGCTAAAAATTGACGCTGAAGGACTGGAAGGGCAAATCCTCAAAGGCTGGGACAGCACCACCCTACGGCCTTGGATCATTGTCATAGAAGCCACCATCCCCGGCTCATCCGAGACCGACCATGCTGCTTGGGAACCCTTACTGGATACCGCTGGCTACCAATTTGCCTACTTTGACGGGTTAAACCGCTTTTACCTTGCACCAGAACACACGGAACTGGCAGCGGCCTTCGCCGCACCGCCCAATGTCTTCGACGACATCCATCTAACGGCAAACTCATCCCTATGCCTAGATGTCTTCAATCAAGGCGAAGCCCGTACCGCACAAGCCGAAGCCCGTGCCGCACAAGCCGAAGCCCGTGCCGCACAAGCCGAAGCCCGTGCCGCACAAGCCGAAGCGTATATCCGCAACCTAATAAACAGCCGCTCATGGCGCATTACCCGCCCATTACGCCAATCAACAGCAATGGCACAACGCATCAAGACAGTCTTTAGGCTCGGCAAACAACCGTCGTCGAAGGCTCTTGGTAACTGGCCGACCAGTGCCCCGCCCCCCATCAGTGGTGGCATATCAACAGCAGCACGGCTTTCGCCCCGTGCTGCCCGCCTCTACGCAGCACTCAAACAAGCCATCAGCACCGGAGGAAAACCCTGATGCGGATTGTCATTGACCTCCAAGGCGCACAAACAGAAAGCCGCTTCCGGGGTATCGGGCGTTACTCCCTGTCACTGGCTAAAGCCATCGCTGCCAATACCACCAACCACGACATTTGGCTGACTCTCAACACTGCGTTCCCCTCAGGTATCGACGCACTGCGTGCGGAATTTGCGGGATTGATCCCACCAGAACGTATCCGCTTGTTTGCCGTACCGACACCAATCGCGGAAAACGCTCTTGGAAACGCTTGGCGCACTCACACCGCCGAGCTAATCCGTGAACATTTTTTACAACAACTACAACCTGATATTGTGCTTATCACCAGCCTGTTTGAAGGCTACTTGGACGATGCCAGCACTGCCGTTGGCGCAATCGCATCCCCTTTCCGTACAGTTGTGGTGCTGTACGACCTAATCCCTTGGTTGAACCCCGACACCTACCTGTCTACTGTTAGCAGCAGACAATATTATGAACGCAAGCTACAATCACTCCAAAAAGCGGATATGTTGCTGGCGATTTCAGCCCATTCACGCCAAGAAGCGATCAGTACACTGAGCCTCTCCCCTGAGCGTGTCATTAATATCTCAACCGCTGCCAACGCATGTTTCAAGCCATGTCCAGAACCGGAATCAGTGCTGACGACGTTGCGTCAACGCTTGGGCATTACCCGCGATATTATCCTGTACGCACCAGGTGGCTTTGATCCGCGTAAAAACCTTGACGGTCTGATCGCCGCCTACGGTTTATTACCCCCCACACTACGCCGTCAACACCAACTGGTCATCGCCAGCAAATCCAGTGAAGGCTTAGACCGACAACTGCGGCAATACAGCAAACAGGCCGGACTAGCCAATAGTGAGCTGATCCTTGCCGGTCACGTGGAAGAATCCGAACTGGTCGCCTTGTACACTGCTGCCACCCTGTTTGTCTTCCCCTCCAAACACGAAGGCTTTGGATTACCTGCCTTGGAAGCCATGACTTGTGGAGCAGCAGTCATCGGTGCTAACAGCACCAGCATCCCCGAAGTCATTGGTTGGGACGCGGCTTTGTTTGACCCGCATTCTCCCCAATCCATCATGGAAAAAATGGCTCAAGCCTTGACGGATGCTGAGTTCCGGCAACAATTACGCAGACACGGGCAACACCAAGCCCTGCAATTTTCATGGGATAAGACCGCCCAACGCGCCTTGCAAGCATTGGAAACCCTTGCCCCAGCCGCGCCGCGCCGCCAATGCCAAGCTGTGACGGAAACAGCCCTTATCCAAGCCATTGCAGCCATCCCCCCGGCACTAGGTACACCCAGTGAGCGCGACCTGCTGCAAACCGCCGAAACCATCGCCTTCAACTTAGGCAACCCAACAGGACAGCAACTGCTGGTTGACATCTCCGACTTGGTGCGGCGTGATGCCAAATCCGGCATTCAGCGGGTCATCCGCAGTATCTTGCTGGAGCTTCTCAAAGCCCCCCCCCCCGGCACAACTGTCAGACCCATCTACTTCGATGGCGTGGGCTATTGCTACGCCAATGCCTTTACCCATAACCTCGCCATCGGCACCCAAGACTGGGGCAGCCAAGACATGCCAGTTGGCTATTGCCAAGATGACACTTATCTAGATCTTGACCTCAACCTGCACATTTCCCCTGCCGTGCACAGCCTGCACCAGCAAATGCGCCAACGCGGCGTGCGCCTCCACTTTATTGTCTACGACATCCTGCCTTTGCAGCATCCAAAATGGTGGCCACAAGGCATTGCGGAAACCTTCGGAGCTTGGCTGGGCAATATTGCCACCGTGGCAGATGGACTGCACTGCATTTCTGCTGCCGTTGCCAACGACCTGCGCGGCTGGTTGCAGCAGCACCCATCAGCCCGCCTGACTCAGCCTAGCATCCACAGCTTCCACTTAGGGGCAGACATTGAAAACAGCCTCCCTAGCAACGGATTACCCGACAATGCATCACAAGTACTAGCACTGCTACGCAGTAAACCCACCTTTTTAATGGTTGGAACAGTCGAGCCACGCAAAGGCCACGCTCAAACCTTGGCGGCGTTTGAGTTGTTATGGCAACAACAAGCTGACATCAACCTTGTGGTAGTGGGGCGGCATGGCTGGCTGGTGGATACTTTGGTAGAACGGCTACGTCGCCACGCCGAGGGCGGTCAACGCCTGTTTTGGCTGGAAGGTATCAGTGATGAATACCTGCAACAGGTTTATGCGGTCAGTACCTGTTTGATCGCCGCCAGCGAAGGGGAAGGTTTTGGCCTGCCGCTGATTGAGGCAGCACAACACAAGCTACCTATCATTGCCCGTGACTTGCCGGTATTCCAAGAAGTCGCTGGAGCATACGCCCATTATTTTCATGGCCTGCAACCACAAGCCCTAGCGACGACTATCCAGCAATGGCTGTCCCTAGATGTTGCAGGGCTTGCCCCCCAGTCGAGAGGGATGCCTTGGCTCACTTGGCAAGAAAGCACTCAACAACTTATCGGAAATATCACACTATGATGAAGCACGTGTTCAAAAGAGCCTGCCAGCGAGTATGCAGTGTATTAACGGATAACGCCAACAATGAGGCATTCCCGCTGCAAATCTACCCCGGTTATGAAGCGGGGGATAGCACCTTATTAGAGCAATACACCCCTGTTACTGCCAGTACCGATGCCACAGGTTACACCGACGGATTCGGTGTCAGGACTTTATACAGTAGTGTACCTTTTGTACAACCCGGCAGCCTCAACCTACAACGCTTAACCATGCCACTCCCGGACGATGGCTTCCATGCCGAGGGCATCGAGTACGTGGCAGTATGTGATGCGCTCCGGCGTAGTCGCGGCAACGCTAGTTTTTGTGCGGTTGAGATTGGCGCAGGCTGGGGGCCTTGGATTGGGTTAGCGGGTATACTCGCTTTACGCCAAGGGATCACCGAGCTGAAACTGGTGGGGGTTGAGGCATCCGCCAGCCGTTTCCAGCTCATGCAGCAACACTTAGTGACCAACCAATTACGCCCCTCTGCCACCACTGCGGAAGATGCACAGCTAGGGTCTAGTTTCACCCGCCTCTTTAACGGCGCGGTGTGGACGCATGACGGCGAAATCTGGTTCCCAGAAGCGGCAGTGGATGACATGGGGGCAGCCGCCAGTGCCCATGCAGAGGAAACCGACTACCGGGGGACAACACTAAAACACAACGCGATACCCTGCCGTCGGCTAGACACTTTGTTGGATGGGCTGGGCGTAATCGACTTTATGCACATTGACATCCAAGGCGCGGAAGCCGATCTGCTACAAGATCAGATTGACTGGGTGAATACCCATGTGCGCTCGCTGATGGTCGCTACGCATAGCCGCCCGATCGAAGGGCGGTTAGTGGAACTATTATTTGCCCACGGCTGGCAGCTACACCGTGAAAAGCCTTGTCGGGTGGATTGGGGGAAAAACAGCTCAATTGTCGGTAAAACCTTAGTAGATGGCAGCCAATATTGGCTAAATCCCACTGATTATCACTCATTATCGCGAAATAACTAAGAAATGACGTTTGTCAGAAAAAACCATCAAAGACTTGTGGACATAATCTTGCACTGCCATAATCGCTTGACAACATCTGCGAGTGTTGTAATCTAGCGACAGTCGGACGGGTTGTTGTAATCTGGATACAGATGCAGTATTATCTAGGCGATCCTAAGGATGTAATGCAATATCATCAGGGACATGTTTAGAAAATGCACCTAAATTCGTACTAGAATAGTACTTAGTTAAGTGAACAATGCAATTTACTTTTCGAGAAAGATTGTCTACGCTTACTACCGTCGAGACCATTGTTTCAACCAAATTGGAGTTAAATAATTATGGGTATTAATACCAATGCAGTCCAACGCCTGTATACAGCTTACTTCAGCCGCCCGGCAGATCCGGTCGGCTTGGCTTACTGGGAAAGTAAGTTGCCAGCAGACAGAGCCGCAACTCAAGCAGAACTGACCACTTTGGCGCATAGTGGCTTCAGTGCTTCCACCGAGTTCAGCAATATGTATACCGGCCTGACCAATGCACAAATTGTTCAGTTAGCCTACCAAAATTTGTTCGGTCGCTCTGCGGAACCCGCAGGCGAAGTTTACTGGGCAGCACGTTTAGCCAGTGGTGCTGAAACCTTCGCAGGTTTAGTGCTGCAACTGACCTACAGTGCTCAAGGCACTGACGCTACCGCGATTGCCAGCAAACTGAGCGCAGCTACAGCGTTCACCGCAGCACTGGACACCACAGCTGAGATCACTGGCTACGCAGGCACAGGTTCTTCTGCTTCCGCACGCGGCTGGTTAGCTACTGTTACTGATGCAGCGACACTGGCGACTGCAACGGCTGCTGCCACGTTGAATGCTGCTGTAGCTGCTGCTGTGGCTGCTGGCTCAACTGACGGCGGTGGCACCACGCCCAACGGCACTACGTTCACCCTCACCAACGGCACAGACAATGCAACCGCTAACGTCTTCAATGCCAGCTTGGTTTATACCCCAGCAGGCAACGCACGCATCAACGCACTGCAAGATGAAGACACCCTGACTGGCGCGGGCGTTAACGCAACCCTGAATGCCACTTTAGGCAATATTGATGGCTTGAACGCAGGCGCGCAAGGCACGATCGTTACCCCTAAGCTCAGCGGCATCTCAACCGTTAACGTGGCTTTCACTGGCTCTGGTGCTGGCGCGGTTAACGAACTTGACCTGCAAGACTCTACTGCGCCAACAGCGGTCAATATCACCCGCGTGAGCGATGGTATTGCTACTGCGACTGTTGACAACATGAAGGCTGTGCCGACTACGATGTCCCTCACGGACTCCAACAACGCACAACAAAACGTTTCCTTCCTGTTCACTAACGGCGGGGCTTCTGGTGCGGCAGATGCCAGCACTATGACACTGAGCAACGTCAACGTTGCCACACTGACTGTGCAAGAAAACGTGAGTGACGGCACGGTGGATCAAGGCATTGAGTCTTTGACGCTGGTTTCTTCTGGTTCTGCTAACACCATCACCACTTTACGTGCAGAAGACCTGCAAACATTGACCATCAACGGTAGCCAGAACATGACTATCGGCGGTCAAACCAACGTAGCAGGCTCACTGACCACAGTGGCGGCGGGTGCTTTGACTGGCAACTTGACCTTCACACTGGCTAATGGCGTGATGACTGCCACCCCAGACGGCGCATCTAACGGCAACGTCGCATTCTCCCTGACCAGCGGCACTGGCAATGACTCTATCCGCGTTAGTGAGCAAATCGGCACTAATGACAGCATCGCTACCGGTGCTGGCACTGATACCCTGCGCCTGAGCAACGGCACTGCCGCGACACTTGACACCATCGCCCTCAATACCGCTGGCAACAATGTCACTGGCGTTGAGAACATCCAGTTGTGGAACACTGATACTACTTCTGGCGGGGCAGGTGCTTGACTTAATACTTAACACTGCGGATGACGTTGGTCTTGCAAACGTTTTAGCTTTACGTGCTGACGAAGCCGAAGGTGACCAAGCCATTGAGCTGCGTGATCATACCAACAATGCATTTGTTGCCGCAGCTGGTGAAACAACCACTTACAACGTGGTTAACCTGAGCGCGAATGAAGCCAATACTATCAGCATCGCCCACTCTGGCAGCACCACGCTGGCTGCTCCAGCGGCTGCTAACAATGCACTGACTGACAACTTTGTTGACTTGGATGTGGCTGACGGCGTAACAGCGGTCAACCTGACCATCACCAACGGCGTGAACAGCGACAACCGCTTCAACTTCCAACTGTACACGGACAGTGACCGCGCCCTGAACAGCACTGGTGTCACTTCAGCTTTCAGCACTGCACAAGATGCTGGCACTACTAACGCGGTGACCAGCCTGACCCTGACTGACAGCGACAATGAGTCCAACACTGTTCTTTTGGCTGCTGACGGCTATCTGGCGGGTGCGGCTCAAGGCAATGGTACAGCTTATACCAGCGTCACACTGGCAGGCGGCACATCCGGCACATTCATGAACTTGGATGCAACTGCTAATGCTTTCGGTTTCGACACGACTGGTGCAAGCACTGGTGATACTAACGTGGTTACTGACATTGTGGCTGGTGCTGCTGAACGCCTCAGTGCTGCAACCATCAATGCCTCTGCCATGAGCAGCAATGTGGTTGTACGTGTTGGCAACAACTTCAACAGTGCAACAGGTGCGCAAAGCATCACCATGGGTAGCGGCGACGACACTGTTATCTTCGACATGCTTGCCGACACCCGTGCTGGCTTGACTATCTCCGACACTGTTGCAGGCGGCACAGGTAGCGATACCTTGGCTATTGACGGCAACGGCGTTGCTATCAGCTTGGGTGCATCCGAGTGGACTAACGTCACTGGCATGGAAACCATCCGCCTGATTAGCAATGGTGTAGCAAGCAACAATGCGCTGCTGGCAACCAACGCCTACAACCTGACACTGACTGACCTGCTGGTTGACAACAACGGCGCAAACGGCAGCATGATCGCCATCATCAACGACAACGATGATTCAACGACTGCCGCTGGTTCTGCAAACGTGGGTGCTACCATTGATGCTCGCGCTTTGGCAGCTAACAATGCCTTCAGCTACAACGGTCAAGAAACCAGTGCTACGGCTGGCACAGTAATGACCGCTGACCGCTTTGTCTTCGCTGATGTCAACATCAACGGCACATCTGTGATTGATGGTGGTGCAGACCAAACAACAGCATCTGTAGTGGTCGGCACGCAAACATCCGGCACGACGGCAGGGCACAGTGCGAATATTGACATTCTGGAAGTTCGTAATGCGGCTGTTGTTTCAGCAGGCGACTTGGCGAACATCACCAACGTTGGCGTTATCAGCTTCACGAATGACACTGCAACAGCAGTAAGCAGCACGCTGGAGTTGAACAATGCCATTGTTGATGCCTTGGTCAACAGCACTGCGGCAGCAGACGGTACTAGTGCGGCTACAATCGCTGCTACCCATGAAATCCTGACAATCAATGCGGTTGATAATGCTCTTGTAGCAGGAGCAACCACTGGATTGAATATGCAGACGGCTGGTCTGACCAATGCTGCATTGTCATTAAACGTGACAGGTGGTGGTGCTGCTGACGTACTGAGTGGCGGTGCTGGTGTTGACGTACTGAATGGCGGTGCTGGCAACGATACCATCTCCAGCGGCGACGGTAATGACACCATCACTGGTGGCACTGGCGCGGACGTGCTGACAGGTGGCGCAGGTGTTGATACTTTTGTATTCACCCCTGGAGACAATGCCACACCAAGCACGACGGTGTTCGATACTATTACTGACTATCGCCTCGGTGGTGATAGCGTGATTGATTTCGCTGCGGCACTTGCTGTTGGTACTCAAACTAACGCAGCGGCTGCGGGTGTTGCTACTGTTGGTGCAGCGGGTTTCTTAACATTCAACGCTGCTGACACTACTTTTGCACAACACTTAATAGCTGCTGAAGCGGCCTTGAGTGGTGGTGCTGCCAACAGAGCCGTAGTTTGGCAAGAAGGTGCTGATAGCTATATGTTTGTAACTGATGCCGTCGCAGGCGTTGGTGCAAACGATGTGCTTATCCAGTTGACTGGTGTTACGTCTACTGCGACTGGCTTTACCTTTGCTGGAGGCAATATCACCGCTATCGGCTAATCCTTTAAAGTCCTCTGCCCACAAGGTATGGGATTCAGGCGTAAGCTGATCAAGTAGTCCAAATAAGCCCACCGTCTTTGATGGTGGGCTTTTCTGTTTTTCAATAAAAAACTCTCGAAAATAGCTCATTGGAAAAATAAGCCTTTTATGAAAAGATTTTTGCATGTTGGGTGTGGGCAGAAACGCAAAGACCGCACCACCGCTGGGTTTAACACCGCGCAGTGGGTTGAGGTGCGCCTTGACATTGATGCATCTGTTGCGCCCGATATTATTGGCACAATGACGGATATGGCAGCGGTAGCTGATGGCTCAGTCAACGCTGTGTTCTCGTCACACAATATTGAACACCTTTACCCCCACGAAGTTCCGCTCGCGTTAGCCGAGTTCAAACGGGTCTTGTCAACCGATGGCTTTGCTGTCATCACTTGCCCTGATCTCCAATCCGTCTGCACCCTCGTTGCGCAAAACAAACTGACTGAACCTGCTTACACCTCCCCCGCAGGGCCAATCACCCCCCTAGACATCCTGTACGGGCATCGCCCCGCACTCGCACAAGGCAACCTCTATATGGCGCACCGTTGCGGTTTTACCCAAACCGTGCTGACCGCCACCCTGCAAGCCGCTGGATTTAGCAGCATCGCCAGCAGAAGCCGCCCCACCCATTATGACCTTTGGGCATTAGCCAGTGTGCAAGCCCTCCCCGAAGCGCAACTCCGCGACCTCGCCTTAGCGCATTTCCCTGCTTAACCTCTCGCACTGCCGATAACGGCATCACCTTGACAATGAACATCCTGTTTATCCACCAAAACTTTCCCGGCCAATTCAAAGCCCTAGCACCCGCCCTAGCACGGCAAGGGCATAACGTTGTGGCGATGACCCTGCAACCTACCCAAACCGAGATTTGGCAAGGGGTGCGGATCGTGCCTTACACCGCCAGCCGTGGCTCCACACCGGGGGTGCACCCGTGGATCAGCGATTTCGAGACCAAAACCATCCGTGCCGAAGCCTGCTTCCGCGCTGCGTTGCAACTCAAAGCCAGCGGGTTCTCCCCCACTGTCATTGTTGCGCACCACGGCTGGGGGGAAAGCCTATTCCTCAAAGAGGTGTGGCCCGCTGCCAAACTCGGCATTTATTGTGAGTTTTATTACCTGCCACAAGGCACTGACACGGGCTTTGACCCGGAATTTCCCAGCACCGACCCCACAGGGGATGGTTGTCGGCTGCACTTAAAAAACCTCAACAACCTGTTGCATTTTGCCGTTGCTGATAGCGGCATTTCCCCCACCCACTGGCAAGCCAGCACCTTCCCTGAACCCTTCCGCAGCAAAATCACCGTCGTGCATGACGGTATAGACACCAACACCGTCGCCCCCAACCCCCAAGTCAGCCTGACCCTGCAAAACGGCAGCGGCACAAGCCTCAAGCTGACCCGCCATGACGAAGTGATCACTTTCGTCAACCGCAACCTAGAGCCGAGCCGGGGCTACCATCGTTTTATGCGGGCATTGCCAGAAATCCTGCGCCGCCGCCCCCGCGCCACCATCCTGATTGTCGGTGGGGATGCTGTCAGCTACGGCAGTAAACCCACAGGCGAGGAAACTTGGAAAAACCTTTTCATCAACGAAGTGCGCCCGCAAATTAGCGATCAAGATTGGCAACGGGTACGCTTCCTCGGCCACATCCCTTACCAGCACTTTATCCCCCTGCTACAAATTTCAACCGTGCATGTGTACCTAACTTACCCCTTTGTGCTAAGCTGGAGCCTCTTGGAAGCTATGAGCGCGGGTTGCGCAGTTGTCGCCAGTGATACCCCCCCCCTGCATGAGGCTATCCAACATAATAAAACGGGCTTGCTAGTTGACTTTTTTAACTCGACGGAACTTGCCGAAAGCGTGTGTGGCTTGCTTGCCGACCCACAAAAACGGGCTGCTTTGGGGAAAAACGCACGGGCTTTTGCCAAAGCCCACTACGACCTCCAGCGCGTTTGCCTTCCCCAACAACTGGCATGGGTTGAAAACCTAGCCCACATGACCGCCAGTCATTAAGCAGTCATACAGGTCAATAAGTTCATTCTATAGTAAGCTTGAGACACACCAATATCATGTTTAAAACAATAGAATGGGGCTTTCTATCATGGCAACAATCAATACCGATAGCGTACAGCGACTGTATGTGGCTTACTTTAACCGCCCGGCTGACCCTCTGGGTCTCCAGTATTGGGAAAGCAAACTATCCAGTACTACCGTCGCAACCCAAACACAACTGGCTGCTATTGCAGCAGGTTTCAGTGGTTCAGCAGAATATGCTGCACTATACGCCGGACAAAGCTACACGCAAATTGTCAACAACCTGTACCTGAATTTATTTGGGCGAAACGCTGAGCTCGCGGGGCTGAACGCTTGGGCAAGCAAACTGCAAGCAGGGACTGAAACCTTTGCCAGCATCGCCCTGCAATTGACTTACAGTGCGCAAGGTACCGATGCTACCGCCATTGCCAACAAATTAGCTGCATCTAAAGCATTCACCGCAGCTATTGATACGACCGCCGAAACCCTTGGCTATGCTGGCACTGCGGCAGCGGCCTCGGCTCGCAGTTGGTTGGCAACCATCACAGACGATGCTGCCAGCTTTGCCACTGCGACAACCGCAACGGCTGTTAATACTGCTGTAAGCAATGCGGTGAATGCCGTGAGTATCGGTCAAACATTCAGGCTCACAGAAAACATTGACAATATAACTGCCGGGGTAGGCAACGACACGATTGATGCTACATTGATGACCACTGTAGCGGGGCGGCTGCAAACATGGAACAACAGCGACAGTATTAACGGCGGTACAGGAACCGATACCTTGGTAGCGCAACTGGTGACAGGGGGTGTGACTGTCGGCAGCCTGTCAAACGTTGAAATCCTTGACGTTGAAGCACAGGGAATGGTAACTGTTGACCTTAACACCGCTGATGGAAGCTTAACCACGATCAAGTCGTCAAATTCCGGCGCGAACAACCTGACAATCCAGAATATCCAATCTGCACCCAGCAATTTTGCTATAACCAACAGCACGGGTAACTTTACGGCAACAGTGATTAACAGCAAGCTGGCTGGTGCTGCTGATGCTGCCACCCTCGCGTTGAGTAACGTTACTGCCGGTACTGTGACCCTGCAAACCAGTAGTGCTGCAAGTGGTTACGAAACCCTTAATATTCAAAGCAATGGCTCTTTAGCGAACGTACTGACAGGACTGACCGATGGCAATGGTACATCGCTGACCACGGTTAATTTCTCCGGCAGCCAGAACCTGACCTTACCACTCCTTGATACTAGCATCACCAACGCCAATGCGTCCGGCATGACGGGGAGATTGATGCTGACGGTTGCGGCGGCAAACACTCAGAATATGGCAATCACTGGCGGCAGTGCCGATGATGTCATCAATATGAATGGCACATACACCAGTGCTGATACCATCAACGGTGGAATAGGCAATGACCGGCTGATGCTGACTAATACCGAAGCAACAGCCGCTACAACGACTCAAAGCAACGTGAGCAGTATTGAAGTTATTGGCTTGAGTGATGGCTTAAGCGGTACAGTTGCCGTCAATAATTTTAATGCCACCGGATTACAATTTGGTGCCAACATGGCGGGCGGTGGTATCGTAAACTATGCGGCGGGAACTAATAGCCTCGATATTCAGCACTATACTGGCAACACCAGCCTAACAGTCAATATTGCAGGTAGTGCAACCAATGACATCCTGAATATGAACATTGGCAGTACAAATACAGGCAATACCTTTGGAGCCGTGGGCGTAATAATCAATGGTGCTGAAACAGTAAACCTACTTTCTCAAGGTGGGACAAACAACTTTGGGGCAGAATTTACCCTCACTGATACAGCGACCACCCAAAGCCTAACCCTCACTGGAAGTCAGAACATTACTTTTGCAGGCGCGGTACGCTCAGATGTGATTAATGCCTCTGGCATGAGCGGCACTGCCACACTGACATTAGCAGGTGGCACCGGAACAAGTGCCACCACCATTACAGGCACAGTTAACGCTGACATACTGAATGGCTCAACGACAGGGGACATTATTGATGGTGGTTCGGGTAACGACACCATCGCCAATGCTATTAATGGCACGGCAGCAACCGCTGGTGACGTACTGACAGGCGGCTCTGGTTTTGATACTTTCATTCTACGAGGTGATGCGGCATCAGCAACATTGACGACCGCACTGAGCCAAGCCGTATACATTGGCGACTTCACGGTTGGTGCTTCGGCAAGCACCACGGATATCCTGTCTCTTAGTGCTACCCACACTAACTACAGCGGAGCGGGAACTGGCTTCCATACTGGGATTTCCACCGTTGCGGCAGGCTCCAGTATCATCCAAAATGTTGCTCAAAATGCAGTTGCCAGTGCCATGACCACAGGGCTTGATCTTGTTAAGCTGACCACGGGGATTGCCACCACGGGCTTAACTACCCAAGCAGCCTTTGATGCTGCCATTGGCTCCGCCACAATCACCGGTTTGGGCGTAAATACGGAAGCCTTTGTGTCCATGTACGATACCACCAGCTCGCGGATGTTATTAATGGTCGTTGATGCAGCAGCTGGCACTAACACCGCTATTGAATCCGGTGATGTGGTAACGCTGATCGGCTCTGTTGGCATGTCTGCAAGTGATTATGCAAGCTTCAGTACGGTCAATTTTGCCTTAATTGCGGCTTAACCCCTCTTCCTATCAAAGCCCCCCTTCCTATGAAGGGGGATTCTGGTGTAAAGTTCGACAGGATCCAACCCCAGAAACAGTAATCCCGTATGAGCCTAACAACCCTGTCCAACGATTACCGTATCGATGCCCTGTTGGGTGGAACCCAGTGGTCAACCAGTACGGGGAGTCCGGTTGCCTTATCTTACAGTATCCCAACCACGGGGGCTTATTGGGAGACGGGTTACGGTTATTACAATGAACCCCGTTATGGCTGGACACCACTCAACAATATCCAAAGCAATGCCTTTCGCTTGGCACTGGCACAATGGTCGGAAGTAGCCCGGATTACCTTTATCCCACTAACAGAAAGCGGTCGCTACGTGGGCGACATACGGGTTGCCTTCAGCCCCGTGGTTGCCATCGAAAAAGCGGGTGCTTGGGCGTATGTGCCGTCTGACTACGGCTTCCTGATAGAAGCAGGCGATGTGTGGCTGAATCCTGCTTACACAGACTACTCCCCCGGTAGTTGGGGATTTACAGTGCTGATCCATGAACTAGGTCACGCCCTTGGTCTCAAGCACCCCTTCGAGGACAGCGATTATAGCAATACCAGACTACCGGGCATGGAAGACAGCGACCAGTACAGCCTGATGTCTTACACCAATTACACGGGAGCGGGTTATGTTTATACCTCAGTCGGAGGAAGAATATATACTGATACCGTCAGCCCCAGCACTCCGATGCTTTATGATCTGTTGGCCATTCAATATTTATACGGAGCAAACACCAGTACCCGTACTGGCGATGACACTTACACCGTCAGCAATACCAGTGGTGAACTGAAAACCCTCTGGGATGCGGGCGGCACAGACACTCTCGACCTTTCCAACCAAACCTTGGGACAAACCATTAACCTCAATGCAGGGCAGTTTAGCTCTTTGGGGGTAAAACAAACCAGTTACCAAGGTGCATTGAGTGCTGCCAGCAACAATGTGGCGATTGCGTTTGGCACTGAAATCGAAAACGCCATTGGCGGAAATGGCAACGACACCTTCATGGGCAATGCCCTGAACAATCTATTGGATGGCGGCACAGGCATTGACAGCGTGGTGTTTAGTGGCAACCGCAGCGCGTACACTGTCAGTGGCAATAGCACCGGTCAGCTTCAGGTCAATAACCAAGGCGGCGGGACAGACACGCTGAAAAATATTGAAAGCCTCCAGTTCAGCGATACCAGCCTTGGCATAGGGCGCGTCCCCACCCATGCAGGTGAGGTTGAAAAAAACCCGACCGAGGGCAGCGGCAACCACATCAATTGGTTTTTACTGACACTCGGCGCGGCATTAACCTCTGATGCCAGTGTCACTTACCAAACCCGCAATGGCACTGCCACCGCTGGTAACGACTACGTTGCCACGAGTGGGACAGCCACCATCGCCGCAGGCAGCACCTACACCATCATCGGCGTGGAAATTATTGGCGACAATGTGGCGGAAGCGGAAGAAACCTTTTACCTCGACATCAGTAACCCCGTGGGGGGGGGCTTTGGTGATGCGATAACGCTGACCGCTGTACGGACTATTGTCAACGATGATGGCTTGATTGCCTAAAGGAGACCATCTCGTATATACTCCCGCCACTTGTAGGATAGCCAACAGTTTTGGCGGAGTTTCGTTTTTTTATGCTTATTTTTTCACGTCTGTGGTTGAGTACTACTCTACTCTGTGCCAGTGCAGGGGTTTTAGCGGCTCCTTCGTTGTCCACAGTCTATGATCTTGCCTTGCGCAATGACCCAGAATTTGCTGCTGCTGAAGCTGCTCATAGAGCCGGTGTAGAGGCTTTACCTCAAGCTCGGTCTGTTTTGTTACCCCAACTGGGTGGCACAATCGGGCTTAACCGTACCCGCAGGGAATTAGAAACTACGGCTGGTGACAGCCTTAAAGAATACAACAATAAAAACACCACATTGTCACTGACACAAATTATTTATGATCGCAAAGCCTTCCTGGCTCTCAAGCAAGCAGCCGCTAGGGTTGTACAAGTGGATCTTGAACAGGCTATTGCTAAGCAAGATTTGGCTTTGCGTACCGCACAAGCTTACGCTGAACTTTCATTCGCTACGGCATCTCTCGGCCTAGCACAAGCCAAAACGCTCGCATTTGCCGAACAACAACAGCAAGCCCAGCAAATGTATGATGCGGGGCAGGCCACTATCACCGATGTCCATGAGGCACGGGCACGCCATGCCTTAGCCACTGCCGAAGAAATGGAAGCACTGGATACGTTGCATATCCGCCAACAGGCTATGTATAAACTGACGGGACAATCCCTGAAAGAGGTAGCAATGTTAGCAGAGCAGGCTCCAATGCCCGCACCACAACCCAATCAGTTACAACATTGGTTGGACAAAGCCCGCAATAGCTCATTGGAAATCCTCGCGGCTGGCAGAAATAAGGAGGTTGCCCAATACGAGGTTAAGCGCGCCCGCAGCCAA
The DNA here is from genome assembly GCF_017901175.1 of Thiothrix unzii. NCBI lineage: Bacteria > Pseudomonadati > Pseudomonadota > Gammaproteobacteria > Thiotrichales > Thiotrichaceae > Thiothrix > Thiothrix unzii. The sequence continues at coordinate 2,596,418 of NZ_CP072793.1, forward strand.
CATTTACCCGTCTTAAAGCTGGTTGGCAGTGGGCAATGGCAGGACAATACCGATTTAGGCTACTTAAGGGACAATCCTAGCTCTGTCGGTGTACAGTTGTCTGTGCCGATTTTTGAAGGGGGAAGAGTCAACTCCGTCACCCGTGAAACATTGGCTCGACGCGACCAAGCCAATGCATTACTGCGGGGTGCAGCTCTAGACAGCGACATCCACGTCATCGAAGCCTTTCACGGCATGAACGATAGCATTGCTCGCACCCATGCCTTAGAGCAAGCCGTGCATTCAGGTGAAGTTGCTCTGGATGCCGCCCAAGGCGGTTTTAAGGCTGGCCTCCGTACCAGTTTGGATGTACTTAATGCCCATCAGCAAGTTTTTTCAGCCCGACGCGACCTACTACAGGCACGTCACAACTACATTCTTCACCGCCTCAAACTTGAAGCATCTTGTGGTACGCTGGAACGTGCCGACCTTGTATTGGTGGACAAATGGCTAAACAAATAAATATGTCCATGAATCGCAAATCGGAGACTTCTGTGCTGTATCGGGCATTACAGGCGCATCGCAAAGTCTTCCTGAGTGTCGGAGCATTCAGTGCTGTCATCAACTTGCTCATGCTGGTGCCGACCATTTACATGCTGCAAGTCTACGACCGGGTTCTCGTCAGCATGAACATATCCACATTGCTGATGTTAACCATTATCACTATGGGGCTATTTATGCTGATGGCCGCACTAGAGTGGGTGCGTAGCATGGCATTAGTGCGTTTGAGCAATCAGTTGGATCAAGAATTTTCCCCTCATGTATTCGCTGCCAGCTTCGTAGAGCAACTACGTAATAGTAGGGGCAATCCACAGCAACCCTTGTCTGACCTCAATAATATCCGTCAGTTTGTGACTGGACAGGGTGTTTTTGCCTTCTTTGATGCCCCCTGGGCTCCCCTCTATATTTTAGTGGTGTTTTTGTTCCACTGGCAGATGGGAGTTATGGTAGTAGTAGGGGTGCTTATTCTACTTGGATTGGCATTAGCGAATGAATCAGCCACTCATAAACGCTTGGCAGAAGCCAACAATTTAGCTATGCAAGCAGGTAGCCAAGCCCACGGCAGTTTGCGTAATGCTGAAGTGATTGAAGCGATGGGCATGTTAGCAGGCGTGCGCAAACGCTGGACAGTACTCAACCGCAAAGTGCTGCGATTGCAAACCGAAGCTAGTGAAAAAGCAGGGATAATTACCGCCACCACAAAATTTGTGCGGATCTCGTTGCAATCCCTTATCCTTGGGTTGGCTGCCCTGTTGGTGATTGAGAACGAAATCACCCCCGGAATGATTATTGCCGGATCAGTCTTAATGGGAAGAGCATTAGCCCCTATTGAACAATTGATTGCGACATGGAAAGCTTGGATTAGTGCGCAAGGGGCTTATCGACGGTTAGAAGAATTGCTGGAGCGCAACCCCGAACATCCTCCTCGCACCAGTTTGCCTCGCCCGCGTGGCCTGTTGCAGGTGGATGGACTGGTGGCCACGCCTCCTGGTGCTGCTGCTGCTGTCCTTCGGGGCATCCAGTTTACCTTACCTGCTGGAACGGTTTTGGGCGTGATTGGCCCTAGCGGCTCAGGAAAATCCACTTTAGCTAGATTACTGGTGGGCGTATGGCCCGCGCAAATGGGTAAAGTGCGTATTGATGGGGCTGACATCCATGATTGGGACAAGTCCGAACTCGGACCGCATATTGGTTACTTGCCGCAGGACATTGAGCTATTTGATGGCACGATCGCGGAAAACATTTCCCGTTTTGGTGAGGTAGATAATGCTAAACTCCTGAAAGCCGCTGAACTTGCTGGAGTGCATGATATGATTCTGCTCCTACCCAACGGATATGACACGCCCATTGGCACTGGCGGACAAATGCTCTCTGGTGGGCAACGTCAACGCGTGGCGTTAGCTCGTGCCGTTTATGGCGACCCTGCCCTGTTAGTACTGGACGAACCTAATTCCAACTTAGATGATGTTGGAGAACGTGCTTTGTTGCAAGCCATCCTGAGTTTGAAACAACAAAGTGCAACCGTGGTATTGATTACTCATCGCCCTAGTATATTGGGCGCAGCTGATGCGTTGTTGCTACTGAAGGAAGGAACTGTAGCTGCCTTTGGCCCTCGCGACCAAGTTTTAGCAGCACTACAACCCAAACCCCCTGCCCAACCTACATCAGTGGCAGGCACTAACCCCATTGTCGCGGGATGAAAATATCATGGGCAACCCAACCCCTGTCAAAAAAGGTGGTTTTATGACTCCAAAACCCCTCATCAAGCCAGTTACTGATCCTCAAACCGAAGATAATGCACCGGACTCCAATCCTCAGCCATTCATGCGCTTAGGAGTACTTTTCATTTTGGTGGGGTTTGTTGGTTTTTTATTGTGGGCTGTGTTAGCTCCTTTGGATGCGGGTGTCACCGCTTCCGGCACTGTAGGAGTAGAAAGCAAACGTAAAACTATCCAACACCTTAACGGTGGCATTATCCAAGATATCTTAGTTAAGGATGGTGATGCAGTAAAATCCGGGGATGTTTTGATAAGGTTGGAGCGTATCCAAATTGAAGCACAGCAGCAAATCACTCATTCCCAACTGGTCAGTGCCAAGGCTCTCGAATTGCGATTATTAGCTGAACGATTAGGAAAACCTAGCCCTGATTTCGAGACCAGCCCCATTCTGCAAGAAAAAACCACACCCATTGTTAAGGAAGCCATTGAAACACAATCGGCGTTGTTCAAAACCCGCCGACAGGCTCTGGATGGGCAATTATCTATTTTGGATACGACTGTCGATGGTTTGCAGCAACAACTGGAAGGGTTATTGTCTCAAAAACGTAGCAAAACAGAACAGGCCAAGCTACTGAATGAAGAGTTAGCAGCCCTGCGCCCATTATATAAAAAGGGTTATGTACCACGTAACCGGATATTTGAATTAGAACGTGCTGCCGCTGAGGTTTCCTCACAACATAGTGGTAACGTGGCGGACATTGGGCGTGTCCACTCAGCGTTGAATGAAACTAAACTGAAAAAGCTCCAGCTTACCCAAGAGTTTCATAAAGAAGTCGAAACCCACTTGGCAGAAGCTCAACGCGATACTGCTAACTTGAGCGAGAAATTTGCGGCACTGAATGATGAATTGGCTCGCACCGAAATTCGAGCAATGACAGATGGCATTGTGGTCGGTTTGAATTTTCATACCAATGGTGGCGTTATCCGCCCTGGTGACCCGATTCTTGAACTTGTGCCACAAAGTGATCCGCTAATTATTGAAGCGCACATCATGCCTCACTTAATTGAGCAGGTCACAAAGGGGCAACCTGCTCTAGTGCGTTTTGTAGCACTAGATAGAGTTAATCCGGTAGTTGAAGGCATCACCACCGGGGTATCTGCTGATATTTTAATAGATAAAAATACTGGACAACCTTACTACGCAGCACGCATTTCAGTTCCTCCAGCGGAAATGCTTAAACTCAAATATGAACGCGTCAACCCTGGTATGCCCGTTGATGTAGTCATTAAAACGGGAGAACGTAGTATGCTCGAATATTTACTCCGCCCACTTATGGAAAGTGTATTCATGGCTCTACGTGAACGTTAATTTACCTTTTTGACAAGAACAGAATTCATGCACATATCTAGAACTGCAATTATCACTGGCATTACGGGTCAAGACGGTGCCTATTTAGCAGATTTGCTACTCGGCAAAGGGTACACTGTCTATGGCACTTATCGGCGAGCCGCTTCCACTAATTTTTGGCGGATAGACGAACTGGGCATCAGATCTAACCCTAACCTTCACTTAGTAGAGTATGATCTGACTGATTTAGGTGCAAATATCCGTTTGCTACAAAAAACCAAAGCAACAGAAGTATATAACCTCGCAGCACAAAGTTTTGTAGCCGTATCCTTCGACCAACCGATGACAACGGCTCAAATTACAGGGTTGGGTCCCTTAAACTTGCTGGAGGCAATCCGTATCGTCGATTCCAGCATCCGTTTCTATCAAGCCAGCACTTCGGAACTATTCGGCAAGGTTCAGACAATCCCCCAAAACGAAAACACACCTTTTTATCCGCGCAGCCCTTACGGTGTCGCCAAGCTTTATGCCCACTGGATAACTATTAATTACCGTGAAAGTTACGATATTTTTGCCACTAGTGGCATTTTATTTAACCACGAATCCCCTTTGCGCGGCTTAGAATTTGTGACCCGTAAAATCACTGACGCAGTAGCCCGCATCCATTTAGGCAAACAGGACATGCTGGAACTCGGCAACTTGGATGCCAAGCGTGACTGGGGATACGCCAAGGATTATGTGGAAGGCATGTGGCGCATTCTGCAAGCCAAAGAACCCGATACTTACGTATTGGCAACTAACCGCACAGAGAGTGTACGTGATTTCGTCAACATGGCCTTCAAAGCCGTCGGACGACAAATTGAGTGGCAGGGCAGCAATGAGAACGAAGTTGGTATTGATTCTGCTACTGGCAACACAGTTATTCGGGTTAACCCTCAATTCTACCGCCCTGCTGAAGTGGAATTGTTAATTGGCAATCCTACACATGCCAGAGAAAAACTAGGTTGGGAACCACAAACAACCTTAGAGGAGCTTTGCAAGATGATGGTAGATGCTGATTTGCGCCGTGTCCAACAGGGATGCTCTTTCTGACATGAAAACATTGTTGGTGACAGGTGCAAATGGTTTCACTGGTCGGCATTTGATCCCCGCCGCTGCGGCACTTGGCTACAACCCATACGCCTTGACAGCTAACTTAATAGACGCGGAAGCCGTCGCAGCGGAAGTCACCAATATTATGCCAAGCCACGTTATCCACTTGGCGGGTATCAGTGCGATAACCCATGCGGATGAAATGGAAATTTACCGCGTTAATCTGTTTGGCACAATCAACTTGCTTAAAGCATTGGCTGCTTTACCTTACACATTGAATAAGGTTTTACTCACTAGCAGTGCTAATATTTACGGTAGCGGCGCAACCTCCCCCATCAGTGAAGCCAGTTGCCCCGCGCCAGTAAATCATTACGCCACCAGTAAATTGGCGATGGAACACATGGCACTCACGTTTGCCAGTAAGTTGCCTATTGTTATTGCCCGCCCGTTTAATTATACAGGAGTGGGGCACGACAAACGGTTTGTCATCCCAAAACTGACGTGGCATTTTGCCCAGCGCACCCCCACGATTGCCCTAGGCAATTTACACGTAGAAAGGGAGTTCAACGATGTGCGAACTGTTTGCTCAGCTTACATCAAACTACTGGAATTTGGCAGATTAGGACAAGCCTATAACATCTGTTCAGGAAAAGCCGTCAATCTCCAAGCCGTCTTCGATATTTTGAGTAACTTAACCGGACATAAGCCAACCATTGAGGTAAATCCTGCTTTCATACGCCAAAACGAAATCCCGTATCTGTACGGTTCCCCCAGCAAACTGGAAGCGTGCATAGGAAAACTAGTATACCCCGCCTTGCAGGAGACATTGCTATGGATGTTGGAAAGTGTGAAAAATGATTAAGCTCGCCCTCAATGCAACCTCATTATTATCGCCCCTAACGGGCATTGGGCAATACACCCGCAACCTAGCACTTGAACTTATGAAGCTCGGCGAAGTCGATCTGGATTTTTTCTACAGCTCAGGCTGGAGTAAGAATCTATATACATCCCCCTCCCATACCAAGAGCAACTTAGTTAGTAAAATAAAGCCATTTATACCTTTTGCATACGAACTACGCCGTTTCTGGCACAGATATAACTTTAGTACCTATGCAAACGACCATACTTTCAACATCTACCATGAACCTAATTATTTGTTAATGCCGTTTAATGGACCTTCAGTGGTTACAATCCATGACCTTTCTTGGCTAAATTACCCTGAAATGCATCCAACTGCTAGAGTGAGGGCTTTAAATGCATACTTTCCTCGTTCATTACAAACAGCTACCCTGATTATCACTGATTCTGAATTTATCAAACAAGAAGTTGTCCGCACCTTCTCTATTAATCCATCCCGAATTGAAGCCATTCCTTTAGGAGTAGAAGAAACTTTTTCACCTAAAACAGATACTGAAACAAAGGCAACGCTTCAACAATACGGTTTGCGGCACAACTCCTATTTCCTCACAGTCGGTACTATTGAGCCACGTAAAAACCTACAATTAGCATTAACTGCCTACCAAGCTTTACCATCTAGCCTCCGTAAACACTATCCCCTAGTCATTGTGGGTATGAAAGGCTGGCATACCCACAAGCTTCAGCACGCCATGAACTCCCTTGTCAATAGTGGCGAAATCCGCCTGCTAGGTTATATTCCACGTCATGATCTTGCCATGATTACTGCTGGTGCCACAACTCTAGTTTATCCTTCTGTCTACGAGGGCTTTGGTCTACCGCCGTTAGAAGCTATGGCTTGTGCTGTTCCCCCTATTGTTAGTGACGCTTCTTCGCTGCCTGAAGTGGTAGCTGGAGGAGGCATAAAAATCTCCCCATCAAACGCTGATGCCCTAAGTATTGCTATGCAACAATTAGCTGAAGATTTACCATATCAAAAAAAATTAGGGGTTCAAGCCTTGGCTAGAGCACAAGAGTTGACTTGGCAACAGTGCGCCAAACACACCTACCATCTGTACCAACGCGCAATTTCCCTATATTAATTTTAAGGCATCACATCGACATGCCCTCCTCAATCAAGATCCTCTGTTTTGGTCGGTTCTACGATGAAATTCCGGGCGGAATGCAAAAACACATTGAACATCTTTTTGCTAACCTGCAAGGCCATGTGGAATTTGTTCACCTTGTCCCCAGTCGTGATGCTACCCGTGCAGAGTTCACCCTGCATGGATTCCCAGTCATCCGCACACCCAGCCTGAATTTAGATGGCAGCCTTGCTATTTCCCCATCACTGATCAGTACCGCCCGTCAATTACATAGGCAATATCACTTTGACCTGATTCATCTACACTTCCCTGACCCCATGTCACATTTGGCATCGCTGGCACTTCCCGCCCGTATTCCACGTATTATTAGTTGGCACGCTGATGTTATTCGTCAAAAAACCTTATTACGATTTTATCGCCCCTTGCTACGCCATGCAGTAAGAACAGCATCTGCCATTACGGTTGCAACGCCTGCTCATATTGATAGTTCCCCTATACTTTCACAATTTGCTAACCAAGCACCTATTCATGTCATTCCTTATGGCTTCGATCTCACCCACTTTCTAACCCCTCACCACAAAACCACCAAAATTATCCAACAATTTCCTGGAAAACGTATCTTCGCCCTTGGAAGGCACGTGTACTACAAAGGCTTTGACATCCTCATCAAAGCCTTGCACCAACTGGAACCATCGACACAATTACTGATTGGTGGCACAGGCCCACTGAGCGAAACATGGAAAATGCTCGCTAAAACAGAAGGTCTCGCTGACCGCATCCATTTCCTTGGCTTAATCAACGACGAAGACCTGCCCGCTTATTACCAAGCTTGTGATGTGTTCTGCCTGCCTGCTGTCTCCCAAGCCGAAGCTTTCGGCATCGTCCAAGTAGAAGCGATGGCCTGCGCCAAACCTGTTGTCAGCACCCGCCTCAACAACGGCGTTGATTTTGTGAACCAACACGGCGTTACTGGTTTAACCGTTCCACCGAGCGACATAGTAGCACTCGCTCAAGCATTAAATCAGTTACTCACTGATCCGTCTCTGCGTGAAAAACTAGGGCAACAGGCGCGAGAACGCGCAGTAAATGAATTTTCACTAACAGCAATGGGACAAAAAACCCTCCAACTGTATGAGCGAATAACGTCCCAAACCAAACAATACATCAAGCTAAGTTAATGTGAACATCCTAGTCACTGGCTCTTCCGGCTTCATCGGCTCACAACTTTGCCCAACACTCAGCAGTCGGGGCTATACGCCGCATCCGATCTCCCGCACAACCTTTGGTGACATCACCCCCCATACCCACTGGTTAGATAAACTCAAGGGCGTTGACTGCATTATTCACCTAGCCTCTCGCGTCCACATCATGAAAGATTCTGCTGCTGACCCATTAGCAGCATTCCGCCACATCAATACCGCCGCCACCCTCAATTTAGCCAACCAAGCAGCCCAAGCAGGTGTGCGCCGCTTCATATTCCTCAGCTCCATCAAAGTCAACGGCGAAACCACCCAACCTGGTCAACCCTTCACGGCTTCGACTACGCTCAGCCACCATTCATTCCCTCCCCCCTCTACCTCTGGGAGAGGGGCTGGGGGTGAGGGTCTTTCTGACCCCTACGCCCTTTCCAAACACGAAGCCGAACAAGGCTTACGCGCCATCGCCCAACAAACCGGCCTAGAAATCGTCATTATTCGCCCTCCACTCGTCTATGGCTCCGAAGTTAAAGCCAATTTCCTGCAACTCATGCACTGGCTACGTCAAGGCATACCTCTTCCCTTGGGCAGCATCCACAACCACCGCAGCCTCGTTGCCCTACCCAACCTCATCGACCTGATCATCACCTGCATTGACCATCCCGCCGCAGCCAATCAAACTTTCCTTGTCAGTGACGGAGAAGACCTTTCCACCACCCAACTTTTGCAACGCCTGAGTGCAGCACTCGACAAACCAACCCGTTTGCTCCCCATCCCTCAAAAACTCCTCGAAATCACCCTAACCCTACTTGGCAAACGCGCCATCGCGCAACGTCTATGCGGCAATCTGCAAGTTGACATCAGTAAAACCCGCGACCTGCTCGGCTGGAATCCCCCAGTCAGCGTTGATGAAGCCCTCCGCCAAACCGCGCAAGCCTACCTACAATCTCAACGTTAAAGCGTGCTACAATCGGCAACGTCATCATTTTTACACGGGCGAGGTAACACTATGACAATGCCAGCTTTAAAACAAACCTACATCCCTTTCGATGACTATCTGGAAGGCGAACGCGACGTAGATACTCGCAGCGAATATATTGACGGTGAAATCTACGCAATGGCAGGTGCAAGTGAAACCCATAACACTATTGCGGGTTCTTTTTTCGCCAGCATAGAACCTCATCTCAAAGATACCTGCCGCGTCTGGCAATCTGACATGAAAGTGGTCGGCAGAACCCGCGACGACAAACCGTTTTCCTATTACCCCGACATTATGGCGGCCTGTGGTGAAAATACTGACGACCCCTATTACCGTACCAACCCCATCCTCATTATCGAAGTGCTATCCGGCTCAACCAAGCGGGTTGACCTGAAAGAAAAATTCGATAATTACACCCAAATTCCCTCCTTGCTGGAATACGTCGTAGTTTCGCAGGAAACACCCTATTTGCGGGTTTATCGCCGCCGCACCAATTGGCAATTAGAATCTCATTACGCCGAAGATACCTTAGTGCTGGAATCCGTTGGTTTACAAATAGCCGTACACCATATTTACCGCAGAGTCAGACGTGAAGTTGGACTGGATGTCCCATTCCCCATGAAGAAAAACGGATAACGTATTATGACCCGCCTGCTCGACATTTTCTTTGCCAGCGTTGGCTTAATCCTCGGCTCACCATTATTATTGCTGCTGACCTTCCTAGGTTGGTTCGATACTCGTTCGCCATTATTCCGCCAAACCCGTGTCGGGCGTAACCAACAACCTTTCACACTGGTGAAATTCCGTACCATGAGCGTTGGCACTGCTTCCGTCGCCACCCACCTTGCCAGCAGCAATGCCATCACCCCATTTGGCAGTTTTTTGCGCCGCACCAAACTTGATGAATTACCACAACTCTGGAATGTCCTATGGGGCAATATGAGTTTGGTCGGCCCACGCCCGTGCCTACCCAACCAACATGAACTCATCGTAGCCCGTGAATCCCTCAATGTCTTCACTGCTCTCCCCGGTATCACAGGTCTCGCCCAAGTACAGGGCATTGATATGTCCACCCCCGAAAAACTCGCCCAAGTCGATGCACAAATGCTGCAAACCCTCACTCTAAGTAATTACTTTCGCTATATTCTGCAAACCATTACTGGTAAAGGTCAGGGAGATCGCATCAAGGTATAGCTCCTACCTCATAAAGCCATGCTATAGTTGCTCCATTCTCCATGAGCACATGAATCCCGGATGCTAACCAAACTCTCCAAACCACTATTCCAGCTACCGCGTTGGCAAAAACGTTTCCTTTTGCTTACTCTTGACTGCCTATTAATTCCTTTTGCAATCTGGGCATCATTTGCATTACGCTACAGTACGTGGACACCGCCACTCAATGATGGTGTGTGGCTTTTCATTCTTGCACCACTGTTTGCTGTACCCGTTTTCATTCGGTTGGGTTTATACAGAGCCATTATCCGTTATATTACTGGTGATGCGATGATAGCGGTGTTGCATGGTGTCACGCTATCTACAATGGCACTATCCCTCATCAGTACTCTAATACGTTTGGAAGGCATTCCTCGCTCCATTTACATTATTTACTGGGGGACTGCATTTTTGCTGATTGGTGGTAGCCGTTATTGGATGCGCCGTCAATTTCAACGCCTACACAACCGCCAATATGACCGCACCCGCATTATTATTTACGGCGCGGGTAACTCAGGAATGCAACTTGCCACTGCCCTATCTAGTAGCACTGAATTCCGTCCTGTCGCCTTGATAGATGATAATCCCACATTACACAAAGCTAATATACAGGGCTTAAAAGTCCATGCACCGGATGAATTACCTAGTTTGGTCGAATCGCTCGATGTAGGACAAATCCTGCTAGCACTCCCTTCTGCAAGCCATGCACGTCGTAAAGAAATCCTGCAAACACTTGAGCCTCTACCCGTCCAAGTTCGTACCCTTCCCAGCATCACAGATCTAGTCGACGGCAATCTGACCTTGGGCGACATCCGTGACATACCTATCGAAGACTTACTGGGACGAGACCCAATCCCACCCAACACTCAACTGCTACAAGCGAATATCACCGACAAGATTGTCATGGTCACAGGCGCAGGCGGCTCTATCGGTTCGGAACTGTGCCGCCAAATTGCCAAACTATCCCCCAGTCAATTGTTGTTGTTTGAGCAAAGCGAATTCGCGCTTTACACCATTGACCAAGAATTACGTACTGAAACCCACTGCCCCGTTATTCCGTTACTCGGCTCTGTCACCGATAGCGGGCGGATGCAACAAATATTACGCACCTTTGGCGTGCAAACCATTTACCACGCCGCTGCGTACAAACACGTTCCGATGGTCGAACACAACGTGCTGGAAGGCATCCGTAACAACGTCCTAGGCACATGGCGCACCGCCCAAGCCGCGCAACAATGCGGCGTGGAAACCTTCGTACTGATTTCCACCGACAAAGCCGTGCGTCCCACTAACACGATGGGTGCAACCAAGCGTTGTGCAGAATTATTGTTACAAGCGTTAGCGGAGGAAAGTAAAACCACTCGCTTTACAATGGTACGTTTCGGTAACGTCCTCGGCTCCAGCGGTTCAGTCGTGCCACTTTTCTGTGAGCAAATCCGCCAAGGTGGCCCCATCACCCTAACCCATTCGGAAATTATCCGTTACTTTATGACGATTCCTGAAGCTGCCCAATTGGTGATTCAAGCCGGGGCAATGGGCGAAGGCGGCGATGTTTTCGTACTGGATATGGGCGAACCCGTGCGTATTTACGACCTTGCCAAACGCATGATCAAGCTCAGCGGGCTTCAAGTGCGAGACGAGCAACACCCAGAGGGTGACATAGAAATCCGCGTTACGGGTTTACGCCCCGGTGAAAAACTCTATGAGGAATTGCTTATCGGCGATAATGTTTTACCTACACAACATCATCGAATTTTACGCGCCCAAGAAAATCAGATCTCGATTGATGCACTGAAAAGTTACGTCCAACAATTTGAAATGTTAATCGCTGCTCAAAATCCAGCAGCCGCCAGAAGCGTTCTGCAACAAGCGGTGCAAGAATTCAAACCACAATGTGATGTGGTTGACTCTCTACATCGTCTACCCATAGCTGCATAATCTCCTACCCCCACCCGCCCCAATATTGCATAATCCCTCCCTTTAGCATCAGCGACAGGGAGTTTTGGATGGCGCAATTCATTTACACCATGAACGGTGTCGGCAAGATCGTACCGCCGAACCGTTTCATCCTCAAAGACATTTACCTCAACTTTTTCCCCGGTGCGAAAATCGGGGTGCTCGGCTATAACGGCGCGGGCAAATCCACCCTGTTGCGCATTATGGCAGGGCTGGACACCGATATTGTGGGCGAAGCGCGTCCGCAACCCGGCATTAATATTGGCTACCTTTCGCAAGAGCCACAGCTTGACCCTAGCAAGGACGTGCGTGGTAACGTCGAAGAAGGCTTAAAAGTCATCAAAGACGCACAGGCACGGCTGGACGAAGTTTACGCTGCCTATGCCGAACCCGATGCCGATTTTGACGCACTCGCCGCCGAACAAGGGCGTTTGGAAAATATCCTGCAAGCGTCCGACGCGCACAACCTCGAACACACCCTCGAAGTCGCCGCCGACGCACTGCGCCTGCCACCGTGGGATGCGGATGTTTCCACGCTTTCCGGTGGTGAAAAACGCCGCGTCGCGCTGTGTCGCTTGCTGCTGTCTTCCCCCGACATGCTCATTCTTGACGAACCGACCAACCATTTGGATGCCGAATCTGTGGCTTGGCTGGAACGCTTCCTGCAAGATTTCCAAGGCACGGTCGTTGCTGTCACCCATGACCGCTACTTCCTCGATAATGTGGCTGGCTGGATTCTGGAACTCGACCGAGGACAAGGTATCCCGTGGGAAGGCAACTATTCCTCATGGCTGGAGCAAAAGCAAAACCGTCTTGCCCAAGAGAGCAAGTCTGAGCAAGGCCGCCAAAAAGCCATGAAACAGGAATTGGAATGGGTACGTTCCAACCCCAAAGGCCGCCACGCCAAGAGCAAAGCGCGGATGCAACGCTTTGAGGAACTCTCTTCCAGCGATTACCAAAAACGCGCCGAAACTAACGAAATTTACATTGCTCCCGGCCCGCGTCTCGGTGATACCGTCATTGAAGCCAACGGCATCAGCAAATCCTTCGGTGATCGTTTACTGTACGAAAACGTCAGTTTCAGCCTACCCAAAGGCGGCATTGTCGGCATTATCGGCCCTAACGGCGCGGGTAAAACCACTCTGTTCCGCATGATTACCGGGCAAGAACAACCGGATGCCGGTACATTCAAAGTCGGCGAAACCGTCAAAATTGCCTACGTCGATCAATCGCGTGAAGACCTTGACCCCAATAAAACCGTGTGGCAGGAAATTGCCGACGGACACGACATTATGACGGTTGGCGGTTATCAAATTCAGTCACGGGCGTATTGCGGACGTTTCAACTTCAAGGGTGATTCCCAGCAAAAACGCCTGTGCGATTTATCGGGCGGGGAACGCAACCGCGTGCATCTGGCAAAATTGCTCAAAGAGGGCGGCAACCTGTTGCTGCTCGACGAACCCACTAACGACCTCGACGTGGAAACCTTGCGGGCATTGGAAGAAGCGATCCTCAACTTCCCCGGCTGTGCGGTGGTGATTTCGCATGACCGCTGGTTCTTAGACCGGATTGCGACGCACATCCTCGCGTTTGAAGGCGATTCGCAAGTGACGTGGTTTGAAGGGAATTACAGCGATTACGAAGAAGACTATAAACGCCGCCACGGGAACGAGTTGCACCCGCAGCGGATTAAATACAAGCGGTTGAAGGCATAAGAGATCAGGCGCGGTTTCTCCGCGCCGTCTCTTTAAAAATCAAATCCCCAACGCTCGTCCTTAGCGTTCGCCGCTGGCTTGGCGACGCGCTCATGAATTTTAGAAGCTAACGCTGAGCGGTCGGACTTACTGTGCGAAGCTTGCTCGCCTTCTGCCCAACGCCCGCACACCTCAACCCGTAACCGCTGCCCGTGTTCAACCGCGTAAGGGCGGGAAATCTTATTCAAAGCAGCCAAACGTCTGACGTTCATCCCATAACGTTTAGCAACGTTCTGAAGGGTTTCGTTGCCATGAATCGTGTATAAACTGTGAGTAACGACTTCACAGCTACCGGACTTTCCGCCACGAATCACTTGGGGCTGCTGCGCACGCTGCCCACCGGATAATTTCTGGTAAGCATTCAACACGCGGCGGGTGTACATCTGGGTTTCCTGAAACGGTACTGCTGTGCCATACATATCCACACGCCCTTCACCCGCGTTGTAAGCAGCGACAGCATGTGGCACGCTGCCACCGTAGCGCGTTAACAACCAACGCAAATAACGTGCGCCACCGTGGATATTTTCGTTGGTATCAAAGCGGTTCGCCACCCCAAAACGCCGTGCTGTCGCAGGCATCAATTGCATCAAACCGCCCGCACCCTTATTGGACACCGCGCTGGGTCTAAAACAGCTTTCGGCAGTAATCACCGCTTTCAGGAGATTAGGGTTAACCCCGTTGGATCGGGCAGCAGAAACAATTTCATACTGGTAAGGATTCGCCAACGCATGTAACACTTGCGGGGCGTATTGATCACAGGCGGCAATAGCCGAAGAGCTGGAAAACGCAAACGCAGCAGGCACAAGCAACAGCGTCGCGCAACGCCTTACGGCGGACATACTCACTAACACAGACAATCCTCGTCTAATAAACACACATCGGTTTCAACGTGAAATTTTCAATGGCTGATATAGCCTATGAAACCGCGCTATTGCTAATTGTTATTTTCTATTAGCGATAAGCCACTACTATGTAGTTCACCTAAACCGTTACGTCAAGCTGGCGCGTTATCCCAATCCTGCGCCATTGCCAGCAACTGTTCCAGCTCCTCGGCACTGAAACCCGCTTGCAATCGCGCTTCTATGAAAAACGGCCCGCGTAACGGCGTTTGCATCACACCACGAATTAACCGACGAAAGGTAGCATCCGCCTCCAGCCCGCGTTGCTCACAACAATACTGAAACCAACGCGAACCAATCCGCACATGCCCAATTTCATCGCGTAAAATAATCGCCAGCACGTCCACCGTCGCCGTGTCACCGACTTCCTGCAACCGCTGCATCATCCCCGGTGTAACGTCCAAACCCCGCGCTTCCAGCACTCGTGGCACTAACGCCATGCGCACCATCACGTCATCAGCCGTTTTACACGCCTGTTCCCACAAACCGTTATGCGCCGGTAAATCACCGTAAACACAGTCAAAAGCCGCCAAGCGTTCCCGCAATAAACTGAAGTGGTACGCCTCTTCTGCCGCCACTTGCAACCAATCCCCATAATACGCATCCGGCATTTCCCGGAATCGGTATACTGCATCCAAGGCTAGATTAATCGCGTTAAATTCAATGTGCGCCACCGCATGGAGCAAAGCTCGCCGCCCTTCCGGGGTTGATAATTTGCGCTGTTTGACTTGTTTGGGGTGAACCAGTTCGGGGCGTGGGGGACGACCGGGATCAGCAATCGCCAATACTTCATCCGCCACCGCAACATCGCGTACCAGCTGCCCTGCTTGCCAAGCGGCATAAAGTTGGGTTGCACACACCAGTTTTTGATCAACGTCCGCCGTCATTAAGCAAGCGTAAGCGGCGGTATACAGATTTTGCATTTTATCTGACA
The DNA here is from genome assembly GCF_017901175.1 of Thiothrix unzii. Lineage (NCBI taxonomy): Bacteria > Pseudomonadati > Pseudomonadota > Gammaproteobacteria > Thiotrichales > Thiotrichaceae > Thiothrix > Thiothrix unzii. The sequence goes on from NZ_CP072793.1 coordinate 2,612,046, forward strand.
TCACGCAATTCCTGTAAAAAGCGAACAAGGTTATGAATCTGAGTTGAAGGATTATCTTCCCCACATTCCTCTGCTTCTTTATTACAACGGTCAGCATGGCCTAATGCTTGATCTAACTTATCATGTAATTCCAAAAAAATGCCTACTCGTTTTTTATCATATTGAGGATAGACTTTCTGTAAATGATCAAAAACCTGTTTTGGTGTTAAACAAGAGGGACGAGAATAAGGAGGAAAATGAAGTAACAACCAAAACTCAAAAGAAGGAACAGAGTATGCGGCATAGAAATCTGTCATCTTATCTATTTCTGCAATGACGTCACGAAAACCTGTATTTGCACCCATTTCGTCATCTTGATCAAATACGCAATATACCCTATCAAATGCATCGCCTTTTTCTTTTGAAACTTTATAGCGTTTCTTAGCATCATGCAGAATATTTTTGGCATTTCGACCGGAACTGCCTGCGGTCACTTCAACGGCATGAACAGCTTGCAGCTTGTATTCACGACGCAACTCCTTAAAATAATTCAACTCTGTCTTTGTACCTTCACAAACGATCAGGACAGTCTGCCCAGCAGATTTCTGAGATTGCCCTTTCCGGCGCGTATCGGTTCTTTGCCTTGGTTGCCGCTTTGCCACGTCAATCCCTCACAATGCCTGAATCATCGGCACAGCACCATAACGCCCTGCCAGATACGCAGCCTCTAAATTCTCGTAGCCCTTACGTGGTTTGAAATCCAGTAGTGAATACAAGCGCGTCGCTTGATTTTCGCCCTTCTCACAAAACCACACTTGATCACGCCTTAATATATCTTGATCCAATATTGATGTTTCATGCGTCGTAAAAACTAACTGCGCATTATTAGGGTTGTGTTCAGTGGAGTTAAATAATCCAATCAAGTAACACACTAATGTTGGATGAAGCTTTGCATTGATTTCATCAATAATCAATAATTCTCCAGCCAATAATGCCGCATTTAGATAAAATGCCAAATTAAATAATTCTTTTGTTCCATCAGATTCATCTTTTAGTTTTGATTCGTATTGATGGCCGTAAACTTTCCTAATAACATTAATTTCATCTATCGCTTGCTTAATCGTATCACCTGTCGATTCTCCTTCTAACAGAAGAAAAGGATTTGCATTGCTTGATATATCTATAATTCCAATATCAGCATCTTTAAGAGTGGAAATTAGTGATAATTTTGTTTTTGGATTGAATAACGTACTGGCACTGAAAAAACCAGAAAGAAATTCATCGAGTACTTCCCACATGTGTTTAATATAGACATAAATAGGGGAGAGCGATTCGCTGTTGAGTTGGGCTGCTGTTGATAAGAATAGGGTGTTTTCACGGGTACTATCGCGCCAGACTTTTTTTTCGCCTTTGAGGTTAGCGTCTAAGTGCCATGTGTACACGTTCGTTTGTGAGTCGTATTCGCGTTCAAACCAGCGTTGCGAACGACCTTTGGGGAAGGCGAAGAGCCATTCTGACCAAATACGTTCAGCCGTCGCAGAAAAGCCGTATTGGTATCGCACGTCATTGGTGATGAAAATAAGTTCAAATTCGGTAGGCTGTTGTGGGGTCACAGGATCGAACATAAACGGCACGACAGGTAATTTCTCGCCGACGTTCGGGGGAGTTACCACTATTTGTTTCATCATTGACAGGGCTTTGATGATGTTGGATTTCCCCGCAGCATTTGCACCGTAAATGGCGGCAGATTTCAGTAAGGTTTCACTGCCCGGTGCTGTCGGTTTGAAGGTATGGGTTGCTTCGTGTTCGCTACCCTTACCTTTGACCATGCTGAGCGTTTGTTTGTCGCGGATGGAACGAAAGTTTGTGACTGAAAATTCGACTAACATAACCTAAACTCTATAAGAAACCGGATTAACTGCTAATTTTCGTCATTTTTTGACAAAAACAGGCTTTTCTTCCTCAAGAGAATAGCAGGATCACGGTTAATTTCACAGTTTTAAGCCAATCACCACGTCCATCACATTCGTGCCAGTCACGCCAACGTGAATCAAGTCGCCGCTGGCTTCGAGGAATGTACCCGCATCCGCCGCGTGCAAACAAGCCACTGGGTCAAGGTTTTCCGCATTACCGCGCAGGCAAGTGCCGCTATCCACCAACGCGCCAGCATCCGCCGTCATCCCATCCGTGCCATCGGTTCCCGCCACCAGCAACAGGCAATCATCCGCATCCTGAAGTTGTAACGCTGCTGCCAAGGCAAAATGCTGATTACGCCCACCACGTCCCGGTTGTTCGGGTAATTGCACCGTGGTTTCCGCGCCCCACAAATAAATTCCCGGTTCGCTATCAAGCAAATGCTGGACGCAGGTACTAGCGGCGGTAAGCACATCACCGACCAGAAACTCCGGCATAATAGTCGTGGGAGCAAACAATTCACTGGCTGCCATTGCCTCCAGCATCGCAGCATTATTCGCCACCATTTGCCAGTCAAAATCACGCGCAGAAGGCGCGGGAAACAATAGCCCCGAACCAATGACTTCAGGATCATCATTAGGCACGTCGGACATTAACAAACACGTTACTGCACGCTCACCCACGTAATCCCACAATTGACCGCCCTTGATGCGCGAAACACTGCGGCGCATCGCATTGATTTCATGGATGTCTGCACCGTTTGCCAGCAATTCGTTAGTCAATGCCTGCAAGCCTTCCAACACCCAGCCATCGGCTAATACCTCCACCAAACTGGATGTACCGCCGGAAATCAAAAACAACACCGGCTCATCCGCAGGCAACGCTTGCAAATAATCCAGCAATGCCTGCCCCGCCGCCAACGACGACTCGTCAGGAACCGGGTGCGCTGCCTCGCAGATTTGCACATTATCCAAGGTAGCGGTATGCGCCGCGACGTGCCCATGTTTAGTAATCAGCAACGCGGAACGCAACGCATGGTGCAAATAACGCCGCGCCCCGTCCAGCATCGCATCCGCCGCTTTACCGATAGCCACCACATGGCACGGATTACGCTCGGCACGGGCTAACAACGCCCGGTACACCACGCTCGTACCATTGACGGCTGCCAAGCCCGTGGCGTAAAGCTCCAGCAAGCACTGACGTGGATTCACTCGCCCAAACCCCGTGCTAAATCGCGCTGAATATCGCGGATATGTTCTAAACCCACCGACACTCGTATCAGCCCGTCCGCAATCCCTGCTGTAGCTTTTTGCTCAGGCGTTAACCGCCCGTGAGTAGTCGTTGCCGGATGGGTAATAGTGCTTTTGGCATCCCCCAAATTCGCGGTAATCGACAGCATTTGCGTGGCATCAATCACCTTCCAGGCCGCTTCCTGCCCGCCATTCACCACAAACGACACAATCCCGCCGAAACCACTTTGCTGACGTTGCGCCAGCTCATGTTGCGGGTGCGAAGCCAAACCGGGGTAATGCACCGCTGCAATGTTGGGGTGCGTGGTCAGCCATTGGGCTAACTGCATGGCGTTATCGCAATGCGCTTTCATCCGCAGTGACAGCGTTTCCAAGCCTTTCAGGAAAATCCACGCATTGAACGGACTCATGGTAATCCCGCCGTTGCGCAAAATAGCGTAAACATCCTTGCCCACGCGCTCTTTATCGCCAAGGACTGCACCGCCTAATGCACGCCCTTGCCCATCCAAATACTTGGTCGCGGAATGCACTACAATATCCGCCCCTAATTCCAACGGGCGTTGTAAAGCCGGGGTGCAAAAACAGTTATCGACTACCAGCAAACTACCGTGACGATGGGCTAAATCGGCTAATTCACGAATATCCACAATTTCCGTCAACGGATTTGCTGGCGTTTCCACAAATAACAAGCGCGTATTCGGCTGCAACGCGGCTTCCCAAGCTGCCATATCGGTTAATTCGACGAAACTAAAGGTTACACCGAATTTACCAATGATATTTTGCAACAAGAGCGTGGTCGTGCCGAATACGGAGCGCGAACACACCACGTGATCGCCAGCTTTCAACAATCCCAGCATCACCGCCAAAATCGCCGACATCCCTGAACTGGTTGCCACGCAGCTTTCCGCGCCTTCCAACGCCGCTAAACGTTCTTGGAAATAACGTACCGTGGGGTTAGTAAAACGCGCATAAATATTACCCGGTTGCGTACCGCCAAACCGCGCTGCTGCTTCCGCTGCACTGCCAAACACAAAGCTGGAAGTCGGGAAAATAGCTTCAGAATGCTCACCTTCCGCCGTGCGCACATGCCCGCTGCGCACCGCTAAGGTTTCAAACTCCCACGGGAAATCTTGCATGATTATTCCTGACGTTGACGGGAAATAACGACCAACGTGTCTTCCTTCACGCTGTCAAACAAATCAAGCACGTCTTTATTACGCATCCGAATGCAACCGTGTGAAGCCGGTGCGCCCAATTTGCCTTCCTCACCCGTACCGTGGATGTAGATAAAACGCTCTTTGGAATCGACATCACCGCCTTTATTCAAGCCCGGTTCCAAACCATCCAGCCACAAAATACGGGTAGTCACGTAATCCGCTGGGCTATCCGCGCCCGGAGCGGTGAGAATATCAACGATCTTGCCAGTATTTTGCCTCGATTTGAAAATCGTACCTAAAGCCGCGCCATCACCGATTTTTTCAGCAACGCGATGCACGCCCAATGGGGTTTGCTCGCTGCCTTTTTGACTCCCCAATCCCTTGGTCGCGGTCGAAATCACCCATTCATTGACCGCTTTACCCTGCTCAACGAGGAACATTTTCTGCGCAGTGGCATCAATCACCAGAATGCGCTCACGGGAATACGTCGGGAAACGCTTTGCCAAATCGTCCAGAATTGGCGCGAAACGGTTCGCCAAACCCGGTAATTCTTGCTGCGGCATCTGCGCTTGCGGAGCTTGCTCGGCTTGATTGGGTAAGTTCAACGGAATACCATCCGGTTCAGCCATCGCCACACCGCTGTTAAGCACTGTCGCAAATATCAATGGCAGCCATGTCATTTTCACGCTTGGTTTTTTGTGCATCATTGCGTAACGCCTCTAATTCAGTAAAGTAGTCGCCGTTCTCCCCGGTCACATAGTTGCCGGTAAAGACGGAACAATCGAAATCCTTTAAACGCGGATTGCCCTTGCTAACAGCTTGCACGAGGTCTTCCAACGACAGATAAAACAGTCGGTCTACCCCAATTGCCGCTGCAACCTCTTCTTCGGTACGATCGTGGGCAATAAGTTCCTTCGCTGCGGGCATATCAATCCCGTAAATATTCGGGAATTTAATCGCCGGGGATGCGGAAGCAAAATACACTTTATTCGCGCCCGCATCGCGTGCCATTTGCACAATTTCACCGGAAGTCGTGCCACGCACAATCGAATCATCCACCAGCATCACGTTTTTGCCCTTGAACTCTAACGCGAGGGGATTGAGTTTCTGGCGTACCGATTTTTGGCGTTTGGCCTGCCCCGGCATAATGAAAGTACGCCCGATGTAACGGTTTTTGATAAAACCTTCGCGGTACGGCACACCCAAGGTATACGCCATTTCCAGTGAGGAAGTGCGGCTGGTATCAGGAATCGGAATGACCACATCAATATCGTGATCAGGCCACTCGCGCATTACCCGTTCAGCCATTTTACGCCCCATGCGCATCCGGGCTTTATGCACAAACACATTGTCGATAATCGAATCCGGGCGGGCAAAATACACGTACTCAAAAATACAGGTGGCGTATTTCGGATTATCCGCACATTGACGGCTGAAAACTTGCCCATTGAGATTAATGAAAATCGCTTCACCCGGCTCGACATCACGCACCAAACGGTAGCCTTGCACATCCAAAGCCACGCTTTCGGAAGCGAACATGTATTCCTTGCCCTTGGCACTTTCGCGCACCCCATACACCAACGGGCGAATCCCGTTCGGGTCACGAAAACCCACCACACCATCGCGGGTCAACATCGCGATCACCGCATACGCCCCTTTGCAACGCCGATGCACACCACTTACCGCTGCAAAAATATCTTCCGCAGTAACGTGTAAGGCATTTTGCCGGGAAAGTTCTTGCGCAAAAATATTCAGCAGGATTTCCGAGTCAGAATCGGTATTGATTTGGCGGCGATCTTGGCGATACAGCTCTTTTTTGAGCACGTGCGCATTGGTTAAATTGCCATTGTGCGCCAAGGAAATACCGTAGGGGCTATTCACATAAAACGGCTGTGCTTCCGCTGAGGATGAAGAGCCAGCCGTTGGGTAACGCACATGCCCTACCCCCATGTTACCCTGTAACATTTGCATATGGCGGTCGTGAAACACGTCTTTCACCAAACCGTTTTCACGCCGTAAATACAGCTTTCTGCCATCGCTGGTAACGATCCCGGCAGCATCTTGCCCACGGTGCTGCAATACTGTCAGGCCATCGTAAAGTGCCTGATTGACTGGCTCATGCCCGATAATTCCGATAATCCCGCACATATTCTTGCCTTGGTGTGCCATGAAAACGTCATATTCTAACCCCGCCAAAACAAAACAGCCATGCACTTCCATGCATGGCTGTGTATTTTGCCAGAAAGCAATGACCGTTACGGTGGGGTAATCACTGCGGGACGCTCAAGATAGCTAGAAAAATTCTCTGGAATCATCCCTTTAACAACGACTGCTGCATCTTCAAACCAAGGGACGAACAGCGAATCCATCCACCACGATTGTTTTGGAAATGCGGTCACTCCCATCAGCAATACCAGCAAAGTAATGATCAAACCACCACGGGCGATGCCAAAAACACCACCCAAAACATGGTCAATCTTACCCAAACCGATAGAAGACACGGCAGTACTGAGCAGATGATTGATAATGGCTCCAATCACCAACACCCCGAAAAAGATGATGGCAAAAGCAATGCCCATGCGCACCACTTCACTTTGCACCGCGAAGGGCAAAGCCGCCGCTAACGGTTTCACATACAACATGGAAAGACCGAAAGCGGCGACCCAAGTTGCCAAGGAAAGTGCTTCCTTGACAAACCCACGGATCAAACCGATCAGAGCGGAGAGCACGATAAGGACAAAAACGCCAATATCTAAATATTCTGCTGTCATTGATTACTGATTACTTGCTGCTGGTTACAAAGCTATTTTGTACATCACGATTTTGTGAGTAACGTGTTTTCATTTTAGCTTGTGCAGCAGAAGCAGCAACTTTATCGGCATAACCGCCTGCAACTACCCGATAAACTGTTTTGCCATCCACCTTCACGGCGTTAACGGAAGTTTTGTAACCTTCGCCAGCGAACGTTTTTGCCAGCGCATCCGCTTTTGCTTTATCGCTGGTTGCCAGCAATTGCACCGCAAATGCACCACCGGTAGCCGCAGCAGCAGGTTTTGCTGGTGTGGTAACAGCCGCAGTGCCTGTGCCTTTCGCCAATTCCAAAGACTTCGCAGCGGCTGCTTTTTCAGCATCAGCTTTTGCTTTCTTCGCAGCATCTTCTTTAGCTTTGCTTTCCGCAGAAACCGGAGCAGGTACATGTTTTTCGTTAACTAAAACAGGCTTAGGCGTGGCAGGCTTCTTTTCTGCCGGAGCTTCCGCTGGGGTGTCTTTAACTGAAGCGTTAGTGCTCGGTGCTTTCGTTGCGGTATCTGTCTTAGTAGTGGTAGCCGCAGTGGTGGTTGACGCGCTTTCAGTGCTTCCAGCAGCGGCTGGGGCTGCATTACCTGTGCCTAAGCTGCCTGTGCCGTCTTTCACTTTGCCGTCAATATCCACTACTGGGCGGGTTTCGCCAGAAGCGGCCGGGCGCACGTCAAAACCTGTGGTATTAGGCTCAACATTGACGTTTGGAATAATGCCAGTGACAGCGGCGGTGGCTGCCGTAGCTGCTGCTGCCGGATCAAGCGTTTGTTGCGCTGTTTGTGCCGCATTCGGATCTTCACCCACCAGTAATGGCTTTTGAGTGCCGTCTACTGCACCGGGGAAACCCAAAATGGGTTTGGTATCAGCAGTCTGCTGCATTGCCATGTCTTGGCCTTCACGATTTTTGCCCTTTAGCAACCATGCCAAAAGAAGGGCTGCGACCAGCACCAGTACCACTGCGCCAATCATGCGTTTGGTTGTAGCCTTGTTGTCCATCTGTTTTACTGCTCCTTAAGAAAAGTGTGACACTCAAAAACCTATTGTGATTCGCGCTTTGTGGGACTCAAGACACGAGACTTAGCCCTTAACTAACGAGAACGTTCAGCATACCGGATACTACCAGAAAAGAACCGAAGGCAACCACTCGATCCTGTGTGCTGGCGTGGCTTTGAATAAACTGCCAAGCAGAGGGAAAATCGTCGTGAAAATAAATCACTTTACGCACGCCAGCAGCGCGTATTTTGTTACCCAGATCAGTCGGGTTTATCGCCCGATAACCGCCAAGGGGAACCAAATGCCACTCATCCACGTGCGCTGCCATGATTTTCACAACCCCAGCAACATCCTTGTCTGCTAGTATAGAAAAAATCGCGGATGTTTTGCCATCAATGGGATTTTTTTTCAACCAATCTGCTAACTGAATCGCCGCATGGGGGTTATGAGCGACATCCAAAATGGCGTTTGGCTGACCTGCAAACTGCTGCATTCGCCCTGAAAGACTCACCGTGCGCAAACCTTCAGCAATGGCTTGCTCACTCACTGGCAAACGCGCCTGTACCTGCTGCAACGCCGTTACCACGCACGCCGCATTAAGGCGTTGTACCTCACCCAGCAATGCAGGCTGGGGCACGTTATCCACGCTGAAATCGCGCCCGTATTGCAGTAACTGTGCTCCAATACTTGCGGCTTGCGAAGCAATCGTTGCCGGTGGCTCTGGATCACCGCACACCACTGGCTTACCGGGGCGCATAATGCCCGCCTTTTCCAAACCAATGGCTTCGCGGGTATGACCTAACCAGTCCACATGATCCAAACCGATGCTGGTAAGAATACTGACATCCGCATCCCACAGGTTACAAGCGTCTAACCGCCCGCCTAAACCCACTTCCAGCACGATGACATCAACCTTGGCTTGCACAAAACACCAAACGGCAGCCAACGTACCAAATTCAAAATACGTCAGGTCAATCTCATCGCGGGCTTGGTCAATCGCATTAAACGCCGCGCAAATCTGCTGATCAGTCGCCGGTTTACCATCAAGCGCGATACGTTCGTTATAACGCAGCAAGTGCGGGGAAGTGTACGTGCCAACCAAGTAACCCTGTACTTGCAAAATGCGGGTTAGCATCGCGCAGGTCGAGCCTTTGCCATTGGTTCCGCCGACGGTAATCACTGGTACGGGCAAAGTCAGCAAATCCATACGCTGGGCAACGTTACGGATGCGATCCAACCCTAACTTAATTTCTGACGAGAATTGATTTTCCTGCCAGCGTAACCAATCGTCGAGCGTATTCACGCAGCACTCGACAAATCTTGTGCAACGGGTGCGGGGCGGTGTTGCAACATAGCCACCACTTCAGCAATGGTTTCGCGCATCGCTTTGCGGTGGACAATCATGTCAATCGCACCTTTTTCCTGCAAAAACTCACTGCGCTGGAAACCTTCTGGTAATTTTTCACGCACCGTTTGCTCAATCACGCGCGGCCCGGCGAAACCAATCAAGGCTTTGGGTTCAGCAATGTGTAAATCTCCCAACATCGCAAAACTTGCCGATACCCCACCCATGGTCGGGTCGGTCAATACGGAAATAAATGGCACGCTTTTATCGCTCAGGCGCGTCAATACCGCGCTGGTTTTGGACATTTGCATCAGGGAAAACAAAGCTTCCTGCATCCGCGCCCCGCCACTGGCAGCGAAACAAATGTACGGAATATTTTGCGCCATTGCCGCTTCCGCACCGCGCACAAAACGTTCACCGACCACCGAACCCATTGACCCGCCCATGAAACGGAAATCGAATGCAGCAGCTACCAACGGCACACCCAACACCGTGCCTTTCATCACGATCAGTGCGTCTTTTTCGCCGGTTTCCTTTTGCGCCGCAGCCAAACGGTCTTTGTATTTCTTGGTATCGCGGAATTTCAGCATATCAGTCGGGGCAACGTTTGCAGCGATTTCTTCACGCCCTTCGGCATCCAAAAACACTTCCAAACGCCGCCGCCCGGAAAGGCGCATATGGTGGTCACACTTGGGGCAAACCTCCAGATTGCGTTCCAATTCCGCGCGGTAGAGTACCGCCTGACACGCTGGGCATTGATGCCACAAACCTTCAGGAATCGACTTTTTTTCAGTATTGTTCGCATCGGTGCGGATGCGTGAAGGCAGACGCAGTTTTTCAAACCAACTCATTTCGTGTTACCCCTTAAACCCCAGCGTCCATCGCAGTGCGCATGGATACTAACAAATCACTAATGCCATCCATGATAGCAGCATGATCGTCAGGTGTCGCTTCGATCAACTTGATGACCGCACTACCGACGACCACTGCATCTGCTGTTTTCGCTACTGCCGCTGCTGTTGCCGCGTCTTTAATGCCGAAACCAACACCCAACGGTAAATCAGTATGTTGACGGATTTGCGCAATGTGTTGCGCGACTTGCCCGACATCCAATGTACTTGCGCCCGTCACGCCTTTCAGCGAGACGTAGTAAATGAAACCGCCGCCCGCTTGCGCCACCGTTGCTATACGACGCTCCGGCGTGGTCGGTGACAACAGGAAAATCGGGTCAATGCCATGTTCGCGGAACAAAGGCAATACGCCCATGCCCTCTTCCGGCGGTAAATCCACCGTCAGTGCACCGTCAACACCCGCTGCTTCTGCCGCTTTGGCAAATTCGGCGTAACCCATGATTTCAATCGGGTTCAAATAGCCCATCAGCACCACGGGCGTAGTGGCATCGGCTTGGCGGAATTCTGCCACCATACCAAGGATGTCGTGCAGGCTGGTATTGTGTTTCAGGGCGCGTTCGTGCGCTTGCTGGATCGTTGGGCCATCCGCCATCGGGTCGGAAAACGGCACACCGAGTTCGATAATGTTTGCACCAGCAGCCACCATGCGGTGCATGAGCGGCACGGTGATCGACGGGTGCGGATCGCCCGCCGTGACATAAGGAATCAATGCGGTTTTGCCCTGTGCTTTGAGGGCGGCGAAACAAGCGGCGATGCGACTCATAGCGTAATGCCCTCCAGCCGTGCAATGGTGTTGATGTCTTTGTCGCCACGTCCGGAGAGGTTGACGATAATGCTTTGGTCTTTAGACATAGTTGGCGCAAGTTTCATCGCGTAAGCCAGCGCATGGCTGCTTTCCAGTGCGGGAATAATGCCTTCGATGCGGGTTAAGGCGTGGAAACCTTGCATCGCTTCCGCATCCGTCACTGACACGTAGTTGGCACGACCAATGTCTTTCAACCAAGCGTGTTCGGGGCCGACACCGGGGTAGTCCAAACCAGCTGAAATCGAATGGGTTTCGATGATTTGCCCGTTGGTGTCTTCCATTAAATAGGTGCGGTTGCCGTGTAATACGCCCGGTTTGCCTGCGCACAACGGGGCAGCGTGTTTGCCGGTTTCGATGCCGTCACCTCCTGCCTCCACGCCGTAAATGGCGACGGATTCATCCGCGAGGAAGGGGTGGAACAAGCCAATAGCGTTAGAACCACCGCCGACACAAGCCACCAACGCATCGGGCAAACGCCCTTCCTGCTCCAGAATCTGTTCACGCGCTTCACGCCCGATCACGGATTGGAAATCGCGCACCATTGCGGGATATGGGTGCGGGCCTGCAACTGTACCGATAATGTAAAAGGTGTCATCGACATTCGTTACCCAGTCACGCATCGCTTCGTTGAGCGCGTCTTTCAGCGTTTTGGAGCCGGAGGTGACAGGAACAACGGTTGCGCCCAGCAATTTCATGCGGAACACATTGGGGGCTTGGCGTTGCACGTCTTCTGCGCCCATGTAGACCACGCATTCCAAACCGAGGCGAGCGGCGATGGTGGCTGAGGCTACGCCGTGTTGACCTGCGCCGGTTTCAGCGATAATGCGCTTCTTGCCCATGAATTTGGCGAGCAAGGCTTGACCAATGGTGTTGTTGATCTTGTGTGCGCCGGTATGGTTCAGATCTTCGCGCTTAAGGTAGACTTTTGCGCCGCCGAGTTCGCGTGTCCAGCGTTCCGCCAGATACAAGGGGCTGGGGCGACCGACGTAGTATTTGAGGTCGCGATCGAATTCGGCTTGAAAGGCTGGGTCGTTTTTGAGCTTTTCGTAGGCTTGTTCGAGTTCGTAGATGGGTTCCATCAACGTTTCTGCGACGAAACGCCCGCCGTATGCGCCAAAATGCCCGGCTTTGTCCGGCATGGCATTCCAGTTGAATTCGCTGAATTTCACGTTACCGCGCTCCTACGTAGAAGATCGTAAAAACGGGGTAAGTTAGCATAAGTGGTAAAACCTAGCTATGTTGCGGTTGGGTTATATGAACGGGAGACACCACTATGAACTGAACTATGAACTGGCAAATTGATGTTCTGATAGTTCCAGCGGTGGCAAATTGTCTATATCGGGAAAATCCAGGTCTGATGGTACGCAGGCAGCGAGGAAGGCAAGTAATGAGGGGCGTTGTAAAGCTTCAGTCTGCTTACTGCCGCGCTCATCGACGATGAATTGCTCGTTTAACTGTATGTACATGGTGCGCCCCTTTCAGTGAATGCGTGCTTTGATTCTGGCATAGCAACCTAAAGCCTGCAATTACGCGGCTTGTTTCACGGGCGTAATGTGCATATCAACGTGAATATCAGCAAAGGGGCAGTGCAACGCGCCCTTTTCAGTACGTTCCAGCAAACCCAGTTCAACCAAGGCTTGTGCGTCTTCGTGTACCCGTTTCACATCGCGCCCCACGTAGCGAGCAAGTTCGCGCACACCCATTGAGCCTGCTTGTTGCAAGGCGTTTACGATGTCCCAACGGCGTTCGGTCAGGCGAGAAAAGAATGCCGCAGGGGTTTGGAAATTGAGAGTTTCGCCCTGATAGCTAGTGTGTTGCGCGAGTTTTCCGGCGGCGCGTAAGGCAGCTTTCCAATCGGCTTGTAATGTGATGGTCAGTTTGCGCTTTTCCATTTTTCTACCTCCGTCAGAAAATCTTCGATTAAGGGGGCAATGCCAGTAAATGTGTAGGTATATTCAGCGTCATTTAGATGGAAGTGATCGCCTTTGCCGCGTTCGTTATCGAAACCCACTACACGCTTGCCACCGACGATATAAACCAGACGGTATTTGTAGCCGTGCGTGGTCGGAGGCACAGGTTCGGGCACACGCCAAACCACTAACTCAATACCATCACCAGTGGGTGATATGTCGCGGAAACGGGTAATTAACTCGGCTTTCATGTTGGCAATATAGCCAACATTCTAAATGACTGTCAACTAAAACCTCCTCACACCACCCAATAAACCTGACCATCCGTGGTGATTGCACCTAACTCCACCATGCCATCTAGGACGTTTTCAATATCTGGAATTTTGCTGCGTTTGAACAGGACGGCGAGTGCTTTGACCGAACGCGGTGCGATAATCAGCTCCTCACGCACGATTTTGATTTGATCGCGTAACAGCTTAGGCCAGTCACGTTTGGCTGCGGGGATATTCCCTTCGACTTCGCTATGGGAACCGCTGTCGTCGTCGGCAAGCGCAAGGTCTTCCTGTTGGCTGAGCGGAGTCGAAGCCTGCTTATCCGGTGCTTGAAAGTCGGGGCGTAACCAGCGGATTGTGCCGTTGGCTTCTTCGGCTGCGCGTTGGGTATTGAGATCAACGAGGCGGCTAAGGAGGGTTTCTTCGGCTTGCGCTTGGGCTTCGGGCTTGTCGGGGAGTGGCGTAGTAGCACCGGGTTTGCCGACGAGTTCGGCGGCGAGGTCATCCCATCCGTAGGCGGCGAAAACGGCGCGGTCTAGGTTGTCGTGGAGTTCTTGCAGGATGCTGGTAAGGGCTTGTGCGTGAATCACTTTATCCTTGTCGTTCAGCACTTCACCGCTACGCAACTTTTCCAACACGTTGTACATATTGGTTAGCGTCAGGGTTGGGTGGGCGGCTTGCTGGCGTTTGCGGTGCGCGTCGATTTTCTCGGCAATCGTCCGAATTTCCGCCTTCTGCTCGTCACTCGCATCAGGAAACGGAAACGTCTCGAAACACGTTGTTTTCACATAAACCGAATCATTACCAACGCCCAAGCGACTACCAGTTACATCAGCCCAACGTACATGAACTCGACTCGATAACACACCAAATAACCACGCATCATCCATCGCAAGGTTTATCAATTTGTTATCAGGCAGAATGTTTTTGTCCAGAAAGACAAAAGTACGGTGTTTACTCGTTTCGACAGTCGCAATGTAGCAGTTTATATTGGCATACATACGCCGCCATTCTTTTCTCGGCTCACCGAATAGCCACCAATAGTCACGATAAATAGCCCGATTATTTTGATCGCGCTCCGGTTTGACACGTTCAAGAATCCACTGATACAAGCATGGAAACTGCTGCCGGACACCATCAGCATCAAGGCCAAACAAGTCAATAACCAAAACATCACGTGGACTTTGGGTTATATCACGCCCATTCCGGTATTCGCGGATATGCTTTTCAATACCCGGAATTGTACCAAACCCCAATAGTGCGGCTTCTTCACGAGTCACAATAAAACCAGAACCATGCAATTTTACACCGGGCGAACTAATACCAAGATTGGCTTGCAGTGCTTTGGCTGCGGCAATGTTTGCGCCTGCGGTTAGGTCGGCGTGGAGTTTGCCGGTACGGGTTTTGAATTCGATGTTGTGGGCATCTTCGCCGTCGGTGGTGGATTCGGCGGTGACGGTTTGCAGCGTTCCGGCAAGGTCGCCCCCTTGCCCCACGGTCATGGCAATGCGTACCGCCGCGCCGTCGCCACTGTCCACCCACGGATGGTCGGGAATGGCAAAAATCAACGACAGCGGCTCTTTGGCTTCGAGTTGCGCTTGCACGACACGGCGATTAAACGTCTGGCGCAAACTGTTGGTGGTGATAAAACCAAAGCGTTGCGCCTTGCTCGCCCGTACCGTTTCCGCCGCTTTGTGCCACCAATACATCACAAAATCGCTCGATTCCGGCACATCAACCCACGCCTTACGCAACGCTTCCACATAGCCATCCCCCAACGTCGCCCGCATCGGCGCAGCCCCAATAAACGGTGGATTGCCGATGATGTAATCGGCGGCAGGCCACTCGGCCTTGCGCGGATTGAGGTAGCGCAACACTGGCACTTGCGCGGTTTCATCCGGCACATCTTTGCCCGTCACCGGATGCGTTTTGAAGGTGCGCCCATCCCAGCGCGTCACGGGATTCCCCGCCGCATCCAGCACGTTTTCCACGCCGTCATATGCCAGCACCGCATCGCGATTCTCGATATTGTGGAAGTCACGCAAAATCGGCTCGGCAGGCGACACATTGCCATGCACCCGAAAATGCCATTGCAGATACCCAATCCACAACACCATTTCCGCAATCGCCGCCGCCCGTGGATTCACCTCCAGCCCCAAAAACTGCTGCGGACTCACCGACACACCTTCCATTTCCAGCGAACCCTGCACATCGCCCAAACCCGCCAGCGTATTCAACACCTCACCTTCCAAACGCTTGAGGTGTTCCAAAGTCACATACAAAAAGTTACCCGACCCACACGCCGGATCAAGAATCCGCAAATGGCACAAATGCTGATGAAATGCCCGAATTTTCGCAATCGCTTCCTTATTCTTGCGTCCCCTGCTCGGCTTCTTTGCTTTACTATCCGCCTTCGCTGCTTGACGCTCTTCCAACAATGCCTCGACCTGCACATCCCTCCACTGCTGGCGCAATGGCTCCAGCACCGTCGGCAACACCAGCCGCTCCACGTAAGCACGCGGCGTATAATGCGCCCCCAACTTGTGCCGCTCTTTCGGGTTCAAAGCACGTTCCAACAACGTCCCGAAAATCGCCGGTTCAACATAACGCCAATCCGCTGCTGAGGCATTCAGCAACATCTGGATTTGCGCTTTGTCTAACGCGAGTGCCATCGCCCCTGCAAACAGCCCACCGTTAAAGCGTTTAATCTCAACAAACTCGCTGTTGTCATAACCACCTTTATCCATCATCAACCACAAGTTTTCCATCGCTGGCTTAAAGCGTTCTGGCTTATCCAACAGCTTTTCTAGCAAGTGCGTGAAACGGTCTTTGGGTAATAGCTCCACATCTTCCGCGAACATGGTAAACAAGCAACGCATCAAAAACGTACCCACCGTTTCCGCCGCGTGCGCAACTTCCAGCGATTTCGCCAATGCTGCCAATTGCGTCGCAATCTGCTTGGTGACTTTGGCGGCTTTTTTGGATTCATCAAGACTATGCGGGTCAGTCCACACCGCCGCCAGCCGCGCACGGATGTCCGGCTTACGCAAATCATCGAGTTTGATGCGGTACGAGCTGCTATCAGGGAACTGGGTATAGGTTGAATTGGAACAGGAAAATTCCGCATACAGTTCAATCACATGCCCCACATCGGTCAAAATCATGAACGGCGGCTTTTTCTCAGAGGCGGGCAGATTACGAATATAGCCTTCCGCTTGGTTACGAGCGCGGCTCATAGCCGTATCCAATCCGGTAGAACCGTACTTCTTGCCCGTCGATTTGCCTTCCAGCACAAAACAATCGCGTCGATACAGGTCGATAAAGCCGGTGTTGGAACTGCCATCAACCTTAACCAGATCAATGCGCCGCTCAAACACGTAAGTGTTCAAGACGTTATCACCGAGTGCAGGCTGAGGCTTTTCCACGTCCAGCAATTCACACAACTCACCAAGGAAAAGCTGAAAATTAGCCTTTTCCGAGCCGTCTTTGCCTTGCCAGCGTTGGATGAAAGCGTCCGCGTGCGTGTCGGTGGTGATCATGAAAGCCCCTGTGTGCCCGATAATGTGGGGGGAATTTAACCTAAGTATGGGGTGGGGGCAATCATCGGTTACTATGGGTTAAAGAAACCTTACCGATCATACAATTCATCCCTTGTCCAACGACGACCTTCACTAGCCGCTACTGAACGTTCAGCCATTGCCAGCATTCTATCCGTTGCCTGCTGCCGTGCCACATCCATCATAAACGCCTGCACCTTCGCCGCATCCTTCACGCCGGGTGCAGATTCCACCCCACTGCTCACATCCACCGCATACACGCGGCTGGTGCGAATCGCTTCCGCGACATTTTCCGCCGTCAAACCACCAGCGAGAATAATCGGCTTGGGATAATCCTGCGGCACTTGCGTCCAATCAAAGGTTTCGCCCGTGCCACCCGCCGCGCCCGGTGCATGGCTATCCACCAAAAAGCCTTGCGCATCAGGAAAACGCGCTGCATACGCCGCAAAGCCACCCGATTCCGCCAGCCCTTTCATGCCCACTGCTTTTAAGTACGGGCGGGAAAATTGGCGGCAATAGTCCGGCGTTTCCGAACCGTGGAACTGCAAAATATCCAACGGCACGGCTGCCAATACTTCGCGCACGAAATCCGCTGACGCATCTAAAAATAAGCCAACGGTGGTAATAAAAGGAGGGACGGCGGCACAAATTTCCGCCGCTTGCGTGATGCTCAGATTGCGTTTGCTCTTGGGGTAAAACACCAAACCAATCGCATCCACACCTGCCGCACCAACCATGAGCGCATCCGTGACTGACGTGATTCCGCACACTTTTACCCGACAACGCATAACGAGTTCCTTGGACGTAAAAGTGTTACGCTACCACAACACGCCGCGCACCGCTTAATGAATGGCAGGCAAAGCCAGCAGCAGGTTGATGAAAGATACAGAAATAAGCAACATAATCAGTTTGTATTCGATAGTCATGAGTTTCCTCGTTCAAGCTTTATTTTTATTTTTGGTAAATCGTCCATGACCAAGCCGCTAGTATTTTCATCTTCATCATGGGCGCTGTAACTATACAAAAAGATTAATTAATACCCAATTAACGCCTCACCGATTGTCTGGTAAGCCAACGCCAATTCGTCTTGGGTCACGCAATACGGTGGCAACAAATAAATCACATTCCCCAACGGACGCAGCAACAAACCACGCTCGTGGAAAAAAGCCTTGAGCTTCGCACCCACCGCCGAGGTATACCCTGCATCCGTCGTGACCACATCAAATGCCGCAATCGTTCCCGTCACCCGCACGTGCTGAACCGCCGGATGCCCTGCCAATTGCGCCAATCCCTGCCGATGCCAAGCTTCAATTTGCGGTAATTTCGCCAGTGTTTGCTCATCTTCAAACACTTGCAACGAGGCCAAGGCCGCCGCACAACCCAACGGATTCGCGGTAAACGAATGCCCGTGGATCAACGCACGATCAAAGTTTTCACCCAAAAATGCCGCATAAATCGCCTCACTCGCCACTGTCACTGACATTGGCAAAAAACCGGCTGTCAGCCCCTTCGACAAACAGATCAAATCAGGCATGACTTGCGCCTTGATCGCCGCAAACATCGCGCCCGTGCGCCCAAAACCGGTCATGACTTCATCGAAAATCAGCAAAATACCCGCCGCACGTAACTTTGCCGCCAACTGTTGCAGAAATTCCGGGCGACACATCCGCATTCCCGCAGCCCCCTGCACCAATGGCTCGATAATTACCCCAGCTAAAGTTTCACCGTGTTGTGCCAAATACGTATCCAACACCGCTAACGCCGCTTGCTCTTTACTCACCACATCTGCATCGCCGTCCCACGTTTGCGGGTAAGGCAATAAACCCACCTCAAACAACAAACTCCCGTAAGTGCTGAAAAAATCAGAACCCCGCCCCACCGACATTGCCCCAACCGTATCGCCATGATAGCCGCCTTCAAACGCAAGAAAGCGGGTACGCTGCGCTTCGCCTTGGTTGCGCCAATATTGCAATGCCATTTTCAACGCCACTTCCACGGCTGTCGAACCATCATCGCTGAAAAACACGCGGGTTAATCCGGCGGGTAAGCGTTGCACCAATTCGTGCGCCAATTGCGCCGCAGGCTGATGAGTAAATCCGGCGAAAATCACTTGCTCCAAGGTGTGCGCTTGTTTGGCAATCGCAGCGGCAATCGTCGGGTGCGCGTGCCCGTGCAAATTCACCCACCAAGACGAAATCAGATCGAGGAATTCTCGCCCGTCTTCGGCGTACAAACGAATACCTTTGGCAGAAGTGATCGGGATTGGGTCGGGCGCGGTCTGGGCTTGGGTAAAGGGATGCCAGACGTGCTGGCGGTCGAGGTTGGTGGTCGTCATTCTTCTGCCTCCTGCAATGTCAGTTCCAATTCGCGGCGCAAGTCCTCTACGTTTGGCAAATAAAGCTGATATTTCTGTACAAAAAGCTGGCTATTCATTTGATAGGTGGCGTATTCAACCAGCAACTCATCCTTATGACGGCTCAAAATAATTCCAATCGGTGGATTATCACCCTCAATATTTTCCTCATTGGCGAAGTAACCCAGATAGAGGTTCATCTGCCCGATGTCATGATGTTGCACTTCGTTGATTTTCAGATCAATCAACACGAAACAACGCAAAATGCGGTGATAAAACACCAAATCAACTTTGTAATGGGTATTATTGAGCGTGATGCGGTATTGCCGCCCGACGTAGGTAAAACCTTTGCCCAGCTCCAGCAAAAATTGTTGTAAATGATCACAAAGCAGCGTTTCTAGTTGCAATTCCGATACCCGATACGGCTCTGGAATTTTCAGAAACTCAAACACATAGGGTTCACGTAATAAATCGCCGGGCTGTTCGATCAATTGCCCTTGCTGTGCTAAACGTAGAATGCCTTCTTTGTCAGTGCTTGCGGCAAGACGTAGGAACAAAGCACTGTTTTTTTGCCTCATTAATTCCCTAACTGACCAACGTTCACGGCTGCATTGTTGCTCATAAAAACTACGCTCTAAGGGATCATCAATCTTGAGAAATTCAACTACATGAGTCCACGTCAAAAAGTGCGGCAGTGACGCACCTTTTGGGTAAAGCAGGTAAAACTGGCGAATACGAATCAGATTACTACGGCTAAAACCCTTACCAAAACGTAACGTCAAATCAGTCGCAAGCTGCTTAATGAGCGATTTTCCATAGCCCGCTTTCGCACTGCCTGCTTGTTCAAACTCAACAATGTGCCGCCCAATTTGCCAATAAGTTTCCAACAGTTGCACATTGACGGCTTGTACCGCTCGCAAACGCCCTTGATCGTAGGTGCTGGTAATGGTAGCGATCAATGCATCGTAAGGTTTTTCGGGTAAAATACTATTCATGTCTAGCATCTAACGTGAAAGAAAATAAAAACGCGGCAAGCTTTACCCTGCCAACGCATTATCCCCGATGGTAGCAGATTTACAAGGCAACCAATCCCTTTGCACAACGGATGTTGTATAGTTCCACCTGATCAAAACAATAACCGGAGAACAACCGATGGATGGCAGTATTTTCTTCACATTGCTGGAATTTTTAGCCGCTCTGTTCATCTTTGCGGTCGGCGCATTGATCCTGTTCAGCGTTGGCGTGTACCTGCATGACATCAGACAAACCAAAAGTGCGATTTTGCGCAATTATCCGGTTATCGGGCATTTCCGCTACTGGCTGGAACATTTGGGCGAGTTTTTACGCCAATACTTTTTTGCGATGGATCGTGAGGAAATGCCGTTCAACCGGGCGCAACGTTCGTGGGTTTACCGGGCGGCAAAAAACATCGACAACACCGTGGCGTTTGGTTCGAGCATTAACTTGAACGCCCCTGGTACGACAATTTTCGTTAACTGCGCCTACCCGGTATTGGATACTGACATTGCCGAAACCCAACCGCGCCGCATCGGGCCTTATTGCCGCGAACCTTACGATGCACCGTCATTTTTTAATATTTCCGCCATGAGTTATGGGGCACTTTCCAACCCTGCAATCAGTGCATTATCACGCGGCGCGGCGCAAGCGGGCTGCTGGCTAAATACCGGCGAAGGGGGTTTAGCAGAAGCGCACTTAGTCGGCGGTTGCGATGTGGTGTTCCAAATCGGGACGGCGAAATACGGAGTACGCGATTTAGCAGGCAACCTTAGCGATGAAAAACTGCGCGAAGTAGCCGCAATTCCCCAAGTCAAAATGTTTGAGCTGAAACTCAGCCAAGGCGCGAAACCGGGCAAAGGCGGCATTTTACCGGCAGAAAAAGTCAGCGCGGAAATCGCCCAAATTCGTGGCATTCCGGTGCATCAAGCCTCCATCAGCCCCAACCGTCACCCGGAAATTAACGACGAGCAAGACTTGCTGGATATGCTCAAGCGCATCCGCGACGTGACTGGGAAACCCGTCGGCTTCAAGGCGGTTATCGGTGGTTATGGCTGGCTGGAAAAATTGTTTCACGAAATCAACCGGCGTGGGATTGAATCCGCCCCCGACTTCATCACCCTCGATAGTGCGGACGGCGGCACGGGTGCTGCACCGATGAGTTTAATGGATTACGTCGGGCTGCCGATTCAGGAATCGTTGCCAACCGTAGTGGATATGCTCTACAAATTTGGGTTACGCGAGCGGATTCGTATTATCGCGGCGGGGAAATTACTCAATCCGTCGCAAGTCGCATGGGCATTGTGCGCTGGTGCAGATTTCATCAATAACGGGCGCGGCTTTATGTTCGCGCTGGGCTGTATTCAGGCGATGCAGTGCAACAAAAACAC
The DNA here is from genome assembly GCF_017901175.1 of Thiothrix unzii. Taxonomy (NCBI): domain Bacteria; kingdom Pseudomonadati; phylum Pseudomonadota; class Gammaproteobacteria; order Thiotrichales; family Thiotrichaceae; genus Thiothrix; species Thiothrix unzii. Next base: position 2,633,696 of record NZ_CP072793.1, read on the forward strand.
CTGTCCGACCGGCATTACCACTCACGACCCCAAACTGCAAAAAGGCTTGGTAGTAGCCGACAAAGCCACGCGAGTAGCGCATTACCACCACAATTTAGTGCATGAAGTCAGCACTTTAGCGCATTCGTGTGGCGTACCTGAGCCGCGTGATTTACGCCGCCAACATTGCCGCATTGTGCAACCCGACGGGAAAATCGTGCCACTGGATCATCTGTTCCCCTACCCCAAACGCAGCGGCAAACCGGAAGATAATGCTTAAATCCCATCCCCACGGGTACGCAGCCAGCCTGTCAAACTGAAACGTTCACGACGGGCTGGCAATACTTCATGCCAAAATTTAGCACTACGAAACAACACCAACTGCCCCGCACGCGGGAAAATATCGACGTAATCGCCACCGTCGGTGGTATCGGTATAAAAACGTAACTGCCCACAATCCGCATCTTGCCAATCTTCATTAAGATACAAAATCGCGGTAATAATCCGTGCTGACGTACCACGAAAATTATCCAGATGTCGCCGGTAAAACGCCCCCGGCGGGTACACCGCAAAGTGCCCCTCAAACTCAAACAGCCCCAAATACAACATCCGGTTTAAGTTACCGCGCAAGCTTTCAATCTGTGCTTGGTAATCAGCTAACACCCCAGACTCAGCCTGTTCCAGCCATTGCACCTGATCGCTGCGCACCGCCTCATTCACATTGAGTTCCTGACCGCGCCCGATACCCGCCGCATGAAACTGCCCCGCTTCCCACTGCGCTTGAGCTTGCGCACGCAATTCACGCACCTGCGCCAGCGGCATAAAATCAGGCAAAATTACCCAGCCGACCTCAGCCAAGGTTTCCGCTATTGTTTCCATCAAACCCGTAATCCCAAACCTCGCGACAAACGTGCCTGCCGATAATTTAACCCCATGCTTTGGCGTGAAATCCACTGACGTAACGCCGGAATACGATCCACCGCCAGCAAACCACCCGCCCGCGCATGACCCAACAATCCCCAATCGTTAGAAAACACCCGCACCAATGAATCGGTGTAACGTAACACCTTGGCATAATCCGGTTTGCGCCGTTGCTCGTAATCTGCCAACAACGTCGCCGCACCCGCATCTGTGCCTTCGCGTGCCGCCGTTGCCAGTAAATCCGCCAAGGTAGCGACATCACGCAAGCCCAGATTCAAACCCTGCCCCGCCACCGGATGCAAGGCATGTGAGGAATTACCAATCACTACTGCACGCCCCTCCACTTCCTGCACCGATTTTTGCAACACTAACGGGTAAGTCGCACGCTGCCCCACTTTGGTAAACACGCCTTGCCGATAACCAAATTCCGCCTGCAATTTACTCAAAAACGCCGCATCGTCAAGCTGCATCGTAGCTTCCACCGCTTCATCGCGATGCGTCCACACCAAAGAATAACGCCCCTGCGTCAACGGCAATAACGCCAACGGGCCATTCGCAGTAAAGCGTTCATAAGCTGTATTGCGGTGCGGTTCAGCCGTCGTCACGTTCGCAATCAACGCGGTCTGGTGGTATTCGCTGCGCGTTACCCCAATCCCCAGCATATCGCGCACACTGGAATTCGTGCCATCGGACACCACCAGCAAGCGGGTTTGCAACGTATCCGCAATGCCATTGCGCTCAATATTGACATGCACGCAATCCGCCGACTGTTCCAATCCAAACACTTTCGCAGGCACAAATTGCTCAATATCGCTGCTGTTCAACTCGTCGTACAACAACTTACCCAGTACCCGACTTTCCACCACATAACCTAACGCTGGCACATTTTCCTGCGTAGCCTCCAAACGTGTCGCGCCGAAATGCCCACGATCAGAAACATGGATATGCTGAATATTTTCCACCCCTGCTTGCAAGGTGTTCCAAATGCCCATGCCCTGATAAATGCGGCTCGAACCGTAAGATAGCGCGATGGAACGGTCGTCGTAACTCGGCTGTTCCGCCACGCCGAAGTCATAGGCTTCGATCAGCCCCACTTTCAGATTCAACGGTTTCAGCGCGACCGCAAGGCTTGCGCCCACCATACCACCACCGACGATTAGGACATCAAACATGGGAACTCCCGTCTTGTGTTTGCTATTTCGCTAAAAATACCTAATATTAGGAAGTATACTTCTGAATATCAGGCTTCTTTCCATGACTACAGAAACCATCAAGGCCATTCTCACCGAACAAAACCCGCATTGGCAGGGGGAACACTATACGGCTGTACCGCGTGAACGGCTGTCAACCTTGATAGATTACCTGCCCTTGCGCCAAATTATCACCATCAGTGGCATCCGTCGCTGCGGAAAAAGTGTACTCGCCAAGCAAGGCATCCAACATTTGCTGGAGCAAGGCATACATCCCACCAACATTCTGTTCCTCAATCTGGAACAACCGTGGTTTATCGAGTATCGCCACAATGCAGCCTACCTAAACACACTGTACGACACCTATTTACAACTCGCCAACCCACAGGGCAAGGTTTATGTGTTTTTGGATGAAGTACAGTTTTTCCAGAACTGGCAAGTCTTTGTCAAAAGCAAATACGAAACGGGAAATATCAAATTTATCCTGACTGGCTCAAACTCATCACTGCTGTCGAACGACCTCAATACCTTGTTGAGTGGACGCAGCTTAAACATTCATCTGGATACATTTTCTTTCAGCGAATATTTACGCTATCTGGAAATACCCCACCAAGACGAACTTAGCCGCACCCAACAGCGCATCGCCATCCTGCAAGCCTTCGACAACTACCTGCAATGGGGCGGATTCTTTGAAGTTTTTACCGCACCTACGCCCGCTATCCGTCAAGCGATTTTACTCAGTTACGCGCAAAACATCCTGTACCAAGATATTGTGCCACGCCACCAGATACGCAATGCCGCCACGCTGGAACGCCTGTTTTTTTACCTAATGACGAATGCTACTCGCGAAATCAATTACACCACCTTGAGCCAAACGTTCGGCATTAGCGACAAAACTTTGCGCGACTATTTGGATTATTTCGAGGAAACTTTCTTGGTCAAACGCCTTGAACGTTTCCATCACAAACCCAAAGAACGTATCAAATCGCAAAAAAAGCTTTACGCGCTCGACAACGGTTTTCTGCAAACCGCCACCAAACCCACCCGCAACCTGGGGCAGGCATTAGAAAATATGGTGTTTATCGAACTCAACCGCCGCGCTCTCAACCTGAGTTATGTGCGTGATACTTACGAAGTGGACTTTTTCGACGGGCAAACCCTATATCAGGTGAGCTACTCGCTGGAAGACGCGAAAACCCGCCAGCGTGAAATTCATGCACTCGAACACTTCGGGGCACAACTGCATAAACCGGGGTTGATCCTCGTTGCCGACCCACTCAGTCACACCGATGAGTTACCAGTGAATACAGTAGCAACTTGGCTATTGCGCCAAGATAGTCCACTTTAATACAAAATTTGCATCAAAATAGTCCATCTTAATGCAAATTGCGTAATTATTAAGCCATTAACGCCTCAATAGCATCAATCTCTTTCACCACATCACGGGTCAGCACCTCGTTGCCATCAACCGTAATCAGCACATCATCTTCAATACGGATGCCGATATTCCACCATTTGGGGTCAACGTTATCTGCCGGGGAAATATACAGCCCCGGTTCCACCGTCAGCACCATTCCCGGTTCCAGCGTGCGCCACGCATCGCCGATTTTGTAATCGCCCACGTCATGCACATCCATCCCCAGCCAATGCCCGGTTTTGTGCATATAAAACTGGCGGTAAGGCTCTTCTTTTGCCGCTTCGCCGTCCACGACTTCGGGTTTTTGCAATGCCTCTTCCAACGTGCCGCTTAAAATGCCTAAATCCAGCAAGCCTTGTGCCAGCACTTTTACCGCCGCTTGGTGCGGATCATCCCATGTTTTACCGGGGCGGGCTTGATCTATAGCAGCCTTTTGCGCATCTAAAACCAATTGGTACAGAGCACGTTGTTCCGGGCTGAATTTGCCATTGACCGGGAAGGTGCGGGTAATGTCAGCGGCGTAGCATTCGTATTCCGCACCCGCATCAATCAGCAGCAGGTCGCCGTCACGCAGTTCGTCATTGTTCTCGATGTAATGCAGGATGCAGGCATTTTTACCACCTCCGATGATGGTGGTATAGGCAGGCTCCATCCGTTCACGGCGAAATTCATACAGAAATTCGGCTTCGATTTCGTACTCGTATTTACCCGGTTGGCAGACCTGCATGGCGCGGGTATGAGCACGGGCGGAAACCTGTGCGGCATGACGCATGACAGCAATTTCTGCGGCTGACTTGAACAAGCGCATCTCATGCAGAATACGATCCAGCATCACGATCACGTGCGGGGCACGGATACCGGCACGCGCTTTCGCCCGCAAGTGGTTGATCCAGCCCAACATACGCTGGTCGAAGTCGGCATTCGCACCAAGATCGTAATGCACCTGATCACGTCCGATAAGCAGTTGCGGCATCAGTTTGTCGAGGTCACAGATCGGGTGCGCATCATCCGCGCCGTGCAAATGCTTCACACCTTCCGTCCCGGCACGCAATCCTGACCAACGTTCCGCCACTTCATCTTTCTCGCGGCAAAACAGCACGTATTCACCCGCTTCCCGCCCCGGCACAAACACCGCCACCGCTTCCGGCTCATTGAAACCTGTCAAATAGTGAAAATCACTATCCTGGCGGAACGGGTATTCCGCATCCCGATTGCGCACCTTCAAACCACCGGACGGCACTACCGCAATCGCATCTTGCCCCAAACGCTCCAACAAACGGCGACGGCGAGCCGCAAATTCTTCCTTGGGGATAACAGGTTTATTATTCATACGACTTCCTCAATGTACCCGTGGAGCCGCTTTCAACGGCTGCATTTCTTCGGTCATCATCAGCACCCCGACACGTAAATACTCAATGATTTCCGCCAAAGCATCTTCTGATGCTTCCGCGTCATCCAGATCCAGCTCGCCCGCACTGCCGATACGCACCACGTCTTCCGCCCATTCACGCGAATCCGTCGGCAACACCTGCATATCCTTTATACCTGCCGCTGCCAAACCAAACCCAAAACCCTGACACCAATCCTGCATCGCCTCAACTTGCGCGGCGAGATCATCGTCTTCGGGTAAGAACAACGCAAATTCCATCTCCGGCGCGTTTAATTGCTGACGGGTTGCTGCCCACAATCGTTGCAACAACTTACGAGTTTCTTGCACCAGAAAATCCTGCGATGCGCCTTCCACCACTTGTGCTAACCACGCCTGCTGATCAATCGCTTGATTAACCGCTAACATCCCGCAACAGATGCCATGCACCTCCGCGCCGGAATAATCAACATCCACCCGCCCTAACGCGCGTTCCATTTCCACGTAATTGGGTAATTCATCATTCAAAACGGTATTCTCCCTATAAAACCTGCATCATATCATTGACCACCTTTGGCACTCTTTACTACCATTATTAGCATGAATGCACAAACCCCCGACATTAGCGTGAAAGAGCAACTGACCTCCATCGAAGGGCGCGTCCAGCGTCTGCTGGATTTGGTTGAAAAACTGTCTTCAGAAAACAGTGAATTAAAAAAACGCGAAAAAGTGCTCGTGCAAGAATGCAACGAATTGCAACAACGCAATGATAAAGCAGGCAGCCAACTGGAAGCCATGATTGACCGCCTCAAAAATCAAGCGCACGGGTAAACTTAAAGTCATGGAAAAATACATCAAACCAGTCACCGTGCGCATCCTTGACAAAGATTACGTGGTCGCCTGCCCCGAAGGCGAACAAGACGCACTGATTGCTTCATCGCGCCGTGTTGACCGCGAAATGCGTAAGGTGCGCGACTCCGGTAAAGTACTCGGTACTGACCGGATTGCGGTTATGGTTGCACTCAATCTTGCCCACGAACTCATGCATTGCAATCGCCAAGGCTCCGCCACCACGCAAGCCAACGATGCTGACACCCTCGAAAAGCTGCAACAGCTTCAGCAGCGCATCGACAGCCTGTTGGAAAAGCATAAGCTTTAAGCATTTATCACGCTTCCCACGCCTCCCAAAATGTAATAGTATGAATCCAAGGACACCTCTGGGGAAATCGTGAGGAGACGGGTATTATCCTTGAGCCTAATTTCTTACCCCGGGAGTAGCTGTAATTGGCTGGTGTGCATGACCGCTAGACGGTAAGCCTGAAGACCATTCGCTGCACCCACTTGAACCACTGGTTCAAGGTCGAAGTCTTCCACGACTTTTTGGAGTGTGTCCCACTTTCTTGTTTTTCCTGCCTATTTAAAACTATTTTGCTTTTTCTCAAACGCCCACCCCCTCCTCCTTGCTATAGTCTGAACGTCTAGGAGGAAACTAAACGATGAAATTAAGAAACTTTTTGTCTGCCAATATTTTGGCAGTGTCGGTTATGTGCGTCTGCTTACCGCTGGCTTACGCAGAAACCCCAGCACCAGCAGCGGATAGTGCGAAACCAGCCGCAACGGAAGAGCAAGCACACCGGCTTGTGATTCAAGTCAACCAACGGGAAGAGGACATCCAAGACCACATTCTTTCCAATATCGTCAACCTGCAAAAATATTACGGGATGGACAATATTGAAATGGAAGTAGTCGCCTACGGCCCCGGTATTTGGCTAGTAACAGAGAAGAGTGCTTTTATCAAACGTGTGGAAAGCCTAATGATGCAAAACGTCACTTTCACCGCCTGCGGTAATACGCTGGATACCATTGAAGCTAGGGATGGCAAACGCCCCGCCTTGCTAGATGGGGTCGAAGAAACTGCGGCAGGTATTGCGCGGATTATTGACCGCCAAGAACAAGGCTGGAGTTATCTCAGCCCGTAATACACGCCGGATAAGTACAGTGGTCGCCAGTGCAAGCACACGCACTGGCGGCTGACTGGGCAATCAATTGCGGCATTAATTGCGAAACCCCTAAATACGGAGCCATACGAATCTGAATGTGCGGGTGTTCTTGCTGCTTTTCACGCACCAACGCCGGTACATCCGTCACCACATGCCGTCCCGCTGATAGGAAAAACGGCATCACCGTCACCGTTTGCGCCCCCTGATCAATGCATTGCTGAATCCCATCGGGAATCGACGGCTCGGCCAATTCCAAAAACGCACTGCCCACGATGCTATAGGTTTGCGCTGATTGTTGTGCCACTTGTACCGCTAACGCACGAATTTCCTCATTCGACTCGACCCGGCGACTCCCGTGCGCCACGATTAACAATGCCTGCATTACAACTTCCTTATGGGGATAAATTTTTCAGGTAACGGACTCGGCAACAAACGCGGAGCCCAAGCGTGACCATACACCACCTCGTAAGTCGCAGGGTATAAACCATTCTCCCAACGAAAGCATTCGTAAGCCTGCAAAAAAGCCTGTAAACGCGCCTTCCCCGTCAACCCCTGATTGCGCCCCTGGGTGGCATTATTCGCACCGATGCCTTTCAAATCCCGCAATAAACCACGCACTTCAGAATAAGTTAGGGTAATCGTTTCTTGATCCATCACCGGATCACGAAACCCCGCCTGTAACAGCGCGTCGCCAACATCGTGCATATCCGCAAAACGGCTGGCGTGGGTAAAGCCATCCACCTTGCTCCAACTCGCCCGCAACTCCTTCAAAGTATCCGGGCCAAAAGTAGCAAACAACAACACCCCGTCAGGCTTCAGCACGTTCACCAATTCCCCGAATACAGCGGGCAAATCATTACACCATTGCAGCATTAAATTGGACACGACCATATCCACGGATTGCGCCCGCAACGGTAATCGCGCCACATCGGCACAAATACCATGCGGTTTGCGAAACCAGCCGCCGCGTTCACGGGTTTTACGCACCATGTTTAACGCCAGATCCAACCCGATAACCCGCGCTTTTTTGTAACGCTTGAGCAAATGTTCGCTGATTGCACCCGTGCCGCACCCCAAATCCAGCACCGTTTCAGGCTGCATTTTCAGCAAATCCAAACGTTCAGTGAGGCGATGACCGATTTCGCGTTGCAATACCGCATTGGCATCGTAAGTGTGCGCGGCGCGTTCAAACCCAAGGCGGGTTTTATGCCGATCCAATAAATAAGGGGATGCGGTAGCTTTAGTATGCATCCAGAAATGCCCCGATCTGTTCCATGAAAAGCTCCGTGTGGGTCACAAAAGGTACGTGCGCTGCCTGCGGCAATAACGCCACATGCTTATACCCCAATGCAGGCAGGGTGTCAGCCAAACTCGCGGGAATCAACTTATCCAGCCGCCCCAATACCCATTGCGTCGGCTGGGTTACTGGCTGCTGCGAAAAATCCAAGGTGCGTAATAACTCCAACCCTGCTGCTAACGCCTGCATCGTCGCGGGGTGTTCCATAATGCTATCGCGCAACGCATTCACACTGCGGGTATCGGTTCTAATGCCCAGAAATTGCAGCGCGAAAAAACGCTTTACCGTTGCTTGATAGTCCGTTTGTAACTGTTGGGCAAAGGCTGCTAATACCTCCACTGCTAGAGCGGGTTGCCAGGTTTCATCCGCCACAAATTTCGGGGTAGTTGCCACCAAAATCAAACCGGCGACACGCTCCGACAACGCATGAGCCAAAGCCTGCGCCAGCAAACCGCCCAATGACCAGCCCATGATAATGGCATTCTCAGGGATGTACGGAGTCAGTTGCGCCAGCGTTTGCTGCAACGATTCCATTGGCACATCACGGCTAAGCCCATGCCCCGGTAAATCGACCGCAATCACCTGCGCTCGTTGCACCAGCGCGGGTATCACGGGTTGCCAGACGCGGCTATTCATTCCCCAACCGTGGAGGAGAACGAGGGGTCTGCCTTGACCTTGAATGTTGGTATACAATGCCTTCACACTATAAAACTCACCTAACTTAAGGACGCACCATGCCTTACTTGCTGATTCTTTTCGCTTACCTACTTGGCTCGATTGCCACCGCCATTGTCACCTGTAAGCTCATGGGTTTACCCGATCCGCGCACCCAAGGCTCGAATAACCCTGGTGCTACCAATGTGCTGCGGTTCGGCGGTAAAAAAGCCGCAGCGATTACCCTGCTCGGTGATGGCTTAAAAGGTGTCATTCCGGTAGTGCTGGCGCGTTTCGTATTCGGGATTGAGGATTATACATGGCTGATCCTGATTGGTATTGCTGCATTTTTAGGGCATTTATACCCGGTGTTTTACGGCTTTAAAGGCGGCAAAGGTGTTGCTACCGCAATCGGGGTATTCTTGGGCGTGAATCTGTGGGGCGGTTTAGCGTTTGTCGCCACTTGGTTAGTCATGGCGAAGGGCTTTAAAATTTCCTCACTGGCGGCATTAATCGCCACTGCGCTGTCACCGCTGTATTTTTGGATGATTACCGGTCACGCTCAACTTACCCTCGGTGTCGGGGTGATTGCCGTGCTGATTTTCTGGCGGCATCGCTCGAATATCCAAAAACTGCTGGATGGTTCGGAAGATAAAATTAAGGGGGATTAAGGATTCTCGCAGTGCTAAAATCCCCCCTTGATTTAATGACGGAGTTTGTGATGTTAAAGGTAGGTTTTGTCGGTTGGCGCGGTATGGTCGGTTCGGTACTGATGGAACGGATGCGTGCGGAAAACGATTTTCAGGGCTTTGAGCCAGTATTTTTCACCACTTCACAGTCCGGCAAACCCGGCCCTGACGTAGGCATGGGCGCGAAATCGCTGGAAGATGCAATGAATATCGACAAGCTGGCGGAAATGGATATTATCCTCTCCTGCCAAGGCGGCGATTACACCAATGCGGTTTACGCCCCACTTCGCGCCCGCTGGAATGGCTACTGGATTGACGCGGCCTCCACCCTGCGCATGGCTGATGACGCAATCATCGTACTCGACCCGGTAAACCGCAACGTCATCGACGCGGGCTTGCAAAGCGGTATCAAGAATTACATCGGCGGCAACTGCACCGTTTCCCTGATGCTGATGGCCTTGGGCGGCTTGTTTGAAAAAGGTTTAGTCGAATGGATCACCTCCATGACTTACCAAGCCGCTTCTGGTGCGGGCGCGAAAAACATGCGCGAATTGCTCACCCAAATGGGCGAACTCAACGGCGAAGTCAGTGATTTGCTGGCAGACCCTGCTTCTGCGATTCTCGACATCGACACCAAAGTCACCGCGAAATTGAATGACGGCACACTTTCCACCGCCAATTTCGGTGCACCCTTGGCAGGCAGTTTGATCCCGTGGATCGACAAGCTGTGGGAAAACGGTCAAACCAAGGAAGAGTGGAAAGGCATTGCCGAAACCAACAAAATCCTCGGCAAAACGGCGGCGAACCTCATCCCCGTCGACGGGCAGTGCGTGCGCATTGGCGCAATGCGTTGCCATTCGCAAGGTTTCACCATCAAGCTCAAGCAAGATTTGCCACTGGCTGAAATCGAAAGCATTATCGCCAGCCACAATGAGTGGGTAAAAGTCATCCCGAATGATAAGGAATCGACATTACACGGTCTGACGCCAGTACAAGCTTCTGGCACGCTGACTGTTCCGGTTGGGCGTATCCGCAAAATGAACCTAGGGCCGGAATACATCACCGCGTTCACCGTCGGCGACCAATTGCTGTGGGGTGCGGCTGAACCCGTGCGCCGCATGTTAAAGATTACCTTGGCACATTTAGGCTAAACAGGAAAACAGCGAATGAAACCACGTCAACCCAAAATCGGCGGCTGCCGCGTTGGAACAGTCCCCCCTGATGCCAAACACCGCCGTATTGGGCGATCTGGTGAAAAACCGCTACCGCCCAAAGTCGACTTGCGCCCTCACCTCACCGATGTTGAGGAGCAAGTCGGCTTTAGCTGCGTCGCCAATGCCTGCGCCGGAGCTTATGAATACCTCGCCAAACGCCACTTGGGAGAAGCCGGTGATGTCAGTCGCTTGTTCATTTACTTCAACGCCCGCCGGGAATGCGGCGATGAAGACCAAGACGACGGCACTACCATGCAAGCGGCGATTGACGGTCTGAAAAAATACGGTGCGTGCCACGAAAACTTGTGGCCTAACGACGAAACTTACATCACCGAAGAACCCGCCAGCGAAGCCTACGAACACGCCGCCAACTTCAAAATTGCCGAGGCGGAATACGTGGAAACCGATCTGGATTTGTATCGCCACACCCTCGCGGAAGGCTACCCGATTGCCTTTTGCCTGAACACCTTTTCCTCTTTCGACGATGCCACTGATAATCGCGGGCGCGTCCCCGTTCCGAAAAAAACCGAACAAGTGCGTGAAGAACACGGCTGGCACGCCATGTTATGCGTCGGTTATTTAGACAAAGACAAAATGTTTATTGTGCGTAACTCGTGGGGGCAAGAATGGGGTGATAACGGCTATTGCTACATCCCCTACAACTACGTGATCCACGACGCATTAAACGGGCACGACACTTGGGTGGTCAAAGCCATTGAGGATTTGGATTTCAGCGCGGAAATCGAATCCGAAGATGACAGCTCGTATTTTGCCTCCGAAGGCTCGATCCAACTGTTTGATTTCTATGTCGCTACCGAATCCGTCGAAGAATTCGCAACTGCCTTAGAAGCATTGTGCGAACAACACGAAAACGAAGACTCCTTCTACTTTGACTACGAAGAAAGCGAAGAAGACGGCATCACTTACGCGATTATTACCAACTTTGACCTCTCGCTTGACGACCCTGACACCTTCCTCGAAGAACTCGACGCACTCTGCAATGAATGGGCAGATGACGAAAACTACGACTTCAGCGTTGAAGGCTACGACGATTCCGAAGAAGAAACGGAAGAAACAGACGAAGCAGCCAGCGATGAGGAGGAAGAGGATGATTCCGAAGAAGAAACTGCGGCCTTAACCTTAACCGGTTTCTATATTTACACCGATGATTCCGAAAAAGTCGTCGAGAAAATCGACAAGTTATGTTCCAAACATACGACTGACGACGATTACAACTACGAATGGGAAGAAAGCGAAGATGAAAACGGCACGTATGTCGACTTTTCCAGCTTTGAAATCACCCCCGATGACGAAGAAGCGTTCCTAGAAGCACTGGAAGCACTGTGCGAAAAAATCTCCAACGACAACGGCTACAGTTGGGATTAAACGGCGGTAGTCACCAGCACTAACAAGGTGACTACACCCACAAACGCTGGCCTTGCGCCATTTTCGCCGCGACTTCCTGTTGAAACGCTGGCGGGCCGTAAGCAATCGCTTGCTGCTCGCGGCGTAATTTCCCGTCGCCATCCTGCTCCAAATACACCAGCGGACGACCTTGCTGCTCCGCAAATTGCTTCAACCAATTCAATGCACGCGGCGGAATGCGCTTACCCACGGGTGTGGCTAAATCCACTGGCAGCCCCTGCCACTGAAACTTATTAAACAACACCACCACTTTCGCATCGCGCGGCTTCATCCACTCCGGCAGCGGGCTACTCGGAATAACCCAACCACAATTGAAGTTATCGCACGGATCAATGGGGCGATTCGCGTAATCATTACAACCTTTCCCAGTACTGTGCGGGCAAGCGCAACCGGGGTAAACATCCGCACCACGGATATTCATTTGCACCCAACCATCGCAACAAGCGGTGCAGGGTTGGCATTGGCGGGCATTGGGTTTATTCATATTGACCCTGCTTTACTCTCAAACGTATTCAGGATATCACGCTGATCAATCTCCTCATCGGGCATATTGACCAATATATTGCCATTCCTTATCTTCGATGGTTTTCATACAACCTCCGTTCGTATTTGGTAGCTTTTCGTGCCGATATGATACGAGAGAATAATCCCCAAACGCAAAAAAGCTCCCGAAGGAGCTTTTTCGCTTAACTGTAAACCAATCCGTCAGGATTAGAATTCAGTAACTAAACCAACAGCAGTTGCTTTTACGCGAGTTGCGTTAGCACTTGTTTCAGTTTTGTTAGTGTTTTTGTCATCGTTATGCAGCAGGTAAAGAGCAGTTTTTTTACCCAAGCTGTAATCTACGCCAACAGTAGTTTGCTTTTCTTTACCGTTAGAACCCAGAGCAGCACCACTACGTTTGCTCTCACCGTAACCAGCTTTCAGAGTAACGTTACCCATTTTGTAGCCACCAGCCAAGTAAACGTTTTTGTCTTTAGCACCACCACCTGGAATACCTACAGTCTCAGTACCAGCAGTAGAAGTAGTAGCACCTTTAGCTACTTCGTAAACCAAACCAACATTGTGACCTGCTTCAGCTTTCCAACCCAAACCCACGTTAGTAGTTTTACCTACGTTTTGGATAGAAGTGTTGCCTAAAGCAGCGTACCAAGGACCATTGCTGTAGTTAATCATTGCTGTATTGGCGTTAGAACCAGGTTCAGCACCTACAGGATTGGTAGAATGCGCAGCAGCAAAGCCGACAGGACCAAATTTGTTGATGTACGCAACAGCATTGTTAACGCGATGTCCATCAGTAGCGATAATATTTTCCATTGCTGCATAAGTGTCAGCAAAGTTATCTAAACCAGCGGTAGCTAACTTGGCTGGAGTATCATGCTTACCAACACGAACTTCACCGAAGTTACCTTTCAAGCCAACGAAGGTGTTGCGCGAAGATACACCTGTACCTGCTGAACCTTCACCGTCTAAGTCAATACCGTATTCTAAACCATAAGTAGCTTCCATACCGTTATCCAGCGCAGTTGCACCTTTGATACCGAAACGTGAAGAGTGGCTTTCAACAGCATTAACGGATGTATTTGCGTTTGCAACGCCACCAGCGTTAGTAGTTTTAACTGCGCCAACGGAAGCGTGCAGTTTGCCGTACAGTGTAGTATCGGCCATAGCAGCAGCAGGGGCTACGAGTGCAGCAGCAACTGCGATTGCGAGTAATTTTTTCATGAGTCGACTCCTATTAAGGTTTGTCCTGTTCATTAAGTTGTTTCAATCTGAGATTTTTGTTCAATCTGACGGGTGTATTTATACATCCCTTGTCAGCGTCTTGCAATAGCTTTTTTGCAAATACGCTACAAAGTTTAGTCTATATGTTGCAGAAATGCCACATGGGTTTATGGAAACTCTTACAGAACAAATCCATCCAACACCCGCCACTCCCCTTCCGCAAGCTGCGGATCAAGCTGTAACCCGCCGATGCTTTCGCGGTGCAACGCCACCACACGATTACCCACCGCTGCGAACATCCGTTTCACCTGATGGTATTTACCCTCGTGGATCGTAATCCGCACTTGTTGCTCAGGTAAAACCTCAACAGTAGCGGGCTGTGTCAGGTGTTTTTCGCCGTGCAGTTGCACCCCATCGCGTAATTGCTGGGCTGCGGATTGCGTCAGCGGCTCTGCCAAGCTTGCCAAATAAGTTTTGGGAATGTGGTGTTTGGGCGACATCAACCGATGTGACCACTCGCCGTCGTTGGTAATCAGCAACAAGCCCGTGGTGTCTTTGTCGAGCCGCCCCACCACGTGCAAAGTGTGGCGGTGCGGGTGGTCAATCAAATCCAGCACGGTGCGGTGTGACGGGTCTTCGGTGGCACTAATCACCCCAGCGGGCTTGTGCAACATCAGGTAAATCGAACCGGGTAAACTTAACGGCTCAGCGTCGAACAACACCTGCGCCGTCGGGTCGATGTGGGTGGAGGCTTTACGCAACGCCACACCATTAACACTTACGCGCCCCGCCCGAATCAGTTTAGGGGTTTCGGAACGGGGAATACCGCTGGCTTGACTGACAAATTGATCTAAACGCATGGGTTAACCTTGACTCAGACTGCTGCTTTCAAGCCACTTTTCAATGACTTTTTTGCCTTGATAACGGATTAAAAACCAGCCTTCACCAAAACCACCCTCTTTCGCCTTCCAATCTAACAAGGTCACTTTGTCGCCTTTGATCACGTACATTTTGGTTTTTGCCGCGCTATCGGGTTTGTCGTACAACGGTGCTTTATCCACTTGAATCGTGGCTGTGGCGGAAGCTGCTTTGGCGTAATCAACCGCTTGATCGTCGCTAGATTCACCGACAATTTTCGTGCCAGTGACCTTACCCGCTGCATTTTTAAAGACGACGTAATCCAATACCGCGTCACCGAAGGGAATCATTTCGGTATCCATCGCCGCGTATAATTTACCCTTTTCAGCGCGGAATTCGGTGCTGTACCACAACGGGCCGCTGCGCTGCGCGGAAACCAGCGTTTGTTTTTCGCCGTCCAACACCGGATTGCTGACAGGTGTTGCGAATTCTTTGAGCTTGTTGGCCTTGTCATCCCACAAGAATACGCGGTAAAACACATTAACTCCGCCGTAACCGATGCCGTCCTGGATTGCTATATCCTGCATTTCGTCGAAGTTAAAATCGCCGACTTGCGCGACAGGGTAACGCCCTGCCTCTTCGCCTTCCAACGGCTCAATGTCAAATAACACCTGCTCGTCCCAACCCGGCAAGGTGGCTTTCACGGTGTTTTTGTCCAGCTCAATCGTCACCTTGGTGGACGGTGCAACCACTGTTGTAAACGGAAACGTGGCTTGCTCCTGCAATTCGCCTTCCGCCAACGCTAAACCACTCGCCAAACACAAGCTGGCTGCTAACATTGTCTTTTTCATCTCGCTCACTCCATCGCATTACTAACCTGTCTAGCATAGCATCCCCTTACGCGGATTTTATTGCTACAATGCATTCAGACAATCAATAACAATAAAGGATACCTCTTATGGTACTGAAAGATTACCTGCGCATCCTCGCTGCACGCGATGGTTCTGACCTGTATTTGACCGTGGACGCGCCGCCTGCCGGAAAGTTTCAGGGCAGTTTGAAAGCTCTCGACAAAATCAAAATGACTCCCGAATTGCTGCATGACATGGCTTACGCGCTCATGGATAAAGAGCAACAGCAACAGTTTGCGCACAAACCCGAAATGAATCTGGCGATCAGCGAAGAAGGCATTGGGCGGTTTCGCGTCAATATTTTCAAGCAACGCCACCACATTGCAATGGTGATCCGTAATATCAAAACCGAAATTCCGAATGCCGATCAACTGGGTTTACCCGACATTCTGAAAAACGTCATTATGGAAAAGCGTGGGCTGATTTTGTTCGTGGGCGGCACGGGTTCGGGCAAATCCACCTCACTCGCTGCATTAATTGACCACCGCAATCGCAATGCCGATGGGCATATCATCACCATCGAAGACCCGATTGAATACATTCACCCGCATAAACGCTCCATTGTTAATCAGCGCGAAGTTGGCGTAGATACCGACAGCTACGAAGACGCGCTCAAAAACACCCTACGCCAAGCTCCCGATGTGATCCTGATTGGCGAAATCCGCAGCCGCGAGACGATGGAACACGCCCTCGCCTTCGCCGAAACTGGGCATTTGTGCCTTTCCACCCTGCACGCCAACAGCGCGAATCAGGCACTTGACCGCATTATCAACTTCTTCCCGGAAGAGCGGCGCCACCAACTGCTGATGGATTTATCCCTTAACCTTAAAGCCTTTGTGTCGCAACGCCTGATTCCAACCATCGACGGTAAGCGCGTAGCAGCCATTGAAATTCTGCTCGGTACACCAATGATCCGCGACTTGATTATGAAAGGCGACATTCACGCCATTAAAGAAATCATGGAAAAGTCCGCCGAACAGGGGATGCAAACCTTTGATAGCCACCTTTACAAACTCTACAGCGGTGGGCGCATCAGCCTCGAAGAAGCCTTACGCAATGCCGATTCCGCCAGCAACCTCAAACTCAAGATCAATCTTGCAGCGGGGTTACAACCCAAACGCACCGACACCAATAATGACACACACCCGCACGATTTCATGGCAAGCCTGAGCTTGGAGCCAAAAAAACTGGAAGAGGAAGATGCACCGCTCGTCTAAATAATTGCCCGTTTTACCCCTCGCTTGGGCAACTCACCTATACTTAATGGTGAGAATTGCTCAAGCGAGGAAACCACAATGCGCCCCCAAAAAGACATTAACGAATTGTTTAAGCTCGTCATTCAAGATGAAAAGCTTAACATCCTGCAAAAAAAGATCCTGCTCAACGAAGTGCGCAAACTGCGCCCGCCCGAAGAAGACCGCTGGGTGTACCGCACGATTGTCTGGGTGTTAGGTGCGGTGGCACTCGGCACTGTCATTTATCCTTTTGTTAACTCCACCGCAACGGAAATTCCAGCGGGTTTACTGTCCATCGGCTCTGCGGCAATGGGTGCATTAGCTGGGTATTTAACCCCCAATCTCAAACCCAAAGACGAACCCCGCCAAGCACCGGATCACGCTGAACCACCACCGTTTAATCCCCCGGCGGCTGAAACGCAACAAGAACCTTCACCAGCAGTTAACCCTTAAGCCAGGGGTGCTTTCGCACGTACCGTCCTTTAAACTAGCCGCATGATTAAGCCAATTCTTGCAATTGCTTTCGGTGCGGGCTGCGGGGCGGTACTGCGCTGGGGTTTAGGACTCAAATTAAATGCACTATTCCCTGCCATACCCGTGGGTACATTGGCGGCGAATTTGCTTGGCGGTTATATCGTGGGGCTGGCAGTAGCGTATTTTGCGCAAATGCCGGGGTTATCACCCGAATGGCGGCTGCTGATCATCACGGGGTTTTGCGGCGGATTAACCACCTTTTCGACGTTTTCGGTAGAAATTGTCACATTGCTGCAACAAGGACGGATGCTAGTCGCCATGAGTGCTATCGGTATTCACGTCATGGGTTCATTATTAATGACGCTCGCGGGAATAGCGACTTGGCAATGGTTAAAAGGCGCGTAACCCTATGATCACGCGCCTTTTAATACGTTCTTTGTTAACGCTTGGCTTCGCGATCTAACTCACCGCTTTTCAATTTTGCCGTGTAATCATCCAGCGCACCACGCACTTTACCACTGAGCAAGTACAAACCAATCAAGTTCGGGAATGCCATTGCTAACACCAGCAAATCGGTGAAATCCAACATATTCGCCGCACTTGCCACCGATGCCAATACAATGAACAGCAAGAACATGGACTTGTAAACGATGGAAAGCTTTTCACCGAACAAGTACACCCAGCAACGCTCCCCGTAGTACGACCAAGAAATCATGGTACTGTAAGCAAACAGGAACACCGACAAGGTAAGAATCATCGGGAACCAATCCGCCACGGTTCTGAACGCCACCGCAGTCAACGCCGCGCCTTCTTTCGCTGCACGAATGCTTTCAGTGTCCGGCGAGTTATAAACGCCGGTCAAAATAATCACCAATGCCGTTGTCGTACAAATCACCACGGTATCAATAAATGGCTCATACAACGCCACCATGCCCTGACGCACGGGGTATTTCACCGATGCAGTGGAATGCACAATCGCCGCTGAACCCAAACCAGCCTCACTGGAAAACGCCGCGCGTTTGAAACCTTGCACGATTGCCCCGACGATCCCGCCAACCACGGCAATCGGTGAAAATGCTTCAACCACGATCTTACTCAAGGCATCCGGCACGCCACCGATATTACTCAGGATAATCCAGAAACACGCACCCAAGTAAATAATGACCATCGTTGGCACAATCGCCTCTGCTGCCATCGCAATGCGACGCAAGCCACCGATAATGACCAAACCGGTCAACACTGCCATCAAAATCCCGTAAGCAATCGGCATTTCCGCAAAAAATGGAATCTGATCTTTAACCGCACCCAATGACTGACTAACTTGGAAGGCACTGCCCGCGCCAAATGAGCCAAAAATGGTGAATACCGCAAACATTACTGCCAAGAATTTACCCATACCAGCCATGCCTTTTTCAGCAAAACCTTTCGACAGGTATTCCATCGCACCACCCATTAAACGCCCGTCAGGACGCACTTCGCGGTACATTTGCGCTAAAGTTGCCTCGGTAAACTTGGTAGTCATCCCCAAGAAACCGGCAAGAATCATCCAAAACGTTGCACCGGGGCCACCAATGGAAATCGCAATCGCAACCCCCGCAATATTCCCCAGCCCCACGGTAGCAGATAAAGCCGTCGTCAACGCCTGAAACGAAGTTACTTCGCCTTTATCATCCGCCGTTTTGTATTTGCCACGTAACACCGCCAGCGCGTGTCCCATCATCCGCAAATTCACAAAACTAAAGCGCACCGTCAAAAATACCGCACCTACAATCAACCAGGCCACGATAAACGGCATGGATGCTTCACCGGGAAACACATCGAAAAAGATAACGGTCGATAACCAACCATTCAGTGTACCGAACATAGCATCAAGACCGCTTTCTTCCGCTCGTGCCAAACCCGGTATTAAGGTCAAAAGCATTGCCAACATCGTGGGCTGTAAACATATTTTTCGCATTCGTAAACTCCTCTCCAACCGATTCATTTATTAGTCATATTGACTCAAAGACTATAGCATAATGCTTACCTTACGAAACCTTGAATGGATGAACCACCCGTGCCCTACACTGCTTTACAAAATCTGCGCATTGTCATGGTCGAAACCTCACACCCCGGCAATATCGGCTCAGCGGCACGCGCCATGAAAACGATGGGTATTAAAGATTTACGCCTAGTGACACCACGCAAACCCTATTCACAAGAAACATGGGCATTGGCTTCAGGTGCAAATGACATTGTGGAACAAGCAAAAATCGTACCGACATTGCCGGATGCGTTAACCGACTGTCAGATTGTTATCGGCGCGAGTGCGCGTTCCGAACGTACTCTGCAATGGCCGCAGATGGATGCCCGTGAATGTGGTGAATTTATTGCCGAACGCTTAGTCACACAGCCCATCGCACTGGTGTTTGGACGCGAACGCACCGGCTTAACTAACGAAGAACTTGATCACTGCAACACCTTGGTGCATATCCCGATGGCGTTTGATTTTCTGTCGTTAAATATTGCGATGGCGATCCAAGTATTAGCCTACGAATGCGCTACCGCCATGCGCCTCTCCTCGCCTACGCCCTCACTTGGCGTTATTGACGCAGATGAAGCACTCGCACCCTCACAAGCGATGGAAAGCTTTTACACGCATTTGGAACAGTCGATGATTGAAACCCGTTTCCTCGACCCTGAAAACCCGCGCTTGTTGATGCGGCGGATGCGACGACTGTTTGGAAGAGCTGAAGTAACGGTCAGTGAGCTGAATATTTTGCGGGGCATGTTGGCGGCGTTTGCGGGGCGCAAATTTCAAGCCCGCGATTAAGCCAGAGTGTGCCGAAAACCCTCTCACCCCACCCCCTCTCCCGTGAAGCGAGAGAGGGGCTAAGCAGTTATTTTTTCTTACTTCCTTTCGCTTTTTTAGGGAGAAGGGGCTGAGGCGTGATAGGTGACGACGAGGCCGAATCCGGCAGCACTGTCGGTTCAAGTACCGGTGTCGGTTCACCCAAACGGCATTTGACGTAAGTACCCGGCGCATTCTCAATCGCTGCGAGTTTGCCAGCCCCCGGTTGACGTGCATCAACCTGTTCATTGTTAGCCAGTGCACGTACCCAACCATCCCATTCCGGCCACCAAGAACCTGCATTCACTTGCGTGTTGGCTAACCATGTATCAGCACTTTCCGGCAGTTCGTTACTGACGCGGTAGTTGTACTTATTGGCAGCAGGTGGGTTCACGATACCGGCAATATGCCCGGAACCACCCAGAATAAAGCGCACATCGCCGCCAAACAACCGCGCACCGGAATAGGTAGATTTCCAAGGTGCAATGTGGTCTTCGATGGTGGAAATGAAGCACGCAGGTACGTCAATCGTGCCTAAATCCAATTCCACACCATCCACACTCAGGGCTTTGGGTTGGCACAGTTTGTTGTCTTTGTAGAGGTTACGCAGATACCAAGAGTGCATTTTCACCGGCATCCGGGTTGAATCCGAATTCCAGTACAGCAAGTCAAACGGACGCGGGTCATTACCCAACAAGTAGTTATTGACGTAGAACGACCAAATCAAATCATTCGCCCGCAACAGATTGAACGCGCCTGACATGGTGCTGCCATCCATGTAACCCTGTTCCTGCATTTGCGCTTCGAGAGTACTGATTTGGGCCTCGTCAATGAACACGCCTAATTCACCCGGTTCTGAGAAATCCAGCATGGTGGTGAAGAAAGTGGCACTCTTAACGCGAGTATCGCCTTGGTGTTTCAGGTAAGCCAAAGTGGACGATAGCAATGTGCCGCCGATGCAGTAGCCAATCATGTTGAGCTCAGATTCGCCGCTATCGTATTGCACTGCATCCATCGCGTTGACAACTGCGTGAATGTAGTCTTCAAAGCCAGTATCCACATAGGTCTCATCGGGGTTGACCCACGACATCACGTAGACAGTGTGCCCTTGATCCACCAGCCATTTGAGCATGGAGTTTTTCGGCTGCAAGTCCAGAATGTAAAACTTGTTAATCCAGGGTGGTACGATCAACAGCGGGCGTTTCAGGACTTTTTCAGTGCTGGGCGTGTACTGGATCAACTGGAACATCTTGTTCTGGAACACGACTTTACCGGGGGTAACGGCGACGTTTTCACCTAGCTTGAAGGCTTTGGTATCGGTCATGCGAATCCGCAATTGCCCGTTGCCTGCTTCCAAATCTTCCAGCATGTTTTTCAGACCGTGTACCAGATTCGCGCCCTTGGTATTGCGGATTTTTTCCAACACTGCCGGATTGGTCAGAGCGAAATTGGTCGGCGACATTGCATCGAGACTGCGTTCGGTAAAAAACTTGACGCGCTCGGCGGTGTGGTCATCCAAGCCTTCAGCGGAGGCAACGACTTTGCGTGTCCAGTCAGAAACCAGCAGGTACGTCTGTTTGATCACATCAAATGCAGGTTTATTTTCCCAGTCTTCATGGCTGAAACGGCGGTCAGATTTAGGGGTTTCAAATACCTTGGCAGCCGGTTGACCACTCATGAAGCTTTGCATGGCTTGCTGGGTCAGTTCCATCGACTTTTGCCAGAAAGCCATATTGGTTTCAATGAGCTTTTCGGGGTTTTGGGTAACGGCCTCCATCCAAGCACTGTAAGCCTGTTTCAGATTAAAGGGATCGAGCTGCATCCCTTCATGCGCTTTGCTGAAACCTGCCATGATTTCTTCAACTTGCTTGAAGTTTTCCTGCATTTCCTTGGCAACAGAGGCAAACCCTAAGGTATTGATTCCTGCTTGGGGATCATTCGCTTGTGCGTTATCCGGCATCATTATCTCCTTTGGTGGGAAGTAGTTTTGGTAATCACGTCTTTATGACACAAAGCAAGCGAGAACGGAAATCCTAAAGATAAAAAATTCCAACACCGTTCATCGACTGATTAACGGAAAATACTTGCCAAGAAAAAAACCTTTGTATAGAATTCGCCTCTCTTAGCCGGCATAGCTCAGTTGGTAGAGCAACTGACTTGTAATCAGTAGGTCATCAGTTCGAATCCGATTGCCGGCACCAATTCTTACTTTAGCAATAGCCTGAAGTAATAAAAAAGCTCAAGTTTAACCACTTGGGCTTTTTTTATGTCTAAAAAACATCAAGCTCTCAAAACGGACAGCAAAACACCCCAGAACGAAAAAAGCCGCACAAGTTGCCCTGTGCGGCTTTTTCGTATCGACAGATCGAAAACGTGATTAACGTTTAGAGAACTGCGTCGCGCGACGTGCTTTATGCAAGCCGACTTTCTTACGTTCAACTTCACGTGCATCGCGAGTGAGGAAGCCTTCAGCTTTCAAATTGCCACGCAGGGTTTCGTCGTACTTCAACAGTGCGCGAGCGATGCCCAAACGGATAGCACCCGCCTGACCTGTAATACCGCCGCCTTCAACCGTAATGTAAGCGTCAAACTTTTCAACCATATTCACGAGGTGTAACGGCTGACGCACGATCATGCTGCCAGTTTCACGCCCGAAAAATTGATTCAGTGGTTTGCCGTTAACGACAATGTTACCGCTACCGGCACGCAGGAAAACGCGAGCACTTGAGGATTTGCGGCGACCAGTACCATAGTATTGTGTTTCAGCCATTATCTTTCTACCCTTAGAATTCCAGCGCCTGTGGCTGCTGTGCTTGGTGGTTATGCTCAGTGCCAGCGTAAACTTTCAATTTACGATACATAGCGCGACCCAGTGGGTTCTTAGGCAACATGCCTTTGACCGCTAATTCAATAACACGACCCGGAGCACGTTGCTGCATTTTTTCAAATGTGAACGCCCGCATGTTACCGATATAACCGGTGTGATGGTAATAAACTTTATCTTTTGCTTTATTGCCAGTGACTGCAACCTTATCGGCATTGATAATTACGATGTAGTCACCGGTATCAACGTGAGGGGTGTACTCTGGCTTGTGCTTGCCACGCAAACGCCGGGCAACTTCGGTAGCCAGGCGGCCCAGCGGCTTGCCTTGGGCATCAACGACGTACCAGTCGCGTTTGACCTCGGCCGGCTTTGCACTGAATGTTTTCATCTTACTCTATCCACTTCAATTCTGTTTTGCCGATCCACCCCAACCAAAATAGTTGAGGGAACAAAGAAACGCGGCATTATAGGGTAAGCGATGCTGTTCCTCAAGTCTTTCCCCAAGGTCAAGACAAAAAAATGCCTTCCACCAAAGGGGAAGGCGATAAACATTGCCAACCACATGAAAAATTGTCTTGTTTAAACGACGGGCAAAAAAAACGCGGCGAGATTTTCTCACGCCGCGCAATTACCACCAAAGGAGGATGGAGGAGTGTTAGTCCGGTGTTAAACAATATGAGAATATTCTAATAAACTAACGTCTATCTGTCAACATTCTGTCACATATTTTTTCACTGTTTTGTCACATAAAGTTAGTTCTGAAGCACAAGACGCACCACCAGAGGGCGCGATCTGTAGCGCAGCACTACGCCCCGTGACAGGTACAACGTGCGTTGGGGTATTGTAGGTAGTTAACCAATACGATTTTTGCACACTGATCAAGCCGCATAATTCCACAGGCAAGGTTTGATGTCGCTTCCCCAAACGGAAAGCCAGCAACTTAACCGTTGTTTGCAAAGCAGCAAACGGCAATAACAAGGGATTGCGCCGCGCCAAAAACCGGATTAAAGATTTCACATACGCCCCCGCTTCACGGTCGGGCATTCCTACCATGCGCATCAACGGTTGTTCGCTGGCATGAAACACCCCCACGTCAAAATAACGCCGGAAAGTTTGACGCAAGGTGTAGGTGTGTGAATGCTCCACGGTGCTATCAGCGGCATACACCGATTTCCACCCCGCCAGTAACAGCCGTGCAGCAACGTAGCTGTCTTCGCTCACAATAATATGCTGCGGGAACCCACCAATACTGCGTAAAGCACGGGTACGGTACACCGCGTAAACATCCGACGAAAACGCCGCGCGATAACCCATTGCACTAAAGCTGCTACGATCACGCACCGACGCTTGCGGCGGATAGGTAAAATGCCGCGCGTGGCGTTCCAGCAAATCTGCATCAGCACGCGGCAAATGACGACCGTAAGCCATGCCCACCTGCGAATCTGCAAAATGCGCCAAAATACCTGCGAGTGAATCCGGCTGTTTCAAAATCGCGTCTTGGGTCAGAAACACCAGCAGCTCCGCGTCCGGGCATAATTCCACTGCCCATTGGCGCGTACCACCGTGATTAAACTGACTGGGGTGAATCGACTCCACCTCCATCCCTGCTGCACGCGCCAGTGCCACCGTCGCATCATCCGATTGGGAATCAATCACCAGATAACGCCCTGCCACCACCGTTTGCTGCTGGATTGCCCCAATCCATTCCGGCCATAAACGCCCTGCATTGCGAGTCAATACCACCACCGCCACATCCGGGCGCAAAGTTTTTGTTGTCATTTTTAATGGTTATCCTTGAATGGATTCAGGCGAACAGCAATAACGCTAAACTT
The DNA here is from genome assembly GCF_017901175.1 of Thiothrix unzii. Classification (NCBI taxonomy): domain Bacteria; kingdom Pseudomonadati; phylum Pseudomonadota; class Gammaproteobacteria; order Thiotrichales; family Thiotrichaceae; genus Thiothrix; species Thiothrix unzii. The sequence continues at coordinate 2,658,537 of NZ_CP072793.1, forward strand.
GCCAAAACCCGCTGTTTGAATAAGCGATGCCGTAAAATGTGTTGCCGCCGTTCCCAGCCACGCAAATGGCGTAACTCGGCTAAAGCTTCGACATGCCGATAATCTTCTGCCCCTAACTCATCCCCGAAGCGACACAGGAATGCCTCAGCTTGCGCACCCCATGCCTGCACCCGCGCTTCCAACCCACGCACCGTACCGGCACTAGCCCCTAGCTGGTTTTGCGCGTGTTGGCGGTATAACAGCAGCGGATGCGGTATTGCCTGAATCTGCCCAAACCAACTGCACACCAATGCCAGCCAGCGATCATGCTGCATAGCCTGCGGCGGGGTGGGAAATGCCAGCGTTGCCGCCGCACGATTAAACGCTGTCGCACAGCCCGTCACGACGTTATCCAACAAGTACGCACGTTTATCTTGGGTTACATCAAAATCACGCGATTCCCAAAACGATACCGCCAAGATTTCTTTATGCTGATCAATCACTGCTAAATCGGAATGCACTAACAGCGGCGTGTGTTCCCCGTATTCACCTTGCAGACGACGCAAATGCTCGTATTGCACCTCCAGTTTTTCCGGGAACCACACATCGTCCTGATCGCAAAAACATAAAAACGGTGCGGTGCTGATTTCCACCAAACGGCTGAAACTGCGGGTACTGCCCAGATTTACCCCATCCGCTAAAATGCCCGCGACTTTTTCAGGAAACTGATCCTGCCATTCCAACAGAATCCGCAAGGTTTGATCGGTAGAGCCGTCATCTCGCACAAGCAATTGCCAGTCTTGAAAACTTTGCTGTTGTAACGATTCCAATAAAGCAGGCAACCAACGCGCACCGTTCCAGGTTGACAGTAAAACCTGTACGGGTACGGTGGGCGCGTTCACTGCCGTTCCCATTTGACGCGCCACCATTTTAGCGCGGAACGATCCGCCACTAATGCCCCTGCACGCCGCGCGTACCACACACACAACGCTTTAAAACCGGGACTAAAACACCGCCCGCGCCCGGATGAAAACCGGAATGCCAGCGCGTACACAAACAACTTAGCCGGACTAAGTACCATAACGCCCTTCCCCCAATGCCCGATTTATTTTTCTACGGTGTGCAAATACGCGATGCGACAGGCAAAGTTAGGTAATCCTGTCGGGATTTTATCCAGCAACGCATACCGCCACGCGGCTACTTTCATATTTTGTAATAAACGACGCGGGCGCAATAAATCCCCGATCCCCAAGGCGCGATTCCCCAACGCCAAGACGTGATCGTGCCCAAAATCTTCGGTATGAACCAAGCGGGTCAATTCGCGTGCTTCTTCGCGGGTGGGATAAACCACCGCGCGCTCTAAAATGCCATGCACGTAAGGCAACAATTGTTGGCTCGCGTATCCGGTCAATTGCTGCACCGCCTGAAAATGCTCCCAATGGCACAAAATGCCTTCCTGCATCCGCGCTACCGACGCATTGCAACGTAATTCTGCCTGACGATCCGGTGCGCTATCGGGTTTTAACACCGGCTCAATGCGCCCGTCGCAATCGCGGTAGCCAATCGTGGTTGCCTCCCACGAACGCGCCCCTTGCTCAAAGATTTCCTCAAATTCTGCCGGAATCCGTTCGCACGCATTGCCCCGGCGCGAATCATGCACAATGCCTTCGCAATGGTTGTTTTCGCCAAAATCCGCGTACAATTTCGGCACAAACGCAAAGTAATAACCGTGCAAAATCGGGAAATCAGCCCGCGTTCCAAACGCTTGCTTGAGGAACTTTTGCACCGTGCCATTCCAGCCAATATCCACTAACGCAACACGCCGATGCGCAAAAAAGCCGACTTGCTCCAGATAACGTTCCAGCAACGCCCGGTGTTTCGCACCAACACGGCGCACAATGGTTTGCACCCGCTGATCTTTGAGGAAATTATGTAAACGGGTGTCGTCCCACTGGTGAATCGGTTCGGCGAAATTACTGAAACCGTGTTCACGCGCCAATGGCTGCAAAAGCTGCTCCGGTAAACCGTACACCTTGCACACCGAAGCCAACCCTTCCTGCTTAGGATTGTAAAACGCCACAATCGCTTTTTCGTGATCCAAACCGTCCGCCGTCGCTGCTGCGGTAATCACTTTACGCGATAAATACACGTATTCGGATGGCACGGCTTGGGTAGCGGTTTTGCGGTACATCTGATCAAACAAGAAACCGTCACGCGCCACAAACAGTAATTTTTCCACCGGCTGTTTGGCGTTAACTTGGCGTTGCAACCGTTCGTGCAAACCTTGCATAAACACGCTGAACGCAGGCCCCAACACATCACGCCCATAACGGAAAAAGAAATTACGTGGGTTTAAACCATCGTTTTGCTGAATTCGGGTTTGTACCGTGTCAAAGAAATGCCGCCCTGTCCAAATGCCGCCACGTTGCGCCATACTTGCCGACAACGCCAAGCGTTCACGACGGCGTAAATCTTTTTTCTCGTACAGCCACACCCCTTGCAAACCTTCTTGGCACGCCACGCGCCGGTCGGAAATCGGGTTGTCGCCAATGTGTACCACCTGCCCTGCACGCACGCTTTGCGCTTGCAACATGCGGCGGAACAGCTTGCCAGTGTACTTGCCTTCTTGCGTATCGGCCGAGACGTAAACGTGTTCAAAATAGTGCAGCAAGCCTTTGCGCCCCAGTAATTCACACAGCAAGTCGCTGTTGAAATACATATCGGACATCGCCACCATCTTAACGCCTTGTTCGCGCACCCAATCCATGAAGACCTGTGCATCGGGTTTGACGTGTAACGCCAAATCTTCCAACGCCAACTCAGTTTGGCACATAAACCGCCCGATACTGGGGTCATGTTCCTTGAAAAGCTCGTCCATCCAGCGCGGCAATAATTCGACGTAACGGCATTCCGGGTCAAAACCCGCCGCTACCGCTTCCGCGCGTAACTGTTGTTCGGCGTGTTGACGGGCTTGCCACACCACGCTGGGGGCAATCCCAACCTGTTTACCGACAGCACGGCATACCGCGTGTTGCACTAAAACCGGCGGTTCCACACACCGTGCCAGCAACGTATCAAACACATCGAGGGAAATTAACCGGACTTGCCCGGATTGAATTCGAGGTTCCAGCCAACTGCGGATTTTTTGCCAATCACGCACCACTAATTTTTCAGGCATAACGTACTCCCCTTAACAAGCTGGCGCAGGTAGCGCAGCGGCGATAACACGCTTTCCCCTAAACGGAAAGCACGGCTGTTACGCAATTCAAATTGTTGTTGTTGTAATTGACGGATTAAGCTGTCGCGTTCGGCAATCCAGCCGTTGCGCTCGTCGATCCACTGGTCACGTTGCCTCACCCACAACTCACGCTCGGTCAGCAACGCGCCCTGCTGTTGAATCAAATCATCGCGTTCGGCAATCCAGCCATCACGTTCGTGCAGCCACTGCTGATATTGCGCAAGGTGTTGTTGCAATTGCTGAATCAGTGCATCGCGCTCGGCAATCCAGCCATCACGATCCGCAATCAATGGCAGTAATTCCTGTTCTTTGGCGACCAAACGTAAGTGTACTGCGGTCAACCATTCCTCGCCGGTATAGCGATACAAACCTTGTAATTGCGCCTGCACTGCCTGCAAGCGTTGTGCATTCCACGCGGATTCCAGACATGGCAACCACCCCAGCAGCAAACGGGTATTTTCCTCAATCGCTGCCAAGGGTTTTTCACGAATGGTATTAGTGCCGTGCAAACGATAGCCCAGCAACGCATCCCCCGCTAAAAAGCGCATCGCAAAACCCGCGTCCCACACCCGCAGCGCGTAGTCGTAATCATGCACGTAACGCAGTTCAGCAAATTCGCCCACCTGCGCATACACCCGGCGGTGAAAGAAAAAGTTTGAAGTAGTAATCAGGAAATTGCCGCGTAACAACGTGGTCAACAGGTCGGCATGAGCAGCGTAATCTTGCTTCAAGGCTTCAAACCACGCCATCCAATGCGGCTCTTGCGCGGCACTGGGTTGCGAAGCCGCATCCAGCAAGCTGACATCGGTACACAGGAAATCTTGGTTTTCCGCCTCCGCAACGCTAAGCAACCGCGCTAAACGTTGCGCATCCCACACGTCATCGGAATTGATAATGGCGAGGTATTCGCCTTGAGCGTGACGCAAACCTTCGTTGATAGTAGCAGGTGCACCTTGATTGCTGGCATGGCGAATGCACTGTAAACGCCCGTCAGCACTGGCATGGCGTACTGCTTGAATCACGTCCCAGGTTGCATCGCTGGACGCATCATCAATCACAATCAGCTCAAACGCGCCAAACGATTGCGCCAACACCGACTCAATGGCTTGCGCAACCCACTGGGCATGGTTAAAGGCAGGCATAATAATGCTTACCTTGATACCACCTGTCACTTGCGCCACCGAGCGAACCTCCAACCTATTATTATTATTGCAATTTAACTGTTTTTGAGTGTATCAGGGGTGAGTGAACCGCGACTGAATACCCCGCCATGCATCCGCACCGCGCCGCAATACCTGCCAACTGCGTGTCGCATACACCCGCCCCAGTTCCGCCTGCGCATCCAGCAATTGCTGACGGGCTTGGGCTAATTCTTGTTGTAAACCTGCCCACGTATCTTGAGAGGCAGTTAACGGTTTTAACGACATTGCTGGTGCAGTTGCTGCTACTTCAGGTAACGGCTGCGCTGCGGCAATAAACTGGTAAGCCATTGCATCCGGGGTATGAAATGCCGCCAATGCTTCCGGGGTAACATGAATACCCAAGGTCTGTAATTGCTCGCTGATCACCGTATCCGCAAGATCATGCCAAGTGTAATCGAGTGCCTGCACCGCATACCCAGCCTCCACTAAAATGGTTTGCAGCGTGGTCGCCGTAAAAAATTTCAGGTGGGTATCATCCAAAATACCACTGGACTCGTAACGAAAATCACCCTTGAGCAATTCCAAACGTACCGAAGCGTGCGCCACATTCGGCACAGACAACAGCAGACAGCCTTCGTCCAGCAACAGCGGTTTCAGGCGTTGCAGCAAAGCTTGCGGATGTTGTAAATGTTCCAGTACATCGACCAGCGTAATCACATCGAATTTCTCGCCTTCCAGCGCGTCCAAACTGTGCGGGTCGTCTAAATTCTCGGTAAACACGTAATCGCAAAAACACCTTGCCCGCCATGCGGTATTGGGGTTTTGTTCCACGCCAATAATGCTGGCTTCGCAATGCTGTTTCAGTAAACGTGACATACTGCCATCGGCGCAACCTAGTTCCAACACCCGCGCATAACGTGGCACACGGCGCACGATCTGGCTGTGAGAATGGTTGGCGTGCAACGGCAAATGAGTGGCTGTTTGCGTCATTATTGTTCATCCCGTTGTAACAGCGGCAAAGCTTCCCACAGCCACCACTGCCCCGGATTTTCCCTAATCCGCGTTTCGAGCTGGTTGGCAAGCAGGCACATCATCGCTGATTCATCGTACTGCTGAGGATCAAGTAACGCGCTAAATTCCGCGACCACTTGCCCCCTCCCCCGGTCACGCATATAGAAGGGCGCGACCACTGCCTCCATTTTTTTTGCAATCCTGTAGATACCGGCAGGCAAGCTAATCCTACTCTGGAAAAACGGCACTGTCACGTTTCCCGCGTGTGCCTGCGGGTACGGCACATCAAAAATCAACGCCATCAAATGCGCATCCAGCGCACGGTATAACGGGCGCAAATCATGGCCTTCCACTAGAAAACTACCACCCAACACCTGTTGCAAACGCGCTAATTTATGCTGGCGAAAACGGTGTTCGGCGGGGTGCAACCCGTGACGATTATCCGCATCACCATCGCGGGTAATCGTGCCGGTGGTATGCCCCAGCGCACGCATCGCCGCCCCAGTTAACCAAAACCGCCCGAAATGCGCCCCGGTTAAAATCACCCGCTGACCTTGCGCACGCGCCGCCTGCACCGTTTCAAACCCTTGCAATGTTACAATGTCGCTAATCGGTTGATGCGGCAAATACCACGTATCGAGAGCTTCTTGCTCCACCATGCGGTAATAATCCTGCAACCACTCTTCAAGCTGCACAGCTGTTGCCTGCGGAAACACCCTAAGCATTTGCTGACGGATCAACCCCGCCTCAGCCACACGCTTACGCCGGAAAAAGCCCGCTTGCATCGCCGCACAACGGTAGCCCAACGCGGGTGGTAATTGCGCATATAACGGGAACAACACATCGTAACGCACTGCAAAGGTATCAGGCCGCCACCGCATCAGTCGCCACCTCCGGGCTTTCCACCACAACCTCCCAACGGTGCGGCAACCACGCCATACCTACGCCCTGCTGCTGCGATGCTTGTTGCACCCGAAAATGGCAGCAACGTTCACGCGAGTCGTACACATGCACCCCACTGGCATCAATTAACCAGACTTCCAAACAATATTCACCGGACAGTAACGGCAATCGCTCAATCACAAAACGTGTGGAAACCACGCCATTACCGTGATCCTGCATCTGCACCCCGTCGTGTAAAGTGCTGATGCCGAAGCATTGGATGTCGTCATTGCGGCGAATGACAATGCCGATATGGACGTCGGACAGCGGACGATTGCCACGGATAGCTTGGACGGTGACGGCAAAACGGTCGTGGGTTTGAAAATGAGGACGGTTTAGAGTGACATTACCCAGTAGGGGCGCACCTACGTGTGCGCCCTCCAACTCGCACCGATCAGGGCAGACACGCAGGTCTGCCCCTACGGGAGTCCGCTTTCGCACCGCATCCTGATACGCATCCACGACTGTTTGCGCATCACCCAACAGGCGCACTGTGCCCCGCTCCAGCCACACAGCTTTGCGGCACATTTCGCGCACTTGATACAAATTGTGGGAGCAAAAGACTAAGGTTGTGCCATTGCGGAGAATTTCACGCATCCGGTCGAGTGATTTTTTCTGGAAATACTGATCACCGACGGCTAAGGCTTCATCCACAATCAGCACATCCGGTTCAATAACCGCTGCAATTGCAAACACCAGCCGCACCACCATGCCACTGGAATAGGTTTTTACGGGCTGTTGCGCAAATTCACCTAACTCGGCAAACGCTAAGACTTCGGGCAATTTCGCAGTAATTTCCGCGTGAGTTAGACCGCGTAACGCCAACCCCATTCGGGCATTTTCCACTCCGCTGAATTCGGGTTGCATCCCCGTACCCAGTTCGAGTAAAGCAGAACGCCTGCCTTGCACAACACACGTACCAGCGGTGGGGGCAAGATTGCCTGCCAGCAATTTCAGTAAAGTGCTTTTACCCGCGCCGTTATCGCCGATAATGCCTAAAGAATCACCCGCATCCAGTGACAAACTTACGTCTCGCAGCGCGTGGAATAAGGTATGACGCGGGCGACGCAATACCCACTCAAGCAAGGCATCTCGCGGGTGAGTATAACGCGGATAAGCCACCCCGACGTGTTGCAAGTGAATTACAGCAGCACTCACAGCACATACCTCGCACGCGGCATCAGGCGTTGAAACAACCAACGCCCAGCAAACAACAAGCCGCTTGCCAGCAACATTAATCCCAGCCAGGTTTCCCAACGAAACCGCCCTTCGAGCAGTGCGTCACGGTAGCCCTGCACCAATTGCGCTACCGGATTTAACAGCAAACCAACTTTCAGGGATTCAGGGACTAATTCCGGCGGGTAAACCACCGCAGAAATCAATAGCGATACCCCCAACAACGGCGGCATCAATTGACGCAAATCGCGTAAAAACACCCCCAACACTGCCAGCCAATAACTCAGAGCCAAACTCAGCAGCAAGCGGGCGACAACAAACGGCAGATAAAATACCCAGCCCCACGGCTGCCATTGCCCATGAATCAGCAACCACGCCAGCAATAAGCCCAGTGAAATGGCTTCCAACCCCAGCGAAACCGCGACGGGTAACAACGGCAGCAATGCTGGTGACAACGCCGAATGCAGCAATAATTCACGCCGCTCCACCAGCAAACCGGGGGCGCGTGTCACCACTTCCGCCAAGGCATTAAAGGCCATTAACCCGGCGAATAAATACGCTGCAAACTGCCCATCGGTGTGGTGTTCACCAAAACGCAATTGCAATACTTCGCCAAACACCAGCGCGTAAACCAGCAACATCAACAACGGCTGAATCACCAACCACGCCGCACCTAAGACCGTTCCGGTGTAACGCTCTTGGATGTCACGCCGCAGTAATTGCCAAAACAGTGTTAGGGGTAACGTGTTCACATTGCGGCTGCCTGCGGCGGCGGTGCGGCTTTATCCAGTTGTTGCTGGAATTGTGTGCGGAATTTTTCCATCACCACTTTGCGTTGTGTATCGCGGTAAGCCTGCTGCAATTCGCTAATGATTTCCGCTTTTACCTCATCAAAACTGCGCACTTCCGGGGCTTTGCGGTCAAGGTAATGCAGCAAATAGGCACGGTTTTCATCCATCACAATGTCGCTGAACGGCTTTTCCGGGGTGAGTTGTTCCGCAGCCGCGTACAGTACATCGGACTTTTGTCCGGTGGAAAACCATTGACTATCGCCTTCGGTAAGCTTGCGTTCGGGATCGCTGCTGTGAGCCAACACCGCTGCTTTAAAATCGAGCTTCCCCGCAAGGATTTGCGAGCGCAGGTTTTCCAATTGGCTACGGGCAGCCGCCGCTGCACCACTGGCAAAGCTGCTTTCCAGCACTCTGACCCGCAACCGTAGCGGTAACTGGTACTGTTTTTCTTTACGCACCTGATACAGCTCTTCGGCACGCGCAGTAAAGTCCGGCATCCCTTCTTCGAGAGCCGCATTCAAGGCTAAACGGGCAATTTGTTCTTCGCGAAATGCCGCGACTTGCTTTTCCAGTTCGGGACTTTTATCCAAGCCCAAGGCCAAGCCCTTTTGCAGCAAAGTATCACGGATAAATAAGGTTTCAGGCGATACGGTAGGTTCCGCCGCTCCTGAAACGCAGGGAATGATGGCGCACAATAGTGCAGCTAGGTATTTACGCAGCATAGTTATCAACACAATGAGCAAGCCAAAAACCAAACAGGGGTGGAAAGCCCACCCCTGTACCCCAAGCGCGAATTAATCGCGTTGGATTTTGTGCGGTAATGCGTCGCCGAAACGGGCGTGCGCATTTTCGCTGACGTTACCTTCAACGAAGGCTGCGCCGAGGGCTGGAACACCTTTATAGATGCTGCTACCCGCTGAGTAAGTGGCTGGTGTTTCGCCGTAGCCTTTACCCACTGGATTACCCGCTGACAAATCGTAAGTCGGGAATGACAAGCGTGCCCAACCGTAAACGAATGGCCCGACGCTGATGTCCTGAGCCACTGGGCTGGACAGCACGGTGCGACTTAAAGCAGCGTCACTTTGTGCGGTTGACTTAAAGCTCAACACGTTAACTTCACGCAGCAGTTTACTGGTTTGATCCACCTCATCCACACCGCCACCTGCCGGTGGTGAGAAACCAAACTCCAGTTCACCGCCTGCAACCGCAACAGGACGACCTTCTTCACGGTCGAAGATACCGTTTTCAAAAGTAGCGGTAATGTCTTGTGCACCGTTGTGAATGCCGTGCTTCTTCATTGGGAAGCTGACTACCCAATCCGTGTGACCGTCGTAACCGAAGGCCGGATCAAGGAAGTATTCGTTCATCAAGTGTGGAGCCAACAATACATGCGCAATCGGATAAGGGTTGCTACCACAGTTAATACCCGCCGAATCTTTACAGGTATCTTTAGCCGTTTTACCCCAGGTAGTTTGCACCAGTTGTGCGCCACCCGCGTTATTGATCATTACGCTACTGCTAGCCACGTCGCCCGATGCCAGTGATGGCAACAGATACTCTTCGGTGTGGTCAGGACGGTGGTGTTGTGCAACCGTGCTGTAGTTATCAATTGCGATAGGATCTACCGCAAACGCAGAACCTTCACCGACGTTGATAACGGCTGAAGAGCCGAACAAACCGCCACTCGGTGCTGACATACCTTCGCCTTTAGCGAATTTACCCACCGGCACATCGTTTTTGTCGAGTATCTTCAACGGTGATTTATCGGTGTACTGCCAGGCGGTTTCGACGGTTTTACAGTTCGCTGGCGTGCCATTTTTGTGCAGAACACCCGCAGCAACCGTTTCATCCGTTACCACGCCCATTTCAATGACTTCGACATAACCTTCGCGGGTATCTTCCGGCGCGACCCCAATCCCGGTAAACGGCTGTGGTTTGCTGGCACATTCACCCGCACTACAATTCACCAAAATAGGTAAGGTACAAGAGCGGTCAGCCGTACTGATTGTGCCCACCGTTTTACCGTCTTTGCTTGCACCCGGTTGAATGCTGCCCGTCCATACGTCTTCTGGGGACATATAGATATTGAAGTCCATAACGTCCTGGCTACCCTTCCCTTCGCGGAAACGGATTTTGACGGCTTTGGTCTGATCGGTGGAGTTCACAAGGTTGATGTTGGTTACGTAACCATCACGCGCATTGTAGTAAGGGAATAGCAGAACTTGCCCCGTACCGTCCGGGTTAACATGCACTGCCTGTGCACTGGTCATAACACCCGCGACCCCCAAAATACCAACAGCAACACTGATGGCGATTTTATTTTTGTTGAACACTTGCGTGCCTCCTGTTCTATCTTTTATATATTGTTGACGGAGTAATCGTTGATTGAATGCAATTATACGTGATCTTATTCATTAGTTTGATAGACCACCTATTGTTTTACGTACCGCCAGTCCGAAAACCAGCCCTGTTTTACCCATGTTTCCGACACTCGGTCGGTCGTGTCCACGGGAGTTGATAAACCGCGCATTTTCATGGTGACGGTAACATCAACAGCAACCTGACAACGCTCGCCCGATGCTTCGCATTTCACTTCATTAACCTTGGCGCGACTCCACAACCCCGTGCCGTGCACTTTATTTTTAAAGTGTTCATACGGGGTAGTTTGCTGAAATGCATCGCTGTAATAGTGGTAAGCCGTTTGTGCATCCCCTGAAATCAGGGAGTCCCAACGTTGTTGCGCCGCTGTAGCGATACGCGCCTCCGTCGACCACTCACACCCCGACAGCATCACTGCCGCGCCCAAGCACAACGCATAAGCACCTGCTTTAATTGACATATTGCCCCCTTAATTGCGGAATGAATTTATCGCCATCCATCAGCCGTTGCATCCGTTCACGCATTTCTTCGCCGGTTTTCACCAAATCACGCTGATCTTTAATCGCCGTTGGGGTAATCAGCACCAGCAATTCCGTGCGTTTGCCGCCGCTGCTGCTACCACTGAAAGCACTGCCCACAATCGGCAATTTGGATAAACCGGGAACCCCATTTTTACCGGTGGAACTGTTGTCGCGAATCAAACCGCCCAACACAATGGTTTCACCGCTTTTGACCGCGACGTTACTTTTAATATTACGTTGCAAGAAACTGCGATTGCCGGTTGCCGCATCAATTTCGCCGGTATCGGTAATATCCTGCTGAATATCCATTTTGACCAAACCGTTGGAATTAACGTGCGGGGTCACTTGCAATGACACCCCAGTATCCTTGTACTGCACCGTGGTCGAAGAACCACCTGTGGAATCGTTCAACTTGCCAGTAAAGATCGGTTGCTGATCACCGACGCGAATCGACGCGGTTTGATTATCCAATACTAAAATCGACGGTGATGACAATACCCGCACCTTGGATTCACGTGCCAAAGCATTGACCACGCCCAAAACATTGGAAGCCGCACCACTGGTAGCAAATGAGAAACCGGTTGGTGGCACAAAACCCGATTCGGTTGCCGCTGCACGTCCTAAACCGTTGCTACCAACCGTATTGCCACTATTTCTAAAGTACCACTGCAAGCCGTATTCCAAACCGTCGGTGAGCGTGACTTCCATAATGGATGCCTCCACCTGAACCTGCATCGGCATAATGTCAATGCGCTTGAGCGATTCCAAAATCTGCTGATAATTGTCGTTAGTTGCCATGATCATCAGGGAATTGTTGGTTTTATCCGCAACAATCCGCACTTCAGCATCTGGGTTAATGGTGACACCGCCATCAGTGGAACTACCCAACATGGTTTTCGCAGGTTCGGCACTAGCCGCTGGCGTACCTTGCGCGTCCGCACCAGCAACGGGTTGCCCATCTGCACCAACTGAAGCTGGAGTCAAACCGGGTGCAAGGCTGCTGGTATTCGCATCACCCGGCAATTTACTGCTGGAGCTTTTTTTACCGCCAAACACCTGATTCAGCATTTCTGCCAAATGTTCGGCACTGCCGTTTTGCACATGGTAAACAAACAATTGCTGCCCTGCGGTGGGGCTAACCTGATCAAAACGATCCACCCAATCCTTCATATCTTTGAGGTAATCAGGATTCGCAGAAATAATCATAATGCTGTTCATGTGCTCAATCGGCATGATTTTAATCATACCCGCCATCGGGCTATTGCCGCTTTCACCGAACAGCGCATCAAGATTTTTCGCCACAATAGCGGCTTCGACATTTTTAACGCGGTATAAACCTACGGACATGCCTTTCAACACATCCACGTCAAAGGTTTTAATCGTGGCACTTAAATTAGCCAGCTCGGAACTCGTGCCAGCCAACACCAGCATATTACGGTTCGGGTCAACCCGCACAAACGCATCGGGACTCGCAATCGGTTCCAGAATTTTCTGCATTTCTGCCGCCGGAATGTAGCGCAGAGTAATGACCTGCATACTGTAACCCGGCTTAATCGAGCCAGTGGAAGGCATTAAGCCGCGCCCTTTGATATTCGCACGCGCAGCCACCCGGAAGTTGCCAGTATCATCTTTGTAAAGCACCGCCCCTTGGGTTTGCAGCAATGATTCCAACGTTGGAATCAAGGCATCGCGATCAATGGGATCAGTGGAACTGATGGTCACTTCGCCTTCGACACCCGGCTCAACGGTGTAGGTTTGCTTTAAAATATCACCCAGCACCACCTTCACCACTTCACGGATGCTGGCTCGTTCAAAGTTGAGAGCCACACCTTCGCCGCCTTTACTTTTACCGGAACTCGCCACGGCGGGACGTTTCACATCGGAACGGTAATAATCCTGACTACCGAGGATCAACTCCACATCATCGGTTTTATTGGCATTGCCAGCAGGCGCAGTAGCGGAAGGTTGCATTGCATCCCACGCTGGTGTTGTCGTTGCAGGTGCGGCAGTTTGGTAATTCGCAGGTTGCACCTTGGGCGCACTAGCCGGTCGCAGCACGGGATGGCTGTAAGTTGCATCGTTTAATTCTTTGATTGCGGCACTGCGTTGAAAACCACCGGATTTGGTGTTGTCACGATAGCCTGGGCTGCCTTTAATGGAAGTGCACGCGGACATGACGACCGCCACACTAACCAACCCAATGATATTGCCCTTGTAATTCACAAGCTAACCCCATTCTTATTATTTTATCTCGCGACATCGCTGCGGAAATCCGAAACGATGCATAGCCCCAGTCATACTAATATTTTTCTTATCGGATAAAAAGTACAGCTTATCGGATAAATAATACTGCTACTTTTTCTGCACGGCCTCAACCGGCACGGCTTGCGCATCACCGCTCAAGCTTCCCCAGCGTGAAGCCATCAAACGTTGACGCGCTTCTAATGCATCTTTCACCGATAACGCTGGCGGTTGTTTCGCCGTATCAGCCGGGAAAGGCAGCCCCAAACCATTATTCGTTGCCGCCATATCCATCACCGGCTCAACCGGCGGCGGAGTCAATGGCGGCGGCACTACACCTGCTTGAGGTGCTTTTGCGCCCACTGCCACTTGTGCAGCAGCGGCAGCATTCACCGGCGGTTTAGTCGCTGCTTGTTGCTGTAACATTTTCGCTTTAGCCTGCGCCACCTGCGGATTTTCTTGCGGCACGGCGAAATCCCCAATCAGTGGAATCTCTTGGGTCTCAGTACCTTGCGCCAACAGTAAACGATCAGGATCAAGCCCCGTCACTTTCCACGCTCCCCAGCTATCGCCCTTGCGCAAGTGCGTACTTTTGCCTTCCGCATCCTGCATAATGCCGAACAAATGATCGCCGACATCAATAATCCCAATCAAACGCCCTTCTGGTAGCGAGGTATCTACTGGCACAGTTTCCACCACAGGGGTTTCCACTTTGGGTGCTTCCGGCATTTTGCGCGACTCCCAAAACAACGGTGCTTGTACCATTTGCGGGTAAGCATCCATCGCAGGTGCGTCTAATACGCTCGCATCGGGAATTTTCACGCTGACATCGCTGCTGGCGCGCGCCTGAGTTTCATCCTGCATTTTGAGGTTAAATAAACTCCAGCCTGCCAACCCCAGCAAACCCACACTACTCATTAACAGTAACGCTTGAATCGGCGGATTAATCAGCTTTCTCATGGCTCACCTCCCCACCGCGCCAATAGGTCGAAATTTTCACTTCGGCTTTGACAGTTTGTTGTTGCGGATTTTTATCATCCAACGGTTTAATGTCTAAACTTTCCACAAACATCAGCGGACGCGCCCGGTAAGCCTGATGCAAAACTTCGCGCAACAGTTCCGGGCTACTTTGAAACACCGCTTTTACCATGACGCGCTGGTAGGTTGCCGCTTGCTCTTGCTCTGAAACCGCTTGATCTTCCACCACTTCGGAACTCACCAATACCCCGTTATCGCGGGTAATGACAGTTGCCAGATGTTTCTGCAATTCTTTTGCGACTTGCGCGGCGGTCATGCCTGCGGGGTAAAACAATTTATCCAAACCCTGTTGCTGCACCCGCTCGTATTCGGCAGTAAACTCTGGGGTTGCCTCGGCAATTTGGCGGAAACGCGCCAACTGTTGATAGCCATTTTCAATGCGTTGCCCGTAATCAGCACTAGCTTGCGCCAACGGAATCACCACCATCACCAGCAGCGTTAACACCAGCAACAGCAATAAACTCCACGCCAGCAGCGTCTGATGTTTTTTCAACAAGCCTTCATTCCACATGCGCTACCTCCAAGGTTGCTTCGATATGGAAACGGTCATTACCGTTATCTTTATTGCGGGTTACAGGCGATTTAAAACGCACATTCGAAAACTCGTCCGACTCTTCCAATAGGTCAATCAAGGTTAATGCCTTACCTGATTCACCACGAATTTCCAACTGTTTGCCATCCAGACTCAGGCGTTCGAGCCAAGTATGACCGGGAATTTCAGCGGATAATTTTTCCACCACATCCAACGCAATCGGTGAGGTTTTGCGCTTTTCTTCCAGAAACTTCAGGGCATCTTCCGCTGCCATTAACTTGTCGCGAATCTCTAATTGCCCAGCGGATGTTTGGCGTAACTCGCTCAATGCAACATCAATTTGCGTCACCCGACGGTACTTGTAGGCCAACGGAGCCAGCAAGCTCAACGCCAGAGTGATTAAGAAAGCGTACAACGGAATTTTCGACCAACCTGTATTGAGTGCCGCCTGTTGATCGTGCATTAAGTTAACGCGGTTGGTGGTATCCGCCACCGAAATAACATCAACTTTACTGACACCCAAACCTTCCAACTGACGTAACCATTGCGTCACCGAATGGCGCGGAATCACATGAATATCCGCCAGCACTTCTTTGCGCTGTTTATCGTGTTGCAGGGGGTGCGCGTCGAAGTACGCATTATCGGCGGTAAAAGGCGTTAAACGGTCAAGCTGATAACCCACCACTTGCCGCAGATTTTCTTTGGCCGCTTCAGGGAAATGGCGTTGCATGTGCAGCACCTGACTCGCACCCAAACGCAATTCGACATGATAAGGCTTGTGGCGTTGCGCTGCCGGAACGCAATCCAGCGAGGCCACGGCATCACCTAACACCAGTTCCCCACAGGTTTGCTGTTTACCATCTTGCAGCCATGCCACATCCACATGCTGGCTATCGCGCAGATGCAAGATCAAGCGTGGCAAATCGCTACGAAACCACTTACGCACGGCATCGGGCAGGCTTTGGTACAAACCCTCGCCCCACCAGCGTAAGAAAGATTGAATGTTTGGCATGAATGACATGTTGTTATATTTTTATCTTAGAAGCCCAGCCACAAGCCTAACCCATCCACCACCCCCTGTCGAACTTGACCCGACCAACTGTATATTTAAGCGGTAACGCTCTAATCCGCAGTTTACAAGCTGCCTAGCGTGGGGTACGATTGCGCCCTTGATTTTGCCCTGTGTAAAATCCTGCGGAAAAGTGTCCGAGTGGTCGAAGGAGCACGCCTGGAAAGTGTGTATACGGTAACGTATCAAGGGTTCGAATCCCTTCTTTTCCGCCATCTTACTGTTTCATGGTGTTCCATGATGTACCAAAAGCCCTTACAGGCCGCAATCTGTAAGGGCTTTTTTGTTTCATAGTGTTCCATTGTGTGTCATTCCATCCCATATCAAAGTTTGTATTATTGTTTGTATCCTTACTTACCCCCACAGAGGATACAAACAATGGTGAATGCACCCAACCTTAGAGCCTTATCCCGCAAGCTAACCGATACCAAAGTTAAGGCCAGCAAACCCAAGCCCGATGGTAGACCAGAAAACCTAACAGACGGCGGCGGGCTATACCTACACGTCAAAACCGGAACCAATGGCAGGAAGCCCGGTAAGTTTTGGCGGTACAACTACCGCATAGAAGGGCGCATGAAAACGCTGTCTATCGGCGTATACCCCACCGTAACGCTACAACTCGCACGGGAACGCCACGACGAAGCACGGGCATTGTTAGCACGGGGCATAGATCCCGCGATTTACAAAAAGGAACTGCAAAACGCCAACAGTGAAGCAGACAGCAACACCTTTGAAGCGGTAGCACGGGAATGGTTTATTAAACACCTCAGTGACAAATCAGAAACCCACCGCACCCGTACCACCAGCTACCTAGAACGGGATGTGTTCCCCTTTATTGGTAAACGTCCAATAACCGAGATTACCCCGCGTGAACTAATCAGCGTCATTGAACGCATCTCAAAGCGGATTACCCACAACACCCATATCAGGGTATTGGGAACCATAGGACAGATATTCCGCTACGCCTTCGCTACTGGAAGGGCAACCCTAGACCCGACCGCAAGCCTGAAAGGATTTTTCAAACAGGAAGAGGAAACCCAACATTTCCCGGCACTCACCACACCAACGGAAGTGGGCAGACTGTTAAGGGCGATAGATCACTATCCGGGGCAGTTTTACAGTATTTGCGCTTTGAAGTTATCCGCGTTGGTGATGTTACGACCGGGGGAATTGATCGAAGCGGAATGGGCAGAAATCGACGTTGAAGCACAAACATGGACAATCGAAGTTAGACGGCTGAAAGCCAAAATGTCGATTAAGCGTAATAACGACCCCAAGCGGAAACACATCATCCCCTTGTCACACCAAGCATTAGCCATCTTTGAAGAGCTTAAGCAACACTCAGGCGGTAAGAAGTACGTTTTTCAGGGAATGCCACACAACCACGATAACCCCATGAGCCGCGCCACGGTGAATATGGCGTTACGGCGGATGGGGTTTAAAGGGCAAATGACCGCGCACGGCTTTAGGGGCATGGCATCCACCTTGCTTAACCAAATGCGGGATAAGGACGGGCGCAGAATGTGGGATGCTGACGCAATAGAACGCCAACTAACCCACCAAGACCATAACGTAATAAGGTCGGCTTATAACCGTGCCGATTATCTTGATGAACGCCGCGATATGCTCCAATCATGGGCGGATTACCTTGATGAACTTCGAGCCACAACAGGGCAGGTTCTCACCTTCAAAACCAAAGCGGTGTAATCACACAAACCATCACCATAGCCGGGAACATACCCGGCTTTTTTACGCCCATTGTCACCAGTAGTAAAAATGCTGCGACAGTTGCGACAGTTGCGACACTTAGCGACAGACAGAGGGTAGGATAACCATATTGGTTGATAATTAATCATTTTAAAAAACATATAAGTTATTAATTTTAATAATATTATTATATTTACTATCAATATTTAGTACCTAAGCACATGGCTATTCATCCCCAAACACATTGCGACTGCGACAGTTGCGACAGTTGCGACACTTAATTTTTAAGCAGGGTATGACAGCACATCCAAGATGTGAAAACGTGCCTTAATACTGGTATGTTTACCAACATGGAAAAAGCAGAAACCCCTTATCAGTTCACCACGCCGTCACAAGTTTGGTCGGATTTTGTAGCGGACATTCTCAAAGAAAGAGGCAAGCCATGAGATACGCAATTATTAAAATTGAACCCGAATTAGCGGCTGATCTGCTGGCAATGGGCGCGGCGTTTGACGATGCGTTAAGCACTGGCAACTATCAGGGCGAAGTGTTCAGCTTTGAAACACCCGGCGCATTATTCGCAGCCATTACCCCAAAACGTTGGGATGTGCTGAACCGCTTGCAAGGTAAGCAACCCATGAGCATTCGTGAGTTAGCCAAGCAACTGGGGCGCGATGTGAAAAACGTACACACAGACGCAATCAAGCTGCTAGACATAGGTTTACTAGAGCGTGACGACGCGGGGCGGATATATTCACCCTTCGCAGAAATCAAAACCGAATTCACCCTAAGAGGTGAGGCGCAAGCCGCTTAAATTACAAGGTGGAAAAGTGACAACGGATTACCAGCGATTCACCCCGGCGAATTCCTCGCTGAAATTTAAGCAAGCGCAGCAAGAAACCGGCGCGGCATTGAATGAAGTCCAATTGATAGCCGCTTAAACCCACTCAAGACCACGAACCAAACCCCATCAGAGCCGCACACGTTGCGGCTTTTTAATGCCCACCACATCACTAGCGGCAATGAGCGTTAGAAAAGACCGCATCATTGACAAAATCATTCACATTTTGCGCAAAGCGGCTGGGACATAGCGGGGAGTTATTTCTAGCATAGCGGTATCGCCTGAAAAGCTTTTTCTACCTAACCATTGTTCAGGCATGAGGGGTATTGTTTCAGGACGATCATCAATCCAAATGTCTGGGCTGAATCCAAAGCGGCGTGCAATCTCCCTTTTTGGCTGGTGATTGCAAAATACAACAGGCATGTACTCACCTATTGTCCGGCTTAGTTCCTGCTTATTCTTTGCGGTAGCACCGCGAGAAGTGACGCAGACAAATTCATACCCCATGCCTTTGAACAAATGAACAAAATCAGGCCAAGCGGCGGGGTGACTCGTCCAAGTATTGTCATAATCTAGTGCTATTAACATGCTGTTCACCTTCCTGTTTCCAATCCAAAAACATTTCCAATATTCCACTAATTCAAAAGACGCGGGCATACGCGAGAAAGAGTGCGATTTTAGATGGAAATGACATTAATTATCAATTGTAACTTATTGAATTTAATAAGTAAATATAGAAAAAACCCTCACACCGATATGACAGAAATTATTGAGTGTGAATAGCATGATCTGATGAAAAGCAAGTGGCAATTGGCATTCCAAGAACACCACCGCAGTAACACTAAAACGGTTTTTCTGGTCTTTCCGTGGAAAGGACTGGACAATGTGATTTTTTACAATATCAACGTCGTGATGACGTGGAGACAAACGATGACCGACATTCAAGCTCAGATCAAATCCGCCATTGACCAAGCCGACAAACACCGTGACAGCGGCGGCAACTTGAGCCAAGACGACCGCGCCGCGCTGGTTGAGATGCAGGCTCAACTATCCGACAAAATCCGCGAAATGATGCAGTTAAACGAAAGTTTGATGAATGCAATACGCCCAGTGGCAAGACTTTAACTTTTACCCTATCAATCAACGTCGTGATGACGTGGAGATAAGACATGACTACGATCAAGAACCAAGTAACTGCCGCGCTCAATAAAGCAGAGCATGGTAAACGTAATGGGGTATTACACCCCGACGACAACACCGCCTTAGCAAATATGCAAGCCGACCTCACCGCAAAAATCGCCGAACTCGAAGCAGAAAACCACCGGATTGGTGTTTATTTTTCAGAGCTAAAAGGCCATTACTCGTAATTAAGGTGGTGTATTATGTTTGACCCGATTGAAATCAAAACCGACAACGTAACGTTGTTTGCCAATCCCTTACTGCAAGCCCACTTTACACGGTTTTACGCGCTGGAAATGGAAATTGAAACCAGCAGTCACCCGCGAAAATGGGCGGCAAAGCAAAAAACAGGTGAACGTGAACAACTGGTTAATGACTTAAACAGTGATTACCTTGTATCGCCTCAAATAATGGCGGACTTGAAAAGCAAGCAGGAAGATTTGCGCCAAGGCGTTGAAAATTCCAAAGCGAATATTGAGACGCAAAATCAAATCATTGTTGAATATGAGCAATCATTAACGGACTCTACCGACAATTACGCGGCGGCGGTCATTAACGAAAATCAAACCGCCATTGTCGCAATTGAGGAACAGAACGCAGAAACAACGCGACAAATACGCCTTGCTCAAGTCCGTAAAAATGCAAATCAATTGGTGGTTGATAAAATCCCTAAATACATTTATGTCATTACCGGCATGATTAATGCTTTGGACGTTTTGGAAGTCCGCCGTAATTATCAGGTAGAAGTTGCTGCTTTTGCCGCTACCCGTGCCGCTTTTATCACTGCATTTAAGGATTACATCCAGCGATGTGAAAACATTTGTCCCGGCGTGAAACGATTTGACGCAAGATATAACCCAGAAGAAACCGTCAGAGTCCTGTTACAGGACTTGGGTTATAGTCCCTCTCAATTGTTAATCCGTTAACCAGTTTCATCGTGGTCATTTCCCCGTCATTACGACGGGGACTTTTAAGGATACGATCATGGGTAATTTTAAAAACTCACTTGATGATTTTTGCACGTTCGGGAAATCCGTTAATAATCATCCCATTACCGCCAAGGACAGCGGCAAAAGCGCGGAAATCAATTTGTACGGTGTGATTGGTGGATACACTGCCAACCTTGCCCAATTCAAGCGCGATCTGGATGCAGCAGGCAAGGCTGATAACATCACCATCTGCCTGAATACGATTGGTGGTTCTTTTGCAGACGGCTTGCCAATTCATAACCTGATTAAACAACACCCCGCGTTCATCACCGTTAAGATCATGGGTTACGCACTGTCTATTGGTTCGGTCATTATGTTGGCTGCTAATCGTGTGGAATGTGCAGAAAACGGCTTAGTGATGATTCACCGGGCGCAAGGCTTTACCTACGGTGACGCAGCCGACCACCAGAAAAACGCTGAAATTTTGCAAAAGCATGAACAGGCAGTTATCCCCGCGTATGCACGACGGCTAGGCAAAACCGAAGGCCAAGTATTGGCACTGCTACAGGAAGAAACGTGGTACACCGCGAAAGAGGCAAAAGCGGCGGGGTTAGTGGATGCGATAACAAATAAAGCGGATATGGACAAAGCCGAAGAAACCGCAGGTATGCAGGGCGAAGGCTTGAAACTGATTAACGCTTATCGCAACCGACCGGCAACATTAATACAGCGAGGGCATTATTCGTGAGTAGTGGCGTTTACAAAGTTTTTCGGGATGAAATCGTAAATTCAACCTTTCAAGACTACCCGACCGCTTGCAAAGCAGCGCGATTAAAAGCGTTACGGGATGAGCATTCTGATTATACGGTGGTTAATTACCAAGACGGTAAAAATCACCTGATGTACAAGGTAAAGACGCATAACGGGTTATTGATTTATACCCCATTATCTTTATCGAGATAGTTTTAAACCTCAATCAATGTCGTGATGACATGGAGCAAATCAATGAATACAACCTATCGTCAAGCCCAATAATGGGCAAACCATCACCGCCCACACGTAGAGCGTCGGGCGCGTTCTGCCCACGGTGCGTACAGTGCCAACCTTGCCCATGAATGGTGCGAACTTATGAGAACGATCTTGTAACACTTGCAAAATGCCTTGGCTTGTCCGACATTCGGGCAGTCAGGGACAAACAATAAAAAAAGGGAAGCTGGCGGGCTTCCCTTTTGCGTTCCCTGTATGGATTTTTCGACGATCTGACAGGAAGCAGCAGTATGAATGAAAACAGTCATTATAAGCAAGTAAGAACTTGGCTGAAGTTGAGAGGTTTTACTGATAAACATTGTGATTACCTTATTGATAAAGATAAAAAAGTTGTAAAAAGAAACAACAGAATACGAGATGGACTAATTAAAGATCACACTCAAGTGATTACTGTTGGCAATAGAAGTAACACTGTAACTCTTTCAATAATTAGAGAAACAGAGTTGACTGAATTGATAGATGCAATTGAAGCATCAAATTATAATGTTCTAGATGAATTTATTTCTTTATCAAAAAAAGTACAGCAAGAAATGGAAATTTCAAGTATCGCACTGCTTGTTGAACCGTTTAGAGAAATATTTGAAGAAGATGGTACTAGCATTAGGTATGACTTAGCCACATCTATAGTTGAAAGAAAAATCAAACCAGTGTTATTTCCTTGGCACAATCCAAACTGTCATATTTTAGTTGGTGATGAACCTTTTTTCAGTGGGTTTGATATTAAAGAACAAATCATGGCTTATGCTCAAATAGCTAATGAATATAAAGGCTGCGCAGTAATTAACATTAACGATCTTAATAATATTAGTTGGATAGAAAAAGAATGGGCAAATATTTGCAAGAGTTACTTAGAGCAATGTACAGATACTAAAAAAGTCAAATCAAGAAATATAAAGCCTTCCACACTTGCCCTGTATAAGAAATGGTATGAACGTCTACTAGCAATCAAGCAAGAGTGTGAAAACAAGGATGAATACTTTTCTGAAAATAACGCACACGAACAAATTGCAGGCGAAGAGAAAAAAGACACCAGTACCATAGACAAGGGAATCAGGGCTTACCTAGCCACCGTGGAATGTTCGGAAATTTCCGAAAATTCCTAAACTTCCGGTTTCTCTCCTGCTAAAAATCACTCAGACACAAAAAACCGGAAGGGGCAACCATCCGGGCTTCATTGCTTAATTTTTATGACTGATAGGAGTCCATTATATGGGCTACAGCAACGCTTTGCCTAAAAACCCCTACTTACCCGCTTTGGTGAGTTCTTCCCGTATCAGTTCCCGGACTTGTACAGCGGTAAGCGGTTGTTCATCGGCGGATAGCTCCAAGAATGAAGCTTCAAGCCTTAGCAGCATTTCAGCATTCAGCGACCTACCGGCTGCTTTCGCGGCGGCATCAAGTTTTTCCCTAAGTTCTTTGGTAAGCCTTACGGGGTATGGGTGGATTCGTTGATCTTCTTTACTCATGACGTGATTCTGTATCGTGACTCCATTTCTATCAAGGATAATGATGGATAGAAGTTGTATCCATTTTTCCATTACTGTAATCTATAGACTTGGATAGAAAAGGATAGGATTTTAAGCAATGACCAGTGAACGAGTAAAACCGTACCCAGTACGCCTTGATCATGAACTTTCTCAATGGGTGAAGGAACGGGCAAAGGCTGGCGATAGATCAATGAACGCGGAACTTGTCCGCATTGTGAGACAAGCAAAGGAGGCAGAAGAACAGAAACACGCGGCGTAAGCCATAACGAACAAACCCCGCATGGTGCGGGGCTTATCCGGGCTGAAAGGTGCGTCAACACCCAAACAGCCCATTTACTGACACGATTTAGAGAACTCAGCAAATGAAAGCTAATGTTATCACAACGCCTAACGGCACAAACAAGACCTATGAATCTGACATCTTGATTACTGTTACAGGTATCAAACCCGGCGCGGATAGCGCGATCCTCAGCGAATATCTGGCGAACTTCCTGCACTGCCAAGGCTTACAAGTTGAGATTGCAGGCCATGCCGTCCAACACGGGAACCACTACCCGCAAGCCGTCACCATTCGCACCGCTACCCGCGTGGGAGGTGCAGCGTGAATAAGCAAGAACATAACCAACTAGAAGAGATTCACCGCCATATCTATGGCTACTCGGCCTTAATCGGTGTTGCTCTCAATGCTTTGGAATATCAAAGCACGCTGAATGACGACATGGAAACAGCACATATTGAGCTGGTTTTGAGAAACCTTCATTACGACCTTGCGGCGCAATGTGAAGGTATTGAAAAAATGCTCGAAGCAGCACAAGCAAAGTTCCAAGCCGATGCACAAGCAGAACAAGCACGTAAGGAAAAAGAGTGGACGGATTCACGCCTAGCCGACATCCCACCCGGCGCAGTTGAAGCGTTTCAGGCAGTTAATGCGGTTTACCGCGCACATTCAAAGGGGAAAAAGGCATGATCACCAACACCCTACCCTTTGAACAACGTCTGAAAATGGCACAAGCCGTTATTGACGCTCACCTGCAACGTGCCAAGCCTGCACACCGTCAAATCCTCCTAAACAGCATGTGGGCGCGTTGGATTAACCGCAACGTGATGAACCACAAGCCGACATTGCGTGAGGTGAAGCCATGAGCCGCGAACTTGATCAAATCGACCTCTTTGCAGGCACACCGGATACAACCGTATCCACCCCACCGGCTGAGTTGAAATCTGTAACAGAAATCAAACCGACCGCTTGCCCACCGCGCACGATTTACAGCGTGGAGCGTTTGCCCAACGGTTACACCCGCATTACCCAACACGGGCGCGTGACCTTTAACGGGTTAATTGGGAGGGCTTCAGCATGAAACACCAACCTATCCCCGTTTTTCGTGCCGACGTTCCCCCATTGGGCGAAACCTACAGCGGCGCAACCGTTCAAGCCGTTCAAACCGGCGAAATAATCACACTCGACATTGAGTTTTACCGGGCCACTAAAACCCGTGTTGTGATGACGTGGGGGCAAGCAAAAGCACTCACCGAACAACTGAAGGACGCAACGGCAGCAGCGGCGGCGTGCCGCGTAGCGCGTGAATCCGTGGGGGTGAATCATGGTTAACCTGAACCAGCAATACAAAATCATCGTGGCCTACCGCGACGAATCCGAAACCGAACCGCAATGGATAACGTTCACCGGCACGGATAAGGAAGAGGTGCGCGGACGGTTTGAGGAATTCGCCATCTTCAACCACTGCTATTCAGTGCGTGAGGTGAATCCATGAGCAACCACGAACAACACCTAAAAGCCGAAATTGCCCAACTGGAAGCAAAGCACTTTGCCCTGTTGGAGCGTCACGGTTACGCCTTGGAAAGCTTGCGCCGCATGGTGGAGATATTGGAATTCATGGGGCAGGAAAAGTGCATAGACGTAAAAATTGCGAAACGCTTCCTTGAAAGTCAGGAGGTGCAACAATGCGAAACGCACTAAACACCATTCAGCAGTTAAAGCTCTTCAAGCACGCCACCAACGGCCTAGCACTGGGATTTGTCGGGCTGTATGTCGTGGCTTTCGCCAGCATTGCCAGCAATGGCAACCACATCTACACGATTTATCGGTTCTTTCCCGTGGTTGCATCGTTGGCAATCGCCCTATCAATGTGGCGGCTACCGGATAACAGCCTGTTAAGGTTGTTTTATCTGGCGGGTTTATTCGCTATTTCATGGTTGGGGGTGTGATGTGAACCTATCAAACGCTTATACCCTCTCGCAAGATTTGAGCGAAAACACCCAAAAGCTGGAAACGCATCAAGAGGACTTGAAGGGCATTAAAACCAGTCAGAAGGTTTTCACGATTGCCACCTATTTTATTTACTTCTCGTTCACCAGCGTTATTTTTGCCGGGGTGACGGTGTGGAACCTGCAAGATTACATCTTTGGGAATTACACCAACGTTATCGGCATGACATGGGCACTGGTAACGGTGTTTGCTGTACCACTGGCGTTGTCGCTGGCAAAGCATTTCAACTACAAGGCGATTGCTAAAAACAGCGTAGAGCGCAACCACCGTGGGCAGGTAATCATTCACGCGATTATCAGCCTTGCGTTGATTAGTGGGCTTTACTACGAGGCGATTAGCGCAAGCTCTAACCTACAGGCCAAGGCGTTTCATTCGGTGGAAACCAGCAAAGCAGGCGCGGCTATCCTGAATACCACCGTGGGCAGTTCATCCACTGGGGCAATTGCCGGGTTAATCGCTGATGCTGAATTTAAGCTTGTGGC
Source organism: Thiothrix unzii (assembly GCF_017901175.1). Taxonomy (NCBI): domain Bacteria; kingdom Pseudomonadati; phylum Pseudomonadota; class Gammaproteobacteria; order Thiotrichales; family Thiotrichaceae; genus Thiothrix; species Thiothrix unzii. The sequence goes on from NZ_CP072793.1 coordinate 2,684,555, forward strand.
TTGCCAGCGCAAACTGGCAGAGGGCAAGACGAAAGACTGTGACAACAGTACCGCCAAGGTTTCCAGCCTGAAACAGCAAGCGCAGGCCGAACGGGAAAGCGTAGCAACTGCCAATGTCGCAGCAATTGGGGCAAAGCAGGCAGCGTTAAGCAAGGAACGCGACGAACACGCCCTACCCGCAGCCAAGTACGCGGCTGAACTGGTGGATATGTCCAACGATGCGGGAACCATGATTATTGTCATTATTGCCGCCTTGTTTTTTGAGCTGATTCACATTACCACGATATTCAATGAGGCACGGGCATTACGCGGCATTGATACCTACAGTTTCTCGCTGAAAGGTTTGAATGGTGAGTATTTCCGGGCAACGGGTAAGACCTTCGATTCTGGCGACTTCAAAGACAATCGCACCATTGATTTGTCCGACAAGCCATTAAATGTCCCAATGGATGACCAAGGCGCGGACTTTGAAATCAGAACCAAAGGCACGCCATACGCTGACAATAAAACCGGTTTCGGATTTATTCCCCAAACTGCCAAGCTATTTAAATGGCAGGCCGACGAAGTGCAGGCGGAAAAGCCCGGATTCGGGTTTATCCCTGCCCGTTCCAACCAAGACCAAGACGCTGAAAACCGCCGCAAGTATCCGCAGGAGATTCTATACCCCACCGGCAAAGGCAAGACGGCGGACGACTACGCATTGATTCCGCGTGAGGACTTCAAACGCACTAATCCAGCCGTACCGGGCCACACTTACCGCGATGAATTGCGCACCGGTTCCAGCGATTACCGGGATATGCCGCTAGATGCAACCACTACCCCACCGGCTGAAAAACCACTTCAGGAAACCACCACGAAACCCTTAGCTAAGGGTTCTGAAGTGGTTGAGGCCAAACCCTTAGCTAAGGGTTCTGAAGGCACTGAAAGCCTTTACGGTGAATGGGTTGCAGCGGTGCGGATAGGTGAGTGTAAACCCTCTGTTGAACCTACATGGCATTGGGTGCAAAAGCGCATTGCTCCAACCGAAACGGGCAGTAAAACCAACGACCGCACCCGCATAAGTAATATGCAAAAAGCATTCTTTAGCCGTGCGATCCGCGAAGGGCTGATGCAGGTAAACCCGATTTACCGTAACGGCGGTAAAAAGTACATCTGGAGAGGAACCCACGCATGACCATAGAAAACACATCCAAACCAATAAAGCCTATTTATTACTGGCTTGATGGGTACTGGATAACCGACAAGGAAGAGGCCGATTTAATGGACGAAATAAACGCTTTTGGTAGCACGCACGGCACGGCATTTTTCCCGGCTGATGCTTCACCCGAATTGATTGATTCGGAAATCGCCGCGCTTTTGGCGGCATAACCCCCACCGGGCAGGGCGCAAGCCTTGCCAACTTTTACGACCTGAAAAGGATATGCAAATGATAGACAGAGGAAAGCTAAGAGTTACCAACTTTGACGACTACAAGCGCAGGATTCGTCAGACCAAACCTGATGCGGTCTTTACCGACCGTTGGTTAAGTATCAGCGAATTCTGCGAAAAGGTTGGAATGAGCCGTTCAACGTATTACCGCAAATCAGCAGCAAATGAGCTACCCGCGTGCGTGCGTTGGGGGAATACCGCGAAGTGGTTGGAATCAGACGTAGATCAATGGATGCAATCCATGAAGGATGTTTTATGAGTACCACACAAAGAAAAGCCCCTAGTGTTACCAGCACCAGAGGCGATTCAAAATTCAACGATTTGAGCCGTAATTATAGCGCAACTGCTGAAAAACAACCACCTACAACGCTGACAAGTGCCGAGATTTTGCGGAATTTTCAGCAAGTTATGATTGAAAATATCAAACACGCACCTGATGACATTCAGGCCACCGGCAAGCTTGAACGCTTTTCCTGTAACGGCAAAGCCGACGATTTAGCAGGGTGGTATGTCTGTCATGAATACCACCTGATGCACAATAACCAAGCTTGTTGGGGCATGATTGGCATTTTTGGCGACTGGCGCAACGGCTTAACCTTCAAGTGGGATAGTTTCAGCGAGTTCTACGCTTTAAGCCGTGCACAACGCCAAGAGCTTGAACGCAAACAACAAGAACAGGTTGCCCAACGTCAAGCCGAACGCGCCGCCAAAGCAGCCAACGCCCACCGCCAAGCCGTCAAAATGTGGCTATCTGCCCAACCCGCCAACACCGCACACCCTTACCTTATGCGTAAACAGGTTGGGGCATGGGGTATCCGTCAATTGGGCGAACTGTTACTAATCCCCTTGTGTGACCTTGACGGCACGTTACACAGTGTCCAAACCATCACCCCGGACGGTTCCAAACGCTTTTTAACCGGCACACCCAAGCGCGGTATGTTCCACCTCATTGGTGACTCGCTAACACATCCCGAAGGGGTGTATTTGTGTGAGGGTTACGCCACTGGTGCAAGCCTTTATCAGGCGTATGGTTTGCCGGTATTAGTGGGATTTGATGCGGGAAACCTGCTACCTGTTGCCACCGCCTACCGCCAACGTTTTGCACACACACCCTTGACGGTATGCGCGGATAATGACCGCAAAACACCGGGCAACCCCGGCTTAACCAAAGCGCGGGAAGTAGCCGCGACTTTACCCTGCGTGGGCTTGATCGTGCCAGAGTTCCCCGACTCTGCACCCTTGACCCTATCCGATTTCAACGATTTGACCGCATTGCTGGGAAGCAACGCACACAAGGAAACCACCTGATGAACACCACTCCTATGACTCCAACCACGGGCAAACCAGCCTTATCGGTTGTTAATGGCTTTATCCGTACCGAAAAGCCAACCGTCAACGGCTGGGAAACCCCTGAAAGCTTGATCGTTGGCACAGAAAGCGCGAAATACCCGCTTCATGCTCTCCCTGGCATTGTCGGGCAAGCAGTGCGTGAAGTGGTGGAAATCGTCAAATGCCCACCGGCACTAGCCGCCAACTCAGCCTTATCCGTGCTATCGGTAGCGGCACAAGGGTTAGCCAATGTGCAACCCCTTCGCAGCCTGAAACCGTCACCCTTAAGCCTGTATTTGCTGTCTATTGGTGAATCTGGTGAACGTAAAACCACGGCTGATAACTTCTTTTCGGATGTGCTGGATACGTGGGCGCATCAAAAACAGCAAGAACGTGAAACCGACTTGATCAAAGGCAGGGCAGCATTAGCCGCATGGGAAAGTGAAATCACCGGTATCAAGCAGGCGATTACCCAAGCAGGGCGCAAGGGTGAAAACACCCGCGAACTGCAAGAACGTCTTGAACTGGCAGAAGCCACCAAACCTAAACCGATTCACACCCCTGATATGGTGTTTGAAGATTCCACCCCTGAATCCATTGCTTATGACCTTGCCCATAAATGGCCTAGCGCGGGTATTTTGTCAGGTGAAGCTGGCGTGGTGTTTGGTGGTCATGGGATGAAAGCCGATAACATTACCCGCAACGTTGCCACCCTGAATAAGCTGTGGGAAGGCGGTTCCTTGTCGATCAAGCGGCGCGGCGTAGACGGCAGCTTTAACGTGCGCAACGTGCGCTTGTCGATGGGGTTAGCGGTACAGCCTAGCGTGATTCGTGACTTTTACGAAACCAATGGGGAAATAGCACGGGGTTCAGGTTTTGCCGCACGCTTTCTGTTAGCGTGGCCTGCATCCACCCAAGGGAACCGCTTCCTAAGCCTTGAAGAAGCCACCCGCAACCACCCCAAAAACAGCCTGAACTTGTTTTATGCCAAGTTGCATGAAGTACTCGAACGCCAGTACCAGAATGCACAACACGGCGCACTGGAAAACCTCCCAACTTTGCAGTTTTCCCACGACGCGCTGAAAATCTGGTTAGAGTATTTCAATAGCGTAGAAGCTGAATTAAGGGCAGGTGGTGACATGGAGTATTACCGTGATATTGCCAGCAAATCAGCCGACAACGCCGCACGACTGGCAGGCTTGTTTCATGTATTCAACGGTGCGGATGTTCTCGACACCATCACCGGGGCAACAATGGAAGCCGCCACCACCTTAGCAAGCTGGCACTTGTACGAATCACGCCGGTTCTTTGGTGAAATTGCCGTACCCACCGACTTATCCAACGCCATTAAGTTGGATGACTGGCTTATCAGCTATTGCCGACAGAACCACACCGACACCATCACCCGGCGCGACATCCAGCGGTTAGCACCCAACAAAGTACGCAACGGCAACGACCTAGACAAAGCACTAGGCGAACTTGAAGACGCAAACCGCATCCGGTTAACCATTGAAGGCCGTAAGCACATCATTGATGTGAATCCGGCACTGTTGAGAGGGTAGGCAATGGCATTACGTGACTGGCTCGTATGGGAAGCCCCAAACAACGCAACCGCACCCAGCCCAGTGTGGCAGGGTAAACGTTTACGTGACCGGCTGGAATGGAACACAACACCATCACCAGACCTCGAAGCACTGGCAGAACGCGCCGCGATTATGGAACACGACGGCGGACTACCCCGCCAAACAGCGGAACACCTCGCAAGGCTTAAGTGAATCCTCACCACCGCAGAAACCGGGCAATGACCCGGTTTTTTTATGCCCGCTTTTTACTGTCGCAACTGTCGCAACTGTCGCAACTTCACTTGCGACACTCGATAGGCTATGCCAAAAAGCCATAACCATTTAAAAACAATAACTTAAGAAAGTCAGGTGGTGAAGTGTCGCAACTGTCGCAACTGTCGCAACCCTCTGTGCGACATTAGCCAAACCATACGCCAACATCATAAGCATTTAAAAACAGTCACTTAGGGAAATCAGGTGGTGAAGTGTCGCAACTGTCGCAACTGTCGCAGTCGCAAACCGTTTATCTGATGAAGCAGGGATAAACCCTAAAAATAGGTGCATGGACTTCTAAAAGTTTGTATCTTAGTTTGTACAAAAAGCAGGAAGCGCGGAATTAATAGCGCAAGAACAGCTAGTTGCACCGATAATTGCAATCCCTTCTTTCTATTTAGAAAGCCCTGTCGGTGAATAACTGACAGGGCTTTTTTTTATCTCATCAAATCTTCACTTCGTCGGGCAATTCTTGCCATTCATCCCCCGCCGCTCTATCGTTTCACCCAATTCTGTTTTACCTAAAACCGGCAAAGACAATAAAACAATAACGGGAATGTGACTATGAAATTCATTCTGCCTGCCTTGATTGCAGCAACCTTGGCTAACACCCCTGCTTATGCCGTAGAGACTGCCGTATCCATTCCCGTTGGTGCACTGAAAACCGCTCCCGTAGTGGACGGGGTTGCCGATGACTGGAAAGACATCAACGGTGTTGAAATCTCATTAACCTACCTCGGCAAACCGGAATTAACCAAAACTGTCACGCTAAAAGCGGGCATTTTCGGCGACGAAGTATTTTTCTACAGCACATGGGAAGACAGCACCGAAGACACCCTGCACAAACCACACATCTGGGATGAAACCAAACAAAAATACGTTGAAGGTTCTCAACGTGAAGACCGGTTCGCCATCGAATTTGCAATGGAAGGTAACTACGATGCCAATTGGCTTTCCGGCAAAGAATTTAAATCCGATATGTGGAACTGGAAAGCAGGTCGCACCAACCCCATCGGTATTGCTCACGACAAAATGACCATCATCAGCCAACAAGCGATGCAGGAATCCTATAAAGCCAGCCTGCCTGATGGCTCGGCACTCTATATCCAACGCCCGACCGATGCAGGTGATGAACCTTATGAAACCAAACGCTATTTCAAAAAACAGCAAGACTTAATGCCAAAATATCTACCAAAGACCGAACTCCTGCCCAGCATGGCGGATATTAAAGCCAAAGGTGTATGGAAGAACGGATACTGGCATTTGGAACAAAGCCGCAAACTCAATACCGAACAACCTGATGATGTCCATTTCAAGCGCGATACGCTGGTGAAGGGTGGAATCGCCGTATTCGACCATGACGATAACGAGCGTCACTACACCTCATCGACACTGACATTCAAATTCTGACACCAACAGGCAAACCGATGCGCTTTTTTACTAACCTGCGACTGCTACAACTCATCGACAGTGCCCTGCTCATCCTCTTGCTGGGGGTCATTGCCGTATTGCTGTGGTTTAGCCTGAGTGACGTTTCCAACAAAGCTCAACAAAATCAACAACACGCCACGGTATCGCTGCAATCCGCTTACGACGCTTTCCAGCAGCAAATCAAGTTAGAAACCCAGATTGACGAGCAACGTGACGCACTTAATACACTTAACGATGCCTTATTCAGCTTCGCCAGCAACCCCAACAGTGACCGCAGCGGTTTAGCGCACCTGCAAACCTTATCCCAACGACTACAAGAAGAAAGTGAACAGCTATTGCAGGTATGGCCGAGCAATGCAGACGCCGAACTCAAAGCGCAATTTGAAGAAGTCACAGGCATTATGACTGGACTCGCTTATGAACTGGAAAGCTTATCACCGGGACACTGGAAACAACTGGCACAGGATGCCCAAGACACCACCCGCGATGCCCAAGAACTGATAGAAGAGCTGGAAACATTGGACGATGCCATGGCGCAACAAGTCACAGCGGCAATCCAGCAATCTATCGCCAGCAATACCGACAACACCGCACAAATGGCAACCCGACTGGAAACCATCAAACACCGTACCCTTTGGTTTACCGCCGCATTAATCCTTAGTTTGCTTGTCAGTCGTGCTTATTTCTCTGGCACTTTCAAACAACTACTGGAAACCGCCCGCAACGCACAACACGTCGCAGAAGATGCCGTGAAAACCAAAGCACGTTTTCTTGCCACCATGAGCCATGAAATCCGCACCCCGATGAACGGAGTCATTGGCATGACACGTTTGTTAATGAATACGCCGATGAGCAAAAAGCAATCAGAGTTTGTGGAAAGCATTCATCTCAGCGGCGAACATTTGCTTACGGTCATTAATGACGTGCTGGATTTTTCCAAAATGGAAGCGGGCAAGCTGGATTTGAAACGTGAACCGCTCGAACTCCGTGCCTGTATTGAAGACGTACTCAACCTGCTCACCTCCAAAGCCTTGGAGAAAGATTTAGAGCTGGCTTACGCCGTGGGGCCATCCATTCCGCTGTTTATTGAAGGGGACATGGTGCGCCTGCGCCAAGTTCTCACCAATCTGCTCGGCAATGCCATCAAGTTTACCGACAGCGGTGAAATCACCGTATTTGTCATGTTACGCAACCAAGTCGATGGTGAATACGAGCTGGAATTCCAGATCAATGACACCGGCCCCGGTATTCCGGCAGAACGCTTGGAAAGCATTTTTGAGCAATTCAGCCGCGCCGAAGAAACCCTTTCCCACCGTCACGAAGGCACAGGTTTAGGTTTAGCCATTTCACGGCGTTTGGTGGAAATGATGGAAGGACGCATCTGGGCAGAAAGCACCCTCGGTGTGGGTAGCCATTTCCACTTCACCCTCAAAACCCGTCAAGCCGCTGGCAAGCTCAAGCCGTTTTTACACCCCAATATCCCCGAAATTGTCGGCAAACGCATTTTGGTGGTGGAAAACAATCCTGCCAGTAGTCAGGCACTGAGCGACTTTTGTTCCGGTTGGGGCGCGAAAGTGGATAGCGTGAAATCTGTCAGTGATGCGATTGGCTGGATCGCCGTCGGGCGCACTTATGACATCGCACTGGTGGATAGCAATTTACCGGGGGATACGCCGTTAGAATTTGCTAAATACGTGCGCAACCGTTACGACAAACAGACATTACCATTGATTCTGATTGCGCCACCGAATGATCGCCACCCCAAAGACACGGTGCGCGAATTATACAATCTGTATTTAACCAAACCCATTACCCGCAGCCGTTTGTTCGACAGCTTAATGACGGTATTGGGCGAACTCAATTTACTCACCATTCGCCCTGAAATCACCCAAAACAAACTGGGTGAACGCCTGCCATTACGCATCTTACTGGCGGAAGACAATCCGATTAACCAAATTGTCGCCACCTCCATCCTTGATGAAATGGCTTACAAAGCCGACGTGGCGGAAAACGGGCGCGAAGTCATTGAGATGTTGCGCAAAAAACCTTATCACGTCATTTTCATGGATATGCAAATGCCCGAAATGGATGGCTTGGAAGCCACGCGCCGCATCCGTGAAGAATTCCCGGCAGATCGCCAACCGGTGATTATCGCCATGACTGCGAATGCGATGGACTCCGGCAAACAGGAATGTCTCGCTGCGGGTATGAACGATTACATTAGTAAACCCATCTTGCCCGAAACCGTGGAAGCCGCACTGCAACACTGGTGCAGCAAAACCGCTATCGCCACAGGAAACCACCATGCAACTGCTCACGCCTGAAACTTTACGCAGCTTACCGGCTGTTATTTTACCCAAACTGATCAGCCTGTTTAGTAGCACGACTCCGCCATTACTGACAGAAATCCGTCAACATGCCACGCAAGGCGAATGGCAGGCAATGGCGCAAGCAGCTCACAAGCTCAAAGGTTCATGCGTCAGTTTAGGGGCGGAACCGATGGCAAATATCTGTAAATCGTTGCAGCACAAAGGTGAAGCAAACGATTCCAGCGGTGTTGATGAAGAGATCGCCACGTTAACGGCGTTGTATCCGTTAACGTTGGCAGCTTTGCAGGCGATGTGATTACATCCGTTCCATCACTTCGATACCCAAGAGCGCAAGCCCGGTTTGCAAGGTTTGCGCGGTCACTTGCGCTAGGTGCAAGCGGCTGTCGCGCACCTCAGCATCCACGCCCTCTTTCAGAATGGGGCAAGCCTCGTAAAAGCTCATAAAGTTACCCGCCAGTTCGTACAAATAGGTACACAAATGGTTGGGCAAACCTTCTTTCGCCACGCTATCAGTGACTTCGGTAAATTGCAGTAACTTCACTGCCAACACCCGCTCGGCTGACGCTTGCAGCACGATTGACGCATTACCCGTTTCCAATTGCGCACGCCGGAAAATACTTTTAATCCGGGCGTAAGCGTATTGCAGATACGGCGCGGTATTGCCCTCGAAACTGAGCATGGTTTCCCAGTTAAAAATGTAATCAGAGTTACGGTTTTTCGACAAATCCGCGTATTTGACCGCGCCAATGCCCACGGTATGCGCAATCGCACGGCGTTCCGTTTCGTCTAATGTTGGGTTCTTTTCTGTCACCAGCGCGAAAGCACGTTCTTCAGCCTCCGTTAGCAACTCCACCAATTTCACTGTGCCACCCGTGCGGGTTTTAAACGGCTTGCCATCTTCGCCGAGCATATTGCCAAACGGCATGTGTTCCAGTGAAATATCAGTGCGCACAAAGCCTGCTTTGCGTGCCAAGGTAAACACTTGCTGAAAATGCAACGACTGACGCGCATCGGTGAAATACAAGGCACGGTCAATATTCAGCACACTACTGCGATAACGCAATGCTGCCAAATCGGTGGTGGCATACAAATAACCACCGCCTGTTTTCTGCACAATAATTGGCGTAATGCTGCCATCCTTGTTTTTGAACTCCTCAAGGAAAACGCACTGCGCACCTTGGTCTTCCACCAACAAACCACTAGCCTGCAAATCACTGACCACTTGTGCTAAATCCGCGTTGTAAGCACTTTCCGGTTTCACATCTGCCCGCGTCAGACTTACGCCTAAACGCTCATACACCGCTTCGCAATGGTGCAGGGAAATGTCGATAAACTGCTGCCACCAAGCCAGACATTCCGCATCACCGGATTGCAGCTTCACCACGTAATCACGCGCCGTATCGGCAAATTGCGGTTCATCATCGAAACGCTTTTTAGCCTCGCGGTAAAAGGTTTCAAGGTCAGCCAATTGCGGAGCAACACCACTCACTCCACCGTGTTGTTCCGCCATGCTCACCATGTGCGCAATTAGCATCCCGAACTGCGTTCCCCAATCCCCAACGTGATTTTGACGAATCACCTTATGGCCTTGGAACTCCAGCACCCGTGCCACCGCATCGCCGATAATGGTGGAACGCAAATGACCGACGTGCATTTCTTTCGCCAGATTCGGGCCGGAATAGTCGATCACTATGGTTTGGGCTTCGACTTCGCTCAGCCTACGAGCCACAGATCCCTGAGCGGAGCCGAAGGGAACAAGCATTTCTGCCAGCCACACATTCTTCAAATGGATATTGATGAAACCCGGCCCCGCCACTTCCAGCTTTTCCGCCAGATCGGATAAATCCAGCGTTTCCAGCAAGCGGGTAGCGAGTTCACGCGGATTCAGTTTCAACTGCTTGGCTGCCGCCATTACCCCATTGGCCTGATAATCGCCAAATTCCGGGCGTGCGGAAGGTTTCACAATGGCGGTGACATTGGCAGGTGCGCCGAGGGCGTGCAGCGCGGCGGTTATACGATCATCAAGCAGTTGGCGAATATTCATCTGGCTCACAACAGTGGAATCAAAACGGGGATTTTATGCGGCTTGCCGCGTAGAATCCACCTTATGAACACCGCACATCTCCATCTAGCTGACGGTCGCCGCGTGGATTACCTGATCCAGACATCGGCGCGGGCGCGTTGTGTACGCATGAAGCTCTCCGCGCAGCAAGGTTTAGTCGTGGTAAAACCCGCCACAACGCCACACCATTACGTCACCGAATGGGTCAATAGCAAAGCCGCGTGGATTGCCAAACACTGGCAGCCTCAAGTTATCGCCCCCGCTACCCCACAAGATTTACCCGAACGCATTGAATTATTGGCACTGGGCGAAACCTTTCAGGTGATTTATCAAGCAGAAGCCAGTAATGGCGTAACCTTACGCAGCGAGCCTGAGCGGATATTGCGTATCAGCGGCTTAATAGAGGAACACACGTTATGCCATCAAGTATTGCGACGGTGGTTACAACGTTATGCTAAACAACGTTTAGGGGAATGGTTGACGCAATTAGCGCAGGAAACCGGACTGAGTTACCAAGCCTACAGCGTGAAGGGGCAGCGCAGCCGTTGGGGAAGTTGTTCTAACCAAGGCAATATCAATCTCAATTACAAGCTGCTGTTATTGCCGCCTGCATGGGCGCGTTACACCATGATCCATGAGTTGTGCCACACGGTCGAGTTAAATCATTCCAAACGGTTTTGGGCATTAGTGACGCAATTCGCGCCAGATTACCCGGAGATTCACCATGCAATGCGCGGCGCAATGGCGGAGTTACCGCATTGGGTACAAGTGGATTAAACAGAAATCGCCTGATTAGGCGTTGTCGTTATCGACTAACATGACCCGCGCAATCGCGGTTTCGCGGTCAATTTCAAAGCGTAATGTGCAATATTCCGGCTGCTCACACACGGGGGTCGGGTCATCTGAACAACAGCTTCCGGCAATCACACCGCTGTAAAAAATACCGGCCTTGACTTGCAATTGAGTCGCGGTAGCGGCAGTTTCCATCACCAAAACGGTAAGCGTGGTTTCAGCACTGACATGACTGCTGTGTGCCAGCCCCGCCTGAAGCGGTAGCTGGCTGGGATCCAAGGCTTGCACCTCAGCAGCAAACGTTACGGCGAAAGCAGGCGTTCCCCAAGCGGCGACACTGTTACTTAACACCATAACGTTACTATCCACCATCAATCGTTACGCTTCGGCTTACCCTTGTCTTTATCAGACGCAGGTTTTCTGCTAATCGTAGACGGTTTCGGACGACTAGGTGGACGCTCACCGCCAGCAGATTTTTCAGCACGCGGGCGGCGATCCGGGCGTTCACCCGTTTTACCTGCTTCACGACGACGCGGCGGCGCGGAACCGCTACCACCACCAAACGAACGACCACGCCCGCCACCGTCACGCTCTGGACGACGACCGCCGCCGCCACCACCGCTGGTACGGCTTGGTGAATAATCCGCAGCCGATTCACCCGCTGGTTCAATATTGAGCATTTGCCCTGCAACGCGCGTGCGGCGCAAATCGCCCAGAATGTCTTTCGGCATTCCTGCTGGCAAATCCACCAAGCTAAAATCGTCCTGAATGTCGATATGCCCAATGTAACGGCTATCTAAGCCCGCTTCATTCGCAATCGCACCAACGATATTGCCCGGTTTCACCCCATGAGTGCGCCCGACAGCAATGCGGAAACGTTCCATAGGAATGGTTTCTTCATCGCTGCTAAAGGCCGAATTGGCTTTACGCTTACCCGGTTTACGCTGATCCTGCTCACGTTCACGCGCGGAATCCGGGTTATAAGCCGGGTGATTTTTCTTCTCTTCAAGCAACAACGGCGCATCGCCCTGCACCAGTTTCGCCAGTGCTGCGGCAATCTCAATCGCAGGAACATTGTGTTCACGCTCATAAGCTTCCAACAGTTGCGAGAAGAAATCCAAACCCTCTTCTGCCAAAGTATCGGTAATCCGTTGATTGAACAGTGAAATCCGCCGATTATTGATAATCTCGGTGGAAGGCAATTCCATCAAGTCAATCGGTTTGCGGGTAGCACGTTCAATCGCACGCAGCAAATGACGTTCACGCGGGGACACGAACAAAATCGCATCACCACTACGCCCTGCACGCCCGGTACGCCCGATACGGTGGACGTAGGATTCGGTATCCGTCGGAATGTCATAGTTAATGACATGGCTAATGCGTTCCACATCCAAACCACGTGCAGCAACGTCGGTAGCGATCAGGATGTCGATTTTGCCTTTCTTCAACTGATCAATGGTACGTTCACGCACATTCTGCGGAATATCACCATTGAGCGCGACCGCACTGTAACCGCGTGCTTGCAGGCGATCAGCCAGCTCCACGGTTTCCGTTTTGGTGCGCACGAAAATAATCACCGCATCAAATGGCTCGGCTTCGAGGATGCGGGTCAGTGCATCCAACTTGTGCAAACCACTGACTAACCAATAACGCTGACGAATAGTGTCCGCCGTCGTGGTTTTAACCTTGATTTTGACCTCCGCCGGATTGGTCAGATAACTCTGCGCAATGCGGTGAATCGCAGGCGGCATAGTCGCCGAGAACAACGCGATTTGACGGGTTGGCGGGGTTTGCTCCATGATCCATTCGATGTCTTCGATGAAGCCCATGCGCAACATTTCGTCGGCTTCGTCCAGCACCAAAGCTTGCAAACCATCGAGTTTCAGTGAGCCACGACGCAAGTGATCCATCACGCGCCCTGGTGTACCGACGACGACTTGCACGCCGCGTTCCAATTGACGGAATTGGGTACGGTAATCCTGCCCGCCGTAAATCGGCATAACGTGGAAACCGGGGAGCTTACCCGCGTATTTCTGGAACGCTTCAGCCACCTGAATCGCGAGTTCGCGGGTTGGTGCAAGCACCAGAATTTGTGGCCCGGTTTTGCTCATGTCCAAACGTGAGAGCAACGGCAGGGCGAAGGCGGCAGTTTTGCCAGTGCCGGTTTGCGCTTGACCTAATACGTCGCGCCCCTCCAGCAAATAAGGAATGGTTTCAGCCTGAATAGCTGAAGGTGTTTCATAGCCGAGGTCTTGAACTGCTTGCAGGACAGGGGCGGCGAGGCCGAAATCGGCGAAAATGGGGGAAGTATTTATTTCTGGGGACATGGGACGCATAAAGTCAAGAGGAAACCGGGCATTATGCGGTAGTTGGCGATTTAGATAAACCTTTATTTCTGGATAGTGGTCGGATAGTCGCTGAAACCCACCTTATGCGGATATTCTTTGAGCGTCATCGCCGTAACAACACATAAACCGCGCCCGTCCCACCATCCACCGGACGTGCCGAATGGAACGCCAGTACCCTGTCGTGCTGGCGCAACCAATGATTAATTTTCGTTTTTAGCACCGGCCCACGATGATCGGAACGGTTGCCCTTGCCATGAATAATCCGCACGCAATCCCCCATTCCCGGCTGAATCGTGTGCAAGAAAGCCAGCATCATTTGTTTGGCCTGAAGCGCGTTTAGACCATGCAGATCCAATTCCGCAGCGGTGCGGTATTGCCCTGCACGTAATTTACGAAACACTTTAAGCTGGATGCCGGGGCGGTAATAACTCAGCATATCACCCGGTTGTAACTCGGTCGGATCATAAGCATCGGAAAGCATATCGCGAATAACTTGCTGTTCGTCTTCCAATGTCTTAAGCGGTATAGCGGGCGGTTTTCGGGTATGATGGCGCACGTGATTGACAGGGTGTAATGGCGTTACATCCTGCAATTCATCCCGAAATAACGATAGGTCGTCAATGCCCATGAACATACTGCTCAGTAATGATGATGGTTTTCTAGCCCCCGGTATCAACCAGTTGCGTGAAGCGTTGTTAAATGTTGCCCATGTTACCACAGTCGCACCGGATCGGGATTGCAGCGGCGCGAGTAACTCCTTAACCCTGCGTAACCCGTTACGGATGACTACCCACGGCGAAAACTTTTACAGTGTGAATGGCACGCCCACCGACTGCGTACACCTTGGGTTGGGATTGTACGCGCATGACCCTGACATGGTTATTTCCGGCATCAATGCTGGGCCTAATATGGGGGATGATGTGTTGTATTCGGGAACAGTCGCCGCCGCAATGGAAGGGCGTTTTTTGGGCCATCCCGCGTTAGCAGTATCATTGGCTTGTCACCACCATGACACCGAACGCCATTACGCCACGGCGGTTGCGGTCGTCTTACAGTTATTGCAATACGTGCAAAACTACCCCGATCAAAGTCACATGATATTAAACGTCAATGTCCCCAATGTAACGCTGGAACAATTACGCGGCTGGCGCATGACTCGCTTGGGAAACCGCCATCGTTCTGAGCCAGTGATTCGCACCCAAGACCCGCGCGGACGTGAAATTTTCTGGATCGGGCCACCGGGTGATGCGGCGGATGCCGGTGACGGCACGGATTTTCACGCAATTAGCCAACAGTGCGTTTCCATTACCCCGATTCATGCCGATTTAACCCGCCATCAGGCATTAGCGGATTCCCAACGCTGGTTGGAGGCTTGTCATGTCAAAGCGTGAACTCGACATTCAGGGCATTGGCATGACCTCCCAACGTACCCGCAACCGCTTGGTGGAACGTTTATACGAACGCGGCATTCGTAACGAAGCTGTGTTAAAAGCGATTAGCATCACCCCACGCCATTTGTTCGTGGATGAAGCAATGGCGACCCGTGCTTACGAAGACACTGCGTTACCGATTGGTTATGGGCAAACCATTTCGCAGCCTTACATCGTGGCGCGGATGACGGAGCTGTTACTTGCCAACACCCCAACACCGCGCAAAATCCTCGAAGTTGGTACAGGGTCAGGCTATCAAGCCGCGATTCTTGCCGCACTTGTCGCGGAAGTGTTTACCGTGGAGCGCATTGAACCGCTTTACCGCAGTACTCAAGCTTTGCTACGTGACCTCGGACACCGCAATATCCGCACCCGCTTAAGTGACGGCAGTTGGGGCTGGGAACACGAAGCTCCATTCGATGCCATTATTGCCACCGCCGCGCCGGAAAACGTGCCGCCCGCATTATTAGCGCAATTGGCTATTGGTGGCATTTTGGTTATTCCGACGGGTAAACAAGGGCAAAGCCAAGTTTTACAAACCATTACCCGCGACGATGCGGACAAATATTCAACAACACAGCATGAACCCGTGTTATTTGTTCCATTAATTAGCGGGCATTAACAGAAAATCGAGAATGATGTTTGCCAATTGAGAAACTTTTTCTTACAGTTAAGTCCAAACCTTTGAAGCAAACGCCTTCACGAGTGTCCTCGCCTCCCCCGATTTAATAGTGATAAGGTGAAATCATGGAAAGAAAGATGAAACTGGCAGCCGCTATCTCCCTGCTGGGCTTAACCAGCGTCGCGTGCGCCCCCAACCCTTACTGGCAATACCCCGGCAGCCAGAACCGCAGCACCGCAACGACCACACGGACAGCACCCCAAGGCGGTGTTACCCATAACCATTGCGGCAAAGTGCATACACACACATTACCACCACAAGGTTTAGCGCATCACCACGGTGATGGTTGCATGGCAGGCAGTAATACAGCGACAGTAGCACCACCACCCAGCAATACTTACACTTACAACCCGCCTGTTAGTACAAATCCGTATACCAGCAGCACGCCTGTGAACAACTACAATGCTTACAGTGCGCCAAAACCACTGGAAACGAGTACCAGTGGTACGTATTACTACGATTACACTGGTGCGAACAATTACACGACACCAACTGGCGGCACGACCAATACCACCAGCTCAAGCACGACAACCACTGCACCGAGTGCTTATGCGGGTGGTGATACCTACACTGTGCAAAAAGGTGACACCGTATTCCAGGTTATGCGCAATACCGGGGTTTACTGGAAAGACATTATTCGTCTGAATAACCTGCAAGCCCCTGATCACACCATCCATGCAGGTCAAACTTTGCGCTTGAAATAAGCCACTACAGCCATAAAAAAACCCGCGAATAACGCGGGTTTTTCGAGCACACTACACGAAAACGTGTTAACAAACGCCGGTCAGGCAAGACTCATCTTTTTCCTTAGCGACGGAAGAACGCTTGTCTTGGCGAATGTAATTCTGCAATTGGCTGGCTGAAATCGCACCCATGTGGGTATCCACCACTTTACCTTGCGGATCGACGATAAACGTTGTCGGCACACCATAAATCAAACCCAAAGCAAACATGGTGCTATCTTGGGTAGGAACCACTGGAAATGCTAAGTGACGGCTGGTGGCAAATTCCTTCAACTCGTCCGTCGGCGTTTCGCCTGCTTCCATCCCCAACACGACCACTTTGTCTTTGTTACGTTTGGCAATGCTGTTTAATGCCGGTAATTCAGCCACGCACGGCCCGCAGTAGGTTGCCCAATAATTGACAATAACCCACTTGCCACGGTACTGAGAAAACTGGTGTTGTTTCCCGTCAACGTCACGGAAAGAAAAATTGGGTACCTGACTGGTAGCAGCTACAGCGGTAGCAGATGCCAACAATAAGACAGATAACGCGATTGCCCGTTTAAAAAATTTCATCACTCACCCTCAACTTTTGGTTGACTCGATATACACACAACAAAATGTCAGCAATCTTGTTCTAGAAGAAGTATTTTTTATTGTAGAACAGTTTTCGTAAATATCCAGCCTGACCACCAAATCAGCGCATAAAAATACGCCAATCCAGCACTTTCAAGACAATCTTCTTAAGCAAAACTTGCACTCTAACCACCCTTAAAGCGTAAGGGTAAGTGCTGGTAAAAGCCAATGCAAGTGGTATTTTTACGACAAATTTCTGCTACATTACTGACAAAAATCAAAATCTCACTTAATAACGCGATCCTTAAAACGCTTATGAATCACGCTTATTAGCACGTGAAACACGTAATGCCGCAACACCACCCAACAACAGTGCCAGAGCAATTTGCGCCCATTGCGTTAACGTCGGTACTGCGATGTGAGTTGGTTGTGGGGGCGTGCTAGGCTTGCTGGCTGGATCTAACGGATCAGTGCCTGCAACCTTTTCCTCCATGTTGCCATAACCATCGCCGTCAGAATCGTTGTTTGGATCACCATCCTTAGCATCACGCTCATTCATAACACCGTCGTTGTCGGCATCAAGGATGCTGGATTCTAAAGCATCAATTTTTTCATCACCATCGGTGTCCTTCGGATTGTTGATGTCAGCACCCACCTCTGCGCCATCCTCTTCACCATCGCCATCGGTATCTGCTTTTTTCGGATCAGTGCCTAATGTGCCTTCTTCCGTATTAGTCAAACCATCAGCGTCATCGTCCGTGGATGTGCTAGGCTTGCTGGCTGGATCTAACGGATCAGTGCCTGCAACCTTTTCCTCCATGTTGCCATAACCATCACCGTCAGAATCGTTGTTTGGATTACCGTCTTCCGCATCACGCTCGTTCACAACACCATCATTGTCGGCATCAAGAATACTGGATTCTAACGCATCAATTTTAGTGTCTTTATCCGTATCCTGCGGGTTGTTCAGATCGGAACCCACTTCGGTTTTGTCGTTTTTGCCGTCGTCATCCGTATCCGCTTTCAATGGATCCGTTTTAGTGACTTTTACTTCCTCGCGATCACTTAAACCGTCATTATCGCTATCGGCTTTTTTCGGATCAGTGCCTAATGTGCCTTCTTCAGCGTTGGTCAAACCATCGCTATCATCATCGGCACTACCATCCGGGTCTTCTGAGCAGTTTACTGCACCACCGTAACTGCCTAAATAATGGTTTTCATTGGAAGTCCACATGGGATCATTAGCATTACGCCTCCATCCTTTATTGATAAAGAAGTTTGCTACATTACGGCTATTAAGCTCTGCCATAACGTTAAATAAATCATCATCAGGCATTACTTCAACACCTGACAAACAACCACTTGCCGCCGCGAAACTGAATGCTTCAACTTCTTGCATCGACTGCAAGGCAAAAACATTCAATTGCCTAATATCCATAATGAACGTCAAATAATCGAAGTCGGCATTATCGACCTGGCACTCGCGCGTTGAACTGCAACTACCGTCATCTTCTTCTGCGCGTACTTCTTCAACCGTCCATGTCGTTTTATCAACAGACTGGATACTATTGTCCGTAAAAGCGAAGCGATCCGCCCCCGTCAAATGCGGAACACGCACCGTCACTGTCGCACCGCTGTAACTTTCATCCGGCAAAGGTGTACTCGTAGGTTGCAGGAATACATGGTAACGGCTGTCTGTGGCATCCCATGCAATACGGTATTTAACCCCATCACCTGCTCCTGCTGCCAAGGCTGGTTGCCACGCCTGCATCAAAATTAGTAACACGCCCCCGCTACATAGCAATTTTGTTATTGTTGTTTTCATTGTATTTACCAGCCATTCAATTATTGTTATCTGTCAATCTAAGCAATGACTGGATCAAAAGGCCAGTCATTGCGGGTTCAATTACGGCAACTGTTGCCAAATGATGAAGTTTGTAATCAGATCCGTATTCTTTGGATGCAATAACACATTCGCCAAGAGTACGTTTATATCATTACGCCGCCCTGAATAAATCGTATCACCATCCAGATTAAAGTCTGTCGACAGATAGCCGGACAGAATGTAGTTAATGGTTGGCTCCGCGCTTCCTTTTTCAATTTGCGTATTCCAGACATTAAATAACACCACCGAGGTATCATTAATCGGACCACTAGCAACCACACGCGTATTCATATCCGCATTACCGCCCCACAACAGTGCCACATCATTCGTGCCATCTCTATTCATATCCACTAACAAACGCGCGTGGGTTCCCCATGTTGCGGTGCTGGGTTTCCCAAAATCCACGGCAGCAATCGGTGAGTTTGCTAAAGCGATGGGGGCAGCCGTCATTACTCCCAAGTGGTTACGATGACGTGCTGTCACGTAATAGTTTCCTTTAGTCAAGCCTTGGAAGCTCAAGGTGGTTTCCCCGGTTGCCGCATCCATCACATCACCGTCACGCTGTAGTAAAACAGCCTTACGCGCCTTTATGGTGGTTGGCGTGGTTGCATCACGGATTTCCACTAATATCCAATCGACAGGAGCGTTGTTACCTGTGGTGGTTAACAGACTGGGTTTTACCGTTTCTGTTCCTGTATAACCAAAGGCAACATCCACGTAAGGCTGATTGCTTGGTATTAAATTGCGCGTGCGTAAATTATCGAGCATGGTTTGCGTAGTGCTGTCATAAGGGCCTTGCAACAGCAGTTTCAACTGCAACTTCACTTCCAGTACGGTAGCATCGTCGGAATCCACTTCATCCTTGATACCGTCTTTATCCGCATCCGCCGTTGCAGATTCTTTCCAGTCGGGCTTGCCATCGCCGTCGGTGTCTTTGCACTTACCATTCACTAACGGTGAACATTCAGCCGCATCGGTTTTCCCGTCACCATCGGTATCGGTGCTGGAATCATCTGTTGCTGAATCGCCTTTTTGTACGCCGGTTGTACCTTCATTCACGCTCGGTGTATTGGTATTGTCGGAATCTGCATCATTCGGATCAGTACCCAGCGCGGTTTCCACACTGTCTTCAACGCCATCACCATCGTCATCGAGATCAACATCGTTGCTTTGACCGTCACCGTCTTGATCACATTTGGGAGAGTTTATGCTAGGCACGCAAGCATTGGCGTTATCCACGTCTTGCTCGTCTTTAATACCGTCACCGTCACTGTCTAAAATCGCCGATTCTTGCCAATCAGGAATACCATCTGCATCGCTGTCTTTACACTTACCGCCCACTAATGGCGCACATTCGCTGGCATCGGGCTTACCGTCTGCATCGGTATCCGTTTTGGAATCATCCCCGGCGGAAGCCCCTTGTTGCGTACCGCCCATGCCTTCATTAACGGCTGGTGTATTGGTATTGTCAGAGTCCGCATCGTTCGGATTAGTACCCAAAGCTACTTCGACGGTATCGTCAACACCATCAGCATCATCATCCGTATCAACATCATTGGATTGACCATCACCGTCTTGATCGCACTTAGCGGCTTTAGGATCTGGAACGCAAGCATTGGCATTGTCAGTATCCTGTTCGTCTTTAATCCCATCATTATCACTATCCAGAATCGCCGATTCCTGCCAGTCGGGTTTACCATCCCCATCGCTGTCTTTACATTTGCCAGCAACTAACGGGGCGCACTCATTCGCATCGGTTTTGCCATCGCCATCGGTATCGGTTTTGGAATCGTCACCAGCGGAACTACCTTTTTGAACGCCGCTAGTACCCTCATTCACAGGCGTGGTGTTGGTATTGTCAGAATCTGCATCATTTGGATCAGTGCCCAGTGCCGTCTCTACCGTATCGTCGACACCATCATTATCATCATCCATGTCAGCATCATTGGTTTGACCGTCACCGTCTTGGTCACATTTGGCAGCTTTCGGGTTTGGAACACACGCATTGGCATTATCACTGTCTTGTTCATCTTTCAGCCCGTCATTATCGCTGTCCAAAATGGCGGATTCCTGCCAATCGGGTTTACCATCACCATCACTGTCTTTGCACTTGCCAGCGGATAGCGGCTCACACTCGCTGGCATCGGCTTTGCCGTCACCATCGGTATCGGTTTTAGAATCGTCACCCGCAGAACTACCTTGTTGAACGCCACTAGTGCCTTCATTCACGGATGCGGTATTGGTATTATCAGAATCCGCATCGTTCGGGTCTGTACCCAGTGCGACTTCGGTCGTATCTGCTACACCATCACCATCATCATCGGTATCCGCATCATTAGTTTTGCCATCACCGTCTTGGTCACACTTCGCCGCTTTAGGATCAGGCACGCAAGCATTATTGTCATCGGCATCTAATTCATCGACAACACCGTCACTGTCTTTATCCACCTTGGTGGATTCCAGCACATCATTTTTGCCATCACCATCAGCGTCCGCAGCAACTGGGGCTGCCGTGCCGTATTCCGCACCGTCTTTTTTACCATCACCATCGGTATCAGGATTGCGCGGATCAGAACCAATGATTTCCTCAATTCCGTCTTTCAAGCCATCGCTGTCGCTGTCGAAACTTTTACTACAATCAGCCGGGCCACCAACAACGCTGCGGTAGTTATTATCCGACATGCTGCCCCAACCCATATTGGTAAAGTGATTACCGGGATTAGTGCTCGTTGCATTTTGCCCCCCAGGAATATTGTTAGGATCGAAAGGATCGTCATCAGGCATAATCTCTACCAAACCGATACAACCTGCGGCATTGGTAAAACTGAACACCTCTTGTTCTTGATTCGCACGCCACGCAAAAATACCGCGATTATTGCCTTTAATAGTCAATTCAAAGGACATGTAATCTTTATCTGGATTTTCCTTAGGCGCGTCCACCCGCGACTCATCACCATCACCCGACCATGAAGTATTAGTGACTGCACTCAGCAAATCTGATACCGCAAAACGGTTTAACCCCTCAGTATGTGGCGCACGCACCGTCACCTGAGCCGTCAACGACTGATCAGGTGACGGGGTTTTCGTTGGGGTCATATATACCCGGTAACGATCAGCGTACACATCCCAACGGATACGGTAATCCAAAGTTTGTTCCGCCCACGCAGCTTGCCCCAAGGACAACAACGTGAACGCACTCAGCGCGAGATACTTGCGTAGTATTCTGGACGACATGGATAAGCTCTCTCGATAATTTTTATAATGTAGCGATCAGGAATATCAAACCCATAATCACACTAGCTTATTTAGCGCACTTAATCATCGCGCCGTCATTACCCTGGTAATTGTTTTGACTAACATCCCCCCAACCCAAGTTGGCAAAATGATTGCCCGGATTGGTATTAGCCGAGTTAGGTGCGACGTTAAATGGATCAGCATTACCCATCAAGGTCACGTCATTGACGCAACCGCCCTCATTTTGAAAGCTAAAAACAAGCTGTTCCGTATTCGCTTTCCATGCAAAGTTGCGTGCACTACCGCCCTTTAAACCCACAAAAGAAAAGGAAATGTAGTCGTGTGCAACATCTTCGCTGGGCGCGTTCACCCGTGATGCTTCCACCCATTCAGCACCCTTTACCGCACTGGTCAACTGTGCGACCTGAAACGCAGGCTCATGCGGCACTTTAATAGTGACTTGCCCGCTCAAACTCAGATCAGGCTTAGGTGTGACCGTAGGCTTCATTAAAACTTGATAAGTTTTACCGTCAGCCGCTAACGCCAAACGGTAAGTCAACACCTGCCAAGGTTTACCGGGAGCTTCAGCAGCACTCACTGGTGGCGGCTCTTGTGCCATTGCGTAGGATGAAAACAGCCCCAATTCAACAACGCTCAACACCAAGAAAAGTGCCCATGAAGGCTTATGCATTATCATTGTTTGCCTCTCGAAACATCGCATGTTTTGATTTTTATATAGGATGATTGTAAAACGTTTCGGATAAAATGAAACTTTTTAATGACAAACGGCAAGCACCCGTTGCGCAACAAGCACTTGCCCTCCCCTTGTAAACCTAAAAGCCTTATTTCCTAGCCTGTTACTCAGCTATCCCCGCCAACACTGAATGCAACTCACGTCCCCACGCGGATGGCATTGCATAACCTTGATACACCTGCTCCCCGGCTTCGCGCAAATGCTCACCAAGACGCATAATGTGCGGGTAAGGCTGCTGCAACGAAAATCCCATGATCTCGTCCAGCAACAATGATTCCATCAAAAAATGGTAAGCATCAATCACTTCCTGCTGCGGATGTTGGTAATAAAAAGGACGCGGTAACTCATCCGCATAAATGCCGGGGTACTGTGGTGCGAAATACTTGGCGGTTACTGCGCGGTAAATGTCCGGGGTTTTGCGAATCCCCTCGCTGGGCAGTCCGAAATAACCGGCAATTTTACGATTAAAGCCTTCCGCCGCCCGATTGATCAAAGTCATGCGCTCGTGTGCCAAGCTTGACGAACGATCTCCGGTTGCTGAAATGTAACGCCAACCAAAGCCCACTCGCTCAAACAACAAGTACATCAGCTCTTCACTGGTGCGCCCACACCGCTCATAAAACGGGTGCAATAACGCAAAATAATACTGCGCAAAACTCACCAAACAATGAATCGAAGTTTCATCCACAGTTTGCAGCAAACTTTCCACTTTATTCGCATACACTGCTAACAAAGGTGGCAAGTTCGCGGGTGTCGGTGCGTTAAAACGAAAATCCCCAAATCCGGCTTGAATACCACGCACTTCGCCCGCGATGCTTTGCACATTTTCCGCGTACAAGCGTTTATGCTGCGACGGATAAAGCATCATTGCCTCATTCCCCGCCATGCCAAGAAAATGCACGCAACGCAGTTGATCAATAAATGCATCGCGGTATTCCGCCACAATTTGCGGCAACAAGGCATGAAAACGTGCTGATAAAAACTGATCACGGGAATCGACTGCCGTGCGTGAATAACAATTACTCACGGCTAATCCCTGTGCTGAGCGATAAGGAAAGCGGCTATCCAACGGATACAAATGTTTCACATCGCATTCCGTCAACGCCGGGGACAACGCAGTACCCTGCCATACCTTATCGAAGAAACAGTGCGCTGAAACTAACGCACCTCTGAATTGCGCTGAATTCTGGAAAAATACCTCCCAAAACTGCACGAATTTACGCCGAACATCCTTGTCGTCCGTATCCATTGATGACACTCCCTCGCCATTGTTACCGTTACGTTACACAACCTATGGGAGGAGTATAGAAAGCTTTTTGCCAAAATCATGACCGCTTGTCATACAAATGTCACAAATCGCCATAAAGTATCAATAGCGTGCATTTAACGCTGTTGCCGCTGCCGTTGTTGCCGCCATTGCCACAGTCTTTCGCCCAATAACGCCAGTAACAACACCGTGTAAACCAGCGGCATGTCGGTGCGGGCTTTGCTATCGGCTAACCACCAAAAGTGCAGCACCCCTAACAAGCTCAATGGGTAAATCAAGCGGTGTAGCCGTTGCCAATCGCGTCCCAGCCGCCGTATTGCCGCCTTAAACGAAGTCGCCGCCAACGGAACCATTAACACAAAAGCCAGCATCCCCACAGTAATGAACGGACGTTCAAGGATGTCATACCCGATTTCCGGCCAGTCGAAAAACTGATCCAGCCACAAATAACTTAACAAGTGCAGCGTGCCGTAAAAAAATGCAAACAACCCCAACATACGCCGCAACCGCAAACCCTGCCCCCAGCCAATCTGACGACGCAAGGTTGACAATAACAAGGTCAACAGTAAAAACCGCAAACCCCATTCCCCCAAACTGCGGGTAATGGTTTCAATCGGATTCGCCCCTAGCGTATCGTGCCACACGCCCCAGCCCAGCAAGGCTAGCGGCAATAACGCCAACACGAATACTGCCGGTTTAAACCCACGGCTGAAATACGGCTCAGGTAGTTGCATTAGAAATTCTTCCGTAAATCCATGCCGCTGTACAAACTCGCCACCTGCTCGGCGTACCCATTGAACGCCAAGGTATCGCGCTTACGAAACTCACCGATGCGACGTTCCTTACGCTGACTCCAGCGCGGGTGATCGACGTCCGGGTTTACGTTGGCATAAAACCCGTACTCATCGGGGGCAGAACGCCCCCAACTGGTGTGCGGCTCTTGCTCCACAAAGCTGATTCTGACAATCGACTTAATGCTTTTAAACCCGTATTTCCAAGGCACGACCAAACGCAGCGGCGCACCGTTTTGCCCCGGCAACGCCTTACCGTACAAACCGGTGGCAATAAAACTTAACGGGTGCATTGCCTCATCAATGCGCAAACCTTCGGTGTAAGGCCATTCCAACACTTGGCGTTTTTGCCCCGGCATTTGCTTTGGGTCAACCAAGGTTTCAAAACGCACGTATTTGGCTTGAGAAGTCGGTTCAAAACGCTTGAGTAAATCCGCCAAAGGGAAACCCAACCAAGGAATTACCATCGACCAGCCTTCCACGCACCGCAAACGGTAAATGCGCTCTTGATCGGGATGTGGCTTGAGGATGTCTTCTAACGTTAATTTACCGGGCTTGGCACATGCACCATCGACGGTAACGCTCCAAGGCGAGGTTTTCAACAAATGGGCGTGTTTTGCCGGATCTTCCTTACCCGTACCAAACTCATAAAAATTGTTGTATTGGGTAATGTCATCATAAGGGGTGGAAGCTTCATCTGTCGCAGCATTCGCCAATAACGGTAAACCAGCGGCACTCAGCAAACCAATACCACCCAAGGTTTTAAGAAATTCACGACGGCGTTGGTAAATCGCGTAATCGGTCACTTGCGCTTCGGAAATGGTGGGACGTTTGATCAACATGATGCGGTTCTCCTGTTTTTTAGTATTACGTACTGAAAACAGGTTTGGATGCAAACACCCTTAAAAAAACCAGCACCGCATGAGGGGACACACGGTGCAATTGGGCTTTCCAGAGATTTAATTTTGTTATACGACCAAAGACAAAGCGGGAAAGGGCTGGGTTCCCGCGTAACCACTTCCTGTGTTTTTTATAATTTCGGACTTCCTGTCACGGGTTTTCATCATCTGTCTCTAGTTGGGCTGATTCTGTCACAAGCTGAACGAAATGTGAATGAAAACTTAACGAAAGCTGAACAAAAAGATTTAATACCCGATAAGCTCAGCCGACTGATTAAAAAACAACCTATCACGGAAAATTGATTCAGATCAAACCACTTATACCTTCATCCACAATGTTATCCACAGGGTTATTCACGGATTCTGGGGATAAATCCACAACACAAATTAAGAAAGAAACACCCAATCCATCGGCGAACTACGCAAAGTCAGTTGCTCACCGTTCAATTCCAGCACTTCACTTAACTTCACAAAGTCCTGATCGCTCACCACAAACAAGTAAGGATTCCCGTCTTCCAACAGTTTGTTAACGGCAAAACGGGTATTTTTGTTGTCAAAGGTGTACGGCTTACCCGCACGAATTGCATCCCAATATTGCTGCAACTGCTGGCGATACCACGTTTTTGCTGCTTTACGAAACAAATACGGGTAAATCGGCAAACTGTCAGTAAGTTGTTGCAGGTCAGTGATTTGCACTCCCGCCAACGTCTGATCGTGAAACCACAAATTATGCATCACAGTAGTAGCAGCTTTTTGGGGATTTTTTGCCAAATACGCTTGTTTGCGTCGCGCACTGGTTTGCGCCAACTTGGTTCCGCTGATCAAAATATCCCGCAATCGTCCCGCCAACGTCATAAAGAAATACGGATAAACCAAACCTTCCTTGAGCAATTGGTAGTTGACGCTTTGCTTCAGACGCTCGGCTAATTGGGCTTTACTGAGATCTGTCCCGTCCGGGGTATCGGTGTCACCGGGAAAAACCCAAGCAATTGGTCGCCCGTTTTTCTCCACTTCACTGGTCACAATGTAACCGGGAATCACGTCTTGTAACTTGTCTTTCACCCAAACTTCTTGTCCATCGCGGATAAAGCACGCTTTGTCGATCCAGGTATTTTTACCCCACGACCGCCATTCAGCCTTACCAACCCCCAACAACTCCATGAATTTCGCGGTGGCTGCTTGCGCAATCGCGGGCGGTTGATGATAACCACCGGGGCTGGGTTTGGTTTGCAAGGCGGTTTCTTTGCCTTTGACATCAGCGGGCGTTGGCGGACTTTCCGGGGAATAATGGGTTTCCAGCGCGTCAATACCTTGCAAACGCAATTGCACCGCGCCTTCACCTGCCTGCAACTTAGTGTCAAACAAGTCTTTATTGTCACCACCAAGTGCTTCCCAATGCGCGGCGTTACGCGCCCGAAACATCATGGAATCGCCATCTGGTGAAAACCCGACAACGTGAAAAGAACCCTTGATCAGTGTGTATTTCATACGCGCTCCCTTGCCTTTGGTGTAAATGGACGTTTATTAAACACCAATAGCTCACAAAAAACACCCGTGGCTGTAGTATGATTTCACCTTAAAACCTGCCCACAAGGATTTAGTCATGTTGTTTGCCGCCCTTACTGCCACTCTCGAAACCGCGTTCAATGCATGGCTGGCGTTGGATGCCCAAACACACGGCAATGCCCGCAGCCGTTTGCAGGCGTTACAAGGTAAGCTGATTTGCCTGCACATCAGCAACCCGGATGTGCAACTGTACTTTTTGCCCACGGCTGATCAGGTGCGTGTAACCACCCGTTACGCCGCCGCACCGGATGTCACCATACACGGTAGTGCCTTGGGGTTAATGCGGCTGTCTGCCAGCAACGATGCCGGTAAAGCCATGTTGGAACACGGTATTAAAATCGACGGCGACATGGGATTGGGCAATCACTTTAGTCAGATCTTGCGCGAAATCGACGTGGATTGGGAAGAACTGCTGTCGCGTGCCGTTGGCGATGTTGTGGCGCATCACTTAGGTCAAGTAGTACGCAATGCCCAAGGTTGGCTGGGCGATTCGTCCCATGCGATGCGTTTAAATACCCAAGAATATTTGCAGGAAGAGGCGCGAGTGGTTCCCGCCGATGCGGAAATTCGCCAATATTTGGATGCGGTCGATACCCTGCGTGCGGATACCGACCGTTTGGAAGCGCGGCTTAAACGCTTAGAAAAGCCTTAATGCCGCTCATTTCAGCAAGCACACACCCGGTTTACTGGCATTGCATACCCGCCCTTCAACACGCGGTGCGATGCCCGCACTCCCTGCCTGCTGCAAGGCTTCCAGCACTTTGTCCTTGAGTTCAAGGCGGGGCTGGTCGGGGGCAACAATGAGATTTTCGCCCAACATCCGATAACCATCCTGATCACCACTGGCATCCAGCAAATAATCGTTGGTGACTGCCAGCAAGGTTTCGTCCGCCTGAATCGGACGCAACCCCTGCGGGGTGATCAAACTCAATTGCTCCGCCGTACCGGTTGCCGGATTGTGCTTAAATGCAAAGCCGCTAACTTGTAGCCAACGCCCATTACCCGTCCAATCGGTGATGGCGTGATTCACTACTGCTTGCAATTGCGCCCCACTCAAGCGAATCATCGCCAAACGGGTGGGATAAGCAAACAAGGTATCGAGGTGTCTACGGTTCAATTCACCCGCTGGAATATTTTGGTTTAAACGCATTCCACCCGCATTCAAAAACGCAATCTGCGCCCCCTGATCGGCAAAACTGGTGCGGGCAGTATCTGCCAACCAGTTACCGAGATTGGTTTCAAAGCGGCGAATGGTTAATTCTTCAGCGATCAAATCCACCGCCGTTTTCCCCAACACTTGGGTCAAACAAGCGTTGGATTCACCTCTTTCACCGCAAAAACCTTCGGCAAAACGTGCATCCCACTGGTTAATTCGTGCGACCACCCCAGCATCTGGGGTGTATTTACCCGGCAAATCGACAAAGGTGACAGATGACTGTTTGGGATTTGCCGCATCTAAACGGACGACGGCAGCACTCATCGCATCCGCATCGGCCTTGACAATGCGTCGCCCGTTAACTTGCACACTTTGACGGTCGTGCTCATGCCCACCCGCAATCAAATCGGGCGCGTCATCGCCCAATTGTTCCAGCAGCGCACGATCTTCTTTCAGGGTTAAATGGGTTAATGCAATCACCACCTGCGCCCCTTGCTGGCGCAATGCCCGACTGGTGGTGCGCACCGCCTGCATTGGCGGAATGAAACGACGGATGTAGTCTGCCCCTTTTACATCCGTCGTTGCACTCAATACCCCGACCTTGACCCCATTCAGCGTGATTAACTTACTGGGCAATAAATTATCGGCTTGCACCATCTGTCGCCCCGGTTCAATGCTTTTAAACTCAACGTTGGTTCCCAGCCATGCAAACTGTGATTCTGTAATCCGGCTTTGCAGCAACTGCGCGTGTTTCAGTTTACCTTTCTCAAATTCGTGATTGCCAAAGGTAATAAACATATGCTCATCAAAGGCTGCCCCATCACCATCGAGGTAATTTAATACGTCGACCATTTGCTCACCGTCGTAACGCTGGCTCAATAACGAGGGAAACAGGAAATCCCCCGCGTGCAGCATCAACACCTCACCTTCGGATTGCTCCAAACTGGCACGCAAATGACGCACGTAAGGCAAATTATCTAGGCGGTAGACATCGTTAATGACCAGAATGGTCAACGGTTTTTCAGGAGTAACGCCTTCATCGGCATCTTCAGACGACCAAGGCAACACGCTACAAGCGGTCAGCCAAGGCAATAACAGGCAGGTCAGCAGCAAGCGTTTCATAATTAGGCCATTCGTTAACTTCGTTATCGTCGCATTATAGGCCATTACACTCGCCACCGTCAGTATCGCGGAAAGCCGGTAGACTCTCCGCGATGAAGTCGCTATTTATTACCAAGCAACGAATTCGGTCACTTTATCCACCAATTCATCCGCGTATAAATCGAGGAAGAAGTGATCCGCACCATCCACCGTTGCTACGCTGAGATTATCTTGCTTAACGCCTTCCAACTTCGCAGGCAGATCAGCCACCACTTCGTCTTCCGAACCCATCACAATCAGCATCGGCTTTTTGATTTTCGGTAACAGACTTGGGGTATTCAAACGCGCATCATCTTGGTAATAACCCAGCACTGCTTTTGCGGTAGCCTTGGCTTTTTCGCAGTACACGAAACCGGGAACTTCCATAACGCTATCGCCTTTACCCGCATCGACTAATTTTTTAGCCTCCGCAACAATATCAGCAAGCGGTTTGCCGTAACGTTCCGCGTATTCTTTCGCCGCTTTCTCTGGGTCAGCGGTGGCAGGCGCAACAGTAATCACTTTAGTCAGCAACTCTGAATCTTTTTCAGCAGCATACCATGCGACTTGGTTGCCGCCACGCGAATGCCCCAGTAATGCCACTTTAGTAGCACCTTGTTGTTTCAACCATTGCATCCACGTCTCCAGTTCTGCCACTGCATCGGCGTGTTGGTGACGGTGTTCGATGGTGCAATCCAACATATCCGAAGCGCGTTTGTCGATGGCGTAGCTCAGGTTGGCACGCAAGGTGTTATAGCCTTTGTCTTTCAACAAATCGCTCAACGATTGCATGATTTCCATCTTGTTGTGCGCCAGCGTGCCGTGCAACATCAAGATCACCCCGTCTTTAGCGGTTTTACCTTCGGCTAAAGTCAATTCACCACGTAGAGTTAAATCACCTTGCTTCACGGTGATTTCTTCCGCGTATGCCGGAGCAAACAGTACACCTAAAGCCAACGCCACAGTCATCGTTATGCGAGAAAAAACGCTCATTATCATCCTCCTGCCGAGTTAAACGGGTTAAATGCCCATCGCTTGTTTAGCGATTTGGTATTTTACAAAATCCAAACGGTTCACCAACGATAACCCTGTATTACGCAGTATTTTCCAAGGGGCTAAGGTATTCCCAAAGAGCAGGCGGAAACCTTCCATCGCCTTTTGCGTCAACACATTATCACCGCGCCGCGCCCGCTCATAAGCACGCAACACTGCCACACTACCCACATCGCCACTGCTTTTTAATAATTGTTCAGCTAAACCCAACGCGTCTTTGATACCCAGATTCACGCCCTGCCCCGCCAATGGGTGAATCGTGTGCGCGGCATCGCCCACCAAAGCAAGGCGTGGCTGAATGTAAGGTTCCGCATGACGACCACGCAATGAAAACGCCGCACGCTCCCCGACTGCCGTAACCTCACCCAAACGGTAATCCAACGCTTGCGCTACTTCCCGGCAAAAATCCGCATCACTCAGCAGCAACATCGCATCGGCACGGTCAGCGGGTAATGTCCACACAATTGAACTGCTGCCATCGCTTAACGGCAAAAACGCCAGCGGCCCAGACGGCATAAAACGTTGCCAAGCGGTGTCTTGGTGAGACAGTTCCGTCTGCACCACACACACCAAACCTTTTTGCCCGTAATCATTGGTTGCTAAACTGATTCCCGCCAATTGGCGCACTTTCGATTGCGCACCATCTGCGCCGACCAGCAATTGCGCTTGTAACGTTGTGCCGCTGTGTAACTGCACTTTCACGCTATCCGCACCGACTTCAAATGCCGCCAGTTTATCGGGGCAGTATAAATCCACATTATCCAGTGCTTGAATCGCATCCAGTAACGCGCACTGAATCACACGATTTTCCACAATATGCCCTAAATCTGCCTCGCCCAGATCCGCCGCATCAAAACGGATTTGCCCCGAACCCGTCGCATCCCACACCTGCATCGCCTCGTAAGCGCACGCCCGTCGCGCCACCACGCCTTGCCACGCTCCCGCATTCACCAGCGCACGTTGTGACGCACGGCTAATCGCAGAAACCCGCAAGTCGTAAGGGTCGGTTGCCGCAAACGGCGCGGGTGCATGGGCTTCCAACACTGCCACGCGCTTACCGGCGTTGCCCAATAAACAAGCGAGGGTGGAACCCACCATACCGCCCCCGGCGATGATGATGTCGTATTGCATAATGCTGTCCTCAAGGTTGATGTGCGCGTATCCGCTGCACAATACTCGGCGCATCCAAACCGCACGCCGCCAATTGCTCTTCGCGCTGTGCATGATCAATGTAACTGTCAGGCAAACCCAAATTCAATACCGCCACGTTTAAGCCAGCCGCGTGTAAACATTCGTTCACCGCACTACCTGCCCCACCCATAACCGCATTGTCTTCGAGCGTCACCAATAAACTGTGAGTTTGCGCCAATTCGCGCACCATTGCCTCATCCAACGGCTTCACAAAGCGCATATTGATCAAAGTTGCGTTCAGTGATTCAGCCACCGCACGCGCGGTATCCAACAAGGAACCAAATAACAAGATGGCAATGCCTTCACCACTACGCAAGCGCAACGCCTTACCCAACGGAATCGCCGTCATGCCGGTTTGCGGCATCATGCCCACACCCTTGCCACGCGGGTAACGCACCGCCGTCGGTACGTCTAAACAAAACGCGGTGTAAAGCATTTGCCGACATTCATCTTCGTCCGCCGGAGCCATGACCACCATATTGGGAATACAGCGCAAATACGATAGATCGTAATTACCCGAATGCGTCGGGCCATCCGCCCCCACCAAGCCCGCGCGGTCAATCGCAAACACTACGGGTAAATTTTGCACCGCCACATCGTGCAACAACTGATCGTAAGCACGCTGCAAAAAAGTCGAATAAATCGCCACGACCGGTTTCAAGCCTTCACACGCCAGCCCTGCTGCCAACGTTACCGCATGTTGTTCCGCAATCCCCACATCGAAATACCGCTCAGGAAATTGCTCGGCAAACGCCACCAGCCCCGACCCTTCACACATGGCCGGAGTAACGCCCACCAAACGCGGATCTTGTGCCGCCATGTCGCACAACCACTGCCCAAACACCTGGGTATAGGTCGGCGTTGAAACCTTGTTACTCGCTACCAAACCCGTCGCCAAATTAAACGGCGATACCCCGTGATAGGCGCACGGGTCTTCTTCCGCTGGCTCGTAACCTTTACCTTTTTGGGTCAGCACGTGTAATAAGCGCGGGCCTTTGATTTTTTGCAGGTTGCGCAACACATGCACCATTTCCTGCACATCATGACCGTCAATCGGACCAAAATATTTAAAGCCCATTTCCTCAAACAACGTACCGGGTAACACCATGCCCTTCATGTGTTCTTCGGTGAGTTTCGCCAGTTTCGATAAAGAACGGCTGCTGGAAAGCACTTTTTTGCCACCTTCACGCATGGTGGAATACATCCGACCAGACAGCAGGCGCGTTAAATATTTACGCAAAGCCCCTACGTTGGGTGAAATCGACATTTCATTGTCGTTCAGCACCACCAGTAGATTCGCGTCCAAGTCACCGGCATGGTTTAACGCCTCATACGCCATCCCCGCCGTCATCGCACCGTCACCAATCACCGCAATCGCTTGGTAATCTTCGCCTTTGTGCTGGGCTGCCAACGCCATCCCCAACGCCGCGCTGATAGACGTGCTGGAATGCCCCACCCCAAAGGTATCGTATTCACTTTCACAACGCTTGGGGAAACCCGCCAAGCCACCTTGCTGGCGGATGCTATCCATACGCTCACGCCGCCCCGTCAAGATTTTATGCGGGTAAGCCTGATGCCCCACGTCCCACACCAAACGGTCTTGCGGCGTATTGAACACATAATGCAACGCCACCGTTAATTCCACCGTTCCCAAATTGGAGGAAAAATGCCCACCTCCGGTCGAAACCGAGGTTAACAAAAACTGGCGTAACTCATCGCATAAGACAGGTAACGCCTCTATACCCAGCTCGCGCAAATCAGCGGGAGCATTTATTTTCTCAAGCACCTGACGATACCCCTCAAGGTAGGATTTTGGTTGTTAGCATTGTGGTAAGTATCCGTCGTTTTTATCATCGTAGTCGCTTCACGGTAAAATCAGCTATTTCGCGCAGCGCGTGTGCGCCATCACCAAACGGCTCTAATGCGTGCAACGCCTCTGTGTGTAAATCGTGTAATTTCGCTTTAGCAGCAGCCATGCCAATAATAGAAGGGTAAGTTGGCTTGCCTGCGGCGGCATCTGCACCACGGGTTTTACCCAAAGTTTGGGTGTCGCTTTCCACATCCAAAATATCGTCTTGCACTTGGAAGGCCAGCCCTAAACATTTGGCAAAATGATCAAGGCGTTGCACCGCCAAGGCATCCACCACTTCGAGACTGTAAGCCGCCAACAATACGCTGGCACGAATTAACGCCCCGGTTTTGTGGATGTGCATATTTTCCAGCTCGATTTCGCCCAACACCTTGCCGACTGCTGCCAGATCAATCGCCTGACCGCCCACCATACCGCGTGAACCAGCCGCTTGCGCCAGCAATTCAATCATGCGCAAACGTTGCGCAGGGGATGCGTGTTGTTTCGGGTGTGCCGCCAACAATTGAAACGCCAACGCCTGCAAACCATCACCCACTAAAATCGCCGTCGCCTCATCAAAGGCTTTATGACAAGTCGGTTTACCGCGTCGCAAATCGTCATCGTCCATCGCGGGTAAATCATCATGCACCAACGAATACACGTGGATTAACTCCACCGCCGCCGCTGGAATATCTAAATGCACCTGAGCAATGCCTAACGCCTCACCTGCTGCGTACACCAGCAACGGGCGCATCCGCTTACCACCGTCCAGCACACTGTAACGCATCGCCTCATGTAAACGCGACGGGTGTGTAGCAGCCGCAGGCAACACGCTGTCTAATACCGTTTCAATGCGATCTTGCCAACCTTGCAGGCGCGTATGCACATTTAACATCAAACTTCTCCCAATGCTGGGAAATCACGCTCCTGCCCATCCGCCGTGAGCAAGGTCACGCGCTGTTCGGCTGCCTTCAAAGCACTTTGGCACTGGCGAGTTAACTGCACCCCGCGCTCAAATGCCTGCAACGAATCATCCAGTGTCAAATCACCACTTTCCATGCGCTGCACCAACGCTTCCAATTCCGCAATCGCCGTCTCAAAATTCGCTGGCTGCACCGCTGCGGCGGCATCCGTTTGCTTTTTTGGCATCACTTGACCCTGCCCCGATAACCGTAAATGCGCTAGTAAAGCGTAACTGTCGCCGGGGGGCAAGTCCACACACGCAATCTTTGGGGAACTTGGCAGAAATGCACTAGACTAACCAGCTTACGACTATCCGTAACGGAGAACTGCATTCGTGTCCAACATAACCAACAAAACCTTAGGCAGCTTAGTGTGCGTATTCCTGCTGCTCCCTAATGCATGGGCGGAAACCTTTCAACATGCACCGATCAACCCCATTCCACCCGTCACCGCACCCACACCGGCTACACCTCCAAGCGCACCCAGCGTAACTGCATCACCTGCACCCGTGGCTTCACCCGCTGCGGTAACAACCGCACCCGGCGTGGCGCGTTCAGCTTTCACTTCGGCGATTGCGGCGCGTGAACCCACCAATCAGTTAACCCGCATTAACGCCGGGCAACAAGTGTATTACTTCACCGAGCTAGTGGGTTTACAAGGGCGCGTGGTTAATCACCGCTGGGAACGCGATGGCGCATTTCAATTGGGTTTGCAATTCCCGGTAACGGGCAGCCCTTGGCGGGTACATTCCAGCAAAAACATTTCCCCTAACTTGCCCGGTACATGGACAGTGACTGTCCAAAACGACGATGGCACTATTCTCAAGCGCGAAACCCTCATCGTTGATCCGGTCGTGACAAATGCCGTGCCTACACCGATGATTCCGCCGCCAGCGCAACCCTTAACGGCTATTCCACCGGAACTGCAACGCCAACCAGCGGAACGTCCGGCAACACCGGCGAGTACATCAGTACCTACAGCAACAACACCTGCCGCCACGGTTACGCCACCAGCAGTAGTTCCACCTGCCGCACCAACGCCTGCTGTGCCTCCATCAAGTAGCGATAAACGCCCCATTTGGGAAACATTGTCGCGTTAACCCCCTAAAACGACAAACGGGCTAATCGCCCGTTTGTTGCTTCACAATCCCGCTCATGCATTAGAAATTACACAAGACCAAGGTAAATTGAATGTCTTTCTTAATTTGTTTACCACGATCTGCCATCATATCCGCATTCACAAACCGCAAGGTAAAGCGTTGTTTGCCCGCACTGATTTCCGGGAAACAATCCAAGCTGACGGGTAATTCCACCCGCATCATCTGATAAGGTTTACGCCCTTCCAAAGTTGATTGGAAGAAACCGTCCTTACCCACTTCATCGCTACGTTCACCAAAATCGCGGATTATGTCCAAAATATCGTGCGCTGCTGCGTTCGCCGCCTCATAAGGGGCTGACCATTCCTGCAAATCTTCTAAACGCACCGCAATAGCCTGATCTTGCCAGTAATTAAACAATGGCAAATCGAACCCATTGATACCACCCGGCAAGGTGGAACGCTGCCGCAAGCTGTTAAAGAAGGCGTGATTTTTCAGGTGATTACCCAATTGCCCGCGCTGCTGATACAACACATCGCTGTGATGATTGAGCTTTTCTAAGACCTGATCCAATTTGGCAGCATCCGCAGCTTCGTCACGCAGCAATAAACGTGCGGACTGCCCTACGCGGTCAATTTCTTTGAGGATTTCACTTTTGACATCTTGTCGCGCTGAAAGATTGTATAAATCCAGCAACAAGTGCAGCGCGGCAACGGTATTTTCAGGGCGGGGGTCATCAGAAACATGATATTGAAATCGTGCCATCAACAATTCAAGACGCATAAATAGGCGAATTTTTTCATTGAGAGGCTGTTCGTAACTAATCATGCGGAGTTCTGACATTCGGCGAATTTCTTCGCTTAACGGTTGCTTGTAGATAGCCATAGGATACTCGAAGCGCAGCAAGGTTCCCATTATATACCAAGAAAACCACAAAAAGATCAACTAAGTGGCGGTATTTCCTGCGTATTTGTGGTGTAAGGTGTCAATTTTGTTATTAAAATCAGCCAGTGAACCGACATTTTCAATAATATCATCAGCCCGGAATAAACGTTCATCGCGAGGGATTTGTCGCTGCATAATCGACTCAACCAACTCGATAGTACTGCCATCACGCTGGCTAACACGTTCGTGCTGTTGCGCAGGCAGACAATCAATCACTAACACGCGGTCAAACAAGGTGTCGTAATGCTTTTCAAACAGCAACGGCACATCAACCACCACGTAAGGCGAACCCGCCGCCATCGCCGCCGTCATATCGCGCACAATCGCCTCACGAATACGCGGGTGCAATATTGCTTCCAACTGCTGTAAATGTGCTGTGTCGTTAAACACTGTCTGGCGTAACCACGCACGATTTAACGAGCCATCCGCTAACAATGCAGCACCCCCGAATAACTCGGCAATCGCTTGCAAGGCGGGTTGCCCTGCTTGCACCACTTCACGCGCTACGATGTCGGCATCAACGATGGGAATACCTAAGTCACGAAATCGCTTTACGGCAGTCGATTTACCGCAGCCAATACCACCTGTTAAACCGATTTTCAACATGAAATCGCCAACAACGCAAAAAGCCAGTTAAGATAACCGGCCTTGGTATCTGCGATATAAAGCGATTTAAGCGGAAGCTTGCAGTGCTTTGATATGGGCATTCAAACGGCTCTTGTGACGTGCCGCTTTATTCTTATGAACGATACCCTTGTCCGCAATGGAGTCGATCACTGGAACAGCAACATTGAAAGCAGCAATCGCAGCTTCACGATCACCGGCAGCAATAGCCTTCAGAACGTTTTTGACTTGAGTACGCAGACGGGTACGCAGGTGACGATTATGCACGCGGTTTTTTTCGCTCTGGCGTACACGTTTTTTGGCTGATGCTATGTTAGGCAAGGGTATTCTCCCGAAAAACCAATCCGAAAATAAGGCGCGTATTGTGCAGTAATTCACGGCACGCTTCAACACCTTACCACTAAATATTTACTGAATATGCTCAAGAATGCCGTCAAGCTCATCCAAGCTATTGTATTCAATCACTAATTTACCTTTACCGCTGCGATTGTAGCGAATCGCCACCTTCGCACCCAAGGTATCTGCCAGACGCTGCTCAAGGCGCACCACATCGGGCGAAGGTTTGAAGGCTGGAATTTCCACATTGGTGTTTTCCAGCACTTGCTTGATTAACCGCTCGGTATCACGTACTGACAATTGACGCTGTGCCACCAACTTGGCGATTTCTACCTGTTTCGCGCCCTGTAAAGCCAGTAACGCACGGGCATGACCCATTTCAAACTGCCCAGCATCTAACAGGGCTTTGACTTCAGGCTGCAACTCTAGCAGGCGCAGTAAATTCGTTACTGCGACCCGTGAACGCCCCACGGCTTCGGCAGTTTGCTGGTGAGTCAAACCAAACTCATCAATCAAACGGCGTAATGCACCCGCTTCTTCGAGGGCATTGAGGTCTTCGCGCTGAATATTTTCAATCAGCGACATTGCCGCCGCTGCTTGATCAGGAATATCACGCACCACCGCCGGAATATCGTGTAACCCTGCCAGTTGTGCCGCACGCCAGCGACGTTCCCCAGCAATAAGCTCGTATTCACCGCCGTTGAGTTTGCGCACCACGATGGGCTGCACTAAACCTTGCGCCTTAATGGAGTCTGCCAGCTCTTGCAGGGCATCCGCATCCATCCGGGTACGCGGCTGGTATTGACCGGGGCGTACCCGCTCAACCGGCAAACGCTTGAGTACGGTGTCTTCGGTATCAGTGGACTGACTGCGGGCGGAACTCAGCAACATATCCAAGCCGCGCCCTAACCCCGGCTTCTTAATCATGGATTAACTCCAGCGGCGGCACTCACATCTTTACGCAACATTTCAGCCGCCAGTGCCAGATACGACAATGCGCCGCGTGAGCTTTTGTCGTAATCCAACGCCGATAAACCGTGGCTGGGGGCTTCTGCTAAACGAATATTGCGCGGAATTGAGGTGTTATAAACTTTGTCTTTAAAAAATACGCTAATCTGATCCGATACATCCCGCGATAAATTGCTGCGTGGGTCATACATAGTGCGCACTAAACCCATGATTTGTAAATCTGGATTCGCTGTTTGCGCAATGCGTTCAATGGTGTCCACCAACGCGCTCAAACCTTCCAGTGCGTAGTATTCGCATTGCATCGGAATCAACACGCCATCCGCCGCCACCAGTGCATTCACGGTCAACATATTCAGCGAAGGCGGGCAATCAATCAAAATGTAATCGTAATTATCACGAATCGGAGCCAACGCCTCACGCAAATGGTATTCGCGCCGCTCCTTGGTCATCAAACTAACTTCAGCTGCGGTAACATCCGGCGAGCCAGGTAATACGTGCAAGGAACTGTCGGGTAATTTGCGTAAAATTTCGGAAACGTGCGCATCCCCCAACAACACGTCGGTCAACGATACCTGCTGCCCGTGCTTTTCCAAACCGATGCCGGTCGTCGCATTCCCCTGAGGGTCAATATCAATCAGCAACACCCGCCGCTTCATTGCCGCTAAGGAGGCTGCCAAGTTGACACTGGTAGTCGTCTTACCAACGCCACCTTTTTGGTTCGTCACCGCAATGACTCGCGTCATGGTTTACTCTCGCTGTAGTTCCAACAGATGCCGTTGCGCATCCAAACCGGGTACTTGCAGGGGATGCTCCGCCACGACGCGCCAACCGGTGGGCAGTGCTGCCAACTCATCGGCGGGGTAACGTCCCTTCATGGCGTAGAGGATACCACCTTCACACACCTGTTTGCCGGTAAAGGTAACAAAATCATGGAGTGAGGCAAAGGCGCGGCTGATAACTGCGTCAAAACACACCTCAGGCTGCCAACTTTCGACACGGGTTTGCACCACCTTGACGTTTTTTAAACCTAATTCCAACACCGCTTGCTGCATAAAGCGGGTTTTTTTGCCATTGGTATCCAGCAAGGTAAATTGCCGCTGTGGTTGCACAATCGCCAACGGAATACCGGGCAAACCTGCACCGCTCCCCACATCAAGGCAGGTTTCA
This sequence comes from Thiothrix unzii, assembly GCF_017901175.1. Lineage (NCBI taxonomy): Bacteria > Pseudomonadati > Pseudomonadota > Gammaproteobacteria > Thiotrichales > Thiotrichaceae > Thiothrix > Thiothrix unzii. The sequence continues at coordinate 2,724,405 of NZ_CP072793.1, forward strand.
CCGCGCAAAAACGGCGCGACACTCAAGCTATCGTCCAAATGCACAATTTGCATTTGTGCTGGGTCACGCACCGCCGTCAGGTTATAAACCTTGTTCCAGCGTTGTAATAATTGCAGGTAATGCTGGAGTTGTTGCTGCTGTTCCACGCTTATCCCGCCTTTTTCAGATAGACCAGCAACAGCGAAATCGCGGCGGGCGTAATGCCGGGAATGCGTGCCGCCTGCCCCAGCGTGACCGGACGTTGATTTTGCAACTTCTGGCGCACTTCGTTGGAAAGCCCGCGTACCAAGGCGTAGTCTAAACTATCCGGCAAGCGAGTTTCCTCGTTGCGGCGTTGCTTGTGAATTTCTTCTTGCTGCCGGTCAATGTAACCGGCGTATTTGCATTGAATTTCCACTTGTTCCGCAACTTTCTCATCAGCCACTGGCTCGCCCACCGCTGGCAAGCTGGTTAACGCGGCGTAAGTCACATTGGGGCGACGCAATAAGTCATACAACTTGTATTCACGCGACAACACATCACCGAACACCCGCTGACTGTCTGCGGCACTCACTGCCGTCGGCTGTAATACCGTGGCGCGTAACCGCTGCTGTTCGCGTTCAATTGCCTCGCGCTTTTCACAAAAAGCCGCCCAGCGGGTGTCATCCACCAAACCCAACTCGCGCCCGGCTTCGGTTAAACGCAAATCGGCGTTATCTTCACGCAATAATAAACGGTGTTCCGCACGGCTGGTGAACATCCGGTAAGGCTCTTTCGTGCCTAGCGTGATTAAATCATCCACCAACACACCGAGGTAAGCCTGATCGCGACGCGGATACCACCCGTCTTTTTCCTGGGCATACAAACCCGCGTTCAAACCCGCCAGCAAACCTTGTGCAGCCGCCTCTTCATAGCCTGTTGTGCCGTTGATTTGCCCGGCGAAAAACAAACCTTGCACCGCCTTGGTTTCCAGCGTCGGCTTCAAATCACGCGGGTCAAAGAAATCGTATTCAATCGCGTAACCGGGGCGGGTAATGTGCGCGTTTTCCAACCCGGCCATCGAGCGCACCAGCGCGTATTGCACATCAAACGGCAAGCTGGTGGAAATACCATTGGGGTAAACTTCGTGGGTATCTAAGCCTTCCGGCTCAATAAAAATCTGGTGACGGTCTTTATCCGCAAAGCGCACCACCTTGTCTTCAATCGACGGGCAATAGCGCGGACCAATCCCCTCAATCACCCCGGTATACATCGGCGAACGATCTAAACCGCCACGAATAATCTCGTGCGTCGTGGTATTGGTATAAGTGATGTAGCACGAAATTTGTGGTGGATGCTCATCCGCACACCCCAAAAACGAAAACACTGGCGTAGGTGTATCGCCGGGTTGTTCTTCCATTTTACTAAAGTCGATACTGCGGGCATCAATGCGCGGCGGCGTACCGGTTTTCAAACGATCCACACGAAACGGCAATTCACGCAAACGCTGCGACAACGCCAACGAAGGCGGATCACCCGCACGTCCACCCGCATGATTGCTCAAACCAATGTGGATTTTCCCGGCAAGAAACGTCCCGGAAGTCAGCACCACGGCACGAGAGGTGAAGCTCAAACCCATTTGGGTACGCACCCCCACCACGCGCTCGCCTTCCAGCAATAAATCATCCACCGCCTGTTGAAACAGGTACAAGTTGGGCTGATTTTCAACAATAGTGCGAATCGCAGATTTGTAACGGATACGATCAGCTTGGGCGCGAGTGGCACGCACCGCCGCGCCTTTACTGGAATTGAGAATGCGGAATTGGATACCACCACGGTCGGCTGCGTGAGCCATTGCCCCGCCCATCGCATCAATTTCCTTGACCAGATGACCCTTGCCAATACCGCCAATGGCAGGATTACAACTCATTGCACCAATGGTTTCGATATTGTGGGTCAACAACAAGGTACGCTGCCCCATACGTGCAGCAGCAAGCGCGGCCTCAGTTCCGGCGTGTCCGCCACCGATGACGATGACATCGAAAGATTGGGGGTAATGCATTGACTATAACCTCACAAATACGTGCTGCCCGGCTGTCCTGCTTCAGTTTGAATGCCTAAGCGCGTGAATAATTGCTGATCGTGGCTTTCGCCCGGATTGTCAGTAGTCAGCAATTTATCGCCGTAAAACATCGAGTTTGCACCCGCAAAAAAGCACCATGCCTGCATTTCATCAGTCATATCGGTGCGGCCTGCGGACAAGCGCACGTAGGACTTCGGCATCATAATCCGCGCCGCCGCTACCACCCGAATAAACTCGAACGGGTCTAATTTATCCACACCTGACAATGGCGTGCCTTCGATTTTCACCAGATCATTAATTGGCACAGATTCAGGGTGAAATTTCATATTCGCCAATTGCTGCAATAAACGCGCACGATCCTGACGGGTTTCACCCATACCTAAAATACCACCGGAACACACGTTAATACCGGCGTTACGCACATGATCCAAGGTATCCAGACGATCTTGGTAAGTGCGTGTAGAAATCACGTTGCCGTAAAACTCCGGCGAGGTATCAAGGTTGTGGTTATAGTAATCCAAACCTGCGTCTTTCAAACGCGACGCTTGACGATCCGTCAACATGCCCAAGGTTACGCAGGTTTCCATGCCCAACCCCTTGACCGCCTGCACCATTTCGATGACGCGCTCAAGGTTCTTATCAGTAGGATTACGCCATGCAGCACCCATACAAAAACGGGTTGCACCTTGGGTTTGTGCGGTTTTAGCGGAGTCGATCACTTCTTGCAACGGCAGTAATTTCTCGCGCTCCAAGGAGGTATCGTTTTTGGCACTTTGCGAACAATAACCGCAATCTTCTGGGCAAGCCCCGGTTTTGATACTTAGCAAGGTGCTAATTTGCACTTGATTCGCGGCAAAATGTTCCCGATGCACCTGATGCGCCTTGAACATCAAATCGCTGAATGGCATTGCCAATAAGGCATTAACCTCTTCGATGCGCCAATCGTGACGTAATTCAGACATTTTTATTCCTTCAGTGGGGCGATGACTTAGGCGTATCTTGCCATGTTTCACGGTTAATCAGCAGCAATTGACGAATGGACAGCGGCAATAAAATAACGATACAGCCAATCCATAATGCCCACCACCAGTTCACAAAAAAATCACCGGGCGCGAACGTCAAAATCGGAACCAAGCCACCCGCCAAACCGTAATAGTGATAAGCCGCAATTTGGGTATAGTACCCCACTCGTACATTGGGATGATGACGGAACATGGCGTACACCAAAATACCCGCACCAAACCACAAAATAAACACCGGAAAAGGGATCAACACCGAAAGGATATTGCCATAATAAAAGACTTTGGCTGTTTTGCGTGAGCTGGCTGCTTCGACAACCTGTTGATTATCCTGCATGGGGCACTCCATCTAAAAACGCAAAAAGGCCGAACAATGTCGGCCTTCCTGAACACATGCAACAGCAGGAATTATTCCGCTGCGGCTTGCTGCCCAGCATCTGCTTCATCAACCAGCGCAACGTAAGCCATCGGCGCATTGTCACCAGCGCGGAAACCGCACTTAATGATACGCAAATAGCCACCTTGACGCTCTTTGAAGCGCGGGCCGATGTCAGTAAACAACTTACCAACGATTTCTTTATCACGTAAACGTGAGAAAGCGATACGGCGGTTGTGTACAGAATCTTCTTTAGCACGAGTGATCAGCGGCTCTGCTACACGGCGCAATTCTTTGGCCTTAGGCAGAGTAGTCTTGATCGCTTCATGACGAAGCAGTGAATTTGTCAAAGCTTGCAGCAAGGCTTTACGGGCACTGCTATCGCGGCTTAATTGACGACCAGTATTACGGTGACGCATTTTCTATATCCTTCAAAACCCGTGGTTAAGCCACTTTGCTTTCACGGTGATCAAGACCTGCGGGTGGCCAGTTATCTAACTTGGTTCCCAAAGTCAAACCATGCTGTGCAAGCACATCTTTAATTTCGGTCAGGGACTTCTTGCCCAGATTCGGTGTTTTCAGCAACTCAGTTTCAGTACGCTGCACCAGATCACCAATATAGAACAGGTTCTCTGCTTTCAAACAGTTAGCTGAACGTACAGTGAGTTCCAAATCATCTACCGGCCGCAATAAAATTGGGTCGATTTCTGGTTGTGACTCTTCACGACGTACAGGCTCTTCAATCCGCAGATCAAAGAAAACCGCCAACTGCTGTTGCAGAATCTGCGCCGCCATACCGATGGATTCTTCAGCATTCACAGAACCGTTGGTTTGGATTTCCAAAACCAATTTATCCATGTCAGTACGCTGTTCAACACGCGCACTGTCTACGTTATAAGCAACGCGCATGATTGGGCTATAACTAGCATCCAATACTAACGTGCCTAATGGCAGCTCTGGAGAATCCGGGCCGCGACGTACAGAAGCTGGTTGATAGCCACGACCACGGGTAATGGTCAAGCTCATTTCCAGCTCAGTATCGTCTTTGGTAATGTGAGCAATAACGTGTGAAGGATCAATGATCTCAACATCGTGATCACGTTCAATATCTGCCGCCGTGACTACGCCCTTACCTTTCTTTTTCAAAGTTAAGGTAGCTTCGTCACGCGCATTCAAACGAATCGCCAACTTTTTGAGATTCAACAGAATCTCAACCACGTCTTCTTGCACACCTTCAATACTGGTGTACTCATGTACCACGCCAGCAATTTGTACTTCGGTAATCGCACTGCCCGGAATAGAGGACAGCAGAATACGACGTAACGCATTACCTAACGTGTGACCGAAGCCACGCTCCAACGGCTCAAGCGTAATGCGGAAGGTGTTTAAACCTGCCTCTTGCACTTGAACGTTGCGCGGCTTCAGCAATTCTGTTGTTTTCGAGGTCATACTGGTCTCTCGAACCTGATCAGTGATTACTTGGAATACAATTCCACAATCAGTGATTCATTGATTTCGGATGGCAGGTCGCTACGGTCTGGCACAGATTTAAATGTGCCTTTCAGTGCTTTCCCGTCCACGTCAACCCATGCAGGGAAACCGATCTGTTCTGCAACAGTTACAGCGTCCTGAATGCGGGTTTGCTTCTTGGACTTTTCACGGATTTCGACAACATCACCCGCCTTCACTTGGTAAGAAGGGATATTGACGGTTTGACCGTTCACACTGATTGCCTTATGGCTAACCAACTGGCGAGATTCCGCGCGAGTGGAGCCAAAGCCCATGCGATAAACGACGTTATCCAGACGGCATTCTAACAGTTCCAACAAGTTTTCACCGGTGGAGCCTTTGCGACGTGCCGCTTCTTTAAAGTAGTTACGGAATTGACGTTCCAGCACACCGTAAATACGACGAACTTTCTGTTTTTCACGTAACTGCACACCGTAGTCAGACAAGCGTGCTTTATTTTCGCCGTGTTGCCCTGGAACTTTATCCAGTTTGCACTTCTTCTCCAGAGAGACACCACGACTCTTGAGGTAAAGGTCAGTGCCTTCACGTCTGCTGAGTTTGCAGGTAGGGCCAATATAACGTGCCATGATTATCTCCCGTTACACACGACGTTTCTTAGGTGGACGGCAACCGTTATGCGGGATAGGCGTAACGTCCACGATAGTGTTGATCTTGAAACCGACGTTGTTCAACGCGCGGACAGCAGATTCACGACCAGGGCCAGGACCTTTGACTTCAACATCAAGGTTCTTCAAACCATAATCTTTAGCTGCATTACCAGCACGTTCGGCAGCAACCTGCGCTGCAAACGGGGTACTTTTACGTGAACCACGGAAACCAGAGCCACCGGAGGTTGCCCATGCCAGTGCATTACCCTGACGGTCAGTGATGGTCACGATAGTGTTATTAAATGATGCATGGATGTGCGCAACACCGTCTGTGACAGTTTTCTTGACCTTCTTACGAAGGTTAACAGTTGCACCTTTCTTAGGCTGTCTTGCCATTACTTACTCTACCTGCGATCTATTTATTTGCGAATCGGACGACGAGGGCCTTTACGGGTACGCGCATTCGTTTTAGTGCGCTGTCCACGCAGTGGCAAACCACGTCTGTGGCGGATGCCACGGTAGCAACCCATGTCCATCAAACGTTTGATGCTCATGGAAACTTCACGACGCAGATCGCCTTCAACAATAAATTTGCCTACTTCAAGACGAACGCGCTCAACTTGTTCTTCTGTCAAGTCACGGATTTTGGTGCTAGGGACAATGTCCGCAGCTTTGCAAATATCCGCCGCGCGTGGACGACCAATACCATAAATGGCAGTAAGGCCGATTACCACGTGTTTATTGACAGGAAGATTAATACCCGCAATACGAGCCATTAAAAACTCTCCAGACTACCGGAAAAGCCAGCGATTATGCCGGAACCTTTCGCTATTATCAACAAATAACCTCTGACCAGCAGAGGTTATTTCATAAATCCCATCGCACAGCATCGGGACAAAAACTTACTAGCCTTGACGCTGCTTGTGGCGCGGATCAGAGCAAATGATACGTACCACGCCATTTCTGCGGATAACCCGGCAGTTACGGCACAATTTTTTAACTGAAGCTCTAACCTTCATGACAAAAACTCTCCAAGTGATTCAAATCAGCGCACTGTGCCTGGGCGTGTCTGCGCTTTAAAGTTGGCTTTCTTCATCAAGCCTTCGTACTGGTGTGACATCATATGCGCTTGCAGTTGAGACAAAAAGTCCATGACTACAACTACGATAATCAACAATGAAGTGCCACCAAAATAGAAAGGCACATTCCAACCTAAGATCAAAAACTCTGGCAGTAAGCAAACCAAGGTAATGTAAATGGCACCAACCGCAGTCAAGCGCGTCATTACACCATCAATGTACTTAGAAGTCTGCTCGCCCGGACGAATACCCGGAATAAATGCACCTGCCTTCTTCAAATTCTCAGCGGTTTCACGGGAGTTAAACACCAGTGCCGTATAGAAAAAGCAGAAGAAAACGATAGCCATTGCATAGAACATTACGTACAGCGGCTGACCAGGTTGCAGCATACTGAAGAAGTTTTTCAACCACTCCATGCCCTCACCTTCACCAAACCACTGGCCTAAAGTCGCTGGAAACAAAATAATACTTGAAGCAAAGATAGGCGGAATAACACCAGCCATATTCAACTTCAAAGGCAAGTGACTAGACTGCCCCATCATCATTTTTCTACCTTGCTGGCGATTTGCATAGTTAACCGTGATACGACGCTGACCGCGCTCCACAAAGATAACCAACGCGGTCACCAGTAAGACCAAAACCAACAACAAGATAATCAAGAACGGCGAAAGTTCACCTGTATTAACCAACTCCAAAGTACCGCCAATTGCGGCTGGCAAGCCTGCGACGATACCTGCAAAGATAATCAAGGAAATACCGTTACCAATACCACGCTCGGTAATCTGCTCACCCAACCACATCAAAAACAATGTGCCAGTCACCAAAGTAACAACAGTGGTAATAATGAAACTCACACCCGGATTCAATGCAATCGTCTGACCACCACCAATATCTTGACCACCCAAAGCCACGGCAACACCGAAACTTTGAAATAAGGCTAAACCAACAGTGCCGTAACGCGTGTATTGCGTAATTTTGCGCCGACCGGATTCACCTTCTTTCTTCAGTTGCTCGAAAAAAGGAACAACGGTAGTCATTAACTGCACAATAATAGAGGCAGAAATATAAGGCATAATGCCCAAGGCGAAGACGCTCAGACGCTCCAACGCACCACCTGAAAACATGTTGAATACGCCGAGAATAGTACCGTTGTTCTGGTCAAAAAACTGCGTCATTGCCGCAGGATTTACACCAGGAACAGGAATATAAGTACCAATCCGATAAACGATCAACGCCAGCAGTACAAATACTAACCGCTGGCGAATTTCGACCATGTTTCCAAAGCCCCCAAGAGAAGCTGTCGGGTTTTTGCGCATGAGTTTTATTGTCCGTTATTCTTCGATCTTGCCGCCCGCTGCTTCGATTGCTTCACGTGCACCTTTAGTTACGCCCAGACCTTTTACAGTAACTGCACGATCAACCGCACCAGAAAGAATAATCTTAGCTTGCAGAGCTTGAGCATCAATCACATTTGCTGCTTTGAGACTCAACATATCAATCATATCGCCATCAACTTTCGCTAATTCGCTTAAACGAACTTCGGCAGTACGACGACCGATGCGTGAAGTAAAGCCAAACTTTGGCAAACGACGATGCATAGGCATCTGACCGCCTTCAAAACCACGCTTGTTGAAGCCACTTTTACGAGCGTGCTGACCTTTATGTCCACGACCAGCCGTTTTGCCTAAACCGGAACCAATACCACGACCGACGCGAGTACGGACAGGACGGCTTCCCAGATCAGGTTGTAGTGTATTCAGTTTCATCTTAAGCTTCCTCAACCTTGAGCATGTAGGAAATTTTGTTGATCATGCCACGGTTTTCTGGGGTGTCGATAACAGTGATAGGATTATGAATCCTACGGATACCAAGACCACGGGCACACTGTTGGTGACTTTTCAGACGACCATTCAGGCTGCGCACCAACGTGAGTTTAAGCTGCTTTGCAGAAGTCATCTTCTTACCCCTTAATCTGCTCAACGCTCTTACCACGTTTAGCAGCGATCATTTCAGGATCCTGCATAGAGGCCAGAGCCGCGATAGTAGCACGCACAACATTACCTGCGTTGCGAGTTCCCATACATTTAGACAATACGTTACGCACGCCTGCAACTTCTAGTACTGCACGCATCGCACCACCTGCGATAACACCCGTACCTTCAGATGCTGGTTGTAAGTAAACACGTGCAGCACCCTGCTCATACTTGAGCGGATATTGTAGTGTACCGTCTACCAAAGAAACAGTCACTAAACTACGACGCGCTTGATCCATAGCTTTCTGGATTGCAGCAGGCACTTCACGCGCTTTGCCATAACCAAAACCTACGCGACCATTACCATCACCCACTACGGTTAACGCAGTGAAGCTCATGATACGACCACCTTTAACAGTCTTAGCAACACGGTTCACTTGAACCAACTTTTCTTGCAAACCGTCAGATGGTGCTGATGTATTTTCTGCCTTCGCCATTGGATAAATCCTTAGAATTTCAGACCGGCTTCACGTGCACTATCTGCCAGTGCCTTGATGCGACCATGATATTTAAAACCAGAGCGATCAAAAGCAACGGAGTCAATACCTTTTGCCAACGCACGCTCAGCAACCAACTTACCTACCGCAGTTGCAGCAGTGATGTTGCCTGTATACTCCAAACCTGTCCGCAAGTCTTTATCTAGCGTCGATGCAGAGGCCAAAACCTCAGAACCGTCGGAAGATACTACCTGTGCATAAATATGCAGGGAAGTACGGTGTACGCTCAGACGGTTGACGCGCAACTCGCGCATTTTCATGCGGGCGCGTTTGCCACGGCGAATACGGGATGTTCTCTTGTCCATCTATGTCACCTTACTTCTTCTTCTTGGTCTCTTTGCGCAGAATCACTTCATCTGCATACTTAACACCTTTGCCCTTGTAAGGCTCTGGTGGACGGTAAGCACGAATTTCTGCTGCAACTTGACCAACTTTCTGCTTATCGCTACCACGTACCAAAATTTCTGTTTGGCTTGGGGTTTCGACGGTAATACCTTCCGGCATGTCATGCACGACCGGATGGGAAAAACCAAGACTTAAGTTAAGTTTATTGCCTTGGGCTTGGGCACGATAGCCGACACCAACCAGTTGCAATTTCTTTTCAAAACCTTGGCTGACACCCATTACCATGTTATTGGTCAAAGCACGTGTTGTGCCAGCCAATGCCCAAGCTTTAGAGTCATTCTCTTGCTTAGCACGGAATTTCAAGGTGTTATCTTCTTGGGAAACCTCGACTGCTTCATGAACAGTGAAATCAAAAGCACCTTTACTGCCTTTGATATTGAGGTTTTGACCACTAATGCTGACCTCTACGCCCTTAGGCAGATCCAACACTTTCTTTGCAATTCTTGACATGTCAAAGTCCGCCTTTTATTCAACCACACAGAGGACTTCGCCACCTTGACCAGCCGCACGGGCAGCGCGATCACTCATGACACCTCTGGACGTGGAAATAATAGCAATACCATAACCACCCATTACTTTAGGCAGCTCATCTTTACCACGGAAGATACGCAAACCCGGACGGCTTACACGCTTCACGCTACTGATGACTGGTTTGCCCTGGAAATACTTCAGCTTTACTGTGGTTACAGGCTTGCCTTCGGCTTCACCCGCTTCAAAACCCGCAATATAACCTTCTTCTTCCAGCACGGCTAAAATAGCCTTTTTCTGCCGCGAGGCAGGGAAAGTAACATTCACCTTATTAGCACGCTGCCCGTTACGAATTCGAGTCAGCATGTCGGCGATAGGATCACTCATACTCATATTATCTCTCCCTTACCAACTTGCCTTAGTGAGACCCGGAACGTCACCGCGCATCGCTGCTTCACGCAATTTGTTACGGCATAAACCGAACTTACGATAAACAGCGTGTGGACGACCTGTTAATCTGCAACGGGTCATTTGGCGAACTGGACTACTATCGCGTGGTAACTTTTGCAGTTTTTCAACAGCTTCCATTACTGACTCATAAGAGCTTTCTGGATTGCTGATGATAGCTTTGAGTGCATCACGCTTGGCTGCATATTTCGCAACAGATTCAGTCCGGCGTGTTTCACGAGCGATCATGGATTTCTTAGCCATTAGATCTTTATCCTCTTACTGCTGTCTGAAAGGGAATTTGAATGCTTCTAGCAATGCTCTTCCCTCTGCGTCAGTTTTTGCGGTGGTGGCAATCGTAATGTTCATACCACGCAATACGTCAATTTTGTCGTACTCGATCTCTGGAAAGATGATCTGCTCTTTGACACCCATGTTGTAGTTACCACGACCATCAAAGGCACGCGGACTAAGACCACGAAAGTCACGGATACGCGGAATGGAAATATTAACCAAACGATCTAAAAATTCGTACATTTTCTCACTACGCAGAGTGAGCATACAGCCAATCGGCCAACCATCACGAATTTTGAAACCAGCAACAGACTTACGGCTCAATGTAACCACGGGCTTTTGACCTGCAATTTTTGACATATCACCTGTTGCGTGTTCGATAATCTTCTTATCACCGACAGCTTCACCTAAACCCATGTTCAGGCTGATTTTCACCAGCTTCGGCACTTCCATCACATTTTTGTACCCGAACTTGTCCGTCAATTCCTTGACGACAGTATCGCGGTAATACTGTTGCAGTCTCGACATTTTACACCTTAAGCGTCTACGCGCTCACCATTGGACTTAAAGACACGGATTTTCTTACCATCGTCCAGGAGCTTGAATCCAACGCGGTCACCCTTGCCAGTGGCAGGATTGACCAGCATCACATTTGAGGCATCCATTGGCATTTCTTTTTCAATAATGCCACCTTGAACACCTGCATTTGGGTTCGGCTTAACGTGTTTCTTAACACGGTTAACACCTTGAACCAAAATTTTACCTTCTTCCAACACCTGCATGATCTTGCCGCGACGGCCTTTATCTTTGCCGGTGATGACAACCACTTCGTCACTACTGCGAATCTTACGCATTTTGTCACCTACTTCTGTCGTTGCAGTCTTACAGCACTTCAGGTGCTAGAGAAATAATTTTCATGAACTTCTCACCGCGCAATTCGCGGGTGACAGGCCCGAAGATACGAGTACCAATCGGATCCAATTTATTGTTCAGCAGAACCGCAGCATTGTTATCAAAGCGAATCTTAGAGCCGTCGTTACGACGAACACCGTGCGCAGTACGCACGATAACAGCACTATAAACATCGCCTTTTTTCACTTTACCACGCGGGATCGCATCTTTGATGCTGACTTTGATGATGTCACCAATGCCTGCATAACGACGATGAGAACCGCCCAGAACTTTGATGCACATAACTCGTTTGGCACCACTGTTATCTGCAACTTGCAGAATAGATTGCATCTGGATCATTTATGTTCTCCGTCCCTTATGCCTGGCCTGGGGCGCGTTCAACAACTTTGATCAAGGTCCAGTGCTTTGTTTTAGACAAAGGACGGCATTCCTTGAACAGTACGGTATCACCTTCATGACATTCATTATTTTCATCATGAACGTGATATTTTTTAGAACGCTTAATAAACTTACCGTACATCTCGTGCTTAACCTGACGTTCCATCAGTACCACGATTGACTTGTCCATTTTGTCGCTAACTACGCGACCCATCAAGCTGCGCTCGACTTTTGCTTCTTCGCTCATCGTTACTCACCTGCAACTTGCTTTTGAGCAAGCACTGTCTTGATCCGGGCAATTTGATGACGCACACGCTTCACTTCGGAAGGACGCGACAACTGACCAGCGGCTTTTTGCATACGCAGCTTGAACTGCTCTTTCAGATTTTCCAGCAATTCCGCTTTCAGCTCGGCTGCTGTCTTTTGCTTAAGTTCGGCTGCTTTCATCACATCACCTGACGAGAAACGAATGTAGTTTTCATCGGTAGTTTGGCAGCAGCAAGACGGAACGCCTCACGTGCAATTTCTTCTGCCACACCTTCGATTTCATAAAGAACCCTGCCTGGCTGGATTTGTGCAACCCAGTATTCAACGTTCCCTTTACCTTTACCTTGACGAACTTCCAGCGGTTTTTTGCTGATCGGCTTGTCAGGGAATACACGAATCCAGATTTTACCGCCACGGCGTACATAACGGTTAATTGCACGACGCGCTGATTCAATTTGACGCGCTGTCAAACGACCACGTTCTGTTGCTTTTAAACCGAATTCACCGAAGCTGACTTTACTTCCCGCCAAAGCAAGACCACGATTACGGCCTTTAAATTGCTTGCGGAACTTGGTTCTCTTGGGTTGTAACATCTCAAACCTCTATCACTTCTTCTTTCTGCCTTGACCTTGGCTTTGTTGGCCGTGGCTTTGGCTAGATTGCTGTTTCTGTTCCAGGTCGAAGACTTCGCCCTTGTAGATCCAAACTTTCACACCGATGATACCATAGGTGGTGAGAGCTTCCGCAGTTGCATAGTCAATGTCGGCACGTAAAGTATGGAGAGGCACGCGGCCCTCACGGAAGAACTCTGTACGAGCAATTTCCGCACCATTCAAACGTCCTGCAACACAAACTTTGATACCTAATGCACCCAAGCGCATTGCATTTGCTACGGCACGCTTTGCAGCACGACGGAACATAATGCGACGCTCAAGCTGGCTTGCGATACTTTCTGCAACCAGTTGAGAATCCAGCTCAGGCTTACGAATTTCTTCAATATTCAACTTAACATTGTTGACATTAAGCTCAAGGATACTAGCAGTTTCAGCACGCAACTTCTCAATGTCCGCACCTTGCTTACCAATAACCACACCCGGACGTGCCGTGTGAATGGTAATAAAAGCAGACTTTGCTGGACGCTCAATTTGAATGCGGCTAACAGAAGCTTCTTTCAACTTCTTCTTCAAGAATGTGCGGATTTCCAAGTCTTTATACAAGAAATTGGCGTAATCTTTACCTTCCGCGTACCACTTGGAGCGCCAGTCTGCCGCGATACCAAGACGGATGCCGGTTGGATGTACTTTCTGACCCATACTAAAACCTTATTTCTCGCCAACAGCGACGGTAATGTGACTGGTACGCTTCAGGATGCGATTTGCACGACCTTTAGCACGTGGCATGATGCGTTTCATGGTAGGACCTTGATCAACGAAAACACGAGTAACGTGCAAATCATCAACATCCGCTCCATCATTATGCTCAGCGTTAGCAATCGCGGATTCCAGAACCTTCTTCAGCATTTCAGCAGCCTTTTTCGGGCTAAACGCTAAAATATTCAAAGCTTTATCCACCGGCAAGCCACGGATCTGATCAGCAACCAGTCGGCACTTCTGAGGTGAAATACGCGCAAAACGTAAATGTGCTGCAACTTCCATCTCTACCTCTTACTTCGACTTCTTGTCGGCAACGTGACCACGGTAAGAACGGGTCAGAGCAAACTCACCCAACTTATGGCCTACCATATTTTCATTAACCAGCACCGGAATATGCTGCTTGCCGTTATGCACCGCTACCGTCAAGCCAATAAATTCTGGCAGGATCATAGAGCGGCGTGACCATGTTTTGATTGGACGACGATCGTTAGCAGCTTTAGCAGTTTCGATCTTCTTCATCAGGTGATGGTCAACGAAAGGACCTTTTTTGAGTGAACGTGGCACTGTTTAATCCTCTTACTTCTTGTTCCGGCGACGGACAATCATATTGTCAGTGCGTTTGTTGCTACGAGTCTTGTAACCCTTGGTTGGAACACCCCAAGGAGTAACAGGGTGACGACCACCGGAAGTACGACCTTCACCACCACCGTGCGGATGGTCTACCGGGTTCATAACCACACCACGAACCGTTGGGCGAACACCGCGCCAACGTTTTGCGCCAGCCTTACCCAACTTAATCAATGCGTGCTCAGAGTTACCAACCTCACCAATCGTAGCGCGGCAGTCGATAGGAACTTTACGCATCTCACCTGAACGCAGACGGATAGTCGCATAAGCACCTTCACGCGCAATTAACTGCACGGAAGCACCAGCACTACGTGCTAATTGCGCACCTTTGCCCGCCTTCATTTCGATACAGTGAATAACCGTACCAACAGGGATATTACGCATTGGCAAGCAGTTACCTGTGGCAATCGGCGCATGAACACCGGAAACAACCTCAGCACCTGCACTCAAGCCTTTTGGAGCAATAATATAGCGACGTTCACCGTCCGCATACAGCAACAATGCAATATTCGCGCTACGGTTTGGATCGTATTCCAAACGCTCAACACGCGCAGGAACATCATCTTTACGACGCTTAAAATCAACAAGACGGTAATGTTGACGATGCCCACCACCCACATGACGTGTAGTAATGCGACCCGTATTATTACGACCACCACTCTTGCGCTTATTTTCCAATAAACTCTTACAAGGTGCACCTTTGTGCAATTCCTTGTTAACAACCTTAACCTGGAAGCGACGCCCTGGGGAGGTTGGTTTTGCCTTAACGACTGCCATGATTCACCCTTGCCTTATTCTGCTGCCGCATCCAGAGAGAAACCTTCAGCCAATCTTATGTAAGCTTTCTTCCAGTCGCTGCGCTGACCGCTACGACGGCTAAAGTTTTTCTGCTTGCCTTTCACGTTGATAGTACGAACTTTATCAACCTTGACTTCAAATAAAGTCTCGACAGCTTCTTTAATTTCCTGCTTAGTTGCCGTTTTAGCAACTTTAAACACGTACTGATTTGATTTTTCAGCAGATGCAACAGTCTTCTCTGTTACACGCGGCGCAACCAAAATATGATAAAGACGCTCAGCACTCATGCCAGCCACTCCTGAATTTTCTCGATAGCTGCCGTCGTCACGACGACTTTTTCGTGACCAACCAAGCTAACAGGATTCAAAGCAGAAACTGTCGCAACTTCACAATAGGGAATGTTACGTGATGACAACAAAACATTGACATCATCAATATCAGAAACCAGCAATGTATCGTTTGAGCCGTACTCTTTCAACTTGGCTAACATTAACTTGGTCTTAGGCTCAGCAATATCAAAGCCCTCAACCACAACCAGACGCTCTTGGCGAACCAGTTCAGAAAAAATAGAACGCATTGCTGCGCGATACATTTTCTTATTTAACTTTTGCTCAAAGCTACGTGGACGAGCAGCAAATGTTGTGCCACCAGAACGCCACAAAGGACTACGAGTACTACCAGCACGCGCACGACCTGAGCCTTTTTGCTTAAATGGCTTTGCGCCACCACCACTCACGTCAGAGCGGTTTTTTTGAGCCTTAGTACCAGAACGACCGCCAGCCAAATAAGCCACTACCGCCTGATGCACTAAACCTTCGTTGAACTCACGCGCAAAAACGACTTCGTTTACTGCGATAGAGCCACCATTTGCAACCTGTAATTCCATTGCCGTCACCTTATGCCTTAACCGACAGCTTGACAACCACATCGCCGTTATTAGCACCTGGAACAGCACCTTTAACTAACAACAGATTGCGTTCTGCATCTACACGCACAACTTCCAGGTTTTGCGAAGTGCGTTGTACCGCACCCATGTGACCTGACATTTTCTTACCAGGAAATACGCGACCCGGCGTTTGGTTTTGACCGATTGAACCCGGCGCACGGTGCGACAAAGAGTTACCGTGGGTGCGATCCTGACCAGCAAAGTGATAACGTTTCAGGACACCCTGAAAACCTTTACCTTTGCTTACACCAGTTACGTCAACCTTCTGACCAGCTTCAAACATCGTTACTGCAAGCTCAGAACCCAACTCATAGCCAGCGACATCATTTGTACGTGACTCACGCACAAACGTACCCGCCGGAACACCGGCCTTGGCGAAATGACCCGCTTCTGACTTAGAAACACGGGAAGATTTTTTCTCACCTACAGACAACTGAATGGCAGTATAACCATCCGTCTCCGCCGTCTTGACTTGGGAAACGCGGTTTGCAGCAATCTCAAGCACAGTGACGGGGGTTGAACCTCCATCTTCACCGTATATCCGGGTCATACCTACTTTGCGACCCAGCAGACCGATAGCCATTTGCATACCTCTTCAAAATTACTCACGCCGAGCAACTTTCATTCTATCTTTTAGAAAAACTCGGCTCGACCTAGGTCGAGCCGTGGAAAGCCGCGCACTATAGCAGAAATCATTCCGCCGTTAAACTATTTTTTACAAATCAGTTAAGTTTGATTTGCACATCAACACCCGCAGCCAAATCCAGCTTCATCAGGGCATCAACGGTCTTGTCAGTCGGATCAATAATATCCATCAGACGCTTGTAAGTACGAATCTCATACTGATCACGCGCATCCTTGTCAACGTGCGGTGAAATCAGCACTGTGTAACGCTCTATGCGCGTAGGCAGCGGGATTGGCCCTTTGACACGCGCACCCGTCCGCTTGGCTGTCTCGACGATCTCAGTCGCAGAACGGTCAATCAGACGATGATCGAATGCTTTCAGGCGAATACGGATTCTTTGATCAGACATAACTATTACTCAATAATCTTAGCAACAACACCCGCACCGACGGTACGACCGCCTTCACGGATGGCAAAACGCAAACCATCTTCCATCGCAATGGGGTTGATCAGGGAAATGACCAACTTGACATTGTCACCGGGCATGACCATTTCAACGCCTTCTGGCAGCTCGCAAGCACCAGTTACGTCAGTGGTACGGAAGTAGAACTGTGGGCGATAGCCTTTGAAGAATGGCGTGTGACGACCACCTTCATCCTTGGACAGGACATAGACTTCCGCTTCAAATTTGGTGTGTGGCTTGATGGAACCCGGCTTGCACAGCACCTGACCACGCTCTACGTCGTCACGCTTGGTGCCACGCAGCAATAAGCCTACGTTGTCACCTGCCATCCCTTGATCCAGCAATTTGCGGAACATTTCAACACCAGTAACGGTGGTGGTTTGGGTGGCGCGGATACCAACGATTTCGATGGTTTCACCCACTTTGACCAGACCACGCTCGATACGACCGGTAACAACCGTGCCACGACCGGAGATGGAAAATACGTCTTCTACTGGCATCAGGAAGGTGCCATCAACAGCACGTACTGGATCCGGGATGAAGGTGTCAATCGCTTCAATCAGGCGGGCAATGGATGGCTCGCCAATATCAGATTGGTCGCCTTCCAACGCCATACGCGCGGAACCTTTGACGATTGGGGTATCATCACCGGGGAAGTCGTAGCTGGAAAGCAGTTCACGCAGTTCCATTTCGACCAGCTCCAGCAGCTCTTCGTCGTCAACGAGGTCACATTTATTCATGTAAACGACAACGTAAGGAACGCCAACCTGACGGGACAACAGGATGTGTTCGCGCGTTTGCGGCATTGGGCCGTCAGCAGCAGAACAAACCAAAATGCGCCATCCATCTGTGCCGCACCCGTGATCATGTTTTTAACATAGTCAGCATGGCCTGGGCAGTCTACGTGGGCGTAGTGACGGGTATCGGATTCGTATTCGACGTGTGCAGTCGAGATGGTAATACCACGCGCTTTTTCTTCTGGAGCCGCGTCAATTTGGTCGTAAGCTTTTGCTTCACCGCCAAATTTGCGAGCTTGTACAACAGTGAGTGCTGCTGTCAGCGTGGTTTTGCCGTGGTCAACGTGGCCGATTGTACCGACGTTCACGTGCAGTTTATTACGCTCAAATTTACTCTTTGCCATCGTTACTCACCTTTTACTTTCTTTATAACCGCCTGAGTAATAGCCGCAGGCGCTTCCGAATACCGTACAAATTCCATGCTGTAAGCAGCACGCCCTTGTGTGGCAGAGCGCAGGTCAGTTGCATAACCAAACATCTCACCCAAAGGCACTTCTGCACGCACCACCAAACTGCCGCTTTCCTCATCCATACCTTGAATGACACCACGGCGGCGATTTAAATCACCAATAACATCACCCATGTACTCTTCGGGCGTTGTTACTTCAACCTTCATAACAGGCTCCAACAAAGCGGGAGCCGCTTGCATAACACCCTGACGTAACGCCATAGAGCCTGCAATTTTAAATGCCATTTCACTGGAGTCGACATCATGATAAGAACCATCAAACAAGGTTACTTTCATATCGACCAGCGGGAATCCGACTAAAACGCCGTTACCCATTTGCTCCTGAACACCCTTATCAACGGCTGGCACGAATTCTTTCGGCACAACACCGCCCACCAAGGCGTTTTCAAATTTGTAACCCTCAGCTTCACCCAAAGGCTCCAGACGCAACCACACATGACCGTACTGCCCGCGACCACCCGATTGACGAATGAACTTACCCTCAACCTCAACCGACTGACGGATGGTTTCACGATAAGCCACTTGAGGAGCACCCACAGTACAACCCACCTTGAACTCACGCAACATCCGATCAACGATGATCTCTAGGTGCAATTCACCCATCCCAGCGATGATGGTCTGCCCTGTTTCCTCATCAGTGCGAACACGAAACGAAGGATCTTCCTGCACGAGTTTACTCAGCGCAATTCCCATTCGCTCTTGATCCGCTTGTGATTTCGGTTCAACAGCCACTGCAATAACCGGCTCAGGAAAATCCATCTTTTCCAAAGTGATGACATGATTCATGTCACACAGCGTTTCACCAGTTGTTACATCTTTAAGTCCGACAGCGGCTGCAATATCACCCGCACGAACCTCATCAATATCTTCACGAGAGTTAGAGTGCATCTGCACCAAACGCCCAATGCGTTCACGCTTACCTTTTACTGGGTTATATACCGCACTTTGCGATGTCAAAACCCCGGAGTAAACGCGAAAAAATGTCAACGTACCAACGAACGGATCCGTTGCAATTTTAAATGCCAACGCTGCAAACGGCTCATCATCACTCGCATGACGCTCAGCTTGGGTTTCAGCTTTATCATCCAGATGCCCCTTAATAGCAGGAACGTCTATGGGTGATGGCATCAATTCAATGATTTTGTCCAATGCCGCCTGCACGCCTTTATTTTTAAAGGCTGAACCACAAGTCATTGGCACAATTTCAAGATTAATGGTGCGCTTACGCAAACCCGCAATAATCTCATCAGCAGACAAATCACCTTCTTCAAGGTATTTATCCATCAACACGTCATCAGCTTCAGCCGCAGCCTCCACCATTTTCTCACGCCATTCCTGACAAGAAGCCACCATATCAGCCGGAATCTCGACAGCCTCATAGGTGACACCCTTATCAGCATCGCCCCACATGATCGCTTTCATACGAATCAAGTCGACAACACCAGCGAAATGCTCTTCCGCACCAATCGGCAATTGCAACGGCACTGGATTCGCTTTCAGCTTACTCTTCAACTGCTCGTAAACGCGCAGAAAGTTTGCACCAGAGCGATCCATTTTATTAACAAACGCCATGCGTGGCACATGGTATTTGTTTGCTTGCCGCCATACAGTTTCCGATTGCGGTTGCACTCCACCTACGGCGCACAACACAAACATCGCACCATCCAACACCCGCAATGAACGCTCGACTTCAATCGTGAAGTCAACGTGCCCCGGCGTGTCGATAATATTGATCCGATGCTGCGGAAACTGCTTATCCATCCCCGACCAAAAGCAAGTGGTAGCAGCGGAGGTAATCGTAATACCACGCTCACGCTCCTGCTCCATCCAATCCATGGTCGCCGCACCATCGTGCACTTCACCAATCTTATGAGACACACCTGTATAGAACAGAATACGCTCAGTAGCAGTAGTCTTACCAGCATCAATGTGCGCCATGATGCCAATATTACGGTACTGCTCAATAGGTGTGCTACGCGCCACTGATGGTCACTCTTATCATTACCAGCGGAAGTGTGCGAAAGCTTTGTTAGCCTCTGCCATGCGATGCACGTCTTCACGCTTCTTCACAGCAGTACCACGCTTTTCAGAAGCATCCATCAATTCACCTGCCAGCTTGCGAGCCATGGATTTTTCACCACGCTTACGAGCGGCATCAATCAACCAACGCATAGCCAGCGCGTTTTGACGTGAAGGACGTACTTCAACTGGCACTTGGTAAGTTGCACCACCAACACGACGGGATTTAACTTCTACCGCAGGACGAACGTTATCCAGTGCGTATTCCAGCACTTCAATACCGTCACCGCCTTTCTTGCCAGAAATTTCTGTCAATGCGCCGTAAATAATCTTTTCGGCAGCAGACTTCTTACCATCTTGCATGATGGCATTCATGAATTTAGTCAGCAATTGGCTTCCGAACTTAGGATCGGGCAGTACAACACGCTTGGGGACTTCTCTTCTTCTAGGCATGACTCATATCACCTGTGAATTACTTTTTAGGACGCTTTGTGCCGTATTTGGAACGCGCCTGTTTACGGTTTTTAACGCCCTGCGTATCCAAACTGCCACGAACAGTGTGGTAGCGGACACCTGGCAGGTCTTTTACACGACCGCCACGAATCAGAACAACCGAGTGCTCTTGGAGGTTATGACCTTCACCGCCGATATAGCTAGTGACTTCAAAACCATTGGTCAAACGCACACGCGCAACCTTACGCATCGCGGAGTTTGGCTTCTTTGGCGTAGTGGTGTACACACGAGTGCAAACACCACGGCGTTGTGGACAAGCTTCCAACGCCGGAACCTTGCTCTTCTCTACTTTGCTCTGGCGCGGCTTACGCACCAACTGGTTAACTGTTGCCATAAATCTAAAATGTCTCCTAACCTGCCACGAGGAACTTGCCTGGCCTGCCTAGTCCCCATAAAGACAACAGACCGAAAATCGGTCTGTTTGAGGACGACAGATTTTAGGGGTCGGAAAACCTCATGTCAAGAAAGTTTTCCGTACCAATCACTTAAACCCGACGATGACCGGATACTTAATCGGAATCCATGTCCATCGGCTCACCGAAACTGATCGTTTCAGTGGGCGCGGGGCGTTCATAAGCAAACTCATTACGCTGACTGCGACGATCATCGTGATACGCCAAACCGGTTCCTGCCGGAATCAGACGACCCACGATAACGTTTTCTTTCAAGCCACGTAATTCGTCACGCGCTCCACGTACTGCTGCTTCTGTCAGTACACGGGTTGTTTCTTGGAACGAGGCAGCGGATACGAAGGAATCCGTCACCAACGAGGCTTTGGTAATACCCATGAGCAAACGCTCAAACGTAATACGCAATTTGCCTTCTTTGTCCAAACGTTTATTTTCTTCCACTACGCGCCAGAAATCGCTCTGTTCGCCGCGCAAGAAGTTGCTATCACCCGGATCAATGACTTCCACTTTACGCATCATCTGACGGGCGATAACTTCAATGTGCTTGTCATTGATCTTAACGCCTTGCAGACGGTAAACGTCTTGGATTTCCTTGACTTGGTATTCTGCAAGCGCACGCGCACCCAGCAAGCGTAAAATATCGTGCGGATTAGGCTCACCGTCAGCAATGGTTTCACCACGGTTGACTTTTTCACCTTCAAACACGTCCAGATTACGCCATTTCGGAATCAGCTCTTCGTACTGCTCACCGTCTTCACTGGTAATGATGACGCGCTGCTTACCTTTAGTTTCCTTACCAAAGGAGATTGTGCCGGTTTTTTCCGCCAGAATCGCACCGTCTTTCGGTTTACGCGCTTCAAACAAGTCGGCTACCCGTGGTAAACCACCCGTGATGTCACGTGTCTTAGAGGACGCTTGCGGCAAACGTGCGATAACTTCGCCGACTTGCACGCTTGCACCATTCGTCGAGCTAACAATCGCCCCGGCTGGCAGTGGGTACTGCACCGGAATTTTTGTGCCTTCAAAGAATACGCTGTCGCCATTCAAGTCAAGCAAACGCACAGTTGGACGCAATTCGCGGCCTGCCGCAGGACGGTTGCGCGGGTCAATGATTTCAATGGAGGCCAAACCGGTCATTTCGTCGACTTTGGTTTGTACTGTCACGTTATCAATGAAGTCGCTGAAATCCACACGCCCCGTTACCTCGGAAATAATCGGGTGGGTATGCGGATCCCATGTCGCCACTTCCTGACCGGCTTGCACTTGCGCGTATTGGTCAACCGACAAAATCGCACCGTAAGTCAGCTTGTAACGTTCTTTATCACGCCCGTCAGCATCGACAACGCCCAATTCACCGGAGCGGGATACCACCACCAGTTTGTTTTCTTTGTTGCGAACTGTCTTGACGTTAATCAGGTGCGCCTGACCGGAAGATTTAACGCAAATACTGTTTTCCGCTGCTGACCGGCTCGCTGCCCCCCCGATGTGGAAGGTACGCATGGTCAACTGAGTACCCGGTTCACCGATGGACTGCGCTGCAATAACACCGACGGCCTCACCCTTGTTAACCAAATGCCCACGTGCCAAATCACGACCGTAGCAGTGTTTACACACGCCATAACGGGTTTCACAGGTAATCGCGGAACGCACGGTGATTTCATCAATCGCCATTGCATCAATCTGCTTGACCCAGCCTTCGTCGAGGAAGGTTCCTGCGGGGATCAATACTTCGTCACCTTTGGTTACATCCTGCGCAACCACACGGCCTAACACGCGCTCAGCGAGAGCTTCGACCACATCACCACCTTCGATGATAGGACGCATCAGGATACCGCTGGTCGTGCCACAGTCATCAATAGTAACAACCATGTCTTGCGCCACATCGACCAAACGACGCGTCAAGTAACCGGAGTTCGCGGTTTTCAGTGCCGTATCCGCCAAACCTTTCCGCGCACCATGCGTCGAGATAAAGTATTGCAATACGCTCAAACCTTCGCGGAAGTTGGAGGTAATCGGTGTTTCAATGATGGAACCATCCGGTTTCGCCATCAAACCCCGCATCCCTGCCAACTGACGAATCTGGGCTGCGGAACCCCGCGCCCCGGAATCCGCCATCATGTAGATGGAGTTGAAAGATTCTTGGTAAACCGTTTTACCTTCAGCATCGACAACTTCTTGCTTACCAATTTTTTCCATCATCGCTTTCGCGACTTTTTCATTGGTACTCGCCCAGATGTCAACGACCTTGTTGTAACGTTCGCCCTGAGTCACTAAACCGCTGGCAAACTGGTTTTGAATTTCCAATACCGCTGCATCAGCTTCCGCCAACAATTCGACTTTCTTTTCAGGGATCATCATATCGTCGGAACAGAAAGAAACGCCGGAGCGCGTCGCGTAGCGATACCCGGTGTACATCAGTTGGTCAGCGAAGATAACCGCTGATTTCAAACCCACCCGACGGTACGATTCATTAATCAGTTTAGAAATCGCTTTTTTCTTCAATACGGTATTGAAGAGTTCAAAAGGCAAACCTTCCGGCATAATACTGGTCAGCAATGAGCGTCCAACCGTGGTATCAATCAAACGGGTACGCTTGATCAATTCACCGTCTTCGTCTTTGATGCTGTCAGTAATGCGTACTTTTACTTTGGCGTGTAAAGAGGCATTGCCAGTTTCATAAGCACGTTGCGCTTCCATCGGATCCGCAAACACCATGCCCTCGCCTTTCGCATTGATGGCATCGCGGGTCATGTAATACAAGCCCAAAACGATGTCTTGCGACGGCACAATAATCGGCTCGCCGTTCGCTGGTGACAGGACGTTATTAGTCGCCATCATCAGAGTACGTGCTTCCAACTGCGCTTCCAGTGACAATGGTACGTGTACCGCCATCTGGTCGCCGTCGAAGTCCGCGTTGAACGCTGAACACACCAATGGATGCAACTGAATCGCTTTACCTTCGATCAGGGTCGGCTCGAACGCCTGAATCCCCAAACGGTGCAAGGTAGGTGCGCGGTTGAGCATGACTGGATGTTCGCGGATAACTTCCGCGAGAATATCCCAAACTTCTGCCGTTTCGCGTTCAACCAGCTTTTTGGCGGCTTTGATCGTTGTCGCCAAGCCACGACGCTGTAATTTACCGAAAATAAACGGCTTAAACAGTTCCAACGCCATTTTCTTTGGCAAACCGCACTGATGTAAACGCAGCGTAGGCCCGACCACGATAACCGAACGACCAGAGTAGTCGACACGTTTACCCAACAAGTTTTGACGGAAACGACCTTGCTTACCTTTGATCATATCTGACAAAGATTTCAGCGGACGCTTGTTAGAACCGGTAATGGCACGACCACGACGACCGTTATCCAGTAACGCATCCACAGACTCTTGCAGCATACGCTTTTCGTTGCGCACGATAATGTCCGGGGCGTTTAGCTCTAACAAACGCTTCAAACGGTTGTTACGGTTAATAACGCGGCGATACAGGTCATTCAAGTCAGATGTGGCGAAACGCCCACCGTCCAACGGAACCAAAGGACGCAGATCCGGCGGCAACACAGGCAGCACGGTCATGATCATCCATTCAGGTTTATTGCCAGAACTGAGGAAAGATTCCATCAACTTCAGACGCTTGCCCAAACGCTTCAACTTGGTTTCGGAACCAGTCTCAGC
This sequence comes from Thiothrix unzii, assembly GCF_017901175.1. NCBI lineage: Bacteria > Pseudomonadati > Pseudomonadota > Gammaproteobacteria > Thiotrichales > Thiotrichaceae > Thiothrix > Thiothrix unzii. The sequence goes on from NZ_CP072793.1 coordinate 2,749,450, forward strand.
GATTTCCTCGCGCATCTTAGCGACTTCATCTTTGAGGTCGATAGAACCTAACAGTGCGTAAACCGCTTCAGCACCCATACTGGCTTCAAATTCGTCACCGAATTCTTCTACCGCTTCCAGATAAGCCTCATCGCTCAATAACTGGTTGCGCTCCAGCGTGGTCATGCCCGGCTCGGTGACAACGAAGGTCTCAAAATACAAGATGCGCTCAATGTCACGCAGCGTCATATCCAGCATCAAACCGATACGGGAAGGCAATGACTTCAAGAACCAAATGTGCGCTACCGGACTTGCCAGCTCAATGTGACCCATGCGTTCACGACGCACTTTGGTCTGGGTTACTTCAACGCCGCACTTTTCGCACACTACGCCACGGTGCTTCAAACGCTTGTACTTACCGCACAAGCATTCATAGTCCTTAACCGGGCCAAAAATTTTGGCGCAGAACAAACCATCACGTTCCGGTTTGAAAGTACGGTAGTTAATGGTTTCCGGTTTTTTCACTTCACCAAACGACCACGAACGGATCACTTCAGGCGAAGCCAAACCAACTTTAATCGCGTCGAAATCTTGCGTTTCTTGCTCTTTCTTATGGAAGTTCAATAAATCTTTCATGGCTGATTAATCCCGTTCCAGTTCGATATTCAGACCCAGCGAGCGGATTTCCTTCATCAACACGTTGAAGGACTCAGGCATACTGGCTTCCATGTAGTGATCGCCGTCAACGATGTTTTTATACATCTTGTTACGTCCGTTCACGTCATCCGACTTAACCGTGAGCATTTCCTGCAAGGTATAAGCCGCACCGTAAGCTTCCAGTGCCCAGACTTCCATCTCCCCGAAACGCTGACCACCGAATTGTGCTTTACCGCCCAATGGCTGCTGCGTAACGAGACTGTATGGCCCGGTTGAACGTGCGTGCATTTTGTCATCAACCAAGTGGTTGAGTTTGAGCATATGCATGTAACCTACGGTTACTTTACGCTCAAATGCATCACCAGTACGCCCGTCGTGCAGCAAGGTTTGACCGCTTTCCGGCAAATCTGCCAAGCGCAACATGGCTTTAATTTCAGATTCCGCCGCACCGTCAAACACCTGCGTTGCCATCGGCACGCCTTTGCGTAAATTGGCAGACAGCGCAATCACTTCATCATCCGTCATTTCTTCAATGACGTGATCTTGGTTAGGATTACCGCCGGTAGCGTAAACTTCGCTGATAAATTGGCGCAACTCGTCAATGCGTGCTTTCGCATCAATCATGCGTCCGATTTTCTCGCCCAAGCCTTTAGCTGCCCAACCTAAGTGGGTTTCCAAAACCTGACCGACGTTCATCCGTGACGGAACGCCCAGTGGATTCAGCACGATGTCAACGGTTTGACCATTTTCCAGATACGGCATGTCTTCTACCGGAACAATGCGTGAAACCACACCCTTGTTACCGTGACGACCCGCCATTTTGTCACCCGGCTGCATCCGGCGTTTAACCGCAATGTAAACCTTGACCATTTTCAGCACACCTGGAGCGAGATCATCACCCGCCATCAGTTTGTCACGCTGCTTTTGTAAGCGCGTTTCATAGTGCTTTTTCTTCTCGTCAACCTGCTGACTCAACGCTTCTAACTGCACATTGATGTCTTCATCTTGCATACGAATCGCGAACCAATCCTTATGCTCCAGATTATCCAGATACATCTGGGTAATCACTGTGCCGGAAGTTAAACGGTTGGGGCCGCCCACGGCTTCTTTACCAACCACCAGTTTCGCAAAACGGTCGAAGATGTCAGCTTCGTAAATACGCAATTCATCGCGTAAGTCTTTACGGACTTTCTTTAAATCTTCTTCCTGAATCGCTAAGGCACGCGCATCACGCTCAACGCCATCACGGGTAAATACGCGCACGTCGATAACCGTACCCGCCATGCCTGTTGGCACGCGCAATGAGGTATCTTTTACGTCAGAAGCTTTCTCACCGAAAATTGCACGCAACAATTTTTCTTCCGGTGTCAGTTGGCTCTCACCCTTAGGTGTTACCTTGCCAACCAGAATGTCGTTCGGCTTCACTTCCGCACCAACGTGGATAATTCCGCAGGCATCCAACTTCGCCAGCAAACTTTCGCTAACGTTAGGAATATCCGCCGTAATTTCTTCCGGCCCCAACTTAGTGTCACGCGCCAAACACGCCATTTCTTCGATGTGAATCGAAGTATAACGATCTTCATCAACCACGCGCTCAGACAGCAAAATCGAGTCTTCGTAGTTGTAGCCATTCCAAGGCATGAACGCGATGAACATATTCTGTCCTAACGCCAGTTCACCCAAGTCAGTGGAAGAACCATCAGCCAGCACATCGCCACGCGCTACCAGATCACCCACGCGCACAATCGGACGTTGGTTAATGCAGGTATTTTGGTTGGAACGGGTGTATTTGATCAGGCTGTAAATGTCGACCCCGCCTTTTTCATTGGCTTCATCGTCATTAACCCGCACTACCACACGACTCGCATCCACAGAGTCGATTACCCCGCCACGACGCGCGGTAACGGCTGAACCGGAATCCTGCGCAACCGCACGTTCCATTCCTGTGCCACACAACGGTTTATCCGCACGCAAACAAGGTACGGCCTGACGTTGCATGTTGGAACCCATCAATGCGCGGTTCGCGTCATCGTGTTCCAAGAACGGGATCAGCGAGGCAGCCACAGAAACAATCTGTTTTGGCGAAACGTCCATGTACTGAACTTTATCCGCAGGCATCAAGGTAAATTCATTACGATGACGACAAGAGACGAACTCATCAGACAAGGAGCCGCTTTCATCCAGTTCCGCACTCGCCTGAGCGATAACGTAATTGGATTCTTCAATCGCTGACAGATAATCAATCTGCATGGTCGGCTTACCGTCAATAACTTTGCGGTAAGGCGTTTCCAAGAAACCGTAGTCATTGGTACGCGCGTACACCGCCAAGGAATTGATCAAGCCGATGTTCGGACCTTCCGGCGTTTCGATTGGGCAAACACGACCATAGTGGGTTGGATGTACGTCACGTACCTCAAAGCCCGCACGCTCACGGGTCAAACCGCCCGGCCCCAATGCAGAAATACGACGTTTGTGAGTCACTTCTGACAACGGGTTGTTTTGGTCCATAAACTGTGACAACTGGCTGGAACCAAAGAATTCTTTGATTGCCGCTGAAACCGGTTTGGAATTCACCAACTCTTGTGGCATTAAGCCTTCGCTTTCAGCCATTGTCAGGCGTTCTTTGACCGCACGCTCAACGCGCACCAAGCCAACCCGGAAAGCATTTTCCGCCATCTCACCAACGCTACGTACACGACGGTTGCCGAGGTGGTCAATGTCGTCCACGTCATCACGACCATCACGGATGTCGATCAGCTTTTTCAGCACCGCCAGAATATCGCCCTGATCCAACACGCCCGCACCAGTCGCTTCTTCGCGCCCTAAACGGCGGTTGAATTTCATACGACCTACTGCCGACAAATCATAACGGTCGTCAGTGAAGAACAAGTTATTGAACAGATTTTCAGCCGATTCTTTGGTCGGCGGTTCACCAGGACGCATCATCCGGTAAATTTCAATTTGCGCTTCCAATGCACTGCTTGAACTATCAATGTTCAAGGTGTTGGACATAAACGGGCCGCGATCCAACTCATTGGTGTACAGCACGCTGAAGCTTTTCACGCTATTGTCACGTAACTTTTCCAACAGGGCATCAGTCACTTCATCGTTAGCCTTAGCCAACAATTCGCCCGTGCTGGAATCAATAATGTTGTGCGCTAAAATCTTGCCGCCCATATAGTCCTGCGGCACAACCAGCCGCGCCAGACCTGACTTTTCCAGTTGACGGATGTGTTTCGCAGTAATGCGACGACCGGTTTCCACCAACACTGCGCCATCCAGCATAATATCGAATGATGCCAATTCACCGCGCAAACGCTCAGGAACGAGTTCCATCTCAATGGCACTATCACTCAGATGAATAGCAATTTTATCGAAGAAATAATCAAGGATTCCTTCGTTTTGCATTCCCAACGCACGCAGCAAGATAGTCGCAGGCAATTTACGGCGACGGTCGATACGCACAAAAATGGAATCTTTCGGGTCAAATTCAAAGTCTAACCACGAGCCACGGTAAGGAATAACCCGCGCACTGTGCAGCAGCTTACCGGCTGAGTTAGATTTGCCTTTGTCGTGTTCAAAGAACACACCGGGAGAGCGATGCAACTGGGAAACAATGACGCGCTCAGTCCCGTTAATAATGAAGGTGCCTTTATCTGTCATTAAGGGCAACTCACCAAGGTAAACATCTTGTTCCTTGATGGATTTAATAACTTTGGCATCCGCAGGGGCATCTTTATCGTAAATGACCAAACGTAATTTCACCCGCAGCGACGTAGCAAACGTCAAGCCACGCAATTGGCACTCCTGCACATCAAACACAGGCTCTGCCAAACGGTAATCAGCATACTCTAACGCAACATAGTTGTTGTAACTGACGATTGGAAAAACAGAGGAAAAGGCCGCATGAAGACCAACACTGCGACGATCATCAACCAGCTTGTCCAACTGCAAAAATTGCCGATAGGACTCCAACTGAATCGTGAGCAGGTCGGGTACTTCCAGAATTTGTGGTCGCTTCCCAAAATCTTTGCGGATTCGTTTTTTTTCGGTATAACTCAGTCCCATCGTCTTTCCTCTTCTGGAATCAGAACTCCGGCCAACTCATGCCGGTTCTTTAGGCAAGCTTAATAAGCGAGAAAAGGCCGACAATGCAAAACGCCTTGTCAGCCTGTAGCGAGTAGCAGAACTAATCGCAGAGCAACGTACAAACCTTACTTCAGTTCGACAGTTGCGCCTGCATCTTCCAGTTCTTTCTTCAACTTAGCAGCATCATCCTTGCTTGCAGCTTCCTTCACAACGGAAGGAACGCCTTCAACCATGTCTTTCGCTTCTTTCAAGCCCAGACCAGTTGCGCCACGGACAACCTTGATAACGTTGATTTTGTTAGCACCAAAGCTAGTCATAACAACGTTGAATTCAGTTTGTTCTTCAACTACCGCAGCCGCTTCAGAAGCAGCAGGGCCAGCAGCAACAGCAACAGCAGCCGTTACGCCAAACTTTTCTTCGATTGCTGAAATCAGGTCAACGATTTCAGTTACAGTCATGTTGGCAAACGTTTCCAACATATCTTCTTTAGTACAAGCCATTTTGTTTCTCCAAAACCTAAATCAGTAATCAATCTAAGCTAATGCCAGCGGCTTCAGCTTTTTGGTCACGCAATGCAGCAAGAGTGCGAGCGAATTTATCCAACGGTGCACGCAGGACAGCAGCCAAGGTGGCCAGTGCCTGATCGCGGGTTGGCAATTTCGCCAGACGATCCAATTCAGAAGCTGGGAGCATAGCACCGTCGATAGCGACGAACTTTACTTCCATCTTGTCATGGGCTTTGTCTTTCTTGAAGTCTTTAATCAGACGTGCCGCTGAGCCTGGGTCTTCCTGAGAAAACGCCAATACCAACGGACCAACCAAACCGTCTTGGATACACTCGAAAGCAGTACCTTTAACAGCGATTCGCGCCAGATTATTCTTCACAACACGCAGGTACACCCCATTCTTACGTGCGTTTTGACGCAACGTAGTGAGTTGAGCTACGGTCAATCCACGGTACTCAGCAGCTACCGCAGAATAAGCACTTGCAGCAACTGCGGCCACTTCAGAGACAATCTCTTTTTTCTCTTGCAGTGTTAATGCCACGTTATCTACTCCTGGTTTGGCGGATAATCCACCATTTATCGATCACTTGCCGGAAATCCGGCTTGCGAAGGAAACAGCGTCCCAAACCATCTTACTGACTCGGGGAACGCCATCTGCGCAGGTTCTCTACAGATTATGCAGAACCATTAAGCTTAAGGCTTTAAGCACCTGCGGTCTTTGACGACATACATCCTGTATATCTTTTTGCCTTGCGGCAGTCCCCATCCTTGGGAACGGGAGAAAGGGACAGGTTAACCGTCCCAATTCTGTTAGTAAGACAGTGATGCGTTATCGACTGTCAAACCTGTACCCATCGTTGTGGATACAGAAACTTTCTTCAGATAAACACCCTTGGAAGTGGATGGCTTCATCTTCATTAAGTCGGATACCAATGCATTGATGTTGCCGACCAACTTGTCAGTATCAAAATCAACATTGCCAACAGAGCAATGGATGATACCGGCTTTATCAGTACGGTAACGTACCTGACCCGATTTTGCGTTACGCACTGCACCTGCAACGTCTGGCGTTACTGTGCCAACTTTAGGGTTAGGCATCAAACCACGCGGACCGAGGATTTGACCCAACTGACCTACGACGCGCATTGCATCTGGGCTGGCGATAACCACATCAAAGTCCATCTTACCGGCTTTGATTTCAGCAGCTAAATCATCGAAACCTACGATGTCAGCACCAGCAGCCGTCGCTGCTTCAGCATTTGCACCTTGTGCGAATACTGCAACGCGCACAGTTTTACCGTTGCCGTTTGGCAGTACCGTAGAACCACGCACAACTTGGTCAGATTTACGCGGGTCAACACCCAAGTTAACACTGACATCAACGCTTTCTAAAAACTTTGCACGTGGCAGCGATTTCAGGGTATCAAGCGCATCAGCTACAACATAAGACTTGGTGCGGTCGATTTTTTCTGCGATTGCTTTTTGGCGTTTGGTTAATTTTGCCATCTTACACACCCTCCACTTCAAGACCCATACTACGGGCTGTGCCTGCGATAGTACGTACCGCAGCTTCTAAACTAGCCGCAGTCAAATCAGGGGTTTTAGCTTTAGCAATGTCTTCCAACTGCGCCAGCGTGACTTTACCTACTTTATTGCTGTTAGGTTTGGCACTACCGGACTGGATGCCAGCGGCCTTTTTCAACAATACAGAAGCAGGTGTTGTTTTCATTACAAACGTAAAGCTTTTATCGCTGTATGCTGTAATTACAACAGGTGTTGGCAAACCAACTTCGAGACCCTGCGTAGCGGCATTGAACGCTTTGCAGAATTCCATAATATTCAAACCACGTTGACCCAGTGCAGGACCGATTGGTGGACTTGGGTTTGCTTTACCAGCCGGAACTTGCAGCTTGATGAAAGCAATGACTTTCTTTGCCATGATGTTTTCCTATAAATGGGTAATAACGCCTTACGGCTCCCCGTGACTACCGAGTCAGGCTTTCTCGACCTGATAGAACTCAAGCTCAACGGGCGTTGAGCGACCAAAAATTTGCACTGCCACTAACAGACGACTTTTTTCGTAATTTGCTTCTTCGACCACGCCGTTGAAGTCTTTAAATGGCCCGTCAGTTACACGCACCACTTCGCCAGCATCGAAGAGAACCTTCGGACGTGGCTTTTCCGCGCCTTCTTCAACGCGACGCATAATATTATCGACTTCTTTTTGCGTAATTGGAGCTGGCTTGTCTGCTTTACCGCCGATGAAACCCAAAACTTTTGGTGTTTCCTTTACCATATGCCAAGTTTCGTCATTCATTTCCATTTCGACTAATACATAGCCCGGAAAGAACTTACGCTCACTTCTGCGTTTTTGACCATCGCGCATCTCAACCACTTCTTCAGTGGGAACCAACGCCTGACCAAAAGCATCTTGCAATCCAAAACGTATAACACGCTCTTCAAGCGAACGTTTTACCTGATTCTCAAACCCGGAATAGGCTTGAACAACATACCAACGCATCGCCATTAGGAACCTCCACCGAGCAGGCTTTTAACACTCCAACCAAGCAGAGAGTCAACACCCCAGAGAAAAATCGCCAAAACTAGCACAATCACCATTACCATTAGGGTTGTCTGGAGCGTTTCAGCACGGGTAGGCCAGACCATTTTACGGACTTCCAAACGGGAGTCTTTCATAAAGCCTAACAACCGCTTACCACTCAATGTACTCAATGCTGTAAATACAGCAGCACCTACGATAGCAAGCAAACCTAATACGCGGAGAAGCAACGATACCGCCTCACCCTGCCAAGTCTCAAAATAGTAAAACCCCGCAATACCTGTGATTAGCAGGGCGAGGGAAACAATGAGCTTTACCGTATCAAGTGAGGAGCCCTGTTCTTCGGTATTTACTGACATATTCTTATCCAAAAACCTGAAGCCGTATGACTTTGGGCAGTCCACTGCAAAAACGTTAACTTACAATCCACTATCCAAAGCCATCTATTAAAGATGGCAGGGCAAGAGGGAATCGAACCCCCAACCTGCGGTTTTGGAGACCGCCGCTCTGCCAATTGAGCTATTGCCCTGTAAGGGAAAGAAAGAGCAGGGAGACTACTCCCTACTCTTTCAAAACACAAGATGCTATTTACGCAATGATCTTAGAAACAACGCCAGCACCAACGGTACGACCACCTTCGCGGATAGCGAAACGCAGACCGTCTTCCATCGCGATTGGGTTAATCAGCGTAACAACCAATTTAACGTTGTCACCCGGCATAACCATTTCAACGCCTTCTGGCAGTTCGCAAGCACCGGTCACGTCCGTAGTACGGAAGTAGAACTGCGGGCGATAGCCTTTGAAGAATGGCGTATGGCGACCACCTTCATCTTTAGACAGAACATAAACTTCTGCTTCAAACGTAGTGTGCGGCTTGATTGAACCCGGCTTACACAGAACCTGACCACGCTCAACGTCTTCACGCTTAGTACCACGCAGCAACAAACCAACATTGTCACCCGCCATACCTTGATCCAACAACTTACGGAACATTTCAACGCCCGTAACAGTAGTCGCTTTAGTTTCGCGGATACCAACGATTTCGATGGTCTCACCAACTTTAACCAAACCACGCTCGATACGACCAGTAACTACTGTACCACGACCTGAGATGGAGAATACGTCTTCAACTGGCATCAGGAATGTGCCGTCAACTGCACGCACTGGATCTGGAATAAAGGTATCGATTGCTTCGATCAAACGTGCGATAGATGGCACACCGATTTCTGACGTATCACCTTCCAAAGCCAGACGCGCTGAACCTTGAACGATTGGCGTATCATCACCAGGGAAGTCATAACTGCTCAGCAGCTCACGCAGCTCCATTTCAACCAGCTCTAACAGCTCTGCGTCATCAACCAAGTCACATTTATTCATGTAAACCAGAACGTAAGGAACGCCAACCTGACGAGACAGCAAGATATGCTCACGTGTCTGTGGCATTGGACCGTCAGCAGCAGAACAAACCAGAATCGCGCCGTCCATCTGAGCCGCACCCGTGATCATGTTTTTAACATAGTCAGCATGGCCTGGGCAGTCTACGTGTGCGTAGTGGCGTGTTGCAGATTCATATTCTACGTGCGCTGTGGAGATAGTGATACCACGCGCTCTTTCTTCAGGAGCAGCATCGATTTGATCGTAAGCCTTAGATTCACCACCATACAGCTTAGCCTGAACAACCGTCAGTGCCGCCGTCAGCGTGGTTTTGCCGTGGTCAACGTGACCAATCGTGCCGACGTTTACGTGCGTTTTATTACGCTCAAATTTACCTTTTGCCATGACCGATAACTTCCCGTTACATTTCTGAATAATTGGTGCTCTCAGGCAGAGTCGAACTGCCGACCTCATCCTTACCAAGGATGCGCTCTACCACCTGAGCTATGAGAGCAAAACCATTTAACGACTCAGCCAGTAGTGGAGCGGGTGATGGGAATCGAACCCACACCATCAGCTTGGAAGGCTGAGGTTCTACCATTGAACTACACCCGCCTGAAGCCGTCTACTCACGCCGGATCACGGAATGAATCAAGCTGGACGTGTAAACCAATAAAATATGGTGGAGGGGGAAGGATTCGAACCTTCGAAGGCAGAGCCAACAGATTTACAGTCTGTCCCCTTTGACCGCTCGGGAACCCCTCCGACTGGAAAGGACGACATTCTGAGTGAATCACCCGCCAATGTCAACCTTGAGAAAGCAGAATTTTGTGATTAATTTGGAGCAGCTAAACGGTATTACTGACTGCCTTGCACCATCACAATGGAACGCGGCAATCATAATCGCTGTACGCCTCAAAAATCCAGCCCTGACTGCATAAAAAACTCACCCAACCCCACAAAACTCATGATTAACGGCCAAGCGGGCCTTTATTGGTGTCAATTTTGTAAATCAAATCGACACTCTGATGAATGCCCGACTTCACTTCCACCTGCAATCGCTTATTCACCTGATACGTCAAGGCCACGCGCTGCAACGAATCAAACAAGCTCACAATGTAGCGCACGTACAAACGCGGTCCCAAGCGTTTGCCCAAAGACAGCTCGCTTTGGCTAATATCACCGCTTTTACTGTTCAAGCCCACATCGTCCAAACCCAGACTGCCGCCGAGTTGCTGCACTAAACTTTCACCACCAGCCACGCCAAGTTGCGTCACCGCATCCACCAACAAGGAAGATTGATCACCACTGAGACCTGACATCGCACGCCCAGTCAACAAGTAACTCAAGGTATCACTCTGGGTTTGTTGCGGGCTGGAAAATAGCGTCGATTCCGGTTTGCGCACCGTACCCGCCAAGGCCATGCCGACTTTAATATCGCCACCATCGACTTCGCGCACCGCACGCACGTCTAAGCCGGGATTATCCAACGCACCGTTGAACAGTAAACGTCCGCGCTCAATCGCAAGGTTTTGCCCATAAGCTTTGTACACGCCATCAACCACGCTTAACACGCCCTCTGCCACAATGTCCTGACGGGTGCGCAAGACCCGTAACTTGCCTTCCAAACGTGCATCTAGGCCAAAACCGTTGAATTTCACCTTATCGCCCAAGGTAATACTGACATTCGGTTGAATATCCAGCGGCGCATCTTTCACCAATACACCTGTGGGTCGAGGAGCCGCACGCCGCCCGACGATAATCACGTCACTGGAACGCACACTTGCTGACGGTGGAATTTCACGCAAATTCACTGTTGCCTGCGGAATAACCACATCACCCGTCACTGCCACACTGCCCGGACTTACCTGAAACTGTAAACGTGGCGAAAACCATGCTTGTACTTCATGGGTATCCATCAGTTTCAGATTATCGCCTTGCAAGCTCACGTCTGCCCGCCAACGCGCTAAATCGGCTAATGACAGCGTGCCATTGGCATTCAGCACTCCCTGCCCTGCACGCAGCGAACCGGTCAATGTCGCACGGTCACTGCCGCTGGCTTGCATCACCGCATTAATCGCCTCTAACGTTACCCCGGCTTCGGGCAAATGCACCTGCCCGTTGGCTAAACGCACCGTACCTGCCACATTGGGCTTGCTGAGCGCACCTGTTATTTGCAAATCCGCCGTGATATTGCCTTGTAACTGCTCAATTTGCGACGAGAAGCGTTCCAACCAAGCAATATCCGGCAAAGTCGCAGCCAAACGCGCATTGATACGATGATTACCGTCTTGCGGCGACAAGGTTAACCCGCCATCGGCTCGCAGCGTGCCATAACCGCTGAGATCGGCCTGCGCTTTACCTTCCAATTGCCGATCGTTCAAGGTTAAATCGGCACGGGCATTGCTGTAACGCACGGTTTCAGGCTTACCTTTTTCGCCACGCAAGGTGATGCTGCCATCGGATAAACGCACGTTAGCGTTCGCCACTGGCTTACCGCCGCGCTGTTCAAAATGGTAATCAGCACTGACCGACCCGTCAGGATTCAAACCTTCCGGCAACCAAGGGCGCAACATCAGTAGCGGGATTTGCTGCACCTTACCCGTCAAGGTCACACCCTGCTGAGGCGACCACGTAGGCTTGCCGCACGCGCGTGACCCACGACTCACTAGACAAATTTCAGAGCTATTAAACGCTGTTGCGGATGCTTCGAGCTTGACCGCGCTTGCCATTGTCCAATCGCCTGCGGCGGTATTGCGCAATGCTAAATTTTGCACCGTGCCGCGCCATTGTTGATTTTGCCAAGCACCGGTTGCGGCAAATTCGGCTTTGCCTTCGGCGTGAACCAATTGCGCACTGACGGTGTGATTTTCCAGCGTACCTTTGCCGTCGAGCTTGAGGGTTTTCAACAGCGTGTCGCCACTGCGGAAATCTTGCGCATCCGCTTTGAGAGTATACACGTCGCCGCTTTGACTGATTTGCGCATCCACCGCCCCCAGACGGTAATCTTGGTAGCGTAATTTATTGCCTTTTAAATCGGCTTGCAGTTGCGGTTTTGCCAGCGTGCCTTGCAATGTGCCCGCGCCTTTGAGACTGCCTTCCAGCCCTTTCCACGCATTCGCGAGGTTGTTTGCGTCGATTTTCCAGCGTAAATCCAGCACCTCGCCCACACCGCCTTCGGCTTGTAATTGGTTATTGCCCACTTGCGCGGTGACTTTTTCCAATTGCAGTTGCTTGCCATCCCACGCGGCTTTGCCTTTGGCTTCTACCGGGTATTCGCGCAAACGGCCTTGTAGCTGGGTTACGTCTAAGGTGAGTTGCGGCTTGCCTGCTGCCCACTGGCCTTGTGAGGTCAACGCCACATTGAGGCTGCCGGGCATATCTTTACTAAAAATTTCCGGGTTGAGTTTGGTGCCGGTAAGAGTTGCATCCCAACGTAACGCGTCTTTCCAGTCCAGCGCACCGGAAACGGTGACATCCCCGGCTTTGCCATTGAGTTGTAGCCGCGCTACTTGCAACGCACTGAGCGTGCCGTCGCCCTGTAAACTGCCCTGATAACGCGGGTAATGTGCGTATTGCCAATCAGCATTAGCATTGACGGTGTAATGTTGCCAATCGCCAACCAGTTGCAGGGTGCTGGTTCCCGTGCCCCACGCTTTGCTGGCGGAATCCACCGCCAGTTTCAAATCCAGCGCGTGCGGTTTACGCAACTCCAAATCGCCTTGCACCGTCAGATCTGTCTTGCCGTTAGCGTCGTGGAATTGCGCTTGCAAGGTGTCCAGATGCAATGCGCCAGCGCGGGTAGTACCTTTCAAGTGCACATCGCGAAAAGCCAACGGCACATCGCCCTGCCAGATTTCGAGGGTTTTAACACTGACGTTTTCAGCATTGATATTGAAAGGTAACGACACCGTTGGCGGGGCAAATACGGACGAGGTGGCGGAAGGAGTTGCGGGTGATAAGTGAATCACTAGCTTATCCACCTGCATACTCACGATGCGTAAGGTTAAGCGTGAACCTAAATCCATTTCGTGTTGCAGGGCGACACCTTGCATCTCGATTTGCGAACCTGCGTCGTGCCATTGCGCCCGTTGTACATTGAGGTGATTGATTAATGCGCCATCCACGCCTTCCAATACCAAATCCGGCACAACCCGCTGCAAGGTACTGACTAACAAGCGCGTACCGCCCCCAGAAACTGCCAGCAATGCCGCGCCCACCAACGTAAATAGCAACAACAGCAGTATCACCGCCAAGGGGTGAATCAACAGATAGTGCAACCAACGCTTCACAAATCAGGCCCTAAACTGAAGTAAAAATGCACGTCACTGGTGTCGTCTTTCGGCACGGCAAGGTCAGCGCGAACCGGCCCCAACGGTGATTTCCAACGCACCCCAAAACCCGCCCCCACTTTCATGGTCAGTTTACTGGTATCGTCAAACGCATTCCCCGCATCCACGAAAGCGGCAGCACTCCACTTATCGACCAGCGGATGTTCGTATTCCACGCTGCTGGTGAGCAAATGCTTACCGCCAATAACCTCACCATCGGCATTTTTTTCACCCAAAGACTCGAACCCATAACCGCGCACCGAATTAGCTCCGCCCGCGAAAAAACGTAACGACTTTGGCACTTCATTCAAATCATCGGTCAAGGTCGTGCCGAGATTGGCTTGCACAATCACTTTGCCGTTATTGCTCAGGGTTTGCAAGCGTTTGCCTTGTAACTTGGCTTGCAGCAGGCTTTGATCGCTCAACACGCCTTGTTGCGCCCCCTGTAGTTCTGCCCCCAGCGTCCAGCCATTGCGGGCAAACGGGGTGTCATCCACTTTGGTTTTCTTGACTCGTGCACCGACCAAGGTTAATTGCGCATTGGTCGCGGCTTCGCCTTTTACTTGGGTGGTTTCGTTGAGGTAATTGATGAAAACGGTTTGCTGCCAATCGCTTTTATTACGGCGGTTGTAATCCAATCCCACTTTGGTAGCACGGCTTTCAATATCACCGCTGTCGCTTTTCCTCCAACCGACCGCAAGGCTGGTGTATTCGTGTTCCGGGTTCCACAGCGGTACTTTGTAAGTGGCCTCCACCGACTGTTCGGTTTGACCAATGCTACCGCGTGTATTGAGTTTATGCCCCTTGGCGTTGACCCAGTGAATATCCATGCCTGCTTCGGTGTGCGCTCCGCTGTCGGTGGCGTAACCTACTTTTCCGGTGTAACTGTAACGCTTGCGGCGTTTGGCCTCGATCTTGATCGGCACTTCGCCGTTAACTGCTTTTTCGTAATCACTGCTAACCAGCACTTCCGAGTAATAATTACCGCCTTCCAGCAATTGTTGTTGTTTACGAATCGCCTCTACATCGTAAGTATCGCCTTGACGCACCCGCATAAAACGCTGCAAATGCTTGCCATCCAGCACGTCTTGTTGCACCGCCACCTTACCAACGCGGTAACGCTTGCCCGTATCAAAATGGATGCGCACCTGTGCCTGACGGGTATCGGGGTTCACTTCAATAGTGCGAGTAACATATTCGGCATCGAAAAAGCCCAAGCTATTCGCGGTGCGATTCAGGCTGGTTTTAAAATCTTCGTATTTTTGGTGAATCAATATATCGCCCACCTGATACGGCGGCGCGGCAGCTAACTCGCGAAACTGGGGTAAATCTCTACCCACACCGCTGATTTGCACCTTAACATCGGTCACTTTCACCGGCTCACCGGGCACGACCGCGACATTTAACACCAAACATTGCGCCTGCCGCACCGGAGTTACGTTAAAACGCGCATCGTAATACCCCATTGCCTCGGCCGCTTCCTGCAACTTTTCATCGGAGGCTTCAATAAAACGCGCTACCCGATCAGTCGGGGAGTCGCATTTCAGGGCGCGTAATGACGGCAATAACGCCCGCAGATTTTCCGCCAAAGCCTCATCCGCGCCTTGTACGTTAACTTTTACCGGCGATTCAGTTTTGGCTTCGGCTTGTTCATCCGCTTTTTGTTGAAAAAACGCCGCAGAAACCGGCGCGGCTACCCCCATCAAACACAAGCCCCACACTATTTTTTTCATTGGGCGGCTCCATTGTCCTCATGATGTTTATTGCTCAAATGCCCACTTTAACAGCGCATCTTGTAAACCATGCCCTGCTTCTGAGCCGTTGTGTACTAGGGCAATTACCAGACGCTTACCAGAACGGGTCAACATATAACCCGCAATCGCGCTGCTGTCTTTGAGCGTGCCGGTTTTCATGTGGCTGCGCCCGCGCAATTCCGTACCGTCAAAACGTTGAGCCAACGTACCATCTTCACCCAGCAGCGGCATCGAAGCCATAAACTCCGGCATGTACGGGTCACGCCACGCGGCTTCCAATAACTGCCCCAACTGACGGGTGCTAATGCGTTCTTGACGCGACAATCCTGAGCCGTTTTCAACCACCATGCCATCAAGATTGATTCCAGCCTGCTCTAATACGCCGCTCATCGCGACACGCGCCTTCTCAAGCGTAGCAGGTTCTCCGCCGCTACGCGCACCCGTCGTTAAGAATAAATGCCGCGCCATCACGTTATTGCTCCATTTATTCACAAAACGGATTTGTTCGCCGAGAGTGCGTGACTCGTGGGTATGAAAGCGCACATCAGTTTGCTGCACAGCACCTGTTTGCAACTGCCCGTTAAATACCCCGCCTTGCGAATGCCACACGTCCCGAAAAGCGTGAAACACGTTTTCCTCCGGCGACGACAATACCCGCAAAATAAAATTCTGCCCGCAACCTGTGGCGTAAGAACCCACCAGTTTCACCACATTGCCTTCGCGGCGCACGCCCGGTTTGTAATGCGCTTTATTGCAGCCACCCACCGACAATTTCAGTTGATTATCCACCTGTAAACCGGGAATCGTTGGAAACGGTGTGACCTTGACACGTTTATTCAGCGCGTCCGGCTCTAACAAAAAACGTACTGCCTGAAAGTTATACATCAACGCAGAAGGCGGCGCGTTATACACCTTGGACGGCTCACCATCAAAAGCAGCGGGGTCTTGCGGGGGTAAATTAAAGTAGCTGTTATCCACCACCAAGTTACCGCGAATCTCCTTCAAGCCTTTCAGTTGTAAATCGTGCAGCATTTCGCGGAACGCTTCATCGGTCAAAAACGGATCGCCGTAACCCTTGAGAATCAAATCGCCGGTTAATACCCCGTCGTTGAGTTCACCGCGCAACCAGCTCTCGGTTTTCCAAGTATACGCAGGCCCCAGCAATTTTAACGCTGCCCAAGTGGTGACTAATTTCATGGTCGATGCGGGATTGCGCGGCACGCTATCGTTATGCGCCAACAGCGGGCCATTAGCGTTCAAATCGCGGATATACGCGCTCAAATTCGCCTCTGGAATAGCGTTTTGCTGCATCCATTCACGAATTTCATCAGGCAAGCCGGTGGTGTGTTGCTGACGAATCAGGGTCAATTCTGCCGGTTGTGGCGGCGCAGTTACCGGAATCGGCAACACCACGGGCGCGTCAGCCGCGAACACAGCGGAGCAAGTAAACAAAGACAGTAGCCCAGACAAAAAAACAGTTTTTAGCATAAATCGAATTGTATTAGTTGGAGGATAATTCCAGCACTTCAATACCCGCTGGGGTGTAATGCCAACGCAGGTCGAAGTCGTACAAGCGCATCGCATACACCCGCCCTTGCGGTTGCCCCTGTTGGTAAGAAGGCCGGGGATCTTGACTTAAAATTTGCTCGACTAAACGGCGCATATTGGTTTGCCAACGGGCTTGCTGCTGCTCACATTGCGCACTCGCCAACGCGCTAAAACTCACCGCTTGCATTGCTGGCGGTGTCTCTTGCGCAAAACCTGCGCTGGCTTGCGAAAGCGCGTCAGCATACGGCAAGTACGGTTTAATATCCAATACCGGCGTACCATCCAGCAAATCCGCCCCTGTCAACACCAAGCTGATAGTACGCCCCTGCACCTGAATGGCGGATAACTTCGCCACCGACAACCCCAATGGATTCGGGCGAAAAGTCGAGCGCGTCGCAAACACCCCCAGCCGCGCATTACCCCCCAAACGCGGCGGACGCACTGTCGGTTTCCAACCCTGATCGTGGGTAGCGTGGAACACAAAAATCACCCAAACGTGCGAAAACTGCTCCAAACCGCGCACCGTTTCTGGCTGATTATAGGGCGGCAATAGGGTGAGTGTGGCTTGCGCTTCGGTGACTAAACCCGGCTGACGGGGGATACCGAATTTTTCTTTGTAGGGGGAGGAAATGATGCCGATGGGATTAAATATTAAATCGCTGTAGGTAATTTCGGGTTTGGGTTCCAACATCAGCACACCTCCATAAGTAGTGCTGATTGTAACGGAGCAGGGCGGAAAAATCGCGCTTAGGCAGCGTTTCCGTGGTGTAACCCAAATTGCACCCGAAAATCAGTCGCCTTCACCGTGGGTATGAGTTTACCTGACTGTTTACGCAGCTCCACCACCCCGTAACGCTCCAATGTTTTCAAGGTGCGCGAAAGATTGGGTTTTTTGCGGTGTGCGAGCTGTTCCAACTCAGTAAGCGAAGCTGGCTTGTGACGGATAATGACATCTAACAATACTTGATTTTCGTCACTCAGCACTTGCGCCATTGACTTCAATGACTCAAACCAAATTTTAGGTTCATCGGGTGAGGGTATATATTCGCCTTTGGCAATCGCGATGGTACGACGCACATAATCCTGCCGTGACATAACGCCGACATTTAAAACTTTAGCTACCATCATTCTTCTCCCATCATCTCACTGACATCTTGCCAGAAATCCTCCAAAAGCTGCGCCGCACTTTCAAACTCATAAGGCTCAACGATTTTACGCTGGTGCTTATGATCCCAAGTTTGACGTTTAGCACCGTATTTTTTGCGCTGAGGTTTTATTCCATGCGCATTGTCATAGCCCAATATTCTGACATTATGACGGTCATGCAAGGTGAGTGAATAACGGATACCGTGTGGCATATGCTCATTGGGAACTACTTGCCAAGCTTCTATTTTTGTCCACCAACCGTTATCCATAGGAAATATTTCATCATGCAATAACAGTAAGGTTTCCAAACCACTATTAGCATCTCCCGACTCACTCACCACCTACTCCCGTCATTGTCGTTATGATTAGATGATAACAAGAAAAGTTCTGCGATGCACTCCCAAAAAATTACCGTCCGTCCCACAAAACCATCAACGCTGCAAACCCGGCAATTTACGCAGTTTCATTTTGCGACCCTTAGCGTCATACGCGCTCCAAACACCCTGAGTTGGACAATGCGCTAATTTCGCCAAATTGATAAATGTGCCGTTAGGCTGCTTGGCGTAAACATAAGCCAAATCCACGCCCCCCCCATTGATCTGGAGTTCCCAGTAATCCTGATCCAACCCCGTGGTACTGGCAGGCAACGCATTCACCACAGAACTCGCCGCAGCCACACTGTCTTTTGCCGGAAACAAGGTATCACCGCACGGCTCACAAAAATTCACGAACGCCTTACCAGCGGGCAAATACGCAGCGGCTGCCTGCGCCTGCTTTTGGGTAACGTAAGCGCACTGATCCGCCAATGCGGCGACCGGGCTAAACAATAAAGCCACGACACCTGCGGTTAACAATATTGGTTTCATCACACTATTCTCCTTCGTTTCAACACCTTCAGATTACGCCGAAGAGCGGCAACACAATAGGAAAAAAGTCACACAACCCTTGCGAATTATTGCCCACGCAACCGCCCCCATAACATGCCCAATTCCTCATGGACGACTCGCTGTGCCTCCAAAAAACCTTTGTGTGAAGGGAACACGTCAGTGGGACTAAATCCGGTATTGTCTTGCGCCAAATAATGTGTAGGCGCGGGCAATACCCCAACCCCCGCACGCTCGAACAAACCTATCGAACGCGGCATGTGTGATGCTGATGTCACTAATACTACCCGTTCATTACCCACCATTGTCCGAATCAGCTTTGCCTGCGTTTCGGTGTCCGGTGATTCCATATCCAGTACAATATCCGCTGGATTCACCCCCAATCCAATCGCCAATGCCTGCATTGCATCAGCATCGGAACCGTAACCAAACACACTACCGCCCGATACCAATAACTTTGCCCCCGGCATTTGCCGATAGAGCCGCACCCCTTCCACCAATCGCGCCAAGGATGCATCCGACAAGCGCGTCGCCAGCGGTAACGCAGCATCCGATGACGTGCCACCACCCAAAACCACTACCCACTTTAACCCTGCCAAATTACTGGCATCCACGACCGGTGGATATTCGCGCTCTAAAGTCTTAAGTGCCGGAGAAAATCCCCAGCCATAACCTAACGCCAGCAACAACATAACACCCATTGTCACCAACGCTTTACCCAAGAGCTGCCGCCGTGAAAACCACAGCAATAACAGCCCAACAACCAACAGCAGCACCGTCAAACTTAATGGCATCAGACTGTTTGTTAACAACTTTTTAAAAAGAAACATTACAAACTTCCCGCGCCAATAGGCTGTAACTCGCGCAAATCTTCGCCACCCAGCACAAACGCTTGTCCAAAGCCCATCACGAAGCGTCCCACCTGCGGTTGCAAACGAAACAACACGAAATCTCCCAAGCCGCGCAATACCCCGACCACTTCGCCGAAACGCGCCTGTAACGCATCTAGCAGTGTCGGAAATTCCGTCGCATCACGCGCAATGACGCTGGCGTGACAACTGTAGGAAACGCGGGTTCGGGCAAAAATTTGGCGGGTCGCTTGCTCATCTGCAATCAGCAGCACGGCAGCGGTAGGATGACGCAGCAAATCGTGGGTATGAGTCGCCAAACCGCTGATGAAAATCACGAAACCACCCGTTTCATCCTGCACAAACGGGGCGTAACTGATACTTGGCTCGCCCTCGGCATTTAACGTAGCCAATTGCAGGCTTTGGGTGTGCGTCAACAAGTGGCTTAACACCTGCTGTGGGGATTTGTCCATGATGTTGTCCTCTTATCGAATCGCCGCGCAGTTTATCTGCTTTATTTTGCATCCCGTCAGCAAACCGCTGATGATTGAATGCAAACTTTCCGCTGTTTTACCACTCTATAAAGCATAACAACAAATCGGAGGAGATGAGTGATGGTAAAGAATTTTCTAACTTCATTGGTCGGGCAATTACTGCTGGTCTTATTAGGCTTGGCGGTGATTTCCGCGTGCAGCCTTGAAGCCAACACCAAACCGCACGCCACCTTAAATTTGAACGGCACACAATGGCAGTTAAAAACCCTTAACGGAGCAACGATCAATGCCGAACGCCCGCTTTCCATCAGTTTTGACGGCAATCGTATGAACGGTTACGCAGGCTGCAATAGTTTCTTTGGCAGTTACAACGCCAGCCGCGACGGGGTGTTTGGTACAGGAGCCATCGGCGCGACTAAAATGGCGTGCATGGGTGAGCGCGATCAACTGGAACGCGATTACTTGGAGCGTTTAGCGCAAGCCAAATCTTATGCGGTTAACCGTGATCAACTGCAATTACTGGACGCACAACGTAAAGTCTTGCTGTCATTTATCAGCGCACCAGCGACTAAACGCCTATGAAATCAGTGCGTCTCTTGCCAGTCTTGTTGCTGAGTTTTTCGGTGTTACTCACCACCGGCAACAACCACGCAAACCCCAACGCACCAACAAAAACGCCTGCACACAGGGCAGGCGTTTTGCAGAACGTGTCGGCTTGATGGCTTAACTTTCCGCCATCAGCTTTTCGTATTTCAGTTGAAGCTGGTCTTTAGTCTCAGGGTGAGTTGGGTCAAGCGGAATGCAATCCACCGGACACACCGACACGCACTGTGGCTCGTCGTAGTGCCCTACGCATTCAGTGCAACGCTTAGGGTCAATTACATAAATCTCATCACCCGCAGAAATTGCGTTATTCGGGCACTCCGGCTCGCAAACATCACAGTTAATGCACTCGTCAGTAATCATCAATGCCATAAAAAGTTCCTCTCAAATCTTATTCCGCGTGATTCTATCAGGCTGATTGGGAGCATAACATTAACTTCTATCAATATTACAATTCCCCAGTTTTTTGCCCGATACCACGTTCGGTACGGATGTGTGAAATCCGCCCCTGCAAGGCTTTCAACACGTGCGGTGCAACAAAACGCCCCACATCGCCGTGTAAAATCGCAACTTCCTTCACCAATGTGGAAGAAATAAACGCGAAACTTTCACCGGGCATCAGGAACACCGACTCCACTTCCGGGGCAAGGCTACGGTTCATGCTCGCCAGTTGAAATTCAAATTCAAAGTCCGACACCGCCCGCATTCCGCGAATCAACACTTTCGCATTTTGTTTGCGGGCAAAATCCACCAGCAAACCTTCAAAACCGGCGACACGCACATCCGTCAGCCCTTGCTCAAGCAATTCCTGCTGAATCATAGCAACCCGTTCTTCCAACGAAAACAACGGTTTCTTTTTTGGATTGGAAGCCACGCCCACAACGACATGCGCACACAAATTACGCGCACGCTTAATGAGATCAAGATGACCTTTGGTAATGGGATCAAACGTTCCGGGATAGACTGCGGTAATTTCCATAAATAACGCCACATAAGTTAAGGACTTAAGACAACCTGACGCAAAAACGCGCCCGACGATGGACTCCTAGCCATTAATTTGTAACACTTTATTGTGCGATGCACAATATCCTATCCGCAGTAAATCACTTAGGTATCGCGGCGTGGTACAAGCTGCACCAACACAAACAACGCGCTGGCAACCACCACAATGCTAGGGCCGGTTGGCGTATCCCATTGCAGCGAGGTTCCCACGCCACCCAAGAGTGCTAATGCTCCCAACACCACGGCAAATATCGCCATTTGTTCCGGGGTTCGGGCAAATCGCCGCGCCGCTGCCGCCGGAATAATCAACAATGCCGTCAACAATAATACGCCCACCACTTTCATTGCCACCGCTACCATTAACGCGACTAACACCATATAAGCCGCGCTAACCCACCACACGCGCACCCCTTCGACCTGCGCCAATTCCGCGTGTACTGCAATTGCCAGCAATGGTCGCCACAAAAACACCATAGCAACAACGACTAGCAAAGCCATGCCCCACGTTAACCCAATATCAGTGCGGGTCACGGCTAAAATATCGCCGAATAAATACCCCATTAAATCCACCCGCACATCCGGTAAAAACGTCAATGCCACCGTTCCCAGTGCCAACGCGCTGTGCCCGATAATACTCAACACCGTATCGCTGCCGAGTGCCGGGGTGTGTTGCACATACAGCATTAATAACGCCGCCAACACGCACACCGCCACAATCCAAGCGTTGACATTCATCCCCGTCATTAAGCCCAAGGCCACGCCCAGCAAAGCCGAATGCGCCAACGTGTCACCAAAATACGCCATGCGCCGCCACAGCAAGAATACCCCCAGCACCCCGCCCATCAGCACCACCGCGAAACCTGCTAATAACGCCCGTACAATAAAATCATCCATGCTTGCACCCTTGCTCATGCAGCGGTAACACGCAACCGTGCATATCGTGTTGGTGATCGTGATGGTGGGTGTAAATGCCCAAACCTGCCGCTGGTAAACCGCCAAACAAACGTAAATATTCCGGGTGACGCGACACCGATTCGGGCTTACCAGAGCAACAAATATGGCGGTTCAAACACAACACCTGATCGCTTGCCGCCATGACCAAATGCAAATCGTGCGACACCATTAACACCCCGTAGTTATGGGTTTGTTTCAAACGATTCACCAATTGGTAAAGCTCGCTTAAACCGCTCACATCCACACCCTGCCCCGGCTCGTCCAGCACCAACATTTGCGGCTGGTTGAGCAACGCCCGCGCCAGCAATACCCGCTGCCATTCGCCCCCAGACAACGATTGCACCGCCTGCCCCAATAACGGCGATACCCCCACTTCTTCCGCGCATTGCTCAATAGCAGCGCGACTAGCTTGCTGCGGGGTTAAGCTCAAAAAGCGGGCGACGGTTAACGGTAATAAGGGGTCAACTTGAAACTTTTGCGGCACATAACCAATGCGTAACCCCGGCATTCGCCAGACTGTGCCTTGCGCGGGTTTTTGCAAACCCAGCAATACCCGCAATAAGCTGGATTTCCCTGCGCCGTTAGGGCCAATCACCGTAATGACCTGTTGTGGGTACACTTCGAGGCTGACATCATGCAAAATCACACGCTGCCCGAAACTCAAGCCAATATGCGCCAGTTTTGCCAGTATTGTGGTAGACATAGCCTGCTAATGTTTTAAAGAGTGAAAAAATGCTGCGTATTCTAACGGTATTCCTGTTGTTGTGTGTTCCTGTTTTGCAATCGTGCCAACGAGAAACAGCCAGCAAACCCCTAGTCGTCAGCACTATCAAGCCGGTACAAGCACTGGTTTACGCCGTCGCCGGAGGGGATCAGGGAGCGATTGCGTTACACCAATTATTACCCGATGGCGCATCGCCGCACCATTACGCCCTTAAACCATCAGATCGCCGCCTGCTTGAACAGGCCAGCGCGGTTTTTTACGTGGGCGAGGGTTTGGAAAATTTCTTAAGTAAATCGTTAAGCAATTTAGCACCTGACACCCAGCGGGTCGCGTTAGCTCAAGCACAAGGCATCCAGCACTTACACGCCCGCCGCAAAGCAGAAACCGCGCACGATGATGGACACGAAACCCATAAAGATGGGGAAGATTGGCATGTGTGGCTTAACCCGGTTAATGCCATTGCCATGACGCACCAGATTGCACAGACGTTAAGCGAAATTGACCCGCCCAATCGTGAACTTTACCAGCGTAATGCGGCATTGTTAGTACAGCAGATTAACGCCACCGACGAACGCATTAAAGCGCAATTAGCAGCGGTAAAAACACGGCCTTACCTCGCTTTTCACGACGCATGGCAACATTTTGATACCCACTATGAACTGAAATTTGCCGGAGCGGTAACACTGGATGTATCGCGCCTGCCCGGTGCGCGGCATGTGCAAGACATTCGCAACCTCATCACTGAACGTCAGGCGGTGTGCCTGTTTCAAGAACCGCAATTCCCCCCCGCTTTGGTAAAAACCTTGGCGGAAGGTACGGATTTGCGGATTGGGGAACTCGACCCACTGGGCATGAAAATTCCGCTAAACGCAGACACTTACCCCGCTTTATTGCAAAGCGCGGCTGACAGTTTCACCCAATGCTTGAGTCAATAATTCGGCGTGCATCCCATTAAAAATTCGCACCTGATTAACTTGATATGACTGTTCGCCGTTATACAGCACCAGTGCATCCGGCAGACAGTCAGGTGAAGCTGCCCGAAAGTTTTCAATGCCTTTGAGGAAGTCGGTGGAAAAAGTTGCAGAGGATTTGATTTCAACGGGTAGTAAACCACCCCGCTGACGAATGAGTAAATCCACTTCATTTCCTTGAGAGTCACGGTAAAAATACAATTCGGGGCGCAATCCTCGATTCAAATGGGCTTTAAGGATTTCGATAATCATCAGATTTTCGTATAAATTGCCGCGTAACGGGTCACGCGCCACCTGTTCAGCGGATTGAATACCGAGAAGGAAAGTAGCCAATCCCGTATCAGTAAAATACAGCTTGGGTGATTTGACCACACGTTTACGGATATTGGCGAAAAAAGGCGGCAACTCAAACAGAATATAAGAAGCTTTCAGCACGCTAATCCACTGCTGGATCGTGGTAGCAGAAACCCCCACATCATTAGCAAGTGCCGCGTAATTCACCACTTGCCCAACACGCCCCGCCAGCAACACTAAAAACTGCTGGAAACGGCTGAGGTCTTTGACGTTTAAAATAGCTCGTACATCGCGCTCTACGTAGGTTTGCAAGTAGCCGTTAAAAAAGCGATTAGGCTGCAATTGTTGGCTATGCAAACGCGGAAAAGCTCCTTGGTAAATGAGATCAAAAGCATTCCAAACGGTTTTAATCTATTGTAACTCTTCCCGCGCCAGCGGTAATAGCGTTAATAACGCAGTGCGCCCTGCCAGTGACTGGCTAACCGCCATGTGCAAATCCGGTTGATGGCTACCTGTCAGGATGAACATACCGGGTTGCTGGGTTTTATCGACGATACCTTGGATGTAGGATAACAACAGTGGCAAACGCTGAATTTCGTCCAGAATCGCACCGTTTGGCATTTGCCCAAGGAACCCACGCGGATCAGTTTCTGCGGCTAGGCGCGTATCAGGATCTTCCAGTAGGTAATAAGGCTTATCCGGGAAACACTGTTGAGTCAGCACGGTTTTACCGGATTGGCGTGGCCCGAATACGGTGACAACCGGATACTCCCTACTGCTTTCCAGCAACTCAGGAACGATACTGCGCTTTATCATGGGACAGTTTTCAACTAATTAACTTGTAGAATCACAAGCTTAGACAATGCCATTGCAAATCACAAGTTCAACCTTGGATTTGCAATGGCACACCCTAACCCGTGATACCCAAACCGCTTAACACCGAGTCGCGGCGGCTTTCACGCAAAACCCCACTGATGTATTCATAACGCAGACTGCTCGCCGCGTAGTGCGGGCGGTACATATTCACGCGAAAGCTACTGCCACCGCGTAGCATCACCACATTACGGTCGCGCATTTTTAATTGCGCATTGGCTCCGCGTACCGTGTACACCACGTCATCGGCGTACACTGGATCGCCGCGTTTGAGAATCCGTGCTTCTTCATCAGCACCTTTAGCCGTTACTTTTCCACGCTTGGAAAGTACAACGCCCGCCTGCTCACGTCCTGTTGCTGGCATAAATCAACTCCCTTTAGATTTAGATCACCGTGCAATACCCTGTATTAAGCATAGTTCACCTTGCAGCTTCTGCGCGAAATCCCCCTGCGCAGCAGATCAACTGCGTAAACGTCCCGTCGAATGGCATATTTTGGAATTCATGCCATACTCTGTGCTATCAAATTGGAGAAGGCATTATGTTTTCAGACATCCCGCTCTTTGAAAAACTTACCCCAGCACAAATTGAACACCTGCTGACGCTGACCCACGACTTCCACTACGCCAAAAACAGCGTGATTCTTACCCAAGGCGAGCGCAGCAATTCGCTTTATCTGATTATAGAAGGCCGCCTAAAAGTGTATGCCACCGATGCCGACGGTCGCCAAACCCTGTTGGCATTTCTCAATGCCGGGGACTTTTTCGGAGAACTCAGTCTGCTGGATGACGAACCGCGTTCCGCCTCGGTAATGACTGTCGCCAAAAGCCACTTATTGTGTTTGACCCAAGATGCTTTTAAGCGTTTTGTGGAAGCGTACCCCGAACAATTGCTGCCGATGTTGCGGGTATTGGCGCGACGCTTACGCGCACTGGATGACACCATTCGCTCCTTATCGACGCTGGATGTTTACGGGCGCGTGGCGCGGGTATTGCTCAGCGAAGCCGAGTCCCACGAGCAGCAACACCAAACCACGCCGCGTTTAACCCATCAAGACATTGCAGAAATGGTGGGTTCGTCACGCGAAATGGTTAGCCGGATTTTGAGCGATTTACGCAAAGGCGGTTACATTCGCATTGAAAACAAACAAATTAAAATCGAAAAAAAGCTGCCTCCACGTTGGTAATCGCACTCCACCCGGCGATTGCGTAAAGTTTCGCGTCGCCGTTTTCACAAATCTGTGCCACATTTAAAGCGTGATGTGGCAGAAATACCGAGAACATACCCCCGAAATCCTCATCGGCTTGCTGTTTAGTATTGTGTTAATCGTGGCATTGGCAACCCCACCCAACCCGATTGCACACGTACTGGAACGCGCCGAAATGGCACTTTACGACCTGCGCTTGCGGCTGGGTGAAGGCTTCGTGGCTGAACCAAACACCCCGATTGTCATTATCGACATTGACGAATTAAGCCAAAAACAAGAAGGCCGCTGGCCTTGGACTCGCGATCGGGTCGTCACCTTAATTGAACGCATCGGCGCCAAAGAACCCGCCGTGATTGTGCTCGACGTGCTCTTTGGCTTAACCGAACCGCAGCCCGTGGAAACAGCCCCCAGCAGTCAATGCACAGCGGATTACTGCCCAATCACCTCACGCATTACCGACGAAGATCGCCAACTAGCCGCCACATTTGCCAAATACGATGTTGTGTCCGGCTTTTTGTTTCATTCGGGAAAATTCGTCACAGGCGCATTGCCCGCCACAGCCAAACCCCAGCCAGATGACGTGTTGAACTTTCAAGAACCCACGGGTTACGCCACGAACCCACCACTGCTTCAGCAAGCCAGCAAAGCGGAAGGTTTCATCAACACCTATTTAGGTGACGATGGCATGGCGCGACGTTTACCGCTTTTCCAAGCTTACGACGATTTTTTGTATCCATCCTTGGCTTTAGCGGCGGCACAACGCTTTTTGATGGAAAAAGACTGGCAACTGCACACCGCCAGCATGGCTGGTCAAACCTTTTACGCGGGTATTAGCGTCGGCAACAAAAACATTCCAACGGATCAGGCGGGTAATATTTTAATCCCGTTTAACGCGGGTAAAGCACCCTTTTCGGTCATTTCAGCGACCAATATTATGCGCAACACTGACAATACCCTCGACAGTCTCGAAGGGGCTATTGTCATCGTGGGGGCATCTGCCATCTTGCTGGGCGACTTGAAAACAACGCCGATACAAACTGAAATGCCGGGAACGTTTATTCACGCCTATGCCATCAACGGTTTGCTCAACCCCGGTATGCTGTTGCACGAACCAGCGTGGGGGCTTACTGCTGAATTGCTGCTGTTAGGCGCGATCGCTTTATTGACCTTATTGATGTATCCGCAATGTGGCCCGCGTCAATTGCTCATTGGCGGCACGTTTTTCGCACTGATCATCACCGTAGCTAATGTATGGGTATGGCGCGAACAACAGATTCGCTTGGATTTATTACCCAGCTTAGTGTTGATTGTATTTTTGACCGGCTTATTTGTTATTTACGATCTGTTGCGCGAAAACCGCACACGCCACCAGTTACAATACCTATTCGGGCAATACGTGCCGCCTGCACACATCAGCCGTATTCTGGAGCAACCGCAGGCCATTACCTTCGCCGGGGAAAAACGCGAAATGAGCGTGCTGTTTGCTGACTTGCACGAATTCACTTCAATTGCGGAACGCCTTGATACCCAAACGCTGAAACATTTACTCAACAGCTATCTGAATGCCGCCACCGAAGTTATTTTCCACAATAGCGGCACAATTGATAAATACATCGGCGATATGGTCATGGCGTTTTGGAACGCACCGTTACGCGAACCGCATCATGCCCGCCAAGCGGTATTATGTGCGATGGGTTTACGCAAAATGCTCACCGACAAAGCCGACGAATTCCGCCAGTTCGGGATTACCCCGCTACAACTCGGCATCGGCATTAATACCGGGGAAATGAACGTCGGTGACATGGGATCCGACCACCGCCGCGCTTATACAGTGCTGGGCGATGCGGTCAATTTAGCGGCACGGATTGAATCCCTCACGCGCTTTTACGCGGTGGATATTCTGGTCAGTGAACACACCGCCGCGCAATGCCAAGGCATCACCTTCCGCACCATTGACCGGGTACGGGTTAAAGGCAAACGCGAAACCGTGCTACTGTATCAACCGCTGGGCTTAATTGCTGAACTTTCCCCGGCATTGCAACGCCTGCACGAATTACACGAGCGTGCGATGCGCTGTTACTGGTGTCGCGACTGGGAACACGCCTCGAAACTGTTTGCACGCATTTTGATTGAATCGCCCGATGAACATATCGCGGGGATGTATTTACAACGGATTGCCGCACTTATTCCGCAAAGCTTGCCGGATTCGTGGGATGGGGTTTATGAGCATCGGCGGAAGTAGTTGCTGTCTTGCTTGGCGGCTATGCATTCCAAGGCGTGCAAATAGCAATAAATTTAGACTTCTTTTCAAGGATGTTAAGAACTTGGGGCGTAACGTGCCTGATCTTCGTGAATCGTATTCCCCTGCAATGCATAAGGGCTGATCAGCCTCACACCGGGAATACCATTGAAATCATCAACATTGGTAGTCAGGATGCTATAACCCTGCACCAACGCCGTCGCCGCAATTTGCAGGTCATGCACATTCAAATTACTACGCAGCTGTTGCCCCAAGGCTTGCGCATACAACTCAGCGTAGGTGCGTGCCACTTCGGTATCAAAATCCAGCACCGGAATGGTGTTAAGGATGCTTTCGGCATAGGTATGCCGGTGCATGTATTCCTCCGGGGTTTTGGCAAGCTTAACCCCAGCAAGCAGTTCTGATACCGTGATCGCCGCAATAAACACTGGTTCGGTTTGCAATACCGGGATTGCCCCCAATTCCAGCCGTCCGTTTTCAGCATCAATGAAAACGTTGGTGTCGATGATTAATCCCATGCTGATGTCGGCAATGTTGCCGCCTCACGGATGGTGCGCAGGTCTTGGCTGAAGGCGCGTTTTTCTTCCTGACTGAGACTATGGCGTTTTAATAACCTATCCAAGTCTGCCAAGGTTGCGCCATTGCTAATCACGGGAACAAGCTGGGCAACGTCTTGATTGCCGCGCGTAATGATCAGGCGGGAGCGGGATACGCGCACCTGATCAATGGCGGAAGCGAGATTCCGCGCCAGTTCGGTGGCGGAAATCCGGGGGGTGAGCAAATTTGCCATCGCATTACCTCAAATACTGATTATTTGTATAATACATAAAGTATATATTTCATATCAAGCACTCGCCAATGACAGAGCTTGATCACTCGTATCAAAACACACCCCTAAAATCATGGTGACCACATGAAAAGACACCCCTAAAATCATACTAACTGTGGATTTGTGCTATAGTGATGACCTCATCACCTGACTGAGGCAAGCCTTTATGCAACGCCAACAGCTACAATTCCTGACCCGCTGGTTACACAATAAAAACCGCAAACCGTTGATTATTCGGGGAGCACGACAAGTCGGAAAATCCACTTTGGTGCAATTATTCGCCGCGCAGCAAGACATGACCTTGATGACCGCCAATCTGGAACGCTACCCAACCTTGGCAAGCACGTTTGCCAGCAATGACCCGGAACAAATCCTGCAACAAATCGAAGCCTTACCGCGTATGCCCGCCGTCAATGAATCGGCATTGCTATTTCTGGACGAGCTTCAGGCTGTACCGGAAGCCATCCCTGCCCTGCGTTACTTCTACGAAGACCACCCGCAATTGCCACTCGTGTGTGCAGGTTCACTGCTGGAATTTGTATTGGCTGCACACCAGTTTTCGATGCCAGTAGGCAGGGTGCAATACCTACACATGGGGCCGATGACCTTTTCCGAGTTCTTGCTGGCATTGGGTGAAGACAAGCTGTATCAAGTGGTGACGGAATACCAACCGAGCGACGAGATCGGTGAAGTAGCACATCAACGGCTGTTGCAACTGTTGCGCAGCTACTATTTCGTGGGCGGAATGCCGGAAGCGGTCGCCGCATTTGCGGAAACACGCAGCTACCAATCAGTGAGTGACGTTCATAACTCGATTATTGAAACCTACCGTGACGATTTCCCCAAGTACGGCAAAAACCGTGACCAGAACCGGATGCTGGATGTTTTTAACTTCGCCGCTCGTAACGTGGGTGTAAAAGTTAAATACAGCAATATCTCGCGGGAAGATCAGAGTGCTGTCCTCAAAAAAGATCTGGAATTGTTGTGCATGGCGCGGGTCATCAGCAAGGTCGTTCACAGCCATTGTTCAGGATTGCCGCTACAAGCCAGCCTTGAAGAAAAGGTTTACAAACTGCTGTTTTTGGATGTTGGTTTGATGAATGCCATTTGCGGCCTCAATTGGCGCACGCTGTCCCAATTCGATGACCTCAAGCTGGTCAACGAAGGGGCGATTGCCGAACAGTTCGTCGGTCAACACTTGCAGGCATTGCTGGCGGAATCACCCAATCGGGAATTGACTTACTGGCTGCGGGAAGGCCGCTCTGCCAATGCCGAACTGGATTTTGTGGTGGCACTAGAGGGGCAAATTATCCCGGTTGAAGTCAAGGCGGGCGCAAGTGGCAGCATGAAATCACTGCACCAGTTTATGGCGGAGAAACAAGCACCGTTTGCCGTGCGGTTTGATGCGGGTTTGCCTGCGGTCAGTACCGTCAATGCGGTGGTGAACAGCGATAATCAGCGCAAGGATGTTAGTTACAAGCTGGTGTCGTTGCCCTTGTATTTGGTGGAACGCCTAGGTGTCGTGAGCAGTGCATCCGCATTCAGCCCAAGCCATTAACGGTCATGATGAACCCCGCACCATTAAAGTGCTGACACTATTTACGAAAAACCCCAAAAAACCGCATTATTTCCCATGTGCGCTTGCAACATTGTCGACATTTATTGATAATCCACCACTTCTAGCGTCTGCTTAGGGTGCGGGCGCATTTCCCCTCAAGAGCGTTGTTGCAGCACATGAAAATCACAAAAGGTCTGGATTTGCCCATTACGGGTAAGCCGGAACAAGCGGTTTATGCACACCCTGCCCCCCAGACGGTTGCCGTGTTGGGGCGTGACTTCCACGACTTGCGCCCTGCTTTGCAAGTTCAGGAAGGGGATCGGGTAAAACGTGGACAAGTTCTGTTCACTGACCGCAAGAGTCCGGGCGTTAATTTCACTTCACCGGGCGGCGGTGTCATCAAAGCGATTAACCGTGGGGCGAAGCGGGTGCTGAACTCGGTCGTCATTCAGTTGGATGCGCAGGAAGAGGCGGTCAGTTTCCCCGCTTATTCCCCTGAGCAATTGTCGACACTGGATGCGGATACCATCCGCCAACAATTGCTGGATTCCGGGCAGTGGATTGCGTTCCGTACCCGGCCTTACAGCAAAGTCCCTAAAGCGGACAGCATTCCCTCCTCTATTTTCGTGACCGCGATTGATACCTACGCGATGGCAGCCGCCCCCTTGATCGTGATTAACGAACAGGCAGAAGCGTTTCGCAGTGGTTTGCAAGTCATTGCCAAACTCGCGCCGCAAGTGTTTGTTAATCATGCGGAAGGGGCGACGATACCGCGTGTTGAAGCCAACCACATCCGTTACAACGGTTGGTCGGGGCCGCACCCGGCGGGTTTACCCGGTACGCACATCCACTTCCTTGATCCGGTCAGCGAACACAAAACCGTGTGGCACATCGGCTATCAGGATGTGATTGCGATTGGCAAGCTCTTCACCACCGGCACGCTGTATGTGGAACGCATTATTTCGCTGGCAGGCCCGACGGTATTAAAGCCGCGCTTGCTGCGTACCCGTTTGGGCGCAAGCACCGATGACATTGTGGAAGGGCAACTCGATTGCCAGCAATGCCGCGTGATTGCCGGTTCGTTGCTGGCAGGTTTCCGCGCAGCGGGTTGGAGTGCGTATCTGGGGCGTTACACCGTGCAAGTCGCGGTGATTGCCGAAGGGCAGCCGCGTTTGTTCCTGCATTGGTTGAACCCGTTGCTCAAGCAGTTTTCCATCCTCAATGTGTTTTTGCGCCCGGATGTGCGGCACGCCAGTTTTGCGATGACAACCACGCAACACGGCAGTCACCGCGCGATGGTGCCGATTGGCAATTACGAGGCAATCATGCCGCTGGATATTTTGCCGACGCAATTGCTGCGTTCCTTGCTGGTACGCGACACGGTAATGGCGCAACAACTCGGCGCGTTGGAACTCGATGAAGATGACCTCGCCCTGTGTACTTTCGTGTGTCACAGCAAATACGAATACGGCCCCGCGTTACGCGACTGCCTGCGAATGCTGGAAAAGGGGGAATAAGCGATGACGGATAAATTACGCCGCCTGCTCGACAAGGTTGAGCCGAAATTTGCCAAAGGCGGCAAATATCACAAGTATTACGGCCTGTTTGAAATGGTCGATACGCTGCTGTACAGCCCACCCAACCGCACCATCGGCGCACCGCATGTGCGCGACGCGCTCGATCTGAAGCGGGTCATGGGCTATGTGTGGCTGGCAACCTTCCCCGTGATGTTCATGGCGTGTTTCAACACCGGCTATCAGGCGAATCTGGCGATGCAAGGCATGGGGCTGGAACACGCGGAAGGCTGGCGCGGCACGATCATGGACATGATTGGCTACGACCCGAAAAGCTTTTTCGATAACTTTTTCCACGGCTTGCTGTATTTCCTACCCGTTTACATGACCACGTTTATTGTGGGTGGGATTGCGGAAGTGGTGTTCGCGCTGGTGCGTGGGCATGAAGTCAACGAAGGTTTCTTTGTCACCTCCATCTTGTATTCACTGGTAATGCCGCCGGATATTCCGTTGTGGATGGTGGGCTTGGGCATTTTGTTCGGGGTGATTATTGGCAAGGAAGTGTTTGGCGGTACGGGTAAAAACTTCATCAACCCGGCACTGGCGGGGCGGGCGTTCCTGTTCTTTGCGTACCCCGCGTTTATGTCCGGCGATGCGGTGTGGGTAGCGGTTGACGGTTATTCCGGCGCAACCACGTTGTCTGCGGCAGCGGCGGGTGGAATGCAGGCGGTAACAGTGAGCTGGTGGGATGCGTTTATCGGGCTGGAACCCGGTTCTTTGGGCGAAACCTCAACGCTGGCAATCCTGATTGGCGGGGCATTTTTGCTGTTCACCAAGATTGCGAGCTGGCGCATTGTGTCGGGTGTGATGTTCGGCATGGTCATGATGACGATTTTGCTGAATACCATTGGTAGCGATACCAACCCGATGTTTGCGATGCCTTGGTATTGGCATTTGGTCACGGGTGGCTTTGCGTTCGGGATGATTTTCATGGCGACTGATCCGGTAACAGCGGCGCATACCGACACCGGGCGGTGGTGGTACGGCGTGCTGATTGGGGTGATGGTCATCCTGATTCGGGTGGTGAATCCGGCGTTCCCCGAAGGCATGATGCTGGCGATTTTGTTTGCGAATATGTTCGCGCCGCTGATGGATTACGGGGTGATGAAAGCCAACATCAAACGCCGCCTGAAGCGTCAAGCAGCCAATGCGGGGGCTAAATCATGAAACTCGTGCGTCAATTTTTAGATTTACCCAACGACAGCAAAGTGAAAACCTACGGGGTAGCGTTGCTGTTGTGTCTGGTGTGTTCGGTCGCCGTTTCCGCCGCAGCCGTGGCCTTAAAGCCGGTGCAGGACGAAAACAAGTTGCTGGACAAGAAAAAGAACATTCTGCAAATCGCCGGGCTGGATCAACCCGGTAAATCCGTCGATGAAGCTTTCAAACAAATCGAAGCCAAAGTGGTGGATTTGCAAACCGGCGACTACGTATCCGGCATTGACCCCAATACCTTCGATGCACGTGCCGCCTCGGTTGACCCCAAGCAAAACCTGGTACTGACCAAAGAACAGGACATTGCCTCGATCAAACGCCGCGCCAAATACGCCACGGTGTATCTGGTGAAAGACCCGCAAGGCAAGGTGGAAAAACTGATTTTGCCGATTCACGGCTACGGTTTGTGGTCGACCTTATACGGTTTCCTTGCCCTCAAAGGCGATGCGAACACTGTGGTGGGCATGGGTTTCTACGAACATGCTGAAACGCCCGGTTTGGGTGGCGAAGTCGACAACCCCGCCTGGAAAGCTTTGTGGAAAGACAAGCAAGTGTTCAACAGCGATGGTCAAGTTGCCTTGCGCGTCATGAAAGGTGCAGCCCCGGCGGGCGACCCGAAAGCGGTGCATGAAATCGACGCATTGTCCGGCGCAACCCTAACCAGCCGGGGCGTGGATAACCTTGTGCATTTCTGGATGGGTGAAAACGGCTTTGGTTCTTACCTGCAAAAATTCCGTACCAACTCTCAGGGAGGTGGCGTATGAGCCCCGAAGCCCGCAAAGTATTAACCAGTCCGCTGATCGGCAATAACCCGATTACGCTGCAAATTCTGGGTATCTGTTCCGCCTTGGCAGTGACCAGCTCCATGAAAACCGCGCTGCTGATGGCCGTCGGTTTGACCACGGTAACAGCGTTTTCCAATGCCTTTATCAGTGCGGTGCGTAATCACACGCCCGGTAGCATTCGCATTATTGTGCAAATGACCATCATCGCTTCCTTGGTTATCGTGGTCGATCAGTTAATGAAAGCCTATGCGTTCAGTACCGCAAAACAGCTTTCGGTGTTCGTCGGTTTGATCATTACCAACTGTATCGTGATGGGGCGGGCGGAAGCCTATGCCATGCAAAATCCGCCGGGAATCAGTTTCCTTGACGGGATAGGCAATGGCTTGGGCTACAGCATTATCTTGGTAGGTGTGGCATTTGTGCGTGAATTGTTTGGCGCAGGTTCGTTGTTCGGTTACGAAATACTGACACTAACCAAACACGATGGTTGGTATACGCCCAACAGTTTGCTGCTATTGCCGCCGAGTGCGTTCTTCCTGATTGGGCTGCTGATCTGGATGATCCGCACCAAATACCCGGAACAGCAGGAAGTCCACGACTTCAAGATTCATGAGAAACACGGCTTGGGGAATCGCTGATATGGAAGCCTTATTAAGTCTTTTCGTTAAGTCTGTTTTCATTGAAAACATGGCACTGACGTTCTTTTTGGGGATGTGTACGTTTATCGCCATTTCCAAAAAGATCGAAACGGCAGTGGGTTTGGGAATTGCAGTGGTGATTGTTCAAGCGATTACCATGCCTGCCAATAACCTGATTTTGAACGTATTCCTCAAGGAAAATGCCTTGCTGCAAGGTGTGGATCTGCGTTTTCTGGGCTTGATCAGCTACATCGCCATCATTGCGGCGATTGTGCAGGTGCTGGAAATGGCGATGGATAAATTCGTGCCATCGTTGTATCAGGCACTGGGGATTTACTTGCCACTGATTACGGTCAACTGCGCGATTCTGGGCGGTACGCTGTTCATGGTCGAGCGGGATTATACTTTCACCGAAAGCGTGGTCTACGGTTTCGGCAGCGGTTTTAGCTGGATGCTGGCCATTGTAGTGCTGGCGGGTGTACGCGAACGCCTGAAATACAGCGATGTCCCCGCCGGTTTACAAGGGTTGGGGATAATTTTTATTACAGTCGGGCTGATGTCGTTGGGCTTTATGTCCTTCTCCGGCATTCAGTTATAAGGGGTAACACGCAATGACAACCGTTATGTTGGGCGTAGCCCTGTTTACCCTGATGATTATTGGCTTGGTATACGGCATTTTGTTTGCGCGTTCCAAACTGGTGGCAACGGGCGATATTCGCATTCTGGTAAATGGCGAAAAAGAACTGATCGTGAAACCCGGCACGAAATTGCTGGGCGCATTAGCGGAAAAAGGCTTGTTCGTGTCGTCTGCCTGTGGCGGCGGTGGTACGTGTGCTCAATGCCGCGTAAAAGTGCTGGAAGGCGGCGGTACGTTACTGGCGACTGAGGAAGGCCACATTAACCGCCGTCAAGCAGCCGAAGGTGAACGTTTAGCCTGCCAGGTTGCCGTCAAGCAGGACATGAAAATCGAAGTGCCTGAAGACGTATTCGGCGTGAAAAAGTGGGAATGCACAGTGCGTTCCAATGACAATAAAGCCACCTTCATCAAGGAATTGGTGGTGGAATTGCCAAAGGGCGAAAAAATCGACTTCCGTGCCGGGGGTTATATTCAGATCGAATGCCCGCCGCACGATTTGAAGTATTCCAGCTTTGATATTCCACCCAAGTTCCGCGACGATTGGGACAAATACAAGCTGTGGGATATTGAATCGCATGTCGAAGAACCGGTATTGCGTGCTTATTCAATGGCAAGTTACCCCGAAGAAGACGACATTGTGATGCTCAATGTGCGCATTGCGACCCCGCCACCGGGTAAGAATGATCTGCCACCGGGCAAAATGTCGTCGTTCATTTTCAACCTCAAACCGGGTGATAAAGTCACGGTTTCAGGGCCTTACGGTGAATTCTTTGCACGCAAGACGGATAATGAAATGGTGTTTATCGGCGGTGGCGCGGGCATGGCTCCGATGCGTTCGCACATTTACGACCAGCTACGCCGCTTGAAAAGTAAGCGCAAAATGTCATTCTGGTACGGTGCACGGAGTTTGCGGGAAGCGTTTTACGTGGATGAATTTGATACGTTAGCGGCAGAAAATCCAAACTTTACTTGGCACATGGGTTTATCAGAACCGCAGCCTGAAGATAATTGGACGGGATACGTCGGATTTATTCACGATGTACTTTATAAAAATTATTTAAAGGATCACTCCGCACCGGAAGAGTGCGAATATTATTTATGTGGGCCGCCAATGATGAATGCCGCAGTCGTAAGGATGCTATTGGATATTGGCGTGGAAAAAGAAAATATTTTGCTGGATGATTTTGGCGGTTAGCACTTTTTTAGTGCAAATAATTGATTCTTATCGGAAAGAGCGGGGTGGAAAGCCCACCCCGAACCGCTAGGAGGAAATGGGCTAGTTGCCTAACCCGTGCTAATACTAACGCAAAATTCGCAAACGTGAAATGTTTTTGCAGTGCAGCATGATAATATTCCAAATTACTAAGATTAACGGTTAAATACCCATGAAAGTTTTTCTATTAACATTTCTTATCTTTGGGTTGGCAATCATTGGACTTGCGATTGGCTGGCTGCTCAATAATCGTAGCTTAAAAGGAAGCTGTGGCGGTTTATCTGGCATTCCGGGCATAGAAAAAAGCGATTGTTCCTGTTCTAATCCTTGTGAGAAGCGTCAACGCCAACTTGCACAACAACAAGCCTCACGTAAGCAGGCATAAAAGACCCGAAAACACTGGCAGGAGGAGCCAACCATGTCGAAGATTTCTTTATCAGTACGCCATTACATGTCCAACCGACTGGCGACCTTGCACGAAAACCAAGACATCCGCGAAGTCGTCACCATTTTTACCGAACGCAACCTGTTTGGTGGTGCGGTAGTCGATAACCTCGGCAATCTGGTGGGCATTCTATCTGTCACCGACTGCATTGATGCCGCGTTACGCGCAGGCTATCACTCCGGCTGGCGTGGCACTGTGGGTGAACGTATGTCGCGGGATATTCGCACCGTGGATGCGGAAGATAATATTCTCGACGTGGCAAAAATGTTCATGGACGACCATTACCGCCGATACCCCGTGCTGGATGATAACCGCGTGGTAGGTGTGGTTACGCGCTTAGACGTGCTCAAAGCCCTGTGTAAAATCCGTGAGTCCGGTTTTGCTGTCTAATTTCGCTTACAGCATCACACCGCAAAACGTGACATAATCCGGCGTTTTCAGCTTAACCCTGTAACGTCTGTGAGAGAAGCACCTACCCTGACCCACGCCGCGCCGTTTTCCATCACGATGTTGGCGGAAAAAAATTCAGCCCAGCTCCACGAGGGGCTGCACCTGTTAGCTGCGGTTGGCTTTGCGGATAAAGCGGCAACGCTGGATGCTAACCGCCCGATTTTCAACATCGGTTTACCGCTGTTAAACGCCGTTGCTTGTACTGAGCAATGGTTAAGCCCTACCCCAGTGCGCTACGGCAAACACGCCAGTATTACCTATAGTGAAAATGATCAGGTGCTATTCGGGCATTTACTGTTGGAAGAAGCGGATTTCAGCGATTTTCGCCAAGCCAGCCGGGATGCTTACCAGCAAGTGTTTGAACTGCTGCAACAGCGCGGCTACCCGTATTTATTGCGGATGTGGAACTACTTCCCAGCGATTACCGCGCAACAAAGTGAACTCAATCGTTACCAAGTGTTTTGCTTAGGGCGGCAAGATGCACTCGACGCACACGGTAATTTCGCCTATTCCCCACCCGCAGCCACCGCGATTGGCACGCAACAAGCAGGGTTACAACTGTACTTTATTGCCGCGCAAGCCGCCGGAATGCAGTTGGAAAACCCGCGTCAAACCAGCGCGTTTTTGTACCCACGGCAATACGGCCCGGTTAGCCCCGCGTTTTCACGCGCTACGGTTAAAGCGTGGGGGAAAACCCAACACCTGTACATTTCCGGCACGACTAGCATTGTCGGGCATGAAACCTTGCACACGGGTGATCCGCTCGCACAGCTTCACGAAACCTTGCGCAATCTGGAAGCGTTGCTCGAACACGGCGATGATACTTTGGGTTTACCAGTGCGCGGCGTTGGCGCATTAACCCAGCTCAAAGTGTATGTGCATGACCGCGCTACCCTGCCCTTGCTACAAGCCGCGTTAGACAGCTATTTAGCCCAGCAGCCGCACGCACCGACCGTGTTGTATTTGCAAGGCGATGTATGCCGCGCTGATTTAATGGTGGAAATGGAAGGAATTTATGCCTGAATTACCCGAAGTCGAAACCACCCGATGTGGCATTGAGCCGTATCTGTTGGGGCAAACCATCACCGGGGTAACAGTGCGCCAACCGCGCTTGCGCTGGGAAGTTCCCGACAGCATTCAAAGCCTCGTCGGGCAAACTGTGCAGCAATTAACCCGGCGCGGCAAATACATCCTGCTGCACACACCTGCTGGGGTAGCGTTAATCCATTTGGGAATGTCGGGCAGTTTACGCATTGTCGATGCGACGCTATTGCCGCGTAAACACGACCATTTCGATCTATTGCTTGCCAGCGGTAACATCGTGCGTTACCACGATCCGCGTCGTTTTGGCGCATTGTTATGGACGGCAGACCCCGTGCAGCAACACCCGTTGCTGCGTGAATTGGGGCCTGAACCGTTAGAGGCAGGATTTGATGGGGATTACCTGTTCACCCAATCGCGCTCACGCACAGTGAATGTGAAGGCGTTCATTATGAATGCTCACATCGTTGTCGGCGTGGGCAATATTTACGCTTGCGAAGCGTTGTTCCTCGCCGGGATAGACCCACGCCGTGTAGCAGGACGCATATCCCGTGAACGTTACCTCAAGCTGGCGAATAGTATCCGCGAGATTTTGACCTACGCCATTGAACGCGGGGGAACAACCCTGCGCGATTTTGTACGTGAAGATGGGTCGCCGGGGTATTTTCAACTGGAGCTGAAGGTTTACGGACGGGCGGATGAACCCTGTCGCGTTTGCCAAACCCCTATCCGTCACCTCACCCAAGGCCAACGTTCCACTTGGTTCTGCCCTGTTTGTCAGCATTGACCCGCGCTCATCTGGCGGAGTCGGTGTGCCACTCTCTTGGTTGCTGAGCGTAGCCGAAGCATCGCCTTGCGGCTTACGGCTGAGTCAGTGACGTGTGCCTCGAATGCTCATGTCTGCTTCTTCGAGAATGCCGTTCGCCATCAGTTCACGCACCAATTGACGACGCACGCCTTTATCAACGCCGACTTGCATCCCCAAACGGTAAAAAACGAAGGCGGGAACACCAATAATAGCGAGACCCAGTAGGAAATTAATCATAGTATCCATGTCCAGCATAAGATTATCCTCTTAACATCTTGTGTTGTTGTCGAAAGCCCATACCGCAAAATAGTATATGAAGAAGCTTAACCGAAAATTTACCGTAGCCCCAATGTTGGACTGGACTGACCGGCATTGCCGTTTTTTTCATAGATTGCTTACAAAAGAAGCGATTTTATACACAGAAATGGTGACAACTGGCGCGATTTTATACGGCGATCCTGCGCGGCAATTGCGCTTTAATTCGCAAGAACACCCCGTCGCATTACAACTCGGTGGCAGTGAACCGCAGGAATTAGCCCAGTGCGCCCGTATTGCACAAGATTACGGCTACGATGAAATCAATCTGAATGTCGGCTGCCCCAGCGAGCGCGTGCAAAAAGGTGCATTCGGCGCGTGTTTAATGGCTGAACCACAACTCATTGCGGAATGCGTGAGTGCAATGCAAGCCGCTGTTGCTATTCCCATCACAGTAAAAAACCGCATTGGCATTGACGACCAAGAAGATTACACCGATTTACACCACTTCATTGACACGGTGTCACAAGCAGGCTGCCAGACATTTATTATCCACGCCCGTAAAGCATGGCTGAAAGGTTTAAGCCCCAAAGAAAACCGCGAAATTCCACCGCTGCGTTACGATCTGGTGTACCAAATCAAGCAAGCCTTCCCCACGCTCGAAATCATTATTAACGGTGGCATTACCACGCTGGAACAATGCCAGCAGCATTTACAGCACGTCGATGGTGTCATGGTCGGGCGTGAGGCTTACCATAATCCTTGGCTGCTGGCGCAGGTTGACCCGCTGCTTTACGGCACACCTGCCCCGCTGGAATCGCGTCAGGCGGCGTTACTGGCAATGTTACCCTATGTGCAGGCGCAACTTGATGCGGGCGTACCACTGGGGCATATCAGCCGCCACTTGCTAGGATTATTTCAAGGAATGCCGGGGGCGCGTGCGTTTCGGCGGCTCATCAGCGAGAACGCACACAAGCCGGATGCTGGTGTGAAATTATTACGCGATGCTTTAGCAAAAATTACTTGACGTAATCTCAACTCTTAAATAATATACGCGCCTCAAACCGACAGTTCCTCGATAGCTCAGTCGGTAGAGCAACGGACTGTTAATCCGTGGGTCACTGGTTCGAGTCCAGTTCGAGGAGCCAACAAATACAAAGGGTTGCAACATTTAAGCTGCAACCCTTTTTTGTTTCTGCACCGTTTACGGTGTACTTCACGGTGTACTTTTACCGTTTTTTATCGTTCAAAACCCCGCTTTTTAGCCTGCCGATGTGACCGCCAACACTCACCAAAGCCAAGAGCAAGCAGGCATAATTCGACGCATTTACCCTAAACTTCCTACACGAAAAAAATCACTCGTAACTATTTGATTTTAACTATTCAACTTGTTGATTCTATTCATGTAGGAAAGCGTTCCTACAAATTCCTACATTTCCTACACAA
Source organism: Thiothrix unzii (assembly GCF_017901175.1). Taxonomy (NCBI): domain Bacteria; kingdom Pseudomonadati; phylum Pseudomonadota; class Gammaproteobacteria; order Thiotrichales; family Thiotrichaceae; genus Thiothrix; species Thiothrix unzii. The sequence continues at coordinate 2,791,398 of NZ_CP072793.1, forward strand.
ACTCAGCAAGACCCACATAGCCGATAAAGACGGAATGAAATGCTTTATCGGGACTTATGGAACCGTCACCCGATTAGCCAGCTTCGCTGGCCTCCCCCCGCGTTGCTTGGCTGCGTGTATATTCCAGTTGCCGCGCAAATGGTTTTCCCATGCAGGCCATTTCCCCAGAACCGAAGCAAGTGCCCGACAGGTGCGCCAGTAATCATAACGGCTGGCATGGGACATCCCCGCCGTTTGTACTTCCAAAAACCAACGCAGATGTTTGGCTTGCCATTGGTGGGGGGTACTGATTTGGTAACGTTGTTGAATAGCGGTGGCTATCCTTTCCCCCCGTTGGACGTGGTTATGAATAGTGGATTTTGAGCCGGGGATTGCGGCTGCGATGAGCAAGGTAATATTCATTTGCGTCCACCAATGTAGGAAGCCACCACGTCTACCCGCCCGTGCCCTAGCTCTTGGGTGAGTGTTTCACGCGCAGCTAGGTCGGTTTCCCGATCAGCCGTCATGATGCCCTCGGTTAACACGGGTGCTGCGTGTCCAGTGAGTTGTTCATAACGCTCACAGGCATAAGCGGCGCGTAAATCATGGTATTTCGCGATACCGGCTTCTTTGATGTGTTCGCGTGCGCTGTTCAGTTCGCCGCGCACAAAGCTGATATAGGATTCGTGGCTGGTCAGTAGGTTGTTGGAATCGGAAGGGCTGGCATTCCATGCTGTCTGTAGTGCGTCCCTTCCTGCCGGTGTGACGGCAACCCAGCGGTCGACTTCGTGTCCGCGTCCACCTTTTGTGCCTTCAGTGATATTAATTGCGCCGTGTTTTCTGGCTTCGCTGATCCAGCGTCCTAAATTGCCTAGCGTGGCTTCACGTTCCCGCATTCCAAACTCACGTGCCAGTTCACTGACAGCAGCAGCACGCTCTAGCCCTGCTTGCTTCATGCTGGTGGTAGCAGCTTGTAATGCTGCCCGATCAATGCCGCCGGGTATGTCAGTGCGTACATGGGAGCGTTCGCCCACTAATGCCGCAGGGCTAACACTAATCGCATTGTCGCCGCGCATCGCTGACAAGGTGACATTGGCGGTGGATAGCAGGTTTTGTGCATAAGACACACTCATGTCACCGGCTTGCACCTGTTCGGCTAAGGTTTGCCCGTAACTTTCCAGTGTTTGTTGGCTAATATCCTGTGCATCACGGATGCCTAGGCTTTTAGTGTAGTCAGCAAATTGCGCAAAGCGTGAGGTATGCGCTGCTGTTGTGCCGAAATGTCCACCACCGTAACGTGCGGTGAGGGCTTGTTTACCCGCATAGGCCAGCGATTTACCAAAGCCAAAGTTACGGGTTGATGCGTATTTCCCCATTGTTGTTATCCATCTGTTCAAGATTGGTCATTAAGTAAACCACTACCACTACCCTTTTGGTTGTTGAGTGAAAAAGAGGATTAAGCACCTCCCATGCCGTGGTTTGCTCGTTGAGCCGGTTTTTACATGCTTCTTGGTCTGGCGGCATGTTGCCAGTGCTGTTGTCAGGGTCGGTATCCTCCCCATCGCGTTTCCGGTTTTCCGGCGGTAGTGGATGGTTGCCAGCGTTGCTACTGGCAGAGTGTCCCGCTAAAACCCGTGGTAGCTGCCCAGTGCATGGCAGGTTGCTAAGCTGCGGATTGATCAAAGATCAGTCGCCCTAGCAGCATCCCAAGGGTTTTAGTGCAGGTTTATGCGCTGCGCCATGAACCTTATTGCTGTTACAAAACAAACGGTTGCGGCAGGAATCCCGCGCCTGTCTCTTTTGGTAAAGAGACAGGCGCAAAGACGTTGCCGCAATTTTCGGTAGGCTGTGAGCTGTGCCAATACTTCGTTTGTATGCCGCACTCCCGTTGGTCGCGTGTACCTGTAGGCGCAACTTGGCGGCGGTAGATGTGGTTGGATGGTTTTTTGTTGCAGCTTCCGGGCTGCGTGCGTACCACCTTGAATAGTGGCTTCTCGTTGGTCAGTCGGGCTGTGCCAGTGGATGGCTTCTCGATTTTAGGGATTCGGAACCACGAAATAAGTCGCTACTCTAGCAGGTGTTTAGGTAGCCGAAAAGTGGGTTCAGCCTTCAAAATTTCACCATACAGATAATTGGATTTTGCACCGGTAATTTTCAACATCGCAGTCAGATCCGCACATTCTTGCTTGAGTTTATCAATCTGCACTTTACGTCGCTCAGCCACTTTAGTGGCATTGATTCGCCATTGTGTCTCTTGTTTGAGGCGAGTTTGCAGTTTGTTTAACGTTTCCAATTCTTCAGTCATTGTCACCTCTTTGTTGTGTTTCTTGAAACACCAAGATTTTCGTAAAATTGATGACCAGTTGCAATATTTTGGCGGTTTTATTCACTAGGTGAGTGATTCTGTACGGGAAACCATAGTGGAATCTTATGCTGCCAATCCAGCCGTTCCATTTCACGTAAAACGTAAGCTTGCAATGCCTTGCGCACAGTAATAGTGTAAATATTTTGCTCTAAGTGGAAGTCAACCAACAAGGTATTGCGTAGTTGCTCAGGTAAATCGGAGTTGGGTTTAAAGTGCAAATCCACATACGTATTCCACTCATTATCTTCCGCCGACGACACCCAATCGTCTTCTTCAGACACACTAGCTTCAAGAATGCGTGACAATACCAAGTCAATGAACTTATTGGCTTCGTAATGGTAAGCACGGATATGGTAACGACGGCTGGCATAGACCAGTTGGTTAGGGGCAATGGTTAAATAATGGGTTTGCCGTTTGGCGTGATAATACAAGTGCAAGACTTGTTGTTTCTGGATAGCACTCACCACGGTACGGGTAATATCGGTGTGCAGATGTGGGCGAAATAAGGTATCGACATCGTGAATCGAGAGTTCACTCCAGTCTTCATCTTTCCAGAAACGGCTGGTGAGGTAGTTGCCACGTAAATAATTCAAATACAGTTCAGGTTTATCACTGATGTAATGCGGCTCGAAAGTTGTGCTGGCTTCGTGACGCTTCAGTGAGGGATTGTAATGCATATTACTGGGGTGTAATTCGCGGTAAGCACTGATGCTGGCTTGCGCATTCTGGCGGGCAATTTCAAACGTTTCGCCCAGTTTTTTGGCGGTAATACCGGCTCCCCAGTATAAGCAGGTTTCAATGTAGACGAAACGTCTGTATGTGTCGCGATTCATGACTTATTCAAGTTTGCTATGGTCGTAAAAATGGTGTGATAATGATTGTACAAAATCATAGCGTCAGGACAAAGCAATGTTACGAATCCGACTACAAATTCCCAAGGGCGAACCTGTACAGGTCTATTCTCATCAAGACTTAATCCATGATGCGTTGGTTAATGCTTGGGTAGAAGCCGGTGCAAACAGCAGCGACATCATTGGGCATCAAGCCAAACCGTGGAATTTCGCTGCCCTTGGCTGGCATCGTGGACATCAGGGTTTTGCTCACAGTTTGGTTGTTTCCACCCCTGATCCAGCACTCGCACGAATTTTATCACGCCTCAAACCCGAACATATCACCAAACGACGTTGGGATGCAGAGTTTGTCAATTTTGCGGCGGCGCGGGTGCAGATAGAACCTGACCCGATCTTACCGCAGCAAACACAATTAGGGTGTATTTGCTATTCACCTTTGGTGCTTAGCGATGAAGCGCATCAAGGCAAAGGCAAGCGTTGGCATGACCGCTTGGATGCGCCGACACTGGGCTTGAGTGCCACGATTAACCGTAAATTGTCGTTTCTTGCTGGGCGTGAAGTGAACTTGGAACTGCACCCTGACTCGCTGTATTTACGAGCTACCCCTAAGCATTCTGTGCTGGTTAATCTAAAAATTTTTCAGGATAGACGTAAGAGTTTTGTGATTGGGATGCAAGCCCCGTTACTGCTGCAAGGCAGTGAAGACGATCTACGACTGGCATGGTATGCGGGAATTGGGGAAAAGACCCGTAGCGGGTTTGGGTGTTTGGGCTTGTTGGAAGAAGGAGTGGGACGATGAGTACTGCAATGCAACGAGCCAATGCGCTGGCGGGTGAGATTTACAGCCGTTTCATGCAGGACATTTTAGAAAAGCATGTGCTGAAGGAACGCGCCGGAGCACCTTTGGGTGAAGAGCTAAAGAAAGCCATTCACGCTGAAAAGTCTATCGACCCACGTGTCATCTACCTGATGAGCATTAGCGGTAAAGGTGGTTGGGATGATGACGCAAGCAAACGCGAGCGTTACCTGAAAAATCAGAATATTACGCTGCTGGATCACCTGTTATCGGTGGTGCGCGGGGCATTAATGCTGGCAGCCTTGGATTGGTTGTTAGAAAACCCGGAGATGGATGAACGCGAGTTGCGTCAACGTTTAACCGTATTGGCGACCATCGCATTCCTGCACGATCTCGACAAGATGTTGCAACTGTCACGTGATGCAGAATTGACGGTGGAACACGTTGAAATGGCGGTCAAGCGTTACGGTATCACTGAATTTTTAGCAAGTGAGGAGGTTGTACTTACGCCTGATCAAATTCGCTTTTTGATTGAACAGGCGGAAGATTCCCAGCGTTATCGACATCCTGCGGTGGTTTCTCCTCCACGTCATTACAAACATGCAGTCGAACGCTACGTCAAATTAGCCGATAAGTTGGATGGCTTGTGGCAAGAGCATGGGGCGCAAGGTGGCTTAGAAGCCATTATTCAACGTTTACAACAAGAGCAAAGTTTTAGTTCCGTCCTGTTGTCGCAGTGGGAAACGCTGGATGTGTTTGACCCGCACCACCCGTTTTTACTGGATGAATTGCAACGCCGTTTATCCTTTGCTTGTCAACGGATTGCGGGCATTCCTCCTTTGTTAGAAGTACATCAGGATGGGCGTTTGTTCATGCTGCTGCCCAAAGCACAAGCCGAGAAGATTAAGGCAGATGGACTGAAACGTTTGATCAGTCATTTACCTTTCAAACTGGAAATCAGCATTTCTAACCGTGGTTTGCCTGAGCTATTAAATGGCAAACCCGATCATGCAGGATTGCAGGCGTTTCTGGAAAAAGAACCACGCCGCACCATCGGGCAACTGTTTCGTATCAGTAACAGTTTGATTGAATCCATTAAACAGCCGCTGGATGACTGCCTGAAGATTATTGGTTTAGCACCCCGCTGGCCTAAAGTAAGCGGACAAACCAGTACACCTTATCCAGATCCTGATGTTTTGGAATTTTCAGCGCAACAGTACTTGTTGAAAGCGGCGCATCTTACCTTGTTGATTAACTTGAAATTGCCCGTCAGCAAGAAAAATGGCTTACCGGATTATGCGGAACGTGAACGCCAGTTATTGGAGCTTGTTGATACAACGCTACCGGAATGGCTGCAAAACATGGGTGACAAACAATCACGTTATGTATTAGTTGCATTGTGGGTTACAGCAGTGAGTGAGGTTGAAACAACGTTAAATCAACGCATTTGGGGTGATACCGGCTTGTTGCAACAATGGTTGGAAGGTACGGAAGAAGCCGTCGGGTTTAGCCAATTCTTTGAGGGCGAAGGTGTTGCTGTCCAACAAGCGGTCGAGCGGCATTTTGGACAGTTACTAGCAAAACAACGCGCTTTTCCCAATGATGAAGGGGTTATCGGTCGCTGTTTGTTTACGGATGAACCCGCCAGTACCTTAATAGCCAGTAATCTTGGTTTGTACGAAGTCAAGGTTTCCGCTTTTAGCGGGCGTGACGGAAAACCCGATTCCATTACTGCTCCCGCAAACGGACAAGTACCCATTGGGCATGTATCACTGGCAGAACACAAATTGAGAAGCGATGTGTATAGCATTCAAGGTGGCAAGCCTTCTGGTGTCCCCAGCATGTTATCTTCGCCTGTCACGACGGGTTTGTTTGGTGCTTTGATTCTGAATAATGAGCAGACTTTCGCTGCTTTGTCGGTATATGACTTAAGCCGTCAAAAAGTTGAACCGGGTAAAGCACATTACAAAGGCTTGGAAGTCTATCGGCAGCGTTACCGTATGGCACGCTTGGAGCGCATTCCAGAAAAAACTGAAGATCAGATTAATATGTTGCGCTTGCTACTCTCGGCTTGTTTGCGTATTGGTCGCCCGATTCATGTATTTCGTGGTTTACCGACAGCCCAAAAAGCTTTTTTCTATTTTGATGCCATGCCACCTGTGTTAAAGGCATTAATTGGCTATCAAGCATTGCGCTTGGAGCAAATCCCCGATGCTATTGCCACCTTGAACATGGCACAAACACTGATTTCCACACCGGGTTTAGGTTACGACGTACTCGGTCTTTATGCCTTCCCGCGTACTCGCTTTAGTGCCATTTGTTTGGCGTGGTGTCATGCCCACGATGCGCTAAAGCAACATCAAAATGCAAAAACGGCTGCAATGAAGCCATTGGCTGCACGCCTTTTCAAAGAGTTTCAGCAATTAGAGGAGCAACATGCTATGTCAGATTCCGATGGGGCATTAGTACGGCTAGGGCAAGCCGCTACCCGTATTCAACGTCGCCCAATAGGGCAAGTATCTACCAATGTAGAAATGCGCGTGTTTAAAATTTGTCTCGACAGTGCGTTAGCGTTGCGCAGTGCTGGGCAATCTGATCCGGCTTCATTGATTCACGGGATAGCCGGTGAATTGGAAACCAATTTGGTACGTAAGGATGAAGCCGCTGCCAAGAAGCACCGTGAGGAACAATCCCTAGAAGCGGCGTGTATGGACTTTGCCCACCAATTTGTTCACGAGGTTTGGCTGGGCGTGTTGCATGGCAAACCACCCGCTCAGAAAACCCGTCGCTTATTGGGCAGTGTTTATCGCATGGCTTTTTTACAAGCATTCCGTAGTACCGCCATTAACGAAACCACCCCACTGATTGAAGACACTACCAACCTCGAACCGACACAAGGAGATTTGTTATGAAAGCACTCGCCCCGTATTTAGCAAACATCAGTGCATTAACCACCAAAAGCCCGATTGACGACAAGAAAACCTATATTCACCCTAAGCTAAAAAATCTGGGGTCGATCAGTTTAGTCCTCATCCGCGAAGCGGTCGCGCCTGTGGTATTCCGTAATGCGGAGCAGGAAATTACCGATATTGAATGGCTAGATGATTTGTACGTTCGTGCTGTGCCCAATAAATTTAAATACATTGAGCGCAACCGTGGGTTGCAAATTCTGCGAGCACTGGGTATCGGTGGGCGTTTGCCGCAAAACAAAACCGTCTTGTACAAGGGGCAAAATCCATCCGCTGCGTTTGATCTGAATACGCTGGTATTTGGTGACTCTGCCAACTACGACAATCGCGTGTTGCCAGTACGTGCCGCTGTCAATTATTCCGATGCATTGAGTTTGTTGCCTAAAGATAAGTGCGTGGATGAAACCTTTCATAATCGCGCTATGGAAGATGGCACACTGTTTGATGCGGAAAGTAAAAAGAACAGTGACAACCTGTTTACCCGCCATTTTATTAAACCGGGAACGCTCATGGTGCAGGTATTAAGTACCCGTGGTCAGGTATTGCCAGAAATCGGCTTAAAACACTTGTTATTGAGTGTCGGGATGGCGGGTAGTTATGGCGGGCAAACTTCCGTTACGGGCATCAATATCCGTACTCATGTCGTAGGTCTGTATGGTGGTAAGTTTGAACAGGCAATCACCTCGCCTTACGAGCTATTGCGTGGACTGCAAGGTCGTGACGGTAATGATGTGCTTGCAGCGAAAGCCAGCCTGCATGAGTTGTTGCAAGCTGCCCATGAGCTGGTCATTCAAGGTGATGAAGTGGCAGCATGGCAGACTGATTTGATCGCCGCGTTTAATCAAAGTGGTAGTGCGTTGGAGCAAGAGTACCGGCAGGCACAACCTCACGTCGCAGAGCTGTTTGATCAATGGTTTCAATAGGAGCTTGCCATGAAAGCCATTATCACCGGCATTCAGGCGGAAACCCTGACTCCCTTTGCTTACCACTCGCTGATGGTACAAGGCGGTACGGCGACATTGCCGGAATTGGTGAGCGATCAGGCACTAATGTTTGGATTAGCCGCAACACTGGGCATGATGCGCTCCAGTGTGTGCTTGCCAACGAAAGATTACCGCCGTGACATGGAGGCAATGCCTTGGCGAGCCTCTGTTCTTATGACTGAACAACCCCGTTTGCTATCGCCTGTGGTTCGTCGGCTGAATCTCACCGAAGAGGCGGGTTATAAACGTCGGATTCAGGATGTGGTGAAAAAAGGGAACCTGAAAGATTTTTTCACTACCCAAGAAGTACCACCTAGCGTGGTATTTACCGGGGCATTGTTTGGCTTTGATCCGTTCGCGTATAGCGGTCAGGATGAGCTGGTGATCCGCATTGGTTTGCATCGCAATGGCATGTTGCGTTTACGTCCGGTCAAAGTAGAACAAGTGCGCTTGAATGCTGCCACGGCTGCGTTATTTGGGCATGAGTTATCTGTCGAGCGTTACTTACTGTACGGATTGCAACTGACTGAACGAATGCCGGTTAAAGATGCACTTCAGGCGGTACAACAATGGAACTAACCATCACGCGCCATTGTGTTGCACAACTGGACAATGGCTTGTCGCCGTTGCAGCAAGCCTTGCTGCATGAACCGAGACGGGTGCGGATTGTGGATGCACCCACAGGCGCGGGGAAGACTTACGCTTTCCAAAAAGCATTGTTACAGCAGCAACGTATTTTGTTTATTGTGCCAACCCGTCGCTTGGCGCAGAACATTGCTGCCAGCTTGATTGACGATTTGGTGAAAACCGCGCATTGGCAAGTAGCGGTTGCCGAGAAAAAGGTACAGGTTTGGAGTTCAGACCAAACAGCGGTATTGCGTGAACAAGGTATCGACAATATCCGTGGTTATCGAATCAGGCAGATGCAGGCATTGGACACTACCCGTTCCGGTGGAGAAATGATTATTGCCGTGCCTGAAGTGGTCAGCCAGCTTTTACATCGTTACAGGCTGGACAAAGGGCAAGCGGGTACAAGCGTATTCGATGTGTTAGACGATTTTGATCACATTGTCTTCGATGAATTTCACACCATTGAAGCGCGAGGGTTTGGATTGGCAGCTTTGTTCGCCAAACTTGCCAGCGTACCCACGGAGCATGGCACAACCGGGTATGGCGGGGCTAAAGTCAGTTTACTGTCTGCTACGCCATTGGATATTAAACCGACCTTGTTGAAATTGGGTGTGCCTGACACGGAAATAGCGGAATTACACGAGGTGATTACGACTAACGGGCGGGCATTGCATGGCGATGTGTGTTTGCGTTTGGCGGCATTATCGGATATGCCAGCGGTACTGGAACAACAACTTGCTTTGGTGAAGGAAGAGGTAACGCATAATCGTCAGGTGGTGCTGATTTACAATGCACTGGCTGCATTGAAGCGGGATATGCCCACGTTAGTACGTTTACTGAAAAGTGCGGGTATTGCGGCTGATAAGGTGCTGGTCATTAATAGTATTGACGATAGCGGGGAAAATAGCCGGTCAGGTTACGGCTTCCATACCGGGAGGCGGCAAAATCCTGATGATTTCAATGTCCTGATTGCTACCGCCAGTGTGGAAATGGGCGTGACCTTCCGTGCTGCCAATGTGATGTTAATGGAGCCGGGGTTTGCGCCGATGAATTTCCTGCAACGCTATGGGCGAGCAGCGCGACGCGGGGAAGATGGAACCGTGGTAGTACGCACGGATACGGCTTTGGAGGATCGCAACCCGTGGTTACGGGAACTGAATCGCTGGATAAGCACCCACCAAAACCAACACGTTTCCATCCGAGAATTGACCGAAGTATTGAGTCGAGAAGCCCAACAGTCATTCAATGGCGACAGCACTGAAATGGGTAAAACCAGCGAAACGTTGTATTTTGGTTCATTGCCGCAGCAGGCGATTTATACGAGTGGTTTGTATTGGCAAGTCCTGTTGAGTCATAAAAGCAGCCATAAACATCGGCGGGCGCATTTGTTACAGCACCAACCGTCAAGCAGTAAGCACCTTTATGCTTTGCTGAAACAGTTTGCTGCGTTGGAAACCGATGATTATTACCGTGAAGCCGCTGTGCAATGGCGGGAACGCTTGTTTGCCCAAGCCCTGAACTTACGCGATATTGGCACACGGGTATTGGTTATCGAAGGTGATGGACGGCGTTTACAGGTGGATAGGGTTTGGTTAGAGCGTGAAACCGACATTATGACGCGCATTACTGGGCAATACGGCGTTAACGATGCTTTGTATTTCCAACTGCATTTTGAGCTGGAACATTACTTGTTGGATGAGAAGAATCGCGCCAGTCGCCGCCTAACGGTGTATGTCCCCTATACCAAACGCACCGTGGAATTGGAGGCGGGCACAGGATTGCTACGTGAATGGGTACGCCATTTGCAAAACCAGCGCGATATGGACGCAGAAGCGGCGTGGGATGATCACCCTGAAGCCATGAAAGCCGCTGAATTACTGGTGAGTCTAACCGGATTAATACCGGGCAATGATGCGGATTTATCAGCTTCCACCACCAGCCTACTGATTTGAGTCGTAGGTAATGCCTGAAACCTTCATCTGGGAACATGCTCCTGCTTTTCTCGCACGAGTCGACAACCTCAACTTGCACGGTTTGCACTTCCAGCATGTGGAATTGTGCGAACGGCGGGCGTGGATGTATTTGCATAAGGTGAATTTTGCGCAATGGTACACGCGGGTACAAACGGGAGCGGCGTTACACGATGCCAGTTATCAGCGTGATCATTCGGTACGTGGTTTGTTTGGATTAGCACCGGATCGGATTGAATGGGATGAATGCATTGTGTACGAAAATAAGGGAACGGGCGGTGCGGTCGAGGCTTCCAGCAATCAAACGGCATTTTATGCGTTGATGTTGTCGATCAGTACGGGCAAACAGTGGCGGGCGTTTACGCATGTGCTGAGTTCACGGCGGCGGCGCGAAGTGGTGTTGGATGCCGCACGTTTACAAACATTGTGGGATGCATCGGTGCGTTTGGCGCAATTGGGGGAGCAAGACGCAGTGCCTGCTGCGAAAAAAATCGGCTTGTGTAGCAGTTGTTCGTTGGCTGCTTTCTGTGGTTTTGACTGAGTACGTTATGGAAACCTTGTTTATCTCGCGGGAAGCACAGCTTAGGCAGCATGAAAATACGCTGCAAATTAAAGTCGGCGATCAAGTCCGCTCGTTGCCGATTGAAAAATTGTCGCATGTGGTGTTGTTAGCGGAAAGTCGCCTCAATTCACGTTTGTTGGGTTTGTGTGGCAAGCATGGGGTGCGCTTGTCGGTGTTTGATTACTACGGTTATTTCAAGGGGGCATTCGAGCCTTACGATCACAATCCAGCAGGTAAGGTGAAACTCAAGCAAGCAGAATTGTTGCTCAACACGGAGCGGCGAATGAGTGTGGCGCGTGAGGTGGTACGAGGAGCCGCGCATAATATGCTGGCAAATTTGCGTTATCACCAGTATCGGGGCAATGAGGCGGTAAAGCAGCCCATTGCCGATATGCAAAAGCTGGTGACGACGCTGCCCAAAGCCTTGGATACGAATACTTTGATGGGGATTGAGGGGCAGTTACACCAGTATTATTACGCGGCATGGCCTGCTATTCATGCGGAACTGGATTTTGGTAAGCGGGTACGTCGTCCGCCGAATAATCCGATCAATTGCTTATTGTCCTTCCTCAATCAGTTGGTTTACACCGTGGTGCGTCATGAAATCAGTAAAACGCATTTGGAAGAGACATTTAGCGTGTTGCATTCGCCGGGTTATGGGCGTGCCTCATTGAGTCTTGATCTAGCGGAACCGTTCAAGCCGGTGTTAACGGATATGTTGATTTTCCGCATGGTGCAACGGCGGATGTTGGATGACAGTTGGTTCGAGCAACATGATGCGGTGTGTTTACTAACAGAAACGGGGCGGCGCAATGTCGCTGAACAGTTTTCCTTGCGTTTGGAAGAGCATTATCAAGGGCACAGTTTCCGGCAATGGATCTACCGTGAGGCACTGGGGTTGGAACGAGAGGTATTGGGCGTAGCAGAATACGAAGCGTTTAAGCGGAGGGTGTGAATGTTCATGTTGATGACTTACGATGTCGAAGCCAAGCGTACCGAAAAATTCAAGAAGTTGTTGCGGCGTTATTTGAATCACGATCAATATTCGGTGTTCACCGGCGATATTACCGATGCGCAGGCAATCAAATTACGGCGTGAATTGAGCCAATTGATGATCCCCGGCGACCGCGTGACACAAATCAGTGCTGCCAATCGCCAAAATATCGAGGTGAATCATTTGTCCAAAAGCAGCTCTGGCAAAGGCGAGCTAAAACAGACACCGATAGATGACCACCGCCGTGACTTCTCAGTTTTGTAGCAACTTCACTCGCTACTGAAGCAAAAATCCCTGATGTTTGATGAACTCCCACCACATTTTCATGCTATGTTTAGGTCGTCTGTTTCAAGCAAAAGCACCCAAAATCCGCTTGAAATCAGGCGTTACGAATCCCCATGCGGGGTTATGAGTGTAAACGGTTTAATGCAATCTCCTAATTATGTTTAGTTACGAATCCCCATGCGGGGTTATGAGTATTGATTCACTACCTGTTGGCGGTTCTGATTCTGGTTACGAATCCCCATGCGGGGTTATGAGGTTGTTTTCTGTCTGCTGGTTGTTTTTGTTTATGGGTTACGAATCCCCATGCGGGGTTATGAGCTGTGATACTTCCCCCAGCAGGAGATGCAAGGAACGGGTTACGAATCCCCATGCGGGGTTATGAGCTGACGATCTCGTGACGGAAAAGCTGAAAAGCTCAGCGTTACGAATCCCCATGCGGGGTTATGAGGCGTAAAAGTGGTACTGTTTCGCGTAAAAGTGGTAGTTACGAATCCCCATGCGGGGTTATGAGAATTAACGACCGACGAAACCGCGCAACTGGCGCGGAGTTACGAATCCCCATGCGGGGTTATGAGCAGCGACAATTGCATCTTGGCGTTATCGCCATGCAGGTTACGAATCCCCATGCGGGGTTATGAGGACTAGCATTGATACGACCGCGCTTAGTTCGTACATGTTACGAATCCCCATGCGGGGTTATGAGAGTGCAAAACAATAGCGATTTGTCCGATAAAATTGGGTTACGAATCCCCATGCGGGGTTATGAGATTTCCGCGATTACTTACATAGTAGGATATTCAACCGGTTACGAATCCCCATGCGGGGTTATGAGAGTTTTTAAGGGACATTGGAGCCGACAAGGACGAAAGTTACGAATCCCCATGCGGGGTTATGAGGCACCGATGCGGGCAGCTTTGGGCGCAAACCAACAGGTTACGAATCCCCATGCGGGGTTATGAGCGTCAAGCGTGACCGGCTAACACTCGACAACCTGAAGTTACGAATCCCCATGCGGGGTTATGAGACGTCGCGGCTGAAATCATTGATGACTTCCACCTGGTTACGAATCCCCATGCGGGGTTATGAGTTTCCGCTGGCATTCTTTATCTCGATAGTTTGCCCGGGTTACGAATCCCCATGCGGGGTTATGAGCGGCGGTATTCCCGGAAGGTCAAGCGGTGCAGTTGGGTTACGAATCCCCATGCGGGGTTATGAGGCGAACTGGTTCAGCCACATGACGGCTGGAAGCACTGTTACGAATCCCCATGCGGGGTTATGAGGCAATTGCGCGGGTGCTACTTCCCTATTTCCGTTTGGTTACGAATCCCCATGCGGGGTTATGAGGATCCTGCGGTCGCTGAAATGTTGCGAGTGCCTCCCGTTACGAATCCCCATGCGGGGTTATGAGTGCGGTTTCCTCCTCGTTGGTAACAATCGTGCCTTTGTTACGAATCCCCATGCGGGGTTATGAGCTCTGGGACAATAACGCCGCTGCGGATGTAGTGACCGTTACGAATCCCCATGCGGGGTTATGAGGCTGACGTATTAGCGGACACGATGGCGTTGGGGCATGTTACGAATCCCCATGCGGGGTTATGAGGCAATAAAGCGGCATGATGTAACCGGGCATGGTTATGTTACGAATCCCCATGCGGGGTTATGAGGCGCCGGTGAAGTGTTGGCTGACCGCAAGGTTAAGAGTTACGAATCCCCATGCGGGGTTATGAGATATATTCAGCACCGGCAGGATCAACCAAAGCATCTGTTACGAATCCCCATGCGGGGTTATGAGTCTTATCAACTATATCAATGGCTTCCATCAATTTAAGTTACGAATCCCCATGCGGGGTTATGAGCCGCCAAACAGGTTGCTCAGTAATTCTGCTTGATCGGTTACGAATCCCCATGCGGGGTTATGAGATTGGCTGTTGCAAACCCGGCACGGCTTGCACCGGGTTACGAATCCCCATGCGGGGTTATGAGCCGATACGGGCGTTCGGGGTGTCTTAAAAGTGGTTGGTTACGAATCCCCATGCGGGGTTATGAGATCATGGGGGACGGGTCTTGGTGGATGTGCCAAAACGTTACGAATCCCCATGCGGGGTTATGAGAGCTCCAAGCCGACATCGGCAAAGGCGTGCAAATCCGTTACGAATCCCCATGCGGGGTTATGAGGCATTAAAGGCACAAGAGGAGCCATTGAGCTGGCTCGTTACGAATCCCCATGCGGGGTTATGAGAGCTCCAAGCCGACATCGGCAAAGGCGTGCAAATCCGTTACGAATCCCCATGCGGGGTTATGAGATGACCCAACTCGGCGACACCATTTTGCCGATGATTGTTACGAATCCCCATGCGGGGTTATGAGTTGGCTATCGGGGGCGTAACTATCGCCCCTGGTGGGTTACGAATCCCCATGCGGGGTTATGAGCTCATATAGCTTGCGTGGGCAGTCTAATGCTGCACGGGTTACGAATCCCCATGCGGGGTTATGAGAGTCTGGACAGAAATTGCTGGATGCAATGAGCATTGGTTACGAATCCCCATGCGGGGTTATGAGCCGAAAACATCAAGCTGGCGGGCTATCCGTTTACGAGTTACGAATCCCCATGCGGGGTTATGAGCTCGTATAGCTTGCGCGGGCAGGTTAATGCTGCACGGTTACGAATCCCCATGCGGGGTTATGAGCCGTACTTGTGGCTGGAAATATCAGGCGAGGCGACGGTTACGAATCCCCATGCGGGGTTATGAGCTGAACTGCACCCCACCCACTCTGACTCGCCGCTCAGTTACGAATCCCCATGCGGGGTTATGAGTAAACAGTGCAATCCCCGGAAAACGCTGGTTACGCGTTACGAATCCCCATGCGGGGTTATGAGAACGAATCACAGGAGTAGAAAATGAATATTGAACTCGTTACGAATCCCCATGCGGGGTTATGAGACGTTGCGCGGCATGGGGAAATATTCAAAATTGGCGGTTACGAATCCCCATGCGGGGTTATGAGAGTGGAGCAACCCAAACAAGAGCCGTTAGCATAAACAGTTACGAATCCCCATGCGGGGTTATGAGTCTGGAATCCATGATCTCTGATCGGGCGCGGCGCGGGTTACGAATCCCCATGCGGGGTTATGAGCATTACAGCATTATCAATATCGCCACTATCGCCCCCGTTACGAATCCCCATGCGGGGTTATGAGACGAGTATTGCCTAGATTTAGTGTTTCCATTAGCCTGTTACGAATCCCCATGCGGGGTTATGAGACGACGGCGGCATTGTCGCTTTTATCTCCATTTTCCGTTACGAATCCCCATGCGGGGTTATGAGCTTGGCGAATGAAGGTTATCGACGCTCTGTTTTTCTGTTACGAATCCCCATGCGGGGTTATGAGTGTAATCTATGACCTGATTGCTGTTTGCCCGGAAGGGTTACGAATCCCCATGCGGGGTTATGAGAGTTCCGCAAGCCCCGTGAGGCCAGCGGCTTTGCATGTTACGAATCCCCATGCGGGGTTATGAGAGCAGAAAGCCCGTTAGTGCAGAAAGCATCATCACGGTTACGAATCCCCATGCGGGGTTATGAGAATAATTAACGGCGTGCTGCTTCTCGCAGCCTCCGCGTTACGAATCCCCATGCGGGGTTATGAGAAAAAGATTGCGGATGAAAAGGCGCAACTGCAAGCGGTTACGAATCCCCATGCGGGGTTATGAGGCGCATTATTGTAATATCGCCACATTTTTTCCTGAGTTACGAATCCCCATGCGGGGTTATGAGCTATTATGTTCGCGTTGCTGCTTATGACTATTGGGGAGTTACGAATCCCCATGCGGGGTTATGAGTATGCTCACGGTTTGAGTAATTCAGGCCGCGAAACTGGTTACGAATCCCCATGCGGGGTTATGAGACGAACAAAAGATTATTAACTCTATTGGGTTTCTGGGTTACGAATCCCCATGCGGGGTTATGAGTGTTTTTAGGCTCACTCCCTGCTGTGCGTCAAGCACTGTTACGAATCCCCATGCGGGGTTATGAGATTTTCAAAAGGAGTCCAATCAACAGCCCCCAGCAAGTTACGAATCCCCATGCGGGGTTATGAGACCGGAAACACCATGCCGAACTAACCATTTACGCATGTTACGAATCCCCATGCGGGGTTATGAGTCCTAAAGTTAACTTTTTAGAGCTTTGTCTTGATGAGTTACGAATCCCCATGCGGGGTTATGAGACGAACAGGCAAGACACTTTATGTTGTCCATGTCCTGTTACGAATCCCCATGCGGGGTTATGAGACATACTGTCAACATCCCGGCAAATGAGACTAACGCGTTACGAATCCCCATGCGGGGTTATGAGTTCGGGTAGGTTGCCTACAATGTATTGATTTGTATCGTTACGAATCCCCATGCGGGGTTATGAGGTTTTCTGGCTTACTCCTGATTTTGTGGCAAGCGCGGTTACGAATCCCCATGCGGGGTTATGAGTCTTTTGGTAAAGCTTCTTTAAAAGCATTAAAACACGTTACGAATCCCCATGCGGGGTTATGAGGAATTGGAAGATTCGCGGAAGTTGCGCGGCGATTATGTTACGAATCCCCATGCGGGGTTATGAGTTTTAAATACATTGTTGATTGTGCTGTAATCCATAAGTTACGAATCCCCATGCGGGGTTATGAGATTCTCAATTTGCCAATTCTTTCCCAGCCGATTTAAGTTACGAATCCCCATGCGGGGTTATGAGTCTTTATTTTGCTCTTTAAGGCTGTGATTTGTCTGAGTTACGAATCCCCATGCGGGGTTATGAGGAAGCCAGCCAACAAGCCCAAAACCACGAAGCCAAAAGTTACGAATCCCCATGCGGGGTTATGAGTTGTTTAATTGCTGCGGTTCCTCCTTCCAATCCTCGTTACGAATCCCCATGCGGGGTTATGAGCTTATCCTTGCATGATTGGTGAGGCGGAAGACCCTGGTTACGAATCCCCATGCGGGGTTATGAGGCGTCAGGAACGTTTGTGGTTCCGGCTGGCGTAACAAGTTACGAATCCCCATGCGGGGTTATGAGACCCGCGTTCGTGGAAACGCTCTCATGGCAATCAATGTTACGAATCCCCATGCGGGGTTATGAGTCTTTGCCGTCGATAGTGTCGTATGCCATTGGGTAAGTTACGAATCCCCATGCGGGGTTATGAGGCGTCAGGAACGTTTGTGGTTCCGGCTGGCGTAACAAGTTACGAATCCCCATGCGGGGTTATGAGCATCCGCCCGCAGCTTTTCGCGAAAAATCACATCAAGTTACGAATCCCCATGCGGGGTTATGAGAGCAAATGAACGAAACGTGGGAACACCAATTCCACGCGTTACGAATCCCCATGCGGGGTTATGAGGAGTTTTTCGGCGAGGTCGTGCAAGTCTTCGCTGGCGTTACGAATCCCCATGCGGGGTTATGAGTTTTTTCCACATTAAAAACTCTGGGAATTGTTTTCCGTTACGAATCCCCATGCGGGGTTATGAGCACCGCCCACGCTGGAATAGGGCGCGGTGTTCGTAAGTTACGAATCCCCATGCGGGGTTATGAGTGTTCCCCGCGTTTTGTGGGGATTAATCATCAATCTGTTACGAATCCCCATGCGGGGTTATGAGCGGTAATTCTCCGCAACGTGGCAAAATAAAAGAATTGTTACGAATCCCCATGCGGGGTTATGAGATTATCAAAAGGAGTCCAATCAACAGCCCCCAGCAAGTTACGAATCCCCATGCGGGGTTATGAGAATCCGGCTGGCTGTAGTTATCCTCCTGCTGGTGATGTTACGAATCCCCATGCGGGGTTATGAGCAGCGTTTCACGGTAGATCCGCTCAACCCATCCAAGTTACGAATCCCCATGCGGGGTTATGAGACTTTGCCAACACTGGCAATATGATTGACCTCAGCCGGTTACGAATCCCCATGCGGGGTTATGAGGATTTAGCAGTAGCGCGGACGGTTATGCCGCGTCAATTACTTTGTCCGGTCGGCGACAACTATCTTGTCCGGTTAGTTGTCGTGTGAAAGTGGATTAGTTTTGCCTCCTGTTCATGGCAGATTGTCGGCGGTAACTCTCCCCTTGGCATTCCAAAATGGTGGCATGGTGGACGAGCCGATCAATGGCGGCGACGGTCATCATGTTGTCCTCAAATATCTGCCCCCATTCGCTGAAGGGATGATTGGAGGTGATGATGAGTGAGCCAGTTTCATAGCGGTGGGCAATCAGTTCAAACAGCACTTGGGTTTCTTGGTTGCTCTTTTTGACATAGCCGATGTCATCCAGCAGTAACACTTCGTAACGGTCAAGGCGCAACAACATCTCTGCCAGCAACAGTTTTTCCTTGGCCTGCTGCAATTGCTGGACGAGAGCGGTGGCACTGAAGAATTTGGCGCGGAAGCCCTTTTCCAGCAAGCCTGCGGCGATGCCGCACGCCAGATGGGTTTTGCCGATGCCACTGGGGCCGAACAGCAGCAGGTTATGCGCCTGTTTGACCCATTGGGGTTGCTCGACCAATGCCTTGACTTGGTTGGCCTTGATGCCGTGGACTGCGCTAAAGTCAAAGTGTGACAGGCGTTTGCCTGCGGGTAACTGGGCTTCGTGCAAGTAACGTTTCAGGCGTTGTTGGTAGCGTTCATTGACTTCTTCCTCACACAATGCGGCAAGGTATTGTTGTGGCAACCATTGCCCGTCCAACGCCTGTTGCGCGAGTGCTTCCCAACACTTGCCGATGGTGGACAAGCGCAGTTCCTTCAACAAGATGGGCAGTGCTTCCAAGCTAGCCATGGGCAACCCCTGTAACACCCAAGAGGGCATCGTAAGCTGCCAATGGCACAGTATGCGACTGGATCAGCGGGACACCGCTGGGGGTTTCCGGGGCGAACCGCTCACGGCACTGCGCAATGCTGGGCAACGCGGAGCTGTGCAGGTGTTGCATGACAAACTGCCCGATGGCCAACTCTTGACCTGACTGGGCAGCCAAATACAGCAGCTTGACTAGGTAACGGCTGGCCTCTGTGGGTGGCAAAGTGGCATCCACCTGCGCCCAGATGGCCTTGTAGTCGGCGTTAGGCAATAGGTCATCGCGGATTTGTGAACAGCGGAACGCTTGAGGCTTACGCACCAACGAATCAATCACATGGCGGTAATTGACGCAACGCCCATTGCCGCCTTTGGGTGCATACAAGCGCGGCAGTGTCAGCAAATGGACGGTGCTGTGGTACAACTCCAGCCGTTCGTCATAGGCCAGCAACAACAATGGCGTACCCACCCACTGGGAAGGGACGGTGTAAGTGATGCGTTTGAAGCGGATGGTACTGCTGCTGGAAACCATAACCGGGTGTTCTGCATAGTCATTGGTGCGTTGCCGGGGTAACGGGCGCAAATGCGGCTTCTCCTCCTCAAAGCGTGTCCGACACGCCTTGTTGATGACCAACACCACCTGATCCACAAACGCTTGGTAATCCGCCAGTGCGTCAAAATCGGCGGAACCCCGCAACAGTAATGCTTGTGCCACCCGGCGTTTAAAATGCCCGTGGGCAGCTTCCACTGCCCCGTTTTCATGGGCAACGCCCTTGTTGTTGCGGCTGGCCTTGACGTGGTAATGGCGGCACAACGCCGCGTAACGTCGGGTCAGGGTCTGTTCTTCAACCAAATTGTTGTAGGCCGCACTCAGGCTGTCGGTACGGTGCTCGCGGGGTGTGCCGCCGCTGCGCCACCATGCATCCTGCAAGCCGGTCGCCAATGCCTCATAGCTCTCGCCACCACAAATGACCTTCACGTGGCACCAGCCGCTGTAGACCAGCCGGTAATGGTAAAAGCGGTGGGCAAACGCTTCCCCCTTGAGCGTGATCCCGTTGGGCTTGAGTTGGGTAAAGTCAGAAATACCTTGCTGCCCCGGTTCATGGTGCTGCAAAAACATCACCTCCAGCGGTTTGCCGTGTTGCAGCTTCCACGCCTTGATGCGGCGTTGTAAGGTGCGTTCCACCTTGCTGTCATACTGGTCGGGGTAACGCTGGCACACGTATTCCCACAAGGTCTTGGGCAACAGTTCAGGGTTGTCTTGCAGTAAGGGAACCAGCTCACTTTCCCAAACACCCGCCAGTGGGTCAGTACGGGTACGCCAGCTTCGTGGGGCTGGCTGTCCGCCGGGTGGGACATGGCTGGGTTGTTCAAGACGGCGGCCTGTCCGTTCGGAAAGGCCAGCCTTAACGGCGGCACTCACTTGCGTGAGTCCTGCTTCTCGGAGTTTCATATAGAGCCTGTATTGTTGAGTATTGGTCGGGAATCCAGGCATCGGTTTCTCCTTAGAGAAATACGCCTGAGTCTACCAACTCAACCGGCCACCGTAATTGTCGCCGACCGGACAAGATAATTGTCGCGGAATAGACGGTGGTGGTGATACCAGTTACGAATCCCCATGCGGGGTTATGAGGTTGCTCTTTGGATAGAAAGATGTCATCAGCTCCAGTTACGAATCCCCATGCGGGGTTATGAGGCAAATGAAGCTCATGCGTCACGCCGGATGAAGATGGTTACGAATCCCCATGCGGGGTTATGAGGAGTGCGCCATTGCGCTGAACATCCCACGTGACCGGGTTACGAATCCCCATGCGGGGTTATGAGACTTGCTGGAGAAAAGCTGATGAATTACGCCGAGCGGTTACGAATCCCCATGCGGGGTTATGAGGTTTGAAGAAACGCACCTGTACGCCGAATCTATCCAGGTTACGAATCCCCATGCGGGGTTATGAGGTGTAACTGATAGCGCGTGACTCGGTGTTTTTCGGCGTTACGAATCCCCATGCGGGGTTATGAGATGTATGCCTGCCCGCAACGGATGCGCGTCACCACTGTTACGAATCCCCATGCGGGGTTATGAGCCACGCTTGACCCCTTGCGCCTTTTGCACCGTAATGGTTACGAATCCCCATGCGGGGTTATGAGGGGCAAAAGCCGCGTATCCTGATTGCCCCGGAATACGTTACGAATCCCCATGCGGGGTTATGAGGATAGACCAGAAAAGAACCGCCGACCCGAACATATAGTTACGAATCCCCATGCGGGGTTATGAGACTAATAACCAAGGGGATTGCTACGCGCCCAACCGAGTTACGAATCCCCATGCGGGGTTATGAGAATGCTCTCCCTCATCTCCGTTTCGCGTCCACATACGTTACGAATCCCCATGCGGGGTTATGAGCTGAATAGTAGTTAGGGTTTGTTCGTCTTCATCCAGGTTACGAATCCCCATGCGGGGTTATGAGAGTAGGCAGCATCGTGATCGCATCTGTCGAAATGGAGTTACGAATCCCCATGCGAGGTTATGAGACCCCAGAAATGGTTGCCGATGCCCCATCGTTGACCGGTTACGAATCCCCATGCGGGGTTATGAGACGGGCAACAATCAAGACAAATCCTGCAACCCTTCAGTTACGAATCCCCATGCGGGGTTATGAGCTCAAACCGCCCGGCGAGTCGCCACTCTTGCAAGGCGTTACGAATCCCCATGCGGGGTTATGAGGGCACAGCAACACCGCATCTTCGGCGTGCCTATCGAGTTACGAATCCCCATGCGGGGTTATGAGCTTATCTGATTGGAACCGGAAAGGGCGGGGTAATCATGTTACGAATCCCCATGCGGGGTTATGAGTAGATAAAAACTACCTTGACCCGGAAGCAGTGCAGAGTTACGAATCCCCATGCGGGGTTATGAGCATGGCCTGCCACTATCAACATAGACGGATTAACATGTTACGAATCCCCATGCGGGGTTATGAGCTATGGATGGCACATTAACGACTCTCGGTGACACCGGGTTACGAATCCCCATGCGGGGTTATGAGGGTGTCGGGACTAATACCCAGATCAAACCCAAAAACGTTACGAATCCCCATGCGGGGTTATGAGGATGGAGCTTTGCCGCCTTTACGCGGTTTACTGGCCGTTACGAATCCCCATGCGGGGTTATGAGCGTTGCATCAGCAATCGTACAACCGACGATGGACTCGTTACGAATCCCCATGCGGGGTTATGAGTCCATATCGGCATCAATCGGGCAGAAAGAAGGGTGGGTTACGAATCCCCATGCGGGGTTATGAGCAATACGCCCAAGGGCAAGCGCGGAACCGACACCGAGTTACGAATCCCCATGCGGGGTTATGAGAACCACCCCTGTGGGCTGTCCCCTTCACGATGAGGGGTTACGAATCCCCATGCGGGGTTATGAGTGCAAGAAAGCTATTTAGCAACCGCCATTAACCGCAGTTACGAATCCCCATGCGGGGTTATGAGACGCCGGGCCACTAAAACCAAACCCGGTGCGGCAACGTTACGAATCCCCATGCGGGGTTATGAGACTTTGTATTGCTTATTGCCTTCCTTGTCCAAAATGGTTACGAATCCCCATGCGGGGTTATGAGACCGCAGCATCCGTTATGGGAAGCTACAGCTATATGGTTACGAATCCCCATGCGGGGTTATGAGATCGCAATCTTGGAACTGATGCGGGACATCACCTTAGTTACGAATCCCCATGCGGGGTTATGAGGTGATTGAGGGTGGCAAAGTCACCGAAGAGAATCTTGTTACGAATCCCCATGCGGGGTTATGAGAGCGTACCGGGTTAGTGATGGAGCTTTTCGCCATTGGTTACGAATCCCCATGCGGGGTTATGAGATTCGGCACTGGCACGAGTGGGAAAAAGCACGATGGGTTACGAATCCCCATGCGGGGTTATGAGTGATTCAGCAGAGGAGCATTTTTAATGTTCAAAGTAGTTACGAATCCCCATGCGGGGTTATGAGTTGGTGGATTGATCGCGGAAACGCTGCAACTGTGCAGGTTACGAATCCCCATGCGGGGTTATGAGCCGACCAAGCCGCCAACTACTTCCAATTCGCCTTTTGTTACGAATCCCCATGCGGGGTTATGAGACCAGATCACCCCTACGGATTTTCGGTGACATTTCGGTTACGAATCCCCATGCGGGGTTATGAGAGTGCAGAAGGAATGTCAGAAATAAGCTAAACGTCAGTTACGAATCCCCATGCGGGGTTATGAGCAACAAGAAAAACTACTGGCAGCGATGGCGGAAGCCGTTACGAATCCCCATGCGGGGTTATGAGGCTGCGAGTGCGGGTGCGGCTTGCTCTTGACGTACCGTTACGAATCCCCATGCGGGGTTATGAGCCGCAGCTTTTGACCGGCAACGGTGACGACAATGAAGTTACGAATCCCCATGCGGGGTTATGAGAGTTCCGCGCGAATGCCCCATGCGTCCAGCACGTCGGTTACGAATCCCCATGCGGGGTTATGAGAGTTCTGCCCGGCGTTCAAGCGAGCGGCGATGAGGTGTTACGAATCCCCATGCGGGGTTATGAGATCACCAAGCCCCCGAACCCCCAGCGCGAGGCCATGTTACGAATCCCCATGCGGGGTTATGAGGGTGTTCCTGATGCGTTTTTGCCGCATTCGTTGGCAGTAGTGCAACGGCTACCAAATACGCGGGTGGTGGTATTTTACGACAAGGAACAAGCGCACCGACTGGCGCGGCTGACAGAGCGGTTTCCGTTGGTGACACTGGCATTCCCGATTGCGGAAGATGCACTGGAGCAAGCATTACGCTAGTTTTGCTGGCGCATCACATAACGCGGTTGCGCCGCTAGTTGTTCACGCAGCACCAACAGCGTTAATGCCCCGATGAAACACACCGCTTCAGCGATCGTGCGCACCCAGTTACCCGTCGTCCATGTGTCACGTAATGTTTGCCAATCCGCAGGCGGCGCGGCGGGATTCCACGCCAAGATGTCTTGATGCAAGGGAATGTTGGTGGCGATGCTCACCCAATACACCCCAACAAAATGCAGCAGCGCGACCAATAGCCAGTACATCGCCATACGGCGGCGGCTTTGCCATGCCGCCATCCCCGCCGTCAGGAACGGGAACAACATCGCACCGAAAAACAGCAGCGCGAACCCAAGGTTGCTAACCGTTTGGTTGAATTGCTGCTGCGTCTGGATGTACGTCGCCGCATCCAGCCGTTGCAACGCGGGCGAAACATCCAGCGCGAAAGCGAGGAAGACACCGCACAATAAACCCGTCAGTACGACCGCGCCGAGTTGGAAAATAAAGAGCAATTTTGCTTTCATGGGTACGTCAAGGTAAGAAAGTTGACGCAGTGTACTGTTTTCTTTCATGCGCCCAAAGGTTAAATTGCTTCCACATTTACACGACAGGAATCACACCGATGGCTTTACCGTACCAAAAACATTGGGCAAACTTGTTGTTTGCCTTGGCTCTTGCGGGTTGTGCAACAACGGCTACCCAAGCACCCGCACCTCAAACGGCTGTTTCACAGAAAGCAACGGCGCAATACGCTATACCCAAAACCGATTGCGAAGTGAGAAATTGGTATAACTATCAAGTTATTGCAATCCCCGTCATCAACAAACGCTGGGTACAAGACGGGTTGAGTGCCGAAGAACGCGCCAAACGCGCCTACGACATCCGTCACGAAGCACGGGTCAACGCCCGTTTTATGATGCCAAACCAAGCAGAAGTCAAAACCTTGCGTGAGCGGGACAACCAAAAATACGGCAATCCAGATGGGCCAACTTTTGATTATTTGGTGGCCAAAGAACGCTCCAAAGGTCTCAAAGATAACCAGATTTACGAGGATATTGTTGAGAGTTCGAGCCGCACTGACACGGGGTATAATGCGGTATGTCAGAAAAGCTGAACACTGTCTTTCCCATCGGTGATGAGGCGTTCAAAACAACACAAGAACAGCGTGCATGACTGTCATTCATCCACGTAACAGGTCATACACATGAAACACTCCGATTTTCAGATTGGCACAGAATTTTTCACCGCATCCGGCAAGTGGCGTTGCACTGATGTTGGTACTCATGTGATTGTGGCGATTTCGTTAGAACCAAGGGAAATGGTGCGTCAGTGGACTGATGCGAAGGGGGTACAGGTGTAAGAAACCTTCATCAGCGATGACCCTCGTGACCTTATCGGGCCGCCGTATAGCGTGGCGGAGTCGGTGTTTGACGAATACGATCTGGATGGGTGTTCTACTTGTGCTGATGATTTTGTTGACGAAGAAATTGAAGCTGACGTACTGGTGGCTAAAGCCCGTTTTCAAGAAAGGGCTGAACATGGACATGGCAAGACTGAGCCGTGGGCTGGAATTGCTGCGCAAGGCGATGGGAACAAGCTGAGAATAGGGTATTCATCCAATGGATACGGAAAACTACCGGATAGTGGTGAAGCACGTCATTGAAACTTACGCCAGATTTCGTCCTTCTCACCGTAACATTCGGCTGGATACTGTGCTTGATAAAACTCACGACCGTTACGCACTCATGCAAGCGAGAGGTAGACGAGTACGCGGCAACCTGATCTACATCACCCTTCAGGATGGCAAAGTGGTGCTCGAATACGATGGCATCGAACACGGCATCACCGATGACTTGATCCGCCAAGGGGTGGAGGAAAAAGACATCGTGCTGGCATTATTGGAAGAGCCGGAAATCGCCGCAACACCCCGAGCCCACTAAGAGACACTAAGTTACGAATCCCCATGAGGGGTTATGAGATCGCCCTGAACTTCGCTTTAGCGAAGACGGTCAGGTTACGAATCCCCATGCGGGGACAAGCAGCAGCAGGCATGATGCCTTTTCATGCTTGCCCGTAGGCTACACCCAGAAATAACAGGCTATCATGGGGTGTGAGGATTGGGATACCGTGATAGGGATGCAAGTCCAGCAAATCCTTATCACCCGTCACTAGCAAATTAACATCGCCAGCTACGGCTAACTCCAGAAACTGATTATCTTTTGTATCTCGGCAATCAGTTATCATTAGGTTAACGGGGACAATTTCCCCAACTTGCGCTAGTAGCTGCACCAACTCTTGTCCTTCCTCTTCGGAAAAATAAGCCCGAAATTTTGCTTTGCTGTATTTGTCGGTTATTTCTTGCAGCGTGCTAGTTGAGAGTAATAACTGATGCTGCTGGAGAACGTGCGTGACGACAATTCCCGGCTTAGATGTCCGTTTCATCAAGAAACTGAGCAGAATGTTGGTATCTACCACAACCCGTAGCGGATGGTTAGGCACGCAGTAAATCTTCTAATTGTTGATCTGTCATGCTTTGGTTGCGGGTACTGACCCGTTCACTGAGTTTGAGTAATTGCGCCAGAGCTTTGCGCCGTTGCCACTCACGCTGGATAGCTTCAACCAGAAAATTCTGCTGGTCGGGTAAGTTACGCACCAATTTTATGATGTCATCCGGCAAGTCAACTGCTAGATTCATGTGCCTTTCCTCCTGTATTGCCGATAGTCAAAGTGTAGCAGATGTTCCCTTTTGCCCTTTGAAGCCCTTTGGGGTAAGCCCCTTCCCTTATTTCCCTTTGCCTTTAGCCCTTTCCTCTTTGGGCAACTCATCATTAGGAATAGTGATACCTGCTTTAGCCAGTTCTTCACGTACAATTTGGCGCATCAACGACTCAGCCTCTTTTGCTGTAGACTCATCATTATGATCATTTTTTTCCGTTTGAAACTTTGTCTTGAGGTAGATTTTAAACTTAGAAGAGCCATATTTGTACTCTTGAAAATTGTTCACGTCAGAAAAAGGATAGAAAGGCTGGGGTATCGGATCTTTATCTTGGTGTTTTTTAGCTGCCGCCATTAATCGTTCATCAAGAACTTGACCCACAGTCATCTTTCGAGCCATTGCTGTGCTAGATAAATCCTCAAGAAACAAACCGGCTATATTCTCGTCGAAACGTTGTTGTAATTGGTAGGACAGCGCCTCTTCAAATGTAGTGCCCCATGTAGATGCCTCCAACTCCAAAATGGAACATACTGCGGGGTCAATAATTTTTCTCCAGTCTAATCTTGATGGACTAAGGGATGTCTCAAGTCTCATCAATATTTCTGCATGTAGTGATCTCCCACCCATTTGGGCGGCATCTTCTAGCCGTCTGCGCATCTCGATAGGAAGGCGCACTGAATAAGTTGCTGGAATTTGATGGGTATCTTTGCTCATGGCGCAATTATGCGAATCAACATGAAGACATGCAAAGTAATTTTTTGTAACCTTGTTGATTACAATTGGAGTATGGTGCTAACATTGTGTTCAAATGTAATTAAGGAGAGCACATGAAAGAGAAGAAATCATCTAGGTCAATTCGCCTTGAACCTGAAGTAGAAAGTTGGCTGAAAACTAAAGCAAAAGCTGAGGATAGATCGTTAAGCGCAGAGATTAACCGTTTGTTGAGGCAAGCAAAGGAGGCGGAGCAGAAAGAAGCAGCATAGAGAATTCGCCCCGCCCCAGAGCTTCGACCTTCTGCGGCAGGACTTCACAACCCAATTTCACAGGAATTGAATCATGCAACGTCAAAGAATACACGATGCACGTATATTTGTGCGCCCAAATTTTAGCTACCAACTTACCCAAACCGACCACTTTGCCGGTATCACCCAACTTATGTCGTGCGATTTGCGTAAAGCCGTGGGGGGGGTTACTCATGGTTAACGTGCCCCACCAAACCACCCTAACAAAGCAACGCGCATACAACCTGTTGACGCTGGGTGTTATCGCCGTATGTGGATTAGCTCATCTTTTCAACACTATCAGCAGCACGTCATTGTTCACCGCAGTCATGCCCGTGTTCGGGTTCGTGGCGTGTATCGCCTATGCCCTGCTTTGCTACGCATCCCGCAGCGGTAGTTTGCTCAAACTGCTGTTTGTGGTCGGTGCATTTTCAACATTCTGGATACAGTGAGGGGTAAGCCATGTCTGACAAAATGACAAACGCCTTTGCCCTGCATTCAGAAATGACGGATTCGCAGCGCACTCTAGCAGACGAACGCCAAGCCCTTAAGGTAAACCAATGGGCGCAACAGTTCTTTACCGTTGCGACATGGATTATTTATCTGATGTTTGCGGCGGCGATGTACGGCGCACCGCTTTGGGTGTTGCAATCCTTCTTCGGTGCAAATGCTGGTAATTACATTGCCATCATCGTTATCGGCTTTTTTATTGTGGTGTTGCCCACCGCATTAGCAATGGGTAAGCATTCCGGTTACAAGGCGTTAAGCAAGCGCGGTATAGATCCGCGTTGGATGGGCGCAATTATCGCGTTTTTTATTGTGAGTGGCATCTATCTTGAAATCACCTCTGCATCCTCGCAGCAGCAGGAAAAAGCCCACCAAGCGGTAGAAAACTCGAACGCTGGCAAAGCGATCATGGGGACAACAGTTAGCTCCGGCACAAGCACTTA
The DNA here is from genome assembly GCF_017901175.1 of Thiothrix unzii. Lineage (NCBI taxonomy): Bacteria > Pseudomonadati > Pseudomonadota > Gammaproteobacteria > Thiotrichales > Thiotrichaceae > Thiothrix > Thiothrix unzii. The sequence continues at coordinate 2,820,091 of NZ_CP072793.1, forward strand.
TGCCTCCCTTATCGCTGATGCAGAGTTCAAGCTGGTAGCGTGCCAACGCAAACTGGCAGAGGGCAAGCTCAAAGACTGTAACAACTCCCTAGCACGGGTAAACAGCCTTAAAGAGCAAGCCGCAGCCGACCGGCAAGCCGCGATCACTGCCAATGCTGAAGCGATTACCGCCAAACAATCTGCACTGGATAAAGAACGTGAAAGCCATGCCCTTCCCATTGCTAAATCGTTTGCTGAACTGTTCGGTTCAACCACTGCCACAGGTGCAGTCATCGCCGCGCTTATCGCCGCCTTGATCTTTGAAATTAGTCACTCACTCACGATTTACAACGAGTGGCGACTGAAGCAAGAGATTGACCGGCTAGAAGCGGAATTCAAGCAACTAAAGATCAATTATTTTCACCACACCGGCAAACAGTTTGAAGCTACTGATTTTAAGGAAAGTGAAATTATCGACCTGATGGAAATGCGCGAAACCGGCAAAATTGAGCACTTCAAAGACCGCTTGCAAGATGCGGTATCAGATCAGCAGGACGACGCGTTTCAGCGTTCGGGTATTGGCTTTACTGCACCCTTGAAAACCGCACCGGCTGGGTTTGCTGGGTTCGTGGATACCGACAAGCGCAGCGGCAAGCCGGATACAACCGTATCCACTTCAAACCTACCGGGCCACACTTACCGCGAGGAATTGCGCACCGGTTCCAGCGATTACCGCGATATGCCTCTTGATGCAATCACTACCCTACCGGCTGAAAAACCACTTCAGGAAACCACGCTAAAACCGTTAGCTAACGGTACAGAGGGTACAAAACCGGAAACCGGTTTAAGACCGTTAGCTAACGGTTCAGACAGCCTTTACCCGGTATGGGTGCAAGCGGTACGGATAGGGGAGTGCAAACCCTCTGTTAAACCTACATGGCATTGGATACAGAAACGAATTGCACCAGCAATGACAGGGAGCAAGACCAATGACCCGGAGCGGATAACCATCATGCAAAAAGCCTTTTTCAGCCGTGCAATACGGGACGGGCTAATGGAGCTTAACCCCGCCTACCGTAACGGCGGCAAAAAATACATCTGGATTGGATAAGAGGAATTCACACATGACAGCAGAAAACACACCGAATCCCCTGAAGCCCGTTTACTACTGGCTTGACGGGTACTGGATAACCGACAAGGAAGAAGCCGACTTAATGGACGAAATCAACGCTTTTGGCAGCACGCACGGCACAGCATTTTTTCCGGCTGATGCTGATCCGGCATTCATCGACGGGGAAATTGCGGCATTACTAATTAACCAAAATCTTTTAACGATTCAACAACAAACAGGAGTAGCAACATGATCCAAACAACCGAACGCGCTCTAAAACTCCCCGAAGTCGTGACAATGACGGGGCTATCACGGGCTACCGTTTACCGGCTGGAAGCCAAAGGCGCATTTCCCAAGCGCAAACGATTTGGGGAGAACTCCGTCAGATGGCTGCTATCTGACGTGATGACATTCATCAACACCCGCGAAAACGGGGATACAACCTCCCCATCCAGCGATGCCAACACCCCATGAACCTGCAAAACCACATGACCCACACGGTCGGACTGGCAATCACAAACCCGGTGATTGATGGGCAATGGCATTCGGGCAGGCGGTGCGATGGCAAAGGTGCGGACAAAATCAGTTACGTTGGGCATTACCTCCCCAAGGGGTTGTTGGTGCGTTACCGCCACCACAAGCAGCCCGATACTTGCCATGTCTGGAAGGAGTGGGAGGGTGAAGATCATGCCAATATTGATGCCGCCGAATATCGACGCAAAAAGGAGCAAGCGGAAACACTGGCACAGCAAGCCGCGACACAAGCAGCGCGGGAAAAAGCACGACTGAGGGCAATGCTGCAACAGATCATTGCCGACTCAATACCTGCTGCCCATGAGCATCCCTACGTGGCAAAAAAGCGGATATTGGCGATTGGCGGCAGGCAAACCCGCCAGCGTTATGCGGTGATACCGGAGACAGCGGCAACGCCAGCGCAATACCTTAGCCCATCGGATTTGCTGATCCCGATATACGACCACACTGGCTATTTGCAGGGTATCCAGCAAATCACCGTCCAAGGACGAAAATTTGTCCGTGGCAGCATCAAGGATGGACTGTGCTGGGTTGGCGGTGGGCTGACAACAGGTGAAACCGCAAACCGCCTGTACATCGCCGAAGGTTGGGCAACGGCGGTATCTATCCATATCCGCACTCGTAACCCCGTTATTGTCGCCTTTAGCACCAGTAACCTGCTGGGAGCTGGCTATTGGGCTAGGGGATGCTATCCCGATACTGAACTGGTTTATGCCGTGGATAACGACATAGGGAGCTTTATCATCATAGCGGGAAAAAAGATCGAAAATCCGGGCAAGTATTATGCGGAACAGGCAGCAATAGCAGTTAATGCCGCAGTGATTAAACCGCCAATGAGTGAGGGGAAAAGTGACTGGAATGATTGGCATATTAGCCAAATCCTAAATACGAGAAAGCCCGATTAGTTACCAGCTAACCGGGCTTTTGAGATCAACTTTAGCAAGCGAGATTATAGCATGGAAAATCAGAAAAATACCCAGAAATCCGTGGGTTTAGGCGGAGCAGTGTTTGAATTTCCTCAAGGTAAGAAACGTCCTGAACCTGTTGCCGATACAGAAACAGAGAACCACAAACCCCACCATTTAAACCTGCTGGCACACTTGCCCGATGGGGACTTTAAGCGGTACGTTGGTGATGTGGCGAAGATGTGTAACATCTACCCCAGCACCAGCCTCTTGGTTGCTTTAGGTGTTGTCTCATCAGTAGCGTGCCGTTTGTTTGGTGTGGCGTATCAAAACGGCGATGTCTTGCCCGCTGGGGAATATGTCATTTGTGGTGGACTTCCAGGCGATGCAAAAAGCCGGATGCTGAAATCCTTCCAACGCCCGATCTTTGATGCCCAAAAAGCAGCTTACAAGGCATGGAAACAACGCAAACAAACCCATGAAGAATCAGAAGAAGAGGGAAAAAAACCATTTAAAGAGCCACCACCCGCACGGATTTTTATCACCGACTCGACCGTGGAGGCACTTGAACCGCTGTTAGTGGAATCCAATGGCTATTTCTCCCTAGCCAGTGCCGAGCAAGCTGTGGTGAATACGCTGGTTGGTGCTGTCTACGGTGGTGATGGTCGGAAGAACAACAATGACCTACCATTGAAAGGCTTCAATGCTGAATACCATGCTTCCAGCCGCGCCACCCGTAACGGCTATACAGGTGTAGTGGTTGGAGCTATTACCTGTTTTGCCCAACCCGCTGCCATTGAAACGATGTTGAGTGAATCCAAAGGCTCTGGCATGGCGGAACGCTTCCTGTTGGCGCAAGAGCCAACTCAACAGGGTAGCCGCGACCACACCAAGCAACATTATCCAACGGAATACAGCCAAAACGTTTATAACCGGATCGTTACCGGCATGGCGGATAAGGTATTGGAACTCACCCAAGACTTTGGTGAGTTGCAAGCTTACCGGATCAGCAAGGAGGATTGGAAAGCCATCTACCAGTTCAGGAACACGATTGAGCCACACCTAGCAGATGGTGGCAAATACAGCACCGCAACCATGCGCGGTGTCGCCTCCAAAGTCGATATGCACGTCATGAAAATTGCCGCATTGCTGGCCTACCTCTATGACCACCCCATTGGTGAGATACCTAGCCAATTTATCCACGCTGCAATGGCTATCATGCAAGACATGATAGAAAACACCCTTAACCTCTTGTTCAAAGTTGGGGTCATTGGGTTCGATTCTGAGGAAGGTTGCATTATCGAATACCTCGGCGAGAAAAAAAGCGCGACCCGCAGGCAAATACAGCAAGCCAAAGCCAAGGTGAAACCCTTCAAGGAATCGCAAAAGCCCAACGAAGCCATCAGAAATACCATTGACCGCCTGATTACTAAGGGAGTCATTGCAGAACGGGAGGAATTTGACGTATTGGGCAACAGCAAAGGCAACCTGTTACGGCTCATAGCCTGAAATCTCACACATCAACCCAGAGCCGCACACGTTGCGGCTTTTTTGTCCCTGCCGTTTAGCCATTGGGCAAAATACTGCCTAAAACAGCCAAATCCGTAGGAAATGTAGGAAGTTTGTAGGAACGATTTCCTACATCAAGGAATGAGGTCACATAAGGGCTAGAGGCGTATATTTATCTATTTGTAGGAATGTAGGAAAGATTTTCACTTGTTGTTTCACAAACGATGATTTGGGTAAGCCGTTGTGCCCATGCCTCTAACGCTTGTCTCTTTTCTTTTCCATAGGCGTATTGGTCATAAATAGCCCCAATGCTGTTGTCCACATGGTTAGCCACGAGGTTTTGGTCAAAACGGCTAACCCCCAATGCCCCAAGCCCGGTCATACAGGTTCTGCGCAAATCGTGTGGGGTTGGCTTATCATCTGTGCCCCAATTGTGACGACTCATACTTCTATCAAGTACATTTACCAACATTACACCGTCTTTACTATTGGGAAACACAATGCCATTCCTACTGTGAAGCGATGCCTCTTGTATAATTCCCAATGCCATTGGGGTAAGTGGGACAATATGTGCACGCCCATTCTTGGTTTCCGGCATTTTCCATAAATCACCGTATATTTGGCTATGCCGCATCTGGCATACCTCCCCCGGTCTTTGTCCAGTGACGAGCACAAGACGCAGGGCAAGGCGCGTACACGGGGCTAACCCACCCGTTTCGCTGGTACGCTCCCAAAACATCTGTATTTCGTCATCGTTCAATACTCTTGACCGTGCTTTGATTGCTATTTTTTTGATGCCCTGCATGGGGTTCGCGCCTATGATACTGCGATCATCAACCGCGAAATTGAACAACTTGTTTAGCAGAGCAATCAAATGATTACGCAATGTCAGAACCCCTAAATCCTGTTTTTTGTCGAGCAAACTGATAAGGTGCTTACGCTCTATTTTATTGAGTGGCATATCCCCCAACACCGGCAAAATATCAACATCCAACATCCGCCGATCCTCTTTCCAACTCTTTTTATTGGGTTTGGCATGACGCTCTATGTAAGTGTCAGCAAACTCCGTCAATGTTGGCATGGTTTGGATGTGATGAGCTTTCAAATCACGCTCTATCGCAGGATCATTCCCCGCTTTAATATCTAACCGTTGTTTAGCGTGAATAGCTCTTGCCTCCATAAGTGCCAAACTTATATCTGATTCGCTGCTACGCTGGTTCAAGACAATGCAGGGAAGAGTGAAGACAAGACGCTTACCCTTGATTTTGTAACGATGAACAAATACTTTCAGTCCCGTGCTGTATACACGTAAATACAAGCCGGTAGTGTTCGTGTCCTTGTATTCCTTGTGACCACTTTCTGGTGGTTTTGCGGCTTTAATGCCTTTATGGTTGGTGTAAGTCAGTGCCATATTTACGGTGTCCCTTACGGTGTACTTTTGATGTGGGAAACCATGCTACAAGGCGATACAGAAAAAGACAATAAAATGATTAAAATCAAACAAATAAATGCATAAGTGAGATGCGGTGATACTGCATAAAACGGGGATAGAATAGACTGTTAATCCGTGGGTCACTGGTTCGAGTCCAGTTCGAGGAGCCACTATTCAAAAAAAGCCCAAGTTTCAGTGACTTGGGCTTTTTTTTATGCCTGCAATTTCCGCATGACAAATACAAGCTAAGTAAAGTTGAGTAGCGATCCAAAGTCTTACCATGCTCAACACAATTGCGGCGTGTGACAGCACGTTTTGTCCAGTTTTTGGCGCATTTTAGGCGAGAGAATACGCTTTGCCAGCCTCCTCACACCTACTATACTGCTGGCATCCACCCAGCGACGGACAGCGACATCATGTTCCCGAAAATCCCTTACGGCGAAAGCAATTTTAAGAAAGTGATAACCGAAGGTTATATCTATATCGACAAGACCGACTACATCCCCAAACTGGAAGCGGCGGGTAGCCACCTGTTCCTGCTACGCCCACGCCGTTTCGGGAAAAGCCTGTTCTTGTCAATGCTGGAACATTATTACGATGTAGCGCGTAGAGATGACTTTGATGCATTGTTTGGCGGGCTTTACATCGGTAAAAATCCAACCCAATCATGTAATAGCTACCCGGTGTTGTTCATGGATTTCAGCGGGATTGATACTGATGGAGGGCATGATACGATTTACCATGCTTTCGACCGTAAGATAGCCAATGCCTTATTGGGCTTTTTACAGCGTTACCATTACCCGCCAGAAACCCACACACTCATTAACACTGAAACTAGCCCACAAAGCCGGATGGAAACCTTTTTACGCATCTTGGGCGACCAAAAAATCTTGCTGCTCATTGACGAATACGACCACTTTGCCAATAGCATCCTCGCCGACGATTTGAAGCTGTTCCAGAAAATCATGGGCAAGGGCGGCTTTGTGCGCAGTTTTTACGAAGTACTGAAAACCGCCACCCAGCGCGGCACGCTGGATCGCCTATTTATTACGGGCGTAACGCCGTTAATGCTCGACAGCATGACCAGTGGTTTCAATATCGGTAAAAATCTGTCCTTGCACGAAGATTTTAACGAAGCCATTGGCTTTACCGAGGCGGAAGTCATTACCTTGTTGCAACCACTGGCAGACCACTGTGCGCTGGGATTGGAAAAACTGCTGGAGGACACTCGCCTGTGGTACAACGGCTACCGCTTCAATCTCAAAGCCGACACCAGCGTGTATAACGCGAACATGCTGCTGTACTTCGTGGACAGTTTCGACCGTAAACGCTACGAATATCCTAAACCGATGCTGGACGAAAACATTGCCTCTGACTACGGCAAGATTATGAAAATGTTCAGTATCGGCAATCGTGATGTTAACTTTTCGGTGCTGGAATTGCTGATTAACACCGGGGAGGCGCAAGCGGCACAACGCCGCAAGTTTGAATTCGACAAGGGGTTTGAGTGTGATGATTTCATCAGCCTGTTGGCTTACATGGGCTTTATCACGTTGAGTCGGGAAACCTTTGCCGGTGAAATCTTTGTTATTCCTAACTACGCCATCCGTGAATTTTACTTCCATTATTTCAAGGTAGAATTGGAACGGCGTAATCAGTTTAGCATCCCCAATCATGATTTACGTTTGGCGGTAGAACAACTGGCGGTGAATGCCGATTTTCAGCCACTCATCACGCAACTGGAGCGGGTGATGCAACTGCTTTCCAACCGTGACGCGCTGAAAATGGATGAAAAGCACCTGAAAGTGATTTTGCTCACGCTGCTATACCAAACTCAGATTTATTTCATCCACAGTGAACGTGAAATGGGGAATAAGTACCCCGATATTTTGCTGCTAGAGCGTAATCCGCTGAAAGTACCATTTCAGCATTTGGTGGAACTGAAGTACTGTAAAAAGGGTGACAAACCCGCCGGGTGGGAAGCCAAAAAGCAGGAGGGCATCACCCAAGTTCAGGGTTATCTGCAATTGCCGGAGGTAGCTCGATTGCGGGATTTGGCTGCATGGGTGCTTGTGACGGATGGGGAGATCGTTGAGGTGCTGCGGGTGCAGTGAACCGTAAATTCCCCCGCCCTTCGACAATGCTCAGGAACGGGGGGATATTACTGACTGTATGATTAAAACCGCATTGCCAGAGACTGTAAAGAAATCTGTGTAACTGCGTTTTGCTCATAAATCAAACAAAGTCTTTGAGCCTGTCTTCAAACAGGAGCATAAAGCGAGTGAGCGATACAACCCGAACCACCTTGGCGAAAGAGTTTATCAGGCATTCCGATGGTGGGGTATCGGAACTGAACGTATGCGGACACGTATAAATGAACAGTGGTTAAGGATAACTAGCGATTCATTCCGGCGGATTTTTGCTACCCCAAAGCATCAACATAACGTTTATCTGTAACCGCTTTACAACCCGACACCACCGCCCTATCCTCCTGCGCTATAGAAAACCCATAAAAACAAGGCACTTTCGTATGTCCCAAGCAGAAGCGTTGTTTGACATTGTTGTCACTGGTCATAACACCAACAAAAATATCAGCGTCATCGTTAACGAGGTTCAAGCTCTCCTCAAAGACAACAGCCCGCAGTTGGAATTCAAGCTGTCTGATGCCTTATTGTTCGAGGGAAGAGCTAACGCGATCCGGGAAAACTTGAATCTCGAAGACGCGAAGGCGTTGGCACAACAGTTACACAATCTGGGAATTCTTGGGCAAATTCGTCCAGCGTTACAAATTGTCGCTAAAGCACCGCAAACCGCCACGGTCAGCAGCGAGATTTACACCTGTCCTGCTTGTGGGCACAAACAGCCAAAGCAAACCCAAAACCACGAAGGACGACTCGAAAGCTGTGAAAAATGCGGGATCGTAGGTGAACGTTATCAGCGCAAAGCCCGCCTCAATCAAGCCATAGAAGAACAACAGCAAAAGCACAATCTCAGCCGCGACAAACAACTGGGTGAAGCTTTACGCCTCGCCAAAATCAAAGAAGATGCCATGCTGCAAGACGAAGCCAAACGTCGCTTAGGCTTGCTGGATGATGGTAAAACTCACCTTGGCATCAAAATCGCGGCAGCGGTTGCAGCCATCAGCATTGGGATTGGCACGCTCTATTACCTCAATCAACCCACAGCGGAGGAGCTGGCAACCCAACAAGAAGCCGGGCAACTCCCTCAAGCCAATGGGTTAAGCAAAGCCATCAAAAACATCATTGCGCAAATCAAATCCGCCGCCGGAGCATCCAGCCCTGATGGCAATGGCGAAGGTATCGACGTAACAGCATTAACAGGCGATAGCACCACCGAGCCACTAGCGGAAACTGGGAAGACCGTACCAAAACAAGCCCCACTAGCACCAGAAGCGGTCAATGCAGTCATCAATAACGAAGAATGGAAAGATTTGCTTCCTGCTCGCTTCCACATGCCCGCAGCAGAATATCAGCAACAGGTGCAACGTTTACACGAACACCTCACTGCCAATCAAACCGACCAAGCGGATACACTGATTACGCAAACCCCTGAAGCATATCCCCGTGTGTTACTGCTGCTGGAGATGACCGAATGGCACATGCAAAAGAAGCAACGCGATATGGCTTCGTTGAACCTCGTATTTATCCAAGCGGAATTGAGCAAAGCCGAAGATATTCCAACCCAAGCCCTGATTGCAGGCGTACTCAGTAAAGCGCACGCCTTGCTTGAGGAGCGCGAAGACAGTGAACACTTCCAACAGCAATCCGTTACTGTTGCTAAAACTTTGCCAGAAGCGGCAGAACAAGCAACGTTATTTAGCCGTTTAGCCAACGAACAAGCCTTATTCGCCAGCCCACTGGCTGCCCAGAATTTGCTAACGACAGCGCAAGAAATCGCAGAAACCTTACCCAATAACTCCGAAGCTCAATCCAATGCATTCGCGCAAATTGCGACCAGTCACGTTTTGCTTGCGGCTTATCCTAATGCCAATCGCTTGTTGAGTAAGGTACAAGATCAAGAAAAACGCCAAAAACTGGCAAAATTCATTGCCAGCCAACAAAGCCCCACCACGAAAGTCGTTGCAACTAACGCCCCTTAACCAAGCGGGCGTGGCATCTTAAACACACGACACCATCAAATCTTCCAGCTCGTGTACTTCGGTGCGGATGCGGCGCATCACTGGCAACAGCCCTAAAAACACCTCAAATAATGTCGGATCAAGGTGCGAACCCGCCATGCTTGCCATCAGCGCAATCGCGTCTTTTTCCGACATGGCTTTTTTGTAAACCCGCTCATGCACCAGCGCGTCGTAAATATCCACAATCGAGGTAATCCGTGCGGCAATGGGAATTTCCTCACCTTTGATTTCACGCGGATAGCCTGTGCCATTCCATTTTTCGTGGTGACACAACGCAATCTCCGCCGCCATATCGAGCGCGGGAATATTGGAATCGTTGAGCATTTTCGCACCGATTTCGGTATGACGTTTCATAATCGAAAATTCCGCATCGGTGAGTTTGCCCTTTTTAAGCAAGATGCGGTCGGGAATGCCAATTTTGCCCAAATCGTGCATGGGTGCGGCAATCCGAATGTCGTCAATTTGTTGCGCAGGCCAATTCAGGGCTTTTGCCATTGCCGCAGCGTAAAGCCCGATACGACGCACATGCGCTCCGGTTTCTTCATCGCGGTAACTGGTTAAACTCACCAGCTTGATAGCGATTTCTTCCTCACGCTGCTTGATTTTGAGGGTGCGCTTCTGCACTTCGTTTTCGAGCTTTTCCTGCGTTAGTAAACCGTTACGCACTTGCTGTAAACGGCTGACTTCTTGGCGGTATTTTTCGCCTAAATTTTGCAGTAGCAATACCGCTTGATTATCCACCCACAAGGCTGTGGCTTCGAGTGCGAGTTCATTGCCCAGTGCGTCGGTTTCAATCCATGAACCGGAGGTCAGCGGAAAGGCTTGTTTCGCATCCCAGTGTTGTTGCGCATCATCCATAAAGCACGTTAGGTACGGGAAAACATCCGGTAACGCACAAGTCTGCGGACAGGATGACTTACCGAGGAAAAATACCAGCCAATCCGGTGCTGCTGCGTGCAAGGTGAAATCGCTGTCGCGTTCATGCACGAACACCACGATATTGAGCGAATCGTAAATGGCAGATAGCAAATTAGTCATGGCTAATTCCCCATTGTTGCGCTAATTGGGTGAAAACCTCGTCCACGCCTAAACCGAGTTTGGCACTGGTTTCTAACACGGGGTAGCCGGTTTGTTCGAGGGCACGAATCTGTTGCGCTTCCACTTGCCACTGCGCTTTGAGGTCAGCTTTATTCAGCGCGAATACCATCGGTAACTCGCCCACATTCGCTTTGACCATCGTATTGATCGACAACGCCACTTCCCACGAATTTTGGCGCGTACCGTCAATCACAATAATGTAACCCGCCATCCCACGCAGGTAAGCGGTGCGGATATTGGTGAAATCGTCTTCGCCCGCAATATCCCAAATCACCAGCGAAAAATCTTTACCGTTTAAAGTGAGTTGCTTCTTGTCGATTTTAACCCCGACGGTGGTGAGGTAACGATCACTGAACAAGCTATTCACGTAACGGCTAATCAGACTGGTCTTGCCGACAGAAAACGAGCCAAGCAGACAGATTTTTTTTTGAATCATGGTAAACCCCTAAAATAGCCCCACGCGGTAGCGGGTGCTGCGTTCGTTTTTCTGTAAAGTCGCGGGCTGCCCTGCTTGCGCCGCGCTATAAGCCACCACCGCGAATGCCGGAACGCCATTGCGTACCAGTGCATCACGTAAATTCTCGGCACGTTGTTGTGCTAATTTCTGGTTAATGGTTTCGTTGCCGGTTTGATCCGCATTGCCCACAATCATTACTTGAGGAATTTTACCGACACGCTGCGCTGTGCTCACCAAGCTTTGAATTGACTTACCGAGTTTAACCAAACTGATTTCGTCTAACGCCACGTCTGCTTTACCCAAAGCGAAAGGGTAATTGCTGGCTTCGATTTCGCGCGTCAAACCCGCAAGCGTGCGTTCATCGTCGCTGCGTTGCTGGGTTTTTTGCTCAATCTCTTGACGACGCTGGGTATTTTGTTGCCGCTGTTCGTCAGACAAAGTACGCAGGGACTGTTGCAAATCACTGGTATTAGCTTGTAATTGCTGTAAACGCTCATCCAAGGTTTGCATCGCTTGTTGCTGCGCCTGTCGCGCTTGTTCGGCCTGCTGTTGCTGTGCCTGCCCCGCCTGATACGCCGTATACAGCCAGAAAACCACACCAGCTAACACCGTTGCCAGCAATAGCCACGCCAACCAAGGTGAACCTTGTGATTTACGCTGCTGTTGGGACTTCAGGCAATCGCTCAATAAGTTATTGGCATTGGCAAACAAGCGGGTGTCACCGTCATACGCTTTAAACGCAGCGGCGTATTGGCGGTGAATCGCCGCAGACGTTTCCAGTAACAAGGCGTGTAATTCACCCGGCACAGTGCCGCGCACCACCATTGCCAGCACTGCTTGCGGGCCGTGTTCAATCACCACAGTTAACCCACCTAAACTCAGGGTGCGCAAGGTATCGGCCTGATTGACCGCGAACGAGTCGGCAATAAAATCCTGAATTGCGGTCAACATTCCCGATACCATTTCCGGGTCTTTGCTGATGGCTTGCGGGGACTCAACGTGTTGCAGCAGTAAACCGCTTTCACGGTGGATCAAAAACACCTGTTCCACCTGATACACCAACGTGTGTAACAGTGCGACTTTGGCGTAACTTTGCCCGGTACGCCATGCATCAAACCGCCATTTCCACGAACGCAGCGACAGACTGTTTTCCAGCACCTGATTGAGGTTTTCTAAAGCTTCGCTCAAGGCTTGGTTAATGGACTTGCGAATCGCAGGCCCCATCACCGGGTACAGCATGTCGGCAATGCGTCTGGGGTTATTGCTGATGGAACTGGTTAACGCCAGCTCCACCGTCGGAGCTAATGCCTCCGACAGTGAATCGTCTTGACTGCCACGCAACGCCAACGCCTCGGAAATAATCCCGGCGACACTGGCACTGTACTTGTCGGAATGCTCAAACTGTTCCTTGAGTGCCAGCAGTGCGTCGTAATCCTTACCGAAAAGTAAGCGGCGTAACTGCTCAACGTCGGGTGTCCCCGTCATGATTTACACCGGATCAATCGACAGTTGACGGCTAACATTATCCAGCAAGGTCGCGAGGGCTTTGCGGTCAATCTTATCCTGACGTAACTGTTCGGCGGCTTGTTTCAGTTCATTGAGCAAATCTTCGCGCTGCTGTTCCAGACGTTGCGAGAACGCATCTTGGGTATGCTGCAATTGCCGGAATAAGCTTTCGATGCTTTTGCCAGTTTGCTCGTAATTTTTACGTGACACGCCCGCATCCGCAATCCGCGCCCGCGACTCTTCGGCTAACAGATCGTGAACAAGGTGTAATTCGTGGTTTAAGCTGTCGTGACTTTTACGAATATCATCACGCACGGAATTGGTCCAAACCTTAACGAAACGCTCCAAATTCGCCAAACGCCGCTCACTGTCACGCGCCTGCTCACCGAATAGAATGTTGCGCACCATATCGAGGTTCTTGTCTTGTACTGGGGGGGTGAACTCCAGTTCTTCTGCTACTGTCATCATTATTATTGTCTTATGTTGTTATGGGGTAGGACTAAATTAGCACGAGGGCGATGCACGCTCTACTTTTTCGGATATTTGGTGGGTGAGCAAAGCATTACCCTTACCATTCACCCTACTGTTATCATCGCGCTTTCAGCCAACCCTGCTAGGAGCTTGAAGTGGAGAATACCGCTCGCATTCACGACCCGTCGTCATACACCATCGCAGCCCAACCGTATTATTTACCCGTTGGCAATGAAGTGACTTTGTTTGAGGCCGCTTACACCAGCCATTTGCCGGTATTGCTCAAAGGCCCGACCGGGTGCGGCAAAACCCGCTTCATGGAATACATGGCTTGGAAACTGCAACGCCCGATGATTACCGTGTCGTGCCACGACGATTTGACCACTTCCGACCTCGTGGGGCGTTATCTGGTGAAAGGCGGCGAAACCGTGTGGGTCGATGGGCCATTGACCCGTGCGGTGCGTTCCGGCGGCATTTGTTACCTCGATGAAATTGTCGAAGCACGTAAAGACACGATGGTGGTCATTCACCCATTGGCGGATGACCGGCGCATTATGCCGATTGAAAAGCTGGGGCAATTGCTGGAAGCACCGGACAGTTTCTGCCTTGCGATTTCTTATAACCCCGGTTATCAAAGCGTTTTAAAGGAACTCAAACAATCGACGCGGCAACGCTTTGTGGCGATTGAATTCACTTACCCCAATCACGAATTAGAACGCCAAATCATTATTCACGAAACCGGACTAGACACCGCTACCGCCGATAAATTGCTGAAACTGGCGGACATGACCCGCAATCTCAAAGGGAACGGTTTGGAAGAAGGCGCGTCTACCCGCTTGCTAGTCCATGCCGGTAAATTAATGGCGAAAGGTATTGATCCGCGCCCTGCTTGCCAAGGTGCGGTGGCACTGGCGTTGACTGATGACAGCGACATGATTGCGGCCATTAACGAACTCATCGGGGCGTTGTTTTAATGAAAATGAGTAACCGCCCTTACAGCCACGACGTTTTACTTACCCGCCTTGAGGAACTTTACGAAGTCGAGTTTACATGGCTGAAAGTCGAGCATTTGGTGGAAGGGCTGGTTAATCTCGACCGCACTACCCAGGATTTTATTATCGGCTGGGCGGAACGGCTGCTGACCACTAACGTTTACATTAGCCACGAATTCATTATTCGGGTGGTGGATGCCATCGACAAAATGGAACGGCGCGTGATTGAAGCTTGGGCAGTCCACGCCGCAGACGTGTTTGACCGTGAAGGCTTGCGCCCTGCCCTTGAGGTCATTCAAAAAGTTGACAGTTTTGTGGGCAGTGCACTCGCGTTGGCTGAAGGCGTAATGTTTGAGGAAGTCGAGCCGATTCTTTCCACCTTCGTGTGCGGGCTTGCAGGGCGGCGACTGAAACTTGCGCAAGGCGAAACGGTTTACACCGATAGCGAAACCTTGCATTTACCCAATATCACCGCACGTCTGGAAAAAGCCAAAGACAATTTTTTACTGTGTAAAGCGCAAGTTGCCTTTATGTGGGCGCAAACCCGTTTCGGTAGCTTTCGGGTAGATTTCGCCAGTGCCTTTGATGCTTACCCCAATAAAGCGCGGGCAATCGCGGTGTTCCACGCACTGGACACTTTGCGTATTGAAGCGTGTTTGAGGCGTGAATTACCCGGTTTATGGCGCGATATGCAGCAATTAGACGAAGGTACTTCTTCGCTCCCTTCACCCCTTGCGGGGGAAGGGCTGGGGATGGACGGTCTTCTCACCCTGCAAGCACCCAATGCGACTGTGAACGACGTACTGGCGTTGCTCCCCCACGCGCTTGAACTCGAATTACCCACTCGCAGTTATTACCCCGCGTTAAATCCTGAAGCGGTGCGTGCTTGTATGCTGGCACGGATGGAACGTGAAAAAATGTTGCTGCGGGTGAAGTTGGCGGAATTGGCGAAGGAGTTGGGGGAAACCCCTCCCCCCCCAGCCCCCTCTCCCGCAAGGGGCGAGGGGGAGGAAGAGAAAGAGGCGGATGTGCCGGAATTTGAGGTGCGTGAAACCCAAGAAGGCAGCATGGAATTGGTGCTGGATGATAAACCGATTGCGCCGCCGGACGATGTGAAGCAATTGCTGACTTCGATCATGCTGGATTGGGGTGAGATTCCACCGGAATTTCTGGTTCCTGCGGGCGATGGCGAATACGACCCATCACTGTATGAGGAAAAGGAAAACGACAGCGATCCTTGGAAAGGCACTTACCACGAAGACGGTGCGTTCCTTTACGACGAATGGGATCATGCACGGCAACATTACCGCAAAAACTGGTGCGTCTTGCGCGAAATCGACATTAGCCCCGCCGACCCTAGTTACGTCGAACACGTATTACACAAACATCAGGGCATAGTGAAACACTTGCGCCGCACTTTTGAGGCAATGCGCGATGAAAACCGCTTATTAAAACGTCAGGTGCAAGGCGATGATGTCGACATTGACGCGCTGGTGGAAGCCCTCGCCGATAGCCGTGACGGGCGTGAAATGAGTGATAAATTATTCATGCACCAGCACCGCGCCGACCGTAATTTAGCGGTGATGTTCATGGTCGATATGAGCGGCAGCACCAAAGGCTGGATCAACGATGCCGAACGCGAATCGCTAGTCATGCTGTGCGAAGTGCTGGAAACGCTGGGTGACCGTTACGCGATTTACGGCTTTTCCGGGATCGGGCGCAAACGCTGCGAAATCTTCCGCGTCAAAAGCTTCGACGACCCGTATAACGCCACTACCAAAGCCCGCATTGCAGGCATTACCCCAAAAGATTACACCCGCTTAGGCGTAGCAATCCGCCATTTAAGCCAAAAACTCAACGAAATCGAGGCCAAAAGCCGTCTGCTGATCACCCTTTCCGATGGCAAACCAGAAGACTATTTCGACATTTACAACACCCAATACGGCATTGAAGACACCCGCCAAGCCTTGTTTGAAGCGCGACGCACCGGGATTCACCCGTTTTGCATTACCATCGACAGGCACGGTAAAGACTATTTACCGCACATGTACGGGCACGCAAATTGGGTGGAAATCGACGACGTGAAACAATTACCGTTGAAAGTCGCCGATATTTACCGGCGGTTGACGACGTAAACGGTTTATTGAGATTTATTGACCTGCTGTAAATGCGCCAATGCAGCCAACGGCAACCACAATACCAACGGTTGATCAGGTAATGCTTCAAACTCGTAACGCGCATAAAACGCTTTGGCTTTGTCGTGTTTGGCATCCAACACCACAGCGAAAATGCCGGTTTCCTCAGCAATGCGTAAGCAACGCAATAGTGCATCGACGAGCAAATCCTCCCCCAAACCCTGCCCTTGCAAGCTTTGATCAACCGCCAATCGTGCCAGACGTGCTACAGGTATCGGAAAATGAGGCAGTCGTTTCACCACCTGATCAGGAAAATTAGCCTTGGCAAGTTGCCCAACCGTTAACGAGTAATAACCCACAATCCGATTTGGCTGCTGCGGATCAACCGCAACAAACGTTCTTGCTATGCCACTTTCGTGGTTTTGACGCGCAAAACGGGCAAGATAATCATCCAAAGCCGCCTCTCCGCATCGGAAATTTTTACGATCATGGTGCTTGGCAAGTGGCACAATTTCCCACTGTAACGTCATCAATCACCTCGCCGCGCATGATAACGCTGCATCGCTGCAACCAAACGCGGACGTGGCTTATCAGTTTCATCCAAGGCATTCACAAATGCATTCCAATCATTCGTCGTCAGCATCAATGACTCTTGTTCAGCCACCAAACGTTTAGCCTGCTCTGCGGCACTGGCGACTAAAAAGCTGGATACGGACACGCCTGAGTACGCCGCTGCACGAGTCAACAGGGCTTTTATGTCAGCAGAAAGGCGCAAATCAATGCGTTCATCACGTGGTACAGCTAAGCTCGGCATGGGTTACTCCCCTAATGTTTCGCTCATTATGTACGGAATAAGTACGGTTAGCAAGCCGCATCTGCCACTTCCACCTTCCCTGTCAGGAAAAATTGCTTAGGTGCGTCTAGGTCAAAGCGTAATTTCCCGATGGAGCAGGTGTCTTGCAAAATCTCTGTCGCCAAGCGGGTGTTTTTGATGATCTGATTCACCTGTTTATCGTCGAGTACAAACTGAGCTTTCATGTATTGAAGCACCGCGCCACCGTCTTGCAAATCACGATTCAGCCGCTGTAATCGCTCAAAGGTATCCGCGCTGAAATGGCGTAACTTTTGCAACATTCCGGTCTTTTTGGCGAAATTGACGTATTCCACGCGCCCGCCCGCGTCGTTGTCGTTCAAGAAAGTGCGCTGCAATAATACCGGGGAGAAGCCCGCCAATTCTGCTGGCACTTTGATCTTGCTCATGTCACGGCGCGACAGTTTGCTATCGGCATCTTGCGATTCGACTTTGCCGTCATCCAGCCAATACCATTTCCACTGAAAATCAATGTTACCGATGCGGTCTTGCTGACTAAAAATATAATCGAGCAACACCACCTCAGTGAGTTCCTTCATCCAATACATCATTTGAAAAGCGGACGCATCCACGGTATCTTTTTTCACTTTTGCATCACGAAACGCCAGCCGTTTGCCTTCATCAATCGCTTGCAGCAACGGTAAATCCAGACCCAATGCAGTGTACGGCGCAGTGCGCTGGAACTCCTCATTTTGCACCGTCCCCCAACTGGAGCGCACCCCGTTGATTTCCGCGCCGTAACGCTCACCCTTACCTTTGAGCATACAGCCGAAAACTTTACTGCGATCAGAGGTAAACAAACTCGCGGCTGCGCCGAAGTGAGCCGGATCAGCTTCCGCCGTTGCGAGGTGCTTCCAGCCAGCGGCAATCATCCCGGAACTGGTTAACGCATCGCCACGTTTGGTAACGCGCTGGTAATGCTGCTTACGATCCATTTCACGATAAACTGCCACCGGCACAGCCACCGATGTGTCGAAATAGCGGGCAAAATGGTAATACAACAACGCTGCCATCGAGAACGTCCCGCTGGTGTTGTTTTGGTTCATGCTTTGCTTATAAACCGCCAGTTTTTTCACCGTTGACGGTACATCTTTACCCTTGCACACCCGCTCGTAATCCGCCTGCGACTGTCCGGTAGCGGCAATGTCACGCACCATTGTGCCGGGGCTGGTACTCCAAGTTTTCGGGCATAACCCAATGCGCGGGTCGTAAAAGTCGATGGCGAGAAAGTCTTCCTCTTTAGCCTTATCCTTGCGGGTATAAACGCCACCAGGAATATCTGGCAACGCCACGCAACGTTCGCGCACCCCTTGCGGTGACTGGAATTCGGCGATAGTACCTTGAGTATCGGGCATAGCGGTTTCTCCTTTGTAGTGCTTAAAATCAAGCCCTTTTTATTGATGATTACGGTGTAGTGGTCGGTGGTGCGTATTCGCTGATTTTACCCGCGACACCCCACAAGAAATGGGTTTTAACCCGCCCGCTGAATAACGGCTCATCCCCGGTCAACAAGCCATAATCAGGGTATTTCCCCTGAGTATCCGCAGGTAACTTACCGTAAGTATTGTCCGGGTAAGCCGCCGCCAAATGGCAAGTAATGCAGTTGGTTTTCAAGCCATTGCCGGTACGGGTGTAAGGGTTAATGGGTTTACCCGCATTATCGCGAATGAATACCTCAACAGAGGCTAAACGGTCATTGCCTTCCTCGTCTTTAGGTGTGCCATAAACAGCTTCCAGTGCTTCACGTAATCCGAACGGCCCTTCTAAGTACGGGTTGGAACAGATCACATCTTTACCGGCGGAGGTTGTGTAGCTATAACCAACCCCCGCTTTGAAATACGCCAAAGGTTTCCACATATCCTGCTCGAATAACGCACGAATATCTGCCGGAACCCCGGTATCCTCAGCCACAGAACCATCCGCTTTAGGCTGCCACCAGAAGGTTTGCCATGTCCAATCATCCACTTCGCGGGTAGCAATGTGCATGGATGTCAAAATAGCGTAATCCCCCGCCTCAATATTACTGACATTTGGCCCCATCAATTCCTTGAGAATCCCACCGCGCAATTCTTCCGCTTGTGCTTCTGTCAGTTTGAAATGGTGGAAATCGTTAACGCTCACAACCGGCAGTTTTGCGCCATCACGCCCGTAAACGGGAATTTTTGGCATGTCAAAATCCGGTGGCACCACGACCGCTTCCTGCGTCCAGGTGCGTTCACCCGCCACCCGTGTATTAGCATTCAACGGCGCGGTCAACGTATCTGCATCAGTGGGATTAGTGGTACTTAAATCTTCTTCCCAACGCGCAATAACGGTCGTGCCATTACCTTTCACAATGGTGTAAGCGGGCTTTAACATGATCCCGGAAGTATCGGTAAAGTCCAACGCAGCCGTGCCCTGCTTTTGCAGTTCTGCCAACTTATAATCTTTGACGACCTTTTTACCGTTTTGGGTTTCTGTAACCATCAATTGATCTTGGATAAACTTAACAATCCCGTCGCTGTATTTCACATCGCTGACAACCGCCGCCGTCAATAAGCTTTGGGCTGGCGTACTGGGCTTGTTAGGGTCGACGACCTGACTCGTCATACCACCGTGATGGCTGATTTGATTAGGGACATCCACTTGGCGCAAGGTGTTTTTTGCTGATAACACCTTACTACTGGTTACGCTTGGGGTATTGGCACTCGCGGCGGTAGCTTGGCTAAAATCGACCACTTCGCCGCCTTTTTCCGGCAAGGCTTCATCAATCGAATGCCAAGTATCGTACACCCGCACCACGGCATTACGGTCTAATGGGCTGTAATTTTCATCACGATACACCGGGCGCATAATACCCGCGAATAAACGCCAAGCGTGTTCCTGCATTGCCGCGCGGTTATCACTGGCTTTCCACGCCTCAATATCTGTGGCGGGCACTAAGGTGGGTTTACCCGCTGTAACATCCAATAACGGTGCAACTGATAACACTTTGGGCAATTCTGGTAATTGATCGGCCTTCGTCACAGCAACTGGCGGCGAGGTCGTCGTATTAGCGACGGGTTCAGCCGTTGGTTTTTGGTATTGTTGCTGCTGTTGTTGCGCGTTATCTGTCCCTTGATCTTGGCAAGCAACTAAGGTCGGAAACAATGACAACGCGCAGAACAACGAAATTAAAGACGAGCCTAACGTTGTGGGCCGAACTGATTGGCACTTCATGAAAGCATTCCCTCGCAATGGTTTTTTATCACTAACGTTCGAGGTGCGTTTTAGTTGTCGTTGTTAACGCGGCACTTCTTAATCATGATGTTTAGTTCGCAAAAAACGCTTATGCAAGGAAGGCGCATAACAAAAGGCAATAACCCTACCCTTTACCCAATTTTACCGATAAACGGTAGGTCACGTTTTGGACAGTCAATGGCTTGCAGCGCAAGTTTCACCGTCGGATACGTGAACACAAAACCACTACCTTGCAGTGCTGCCGGAATCACGCGTTGCCCTTCCAATAAAATATCGGCTTGTTCACCTAACAATAAACGCACGGGCTTTGCAGGTGTAGCGAATACGGTTGGACGCTTCAACACCTGCCCTGCGGTTGCAATAAACTCGGACTGAGTGACGGTTTCCGGTGCGGTAAAATTGTAAGCTTGGAAATCAGCGTGCTGAGCAGCCTGAATTTGCCACACATGAGCCAAACCACGTAGCACATCCTGAACATGAATCCACGCCAGCCATTGCTTACCCGTCCCCATTCGCCCACCCAACCCAAGATACACCGGCATCAGCATCATAGGTAATGCGCCGCCTTGCCCTAACACCATACCGAAACGCATACAGGCCACATTGACACCGTATTGTGTCGCTTGTTTAGCCGCATCCTCCCAGTCTTGGCAAAGTTGCGACATGAAAATCGCTGACGGCGGGCTAGTCTCAGACAATGGAGTGTTATCGCCTTGTACTTGCACACCATAATAACCTACAGCGGAAGCAGATAAGAGGATGTGCGGTTTCGTTTCAGCATGAGCAATCCAATCAATCACACCCTGCGTGAGTTTAATACGGCTATTACGCAGCACTTGTTTTTGCCGATCTGTCCAACGCTGACCTAAAATGCGTGCGCCTGCCAAATTAATCACAGCATCAAACCGAGCAGATTGAGATAATGCCTGCATAGAGGCAATACAACGCACCTGACCATCAAAATTCCATGCAGTACTTTTAGGATTTCGCGTTAACAACGTCACTTCATGCCCATCTTGAATTAGGGCTTTTACTAATAACTGCCCAATAAAACCTGTACCGCCCGTCACCAAAACGCGTTGTGGCGTATCCGCAAAATGAACAGGAGATTCAGATTTCATATATTTCAAAGCCCTGGAAGCAAATGCATCACGTATTCCCGACAGCGTGACACCAATACCACATAAAACTAAAAACACACTGAGCCAACCCTGAAATGACCAATAAAAACCTATTGGCTGCATTGCCCAATTCGGTGTATTTATTGCCAAAACGCCCGTAAAAATCCCGCCATTCACTGCCAATATAGTGTGGGTAACACGTTCGGTAGCGGGTAGTAAACGGGTTTTATCCTCCTCCACAAAATCAATCAGGGTAAATACAATTTCCACTAAAAAGATTCCCAATAAAACCCATGCCAAAAGTCCATGCCATTCCCACAAAGCCAAACCAATAAACAAGCCACCATAGGTTATCGAGCGTATTGCATGAATTTTCAACTCACGTTGAGCCGTAACACGTTGTGGCAACGCTTGGGTAAGCTCATGGTGATAAATTGTATCAAATGCACCAAGACACCCCTGCAAAGCCATTAGCCATAATGCCAAAATATGCAAATCCATAGCCATCTCCATTACGAAAAATTAAAAGATTTATCTGTTGAGTGAAACCGTCCTTCTTGAAGAAAAGTTCGTCCAAACCAACGATGTGTAATCACAATTTTAATGGCAAATTCTTGTGCTGATACATTATGATGAATTAGCCAAGTCGCACCCGGTGTTAAAATATTTGGCAGTGGAATCTTCACGCCAAAAATTTCCCAAAAATAACCACAACTATGAAAATGTAAATCCCCTTCGACAACAGAAAGCTTTAAACCCATTCCAAACCCTGCGCCAACATATTCCAGCAAGACATTATCTTTACCCAAGGCCATGTGAGACGTAAAAATAATCGGGGAGCTTTTTGCCAAATGATACCAACGACGCTTGTAAATTCGCTTATCATCGGGCTTAGAAAACACCACAATATCGACAGGAACGTGCTGTTGACACGCCGGAATTAAAACCCCGCCTAACAGTGGTGATGTGAAGCGTGCTAACCACATTCCAGTGGTTGAACACCATAAATTATCCAGTGTGCCTCGGTAGTATAACTGCTCGGTGGCGGTGGGATTGTGGTCAAAACGACGCTGAATATTGGGGTGTAACGCCCCCCAACTTGCCCCCAGTGCTGTTTTAATCAATTCGCCTTCCGACACCGGCAAGTAAGTCGTAGAAAGTGCCTGCATAAATACCTCCAAATAGTCACCATGCAACTACTGTAGCAAGCCACTCTCCACCAATACCTCCTTATTGATAAAACAGGAGCAAGAATTTGGGGAAATTTTGCAGCAGGGAACACCACCCGTTACGCAAATTAACGCTACTGGCTCGGCAACAAATTCCCGCGTTGCACTTCCGGCAACACATAACGAATTCCCGCCATTTTATTCCCCAACAATAACTCGCCCTGCGTGGTCAGCAACACCAAAGTCAGCTCACTAGCATTATCCAGCTTCAAGGTAATCATGCCATGCCCTGCGTCTTTGCCATCCCAAGCCTCCACCCGCACCGCATCGGCTGATTGCCAATTTTGCAAAGTGGTCGGTTGCGAAGCGTACCCTTGTGGCAAGCTCACGCTTTGCAAGCTGCGCCCCGGCGGAACCAATTTATTCGCAAACCAATCTTCCAACGTCCCGGTCATTAGCCCGAATACCGTTTCCGAAACCAGCTTAATCGCCCCATCGTGCAACACATAGCGGTTATGCGACACCGGATTTTCCGCACCAAATATCAATCGCTGATCATTAAACATGACCGCCACAGTACCCGGTTCTAAACCGTAAGCTTTAAGGTCTTTACCCGCAGCCGGATAACTCGCCGCTACCGCTTCATCCAACAAGGTAAATAGCTGTGAAATGCGCGTCGGGTTCAGCGCGAAAGCTTTAGGCTCGAGCATCTGCCAATGATCACCCTGCTTTTCCAAACGTATGACGCTAAGTTTATCGCTGCCGAGTTCGCGGGTAATCGCAATCCGGGTAATGGCTTCGCGCTCCAGCGTCAACAAGGTGGCAGCTTGCGCCTCAACAGTATGCGCTTGCCACCACACCCATGCTCCCAAACCCGCCACCACCAGCAATAACGCCAAGTTGAGCGCGAAACGCCGTGCTTGTGTTCCCATTAGCGTTTCCTCCTGCGCCACCAAATCCACGTACCACTGGCAATCAAGCCCACTGGCAACACCACTAAAAAGAACAGCCCGATCACATACCCTGCGGTTTCACTCAAATCCAATTGGGTATCGCTGGCACGCATAACCGGCACATCCAGCAATTTATCGTCGCTGCTTAACCAGTTAAATACCTGCGTTGCCAGATCAAGATTTGCACCATGCCCGACAAAACTATTGAGCATGAAATCGCTGTCACCGATAACGACGACGCGCTGTTCACTTCGGCTGCGCTCAGTGACCGAGGCAGGCTTCCCGTCTTGCTGGCTGAGCGTAGCCGAAGCCTCCAGTTCCCGCACTAAACTTACCCCAATCGGTAACGGCCCCGGCTGATCATTACTGGCTTCATCAAAGACCACATTGCCTTCGAGGATGCCGCTGGTTTCCAGCCAACTGGTCGGCAAAGTGTTTAAAAACTCATCCACTTTCCACACCAATGCGCCGCTTTTCTCACCGGCTTGCGAGTCACGCGCCACCATTGTTGCAAACGGGAATAGCGTTTGCACATTGCCGAGCTTTTGTACGATAGGCGATTTACCGTAATCCACCACCGGAATCACAGCCGGGTGATTAATCCCCAACAACGCTTGCAACGCCTCATTCGCATCAATCACCGTGCCGTCGTGAATCTGTAAACCCAACAACGCCTCCAACGCATCCAACCCATGTAAACCACCGGGGTCTTGCAGCCACAAAAGATTGCCGCCCTGCTCTAGGTATTGCTTAAGTACTGCGACTTCACCGGGCAACCAATCCTGTTGCGGGGCAGCGATAACCGCGAAACTGGCATTTTGTGGAATCGCTTGAGTGCGCACCAAATTGTGCGGCTGAATCTGGAAACCGTGGCGTTGCAAAGTTTCCACCAACTTCGACATCCCCGTGGATTCACTCGCTAACGGCTGACGCTCGCCGTGACCTTCAAGAAACACCACCAAACGTTCACCGCCGCGACTCATGCGTTGCAGTGCGTGCAAAATGGTTTGTTCTGCGGTCGATTCCACTACTTCGCTGCGTTCACCTAAATGAATCGCCAACTGCCCCGCGTACTGAATCCCGTCTTGTTTAGCGCGTGCCGGATCAAGATCGGGGTTAACGAACTCCATTGTGGTATCCGCTTTCACCCGCTGATATTTCGTCACCAGTTTATTCAATTGTAATTGCAAGGCCGGATCATCAGGAATATAGGCAATAAACTTCAGCGGTTTATCCAAGCCTTTAAGCAAAGTTTGCGTCGGGGTGGAAAGACTATTACGGCTGCCTTGCGTCCAATCCGCCTGCCAATAAAAGCGTTGCCCCACAAAACCCAACAGCACCACTACCGCAATAAATAACACGTAGAAAATGCTATTTTGCAACCCAATCCAGCGATGGGTATTTTTACTCATTTTCATCTGGCATCAACCTTGTAAACGCTCATCATCCAGTTTACGGATGGTTAAAATCAAAAAGCCACCAATGAATAGCGCGTAATACACCACATCGCGGGTATCAAACAGCCCTTCCATAAACGCTAAGAAATGCCCGAAATGCGACAAATATACCAGAACTTCACTACCCGTACCTTGGGAGTTTCCCGAAATATATAGCACCACCAAAAACAGCAAAAACCCAAATGTCAGCACCGCCGCAATGACTGGCTGACGGGTTAATGCCGATAAAAACAAACCCGCTGCTGCAAAAGAAGCTAACAACAACACCAAACCCAACACTGCTGCCGCTAATTTACCCCAATCCAACCCCGTACCAATACTCAGTGATAATGGCATTAAAGTCAGCATCGCCACCATTAACAATACAAAGGCTAATACCCCAAAGTATTTACCCAACACAATTTGCGTATTAGAAATCGGTGCAGAGGTGAGCAATAACAAAGTTTGATTCATGCGCTCTTCCGCAAATTGACGCATGGTAATCAATGGCATGACCGCCAACATAATAATCCCCGCCCATAAATACAACGCGGAAACCACTAAATCACTAATCCCCGGCGGATCTTCCATCCCTGCAAATTGCGGTTGCAAACTAATGTATTCACTCAAACCCAGCAAAAACACCCACGCCAGAATAAACTGCACCACCGCCAATAAACTCCATGCTAGTGGTGAAACAAACATCCGGCGTAATTCCATCCCCGCTAATACTAAAATGGCTTTCATGCTGCCTCCCCAATGATTTCCGCTTCCCGGAAAATCAAATCAAAAAACACTTTTTCCAAAGACGCAACACCTTCAAGGGTATCGTTAAACACAGTTTTACCACGATTGAGGATTTGCACCCGGTCACACACCGCCTGCACTTCCGGCAAAATGTGCGTGGATAAAATAATGCCGTGCTCCTTGCCCAATTCACGGATTAACTCGCGGATTTCACGAATTTGAATCGGGTCTAAACCCACCGTTGGCTCATCCAGAATCACCACTGGCGGGTTATGCAAAATCGCTTGCGCAATCCCCACCCGTTGCCGATAGCCTTTGGATAAATTACCAATTAAGCGACGACTCACCTGCTCCAAACCGCAGCGCGTGCTGGCTCGGTTGACTGCATCCGCGCACGCTTTCGCGGGTATATTGCGCAACCGCGCACAAAAATGCAGGTATTCACTCACAGTTAAATCCCGATAAACGGGCGGTTGTTCCGGCAAATAACCAATCTGCTGTTTGGCCTTGCGCGGTTCATCCAGCAAATCAATACCGCTTATAAGAATTTCCCCTGCCGTGGGCGCAAGGTTTCCGGTCAACATCTGCATGGTGGTGGACTTACCCGCACCGTTAGGGCCGAGTAAACCGAGCACTTCGCCCTTGTGCAAATGCACGTCGAGTGAGTCTACAGCGCAATGATCACTGTAATAACGCGACAACCCCGACGCGGCTACGAGTGTTTCTGGAGTGTGATTTGCCATGATTGCAAGCCTTGGTGTTATGACTTTTGATTGTACCTGATGGGAGAGTATACGATTTTTGCTAATTTGACGGCAAACCCATAAACAGCTAGGCTTAATCCTAGGGAAGTCAGCGTTAAGGTAAAACGAGGAATGAGATGACATCAGGTAGGAGGGACTACCGTCATCGCGTTCATGCTGATAAAGAATACAGAGTGAAAAGCAAACAATGGTAACAACGCAACGCAGTTGGTATTTACTGACAAGCAGACCTCGGCAAGATGCTCTTGCAGAGGAACAATTATTAAAGCAAGAATACGAGGTGTACCGCCCTTTAGCGCAATGCCTGCGGGCACGGCGCGGTAAAATGCTCAGCGTGGTTGAGTCGCTTTTCCCGCGTTATATGTTCATTCATTTGGATGACGGCGTGGAAGATAACTGGGGACCTATCCGTAGTACACGGGGAGTGGTTGGCTTCGTGCGTTTTGGCATACGCAACTTACCCCCGCCAATCCCTGAAAAATTCATCCTTGCGTTAAAAGCAGCGGAAAGTCAGCTTGCAGAACGTGCGATTGATCTTGACCGCTTCCACAATGGTGATGTGGTAGTCATTGACAACGATGGCCCCTTTAAAGGCTTACCAGCTATTTTCCAGCATTACGATGGTGAACAACGCAGTGTCGTCATGTTGGAAATCTTGCACAAGATGACCAGACTGGCGATTTCACCCGCTGATTTACGCGCTGCGGCTTAGTGGTTTAACACCCGACCGCCATCCACCGGAATGACTTGCCCCGTGATGTAATCCGCATCACGCACCAAAAACAATACGGTACGGGCAATGTCTTCCGGGCTACCTTCGCGTTTCAGCGCGGTTTTGGCGAGTAAATCTTGGTGCATCGCGTGATTTTCAGCCATTTCTGGCCATAAAATCGCACCGGGTGCAACGCCATTTACCCGCACTTCCGGCCCCAGTTCACGCGCCAGTGATTGCGTCAGCATCAGCAAACCCGCTTTCGCCGCACAATACGCCGGATAACCTTTCAGCGGACGAAATCCGTGAATATCGACGATATTGATAATACAACCGTGATTAGCCCGCAATTGTGACGCAGCAGCTTGCGCTAGAAACAACGGTGCTTTGAGATTCGTGCCGATTAAATCGTCAAACTGGGTTTCGGTAAGCGTACCAATCGGTGTGGGGTAAAATGACGATGCATTGTTTACCAGCACATCCAAACGCCCGGTCAGTGCCAGCGTTTCAGCAATCAACGACGGTAATTGTGCAACCGCTAATAAATCACCCTGCACCAGAAAACACGAAGCCGCGCGCTGTGTATTTAACGCCGTTTGTAATTGTTGCGCATCAGCGGCGGAGTGGCGGTAATGAATTACTACGGTCGCGCCTGCCGCGTGCAAGGTGCGGGCGATAACCGCGCCGATACGTCGTGCCGCACCTGTTAACAGCACTACTTTGCCTTCTAATGTCGCCATACCCTACCTTTCCGTTATAAGCTGTGGATTTGCTGGCAATCATAACCCGACATGCGCTTCACTGACACATTACCCACACCCCCAGCCGAGGCATTGGCGCACAGTGCCGAACTTGCCGCCCGGATTCGTGCTGCCATTACCGGCAACGGTGGCAGTATCCGTTTCCACGATTTTATGCAAATGGCGTTATACGAACCGGGCTTGGGCTATTACGTGGCAGGCTTGCGTAAAATCGGTGCAGACGGTGATTTCGTTACCGCGCCGGAAGTTTCCCCGCTGTTTTCGCAATGCCTCGCCAATCAATGTGCGCAAATCCTCAATGAACTCGGTGGCGACGAAATTCTCGAACTGGGTGCGGGCAGCGGTAAAATGGCAGCGGATATGCTTAAACATTTGGAAAGCATCGGTTGCTTACCCACCCGTTACCGAATTTTGGATCTCAGCCCCGAATTGCGCCAACGCCAACACCAGACCTTGAACCAATACGTGCCGCATTTGCTGGAACGGGTGGAATGGCTGGATAGCTTACCTGCGCAACCCATCCGTGGGGTCATTGTCGGCAATGAGGTGCTGGATGCGATGCCGGTGGAAGTGTTTCAGATGGCTGAAGGGGAGCGGGTCATTCAAACAGTGATAGTGCAAGGTGACGAATTTCACTGGGGGAATACTACTGATGCCTACACCTCCGAATTCAACCCTGCCCTCCCTGCTTGGATGCAAAGCATGGCGGATACGCTGGAAGCTGGCGCATTAGTGCTGATTGATTACGGTTACGAGGCGGCGGATTACTACCGTCCTGAACGTAACACGGGCACGCTGATTTGCCATTACCAGCATCGAGTACATGATAATCCGCTGATTTATCCGGGTTTGCAGGACATTACCGCGAGCGTGGATTTTACCGCAGCGGCTAATGCAGGGCTGGATGCGGGGTTAAACCTTGGCGGATACACCACGCAAGCGGCTTTTCTTGCCAACAGTGGGTTGGAGACATTATTTATACAAGCGTTGGAAGCCAATCCCGCCAGTCAGTATCACCTCGCGCAGCAAGTACGCACCTTAAGTTTACCCTCGGAAATGGGGGAACGCTTTAAAGTCATGGCTTTTACGAAAGGGTTTACGCCAGCATTAGCGGGCTTTAGACTTGCCGACCAGCGACATCGCCTATAATACTCTCACAAAATCATTTTAAAGGATCGTCATGGATTTTCTTTTGCTTATCAAAGCGGCTGTCATGGGTCTCGTGGAAGGCGCGACCGAGTTTTTACCCGTCTCCAGCACCGGACACTTGATTCTGGCTGGCGATTTAATGAACTTCATGGATCACGATAAACGCGGCGTGTTTGAAGTGGCGATTCAGTTAGGCGCGATTCTGGCGGTGGTGTGGGAATACCGTACCCGTTTCGTCAGCACTTTCGCGGGCTTAGGGCGTGATCCGATTGCCAATCGTTTGATCATTAATCTGGCGATTGCCTTTTTACCACTGGCAATTTTAGGCTTGTTGTTTGGCGATGTAATTAAAGAAAACCTGTTTAAACCCGTGCCGGTAGCGATTGCGTTCATTTTGGGTGCGTTCGTCATTCTATGGGCGGAAAAACGCCAACACACCATAACCATTCCGACGGTGGATGATATTAAACCACTGGACGCGCTGAAATTAGGGTTGGCGCAAGCCGTGGCATTGATTCCGGGTACGTCACGTTCGGGTGCAACCATTATCGGTGGTTTATTTTTTGGTTTATCGCGGCAGGCAGCGGCGGAATTTTCGTTTTTCCTTGCCGTGCCGACGTTGGGCATTGCGTCGATTTACTCGATGTACAAGGCTCGCGATTTACTGAGTTTTGACGATATTGGCGCGTGGATTGTCGGTTTCGTGTTCTCTTTCATCAGCGCGATGATTGCGGTACGCGCACTGATCCGCTACGTCAGCCACCACGATTTTACCGTGTTCGCGTGGTATCGCATTGCCTTTGGGGTAATCGTGTTAATCACCGCCTACACAGGTTTGGTGGAGTGGACTGTTCACTAAACCTCACGCTGCGGCTTGGTGGTTAACCACTCCAAGCCGCGCCGCGCTTGTTTACCCAGCGGAATTTCCAGATAACGGTGGGTAAAATGCGAATAAATCACCACAATCAGCAACGTTAAACCCAACACCACGGGTTTATCCCAAGCGTTTTGCTTGGCAAAATGCCGCACCAGCATCAACACCACCAAATGGTTGAGGTATACCGAGTAAGAAATTTCGCCCAAATACGCCAGTTTACGCAAACCACGCGACAACCAACCTTGCTCAAACGCGAAAATAGCCACCATCAGTAACGCCAAATACGGCACGAACACATCCATGCCCATTGATCGCCCAGTACGGCTCCAGATAATCCCTAACACCAGTGCCAAACACGTTAACTCTAACCACGCGGCACATTGCCCAACGCGCGGATCATCACGGTAAAACAAATACACGCGGTAAGCTAAAATGCCCAGTACAAACGACGACATCCCGCGCAATAAGCCAGAATTGAGGAAACCGAAATAGTTTTCAACGTGGGTATTCAAATGCCCATGCTGCATAAAAAGCACGACCACACCCAAGGTTCCTGCCAAAAATAACACGCCGCTGCGGGTATTGCGGGTAATCACGAAGATAAACAGCACATTGACCCAAAACTCCACCGAAATCGACCAACTGGGGTAATTCCACGTCAAGCCCTGCGGATTCAAACCAATGCTATGTGTCATCGTCAGGTTTTGCACAAACGTAAACAATGCACCATCAGGGAAATCCGGCATCACCGCATAAAGCCACCAATGCACCGCCACAAACATCAGCAAGGTGTATAAATGTAACGGGTAAAGCCGCGCAATCCGGTGATTAATAAACTCCAGCGGTGTGCTGGATTTAGCCCCGTACAAATAGCGATGTGCGAGAATAAACCCGCTCAACACCAAAAAGAAATCCACCGCCAAATAACCCAAACCGCCGTAAATGTGGAAATACACCACCCACAACGCCGCTATTCCGCGCAATGCATCCAAAGCGAGGAAACGCTGCCCGCCTGTTGAAACCTTTTCCACCACTACAACCCTTTAAACAAGCCCACTGCGCGAACACTCAACGCTTTCACTTGCACCACCGAACGACTACCGCTCGCGGCATCTTGACGAAACCCGATACGCGCCACCACAAAGCCCGCACGTTCCCAAAAACGCAGCAATTCCGGGGTCATGGCATAACTCACCCCCAGATAATCCGCCCCCTGTTGGGCAGCGAATCCTAGCAGATGTTCCAATAAATGCGCACCTAATCCTTGATTTTGCAACAAAGGATGCACCGCAATGCGCATCACCCTCTCACAAACCAGCTCTGCCGCACCCGCCAGTTGCGCATGAAACGTCAAGGTTTGCGGCACAGGATGACCGTGTGGGCGGCGCGTTCCGGCATGAATCGCCGCCGTGAGTTGCGCATCCAAACCACCTTCACGCGATAACAACGCCACTGCCACCAGCGTGCCTTGCTGTTCCAATACGTGAATGGAAATATCCGGCGCGTCCAGCAATTGACGTAAATCCGACGGGCGGGTTTGGTAGTGGGCGGTAATGAGTAAGCCGAAGAGTTGGCGTAGCAAGGGTTCGTTTTGTGCGAGTTCATCGCGGTTTAGTTGACGATACTCTGCCCCCCCATCCCCAACCCTTCCCCCGCAAGGGGTGAAGGGAGCAAGATCTGCATCCAACAATAATGCCTGATTGATGAAACATTCCAGCGGATCGTTTTCCGCCCAGCGCATTGGCTGTTGCAAGCGCACCGCCTGCCAACCAGGAGCCAGCGTTTCCAGTGCTTTTTGGAAACGCAGCGCAAATCCTCGCCCACTACCCTCGTAGCCGTGTAGCGTCGTGGAAAAAACACAGCGCGGATAGTGTTCCAGCATTTTCAATAACAACGGCACAGGAATCGCCGCAGCCTCATCCACCAGCAATACATCACCTTCCGGTAAAGTTTGCAGCAAATCATCAGGGGCAAAAAACGACGGTGGCAATTCCGCGTGCTTAAAGACACTCTCCACCGTAGCACGCGACGGCGCGGTCAATAGCACCCGCTTGCCAGCAACCTGCAACTGACTGGCTGCCATCCCCAACGCCGCCGATTTACCGCGCCCGCGATCGGCCGTCAGCACCACCGGCGCATTGGCTTCAAGAATGGTTACAACTGCATCTTGTTGTACCCTCCCCCCAACACCTTGCTCCCCCTCTACCTCTGGGAGAGGGGGCTGGGGGGTGAGGGTCTGTAACATCCCCACAAATCGCCCCAAAAACCGCCCCCACACCTCATGCGGCTGATAAGGATAAGGGATAAACCGCCGGTAATCCGGGTCAGGAAAATCTGCCCATTCATCCAACGGCGGAGTCAGCAAATACAACGTGCCACCACCGCGCAATGTGCCGCTCACCGCCGCAAACGCATTCACGTCAAAGCCGCTGTGTGCATCAAACATGATAATGTCGGTATCTTGCCCCAGCAAAGTGTGGGCTTTTTTGGCAGGCAACGCCCCGGCAATACCGGGGGCTGTGGTAATCCAAAACACGCGCCGCGTTTCAAGCAACGCTTCAGGCAACAGCGCAAGTACCCGTTGCAGGCACTCACCCTGCGCCCCGGAAATGACTTCCAGTTGGCGCGGAAGGTTATTTATACCGCGTCCCGTCCGCTTTCACCGGTACGAATACGGATAGATTGCTCAACCGGAATCACGAAAATTTTACCGTCACCGATTTTGCCGGTGTGCGCGGCTTTTTGAATGGCTTCGATAGCGGAATCCAAATCTTCTTCTTTCACCACGATTTCCAGCTTAACTTTTGGCAAGAAATCCACCACGTATTCCGCGCCACGGTACAATTCGGTATGACCTTTCTGCCGCCCAAACCCTTTGACCTCAGTAGCCGTCATGCCCGTTACACCAATTTCGGTCAAAGCCTCGCGCACATCGTCCAATTTAAACGGTTTAATGATGGCTTGAATCAGTTTCATGCTCACTCCTCCTTTAAGGGATTTTAAAAGGTAAATTTTTACGCCAAGCAGAGGTAATCGGGTAACGCCAGTCCTTCCCAAAACCACGCCCGCTGATACGCACGCCGGGTGCTGCTTGTCTGCGCTTATACTCGCTCAATAATACCAGATTCACCACCCGGCGAACCGTTACGGCATCGAATCCAGCGGCAATGATAGCGTCTAATGCCTCATCACCTTCAATAAATCGCTGCAAAATGGCATCCAACACCTCATACGGCGGCAACGAATCCTGATCAACCTGCCCAGGTGCCAATTCTGCCGAAGGAGGCCGCTCAATAACCCGCAACGGAATCGCCATGCCGAGAGTATTGCGGTATTGCGCCAGTGCATACACCTGCATTTTATAAACATCTTTCAGCGGCGAAAACGCCCCCGCCATATCGCCGTACAGCGTCGCGTAACCCACCGCACTTTCGCTTTTATTGCTGGTAGATAACAACAAACCACCCAGTTTATTGGAAAGCGACATCAGCAACACCCCGCGAATCCGCGCCTGCAAATTCTGCTCAGTCACATCCACGGGCTTTCCGGCAAATTCCGGGGTCAACACCTGCATAAACTCGTCGTAAACGGACGCAATCGGCAAATTCCGGTAACGCACCCCTAACCATGCCGCTTGCTGTTGCGCATCCTCCAAACTCATCCCGGAGGTATAATGAAACGGCATCATCACCGCTTCCACATTCTCTGCACCCAGCGCATCTACCGCTAATGCCAGCACCAATGCCGAGTCGATACCACCCGACAATCCCAGCAACACCCGCGAAAAACCGTTTTTACGCACATAATCGCGAATGCCGGTGGTTAGGGCTTTGTAAATAAGCGGGATCGTAGCAAGCGATGGCTCAATAAATGTTGCCTTCCCCGCATCCACTCCCCACTCCTCAACAAACACCCCATCCACAAACGCTTCCGCCCGAAACCCAATATTCCCCGCCGCATCCACCAACATGGAATCGCCATCGAACACCAATTCATCCTGCCCACCCACCAAATTAACGTAGGCGATAGCGCACTGGTTAGAAATCGCTTGGCGTTGCAGCAAAGCGGTGCGTTGTGCTTGTTTATCATCGCTAAACGGGGAAGCATTTAACACACACAACACTTGTGCGCCTGCGGCAACCGCTGCTTGTGCCGGTGCGTCTTCCCAAATGTCTTCGCAAATCAGCAGCCCAACGTTAACACCCGCCACTTCAATCACCAACGACTGCGTTCCCGGCGTGAAATAGCGTTTTTCATCGAATACTCGGTAATTGGGCAAACACTGCTTGGCGTATTCCGCAATCACTGCGCCGTCACGCAACACGCACGCCATATTGCGCAATACCCCATCGCGTAATAAAGGCACACCCACAATCGCAGTAATCCCCTGCACTTGTTGCGCAAGGCTGATAACGGTGGTTTGCATTTGCGCGAGGAAATCGGGGCGAAACAGCAAATCTTCCGGCGGATAGCCCGCCAGCACCAGCTCTGGAAACACAATCAAGTCGGCGTGCTGTGCTTGGGCGTGTTGAATCGCCGCTTGTACTTGCTGAAGGTTGGCTTGCACATCCCCCACACACACATTGAGTTGCGCTAGTGCGATGCGTAATGTCTGATTTTTCTTTTGCACGGTGTCATAACGTTGTATGGTAACAAGCCGAAGACTATACCTGAAAAGGCGATAACACATCATGTCCCGTATTATTTTTATCATTGTTTTGCTGGTAGTCGGGTTTCTTCTGTTAAAATCTTGGCAACGTAAGCAAAGTCTCAAACAACAACACAAACAATCCTCCGGGGAAATTCAAAATAATACCCGCATGGTGCGCTGCTTAGAATGCGGCCTGCATGTCCCGGAAGGTGAAGCGATTTCCCAAGGGGGGAAACACTTTTGCAGTCTGGATCACGCGCAACGACATTTAACCAAAAATTAGTTCCGGTATTTTTGCACGAAGACCCGTGGAATCTGTTACGCCTTTACCACGTCTACCGCCTGACACTCGCGGGCGCGTTGCTAGTGGCGTTGGTGCTGGAATACGGGCATGTGCATCTGGGCGAATACCAGCCGGAACTGTTCCGCTGGTTAACTGGCACATACCTGTTAATTGCGGTCATCACCAACCTCAGCTCGTATTTCCAATGGCCGGATTTACCGGTGCAAACCTCGCTGTTTGTGGTGCTGGATATTGTGATTTTACTGGGGCTAATCTGGGCAAGCGGCGGCTTGGAGGGTGGCTTTGGTATCTTACTGCTGATTCCGGTACTGATTCCCTATCTGGGTAATCCCGGTCATGTATCGTTGTCGTTTGCCTCACTGACTGGGCTGGCCTTAATCAGCATCCAAATCTATTTGCAATCCCAAGGTGTAATCGAAAACAGCGGCATTATGCACGGTGGGCTAATCGCCCTGTTTATATTGCTGGTGAGCTGGGCAAGTAATCGCTGGATTCGGAAAGCCAGCGCGATGGCTTCCCTTGCACAACGACGCGGGGTGGATCTTGCCAATTTATCGCAACTCAATCAGTCGATTCTGGATCGGTTAGAATCCGGTATTTTGGTGGTGGAAGAATCCGGGGTCATTCGTCACATGAACCAAGGCGCGTGGGATATGCTCGGTCAGCCCGGTAACTGGCGCAGCAAACCGTTACAGCAATTCGCCCCCGAACTGGATCAGCACCTGCAACACTGGTTGCACCAAGTCAGCCCACGTATTGCCAGTTTCGATGTGCGTCACCAAAACACCACCGAAGTCCGCGCCCGCTTTTCGCAACTCGGTACACAAGCGCGTAAAGCCACCTTGATTAATCTGGAAGACACCACCGAACAACGTGAAAAATTGCAAAGCGTTAAACTTGCTTCATTGGGGCAATTAACTGCCAGCATTGCCCACGAAATCCGCAATCCCTTGGGTGCAATCAGCCACGCCGCGCAATTACTCGGTGAATCGCAAAATCTCGATAAAGCTGATACCCGCTTGTTACAGATTATTCAATCGAATGCCCGCCGGATGAATTTAACCATTGAAAGCGTGCTGAACTTATCACGCAAGAAAACCCCGAACCGCGAACGCCTCGCGCTCAAACTGTGGTTACACGAATTCCGCAAAGACTTTGTATTACAAAATAAATTACGTGAGGAACAGGTAACGCTGTTCATTGATCCGGCGGATACGGTGGTTGAATTTGACCCGGCGCATTTACATCAAATCGTCTGGAATTTATGCCGCAATGCCCTCAAATACGCCCACGAAGACCCGCGCCGCCTGCAACTGGATATACAAGGTGGCAACCCCACCCATACCCGCGACATTATGCTCAATATTATCGACAACGGGCGCGGCATGACGGGTGAACAACGGCAACGCTTATTTGAACCGTTTTTCACCACCAGCACCCAAGGCACGGGCTTAGGCTTATTCATGTCGCGGGAACTGGCGTTAACCAATGGCGCGAGTCTCGAATACCTCGCTTTACCCACGGGCGGAAGCTGTTTCCGTCTCGTGTTTTCGCGTAACCGCTAAGGCAGCTTTCCCATGACCGAACAAACCGTACTCATTATCGACGACGAACCGGACATCCGCGAACTGCTGGAAATCACCCTATTACGCATGGGGCTGGACACGGTAACGGCGGGCAATGTGGAAGGCGCACTCGAAAAAATCGAACAATACCAGCCGAATTTGTGCCTCACTGACATGAAATTACCCGATGGTAACGGCATCGACATTGTGCGTTACATTCAGAAAAATTACCCGCACATCCCGATTGCGGTCATTACCGCATTTGGCAGCATGGATACGGCAGTGGAAGCCCTCAAAGCCGGGGCTTACGACTTCGTATCCAAACCGGTAGATTTGCCCAAATTGCGCGAACTCATCCAGACCGCGCTCAAACTTTCCGGCAGCAAACACGCCAAACACACCGCCAAACCTGATAAAGATGACGCACACAGCAGCAGCATTTTGGGCAATTCCGCCGCGATGCAGCAGCTCAAAGCCACCATCAGCAAACTGGCTCGCAGCCAAGCCCCAGTGTACATTCATGGCGAATCCGGCAGCGGTAAAGAATTGGTGGCGCAACAAATTCACCTACAAGGTTCACGCGCCACCGCGCCATTCATTCCGGTGAACTGCGGGGCGATTCCTGAAAACCTGATGGAAAGCGAATTCTTTGGGCATAAAAAGGGCAGCTTTACCGGCGCGGTCAGCGACAAACAAGGGCTGTTTCAAGCCGCTCACCGAGGCACGTTATTTCTGGATGAAGTCGCCGATTTACCACTGACCATGCAGGTCAAGTTATTGCGGGCGATTCAAGAAGGTGCGGTCAAGCCCGTCGGTGGTTTGGAAGAAATCCCCGTCGATGTGCGCATTTTAAGTGCCACCCACAAAAGCCTTGAGCACGAAGTCGCGGCGGGGCATTTCCGCCAAGATTTGTATTACCGCCTCAACGTGATTAAGTTGAAAGTGCCGCCGTTGCGGGAGCGTACCGACGACATTTCCTTACTTGCGGACTTTTTCCTCGATAAAATCGCCAAACGCTGGCAAATGCCACCAATTCGGTTATCGGCGGCGGCACGCACGGAATTACAGACGTACCCCTTTCCCGGAAATGTGCGTGAACTCGAAAACGTACTAGAACGCGCCAGTACCTTGTGTGACAACAACACCATTCAACCGGACGATTTACAGCTTTCCACTACCGCACAAACTCAAGCTCCGGCATTGAGTACGCCGCAATGGGTGCGTGATTCCCCGGAAACCGACAAAAGCCCCACGGTAAGTGACAAATTGCCAGCTTGGAACCCGATTAATGAGGAAGAAGAGCGCAACCTGATTGTTCGCGCTCTGGATCAAACCCGCTGGAATCGCACCAAAGCCGCCGAATTGCTCGGCATGAGCTTCCGTCAGTTGCGTTACCGCATCCAGAAATACGGGTTGGATGAAGGTTAAAGCTTAATCGCCAGCCATTGCAGCGTCATACGCCTCACTCGCCTCCATCCACTGCACTTCCGCTTCACCCAGCTTGGCATCCAGCGCAAGCTGGTCTGCCAACAGCTTTTTCAGCTTAGGTTTATTGGCATCGCTGTGCATCTCCGGGTCGGCTAACTGTGCTTCGAGCGCGGCTTTTTGCTGATTGAGGCGTTCAATCTCTTTTTCGAGCTTATCGGCTTTTTGTTTAAGCGGCTGGAAACGTTTGCGCTTTTCGGCAGCTTCGCGGCGTTGATCTTTGCGCCCTGCGGCACTGTGCGAAGCCGCCGGTGCAGCCGCCACATCGCCCAACCCAGCCGCATTTTCTTCGGCACGGAAACGATTTTGCAGCCA
This sequence comes from Thiothrix unzii, assembly GCF_017901175.1. Lineage (NCBI taxonomy): Bacteria > Pseudomonadati > Pseudomonadota > Gammaproteobacteria > Thiotrichales > Thiotrichaceae > Thiothrix > Thiothrix unzii. Next base: position 2,858,478 of record NZ_CP072793.1, read on the forward strand.
CACCGCGTAATCGTCCAAATCGCCGTCAAACTCTTGGGCTTTACCACCTTCCACCAGCAGCAACTTATCTGTCACCATTTTCAGCATATGGCGGTCGTGCGATACGATCACCATTGCACCCACGTAATCTTGCAATGCCATGCTCAAGGCAAGGCGCATATCCAAATCCAAGTGGTTGGTAGGCTCATCCAGCAGCAGCAAATTAGGGCGTTGATAAATTAGCAAGGCCAGCGCAAGACGGGCTTTTTCACCCCCAGAAAATGGTTCAATCGCCTCGTCTACGCGCACACCCTGAAACGCAAATCCGCCGAGGTAATTGCGCAAATCCTGTTCACGCGCTTGCTTATCAAGTTCGCGTAAATGTTGCAGTGGTGACTGTTCGGCTTTGAGCTGTTCCAGTTGATGCTGGGCAAAATAGCCGATTTTGATGTCCGCAGCCTGCCAGCTTTCACCACGTTGCGCAGGCATCAGGCCAGCCATAAACTTGATCAGGGTGGATTTCCCCGCACCGTTAGGGCCGATTAAACCGATGCGTTCACCGGGCATGATTTGCAATTCAATCCCTGCCACGATGGTTTTGTCGCCATAACCGATACTGACTTTATCAACGTGCAGCAAACGGTCGGGCAGTTTCGTTGGGGCTTTGAAACTAAACGTGAACGGTGAATCAACGTGCGCTGGGCCAATGGTTTCCATGCGTTCCAAGGCTTTCAAACGGCTTTGGGCTTGGCGTGCTTTGGTGGCTTGGGCGCGGAAACGGTCGACGTAACTTTGGATGTGCGCCCGCTCACGCTGTTGTTTCTGGAAAGCGGACTGCTGTTGTGCAAGGCGTTCGGTGCGCGTGACTTCAAAGGTGGAATAGTTGCCGGTGTAAAGCGTGATCCGGCCTTGTTCAATGTGCGCAATCTGGGTGCAAATCGCATCCAGAAACTCGCGGTCATGCGAAATCAGCAGCAGCGTGCCGCGATAGCTTTTCAACCAGTCTTGCAGCCAAATGACGGCATCAAGGTCAAGGTGGTTGGTCGGTTCGTCCAGCAACAACAGGTCGGAACGGCACATCAGGGCTTGCACTAGATTCAAGCGCATCCGCCAACCGCCAGAAAAGCTGGAAACCGGATTACGGATTTCTTCGGGTTTGAAACCTAAACCGTGTAACAACGTAGCAGCGCGGCTTTCAGTGGTGTAACCGTCAATCGCTTCGAGCTTGGTGTACAGCTCGCCGAGGTGCATCCCGTCAGCGTGTTCCAGTTGCGCTTTCAGGCTGACGTATTCGGCATCGCCTTCGAGCGCGTAATCCAGCGCACTGGTGTCGGTAGCCGGGGTTTCCTGCTTCACATGCGCGATGACCCAACTGGCAGGAATGCTGAAATTACCCACATCCGGCGATAACTCACCGCGAATCAGCGAGAACAGGCTGGATTTACCTGTACCATTCGCGCCCGTTAAACCGACCCGTTGCCCCGGATGGATATTTAATGTCGCCGCACCCAGCAATTCCTTGCTACCGCGCCGCAAACCGAGATTAGAAAAAACTAACATGGGATCAATGAATCTATTTTTGACCTGAAGCGCGGGATGTTACAACGAAGCACCCAATGACACCTAATCGAATATCACCTTGTCGAAATACCCACTCACCTCAATAAAATAGACAAAGATCAAATTTCTCTTATTTACTGCAATTTAATTTCACATACACAAGGTGCGTACACTAGACTATAATTCTCACTTAATTTAATCTGAACGCTTGGAACTTCTGATAATTGTGCAAACACCATGACGCTGCTTAGAATTACAACAACTCCAAGTATCTTGGTTGTGGACGATGACAACGTGCTACAGGCATTGTTGGCACATTTTTTACCCATGCACGGGTTTGTGGTACGACGTGCGCTCAATACAGAGCAAGCCAGCTTATTAATAGCGGAAACCTGCCCTACGCTAGTGATTCTCGATATTTTAATGCCCGGAATGAATGGCTTGGAATGGATACAACAACTTCGCCAACAACACCCAACTTTGCCTGTCATTATTGTATCATCGCAAAGCAGTTACGAAGACCGGATTCAAAGTCTGGAATTGGGTGCAGACGACTACATTGCCAAACCGTTCCATCCCAAAGAATTATTAATTCGTATCCATAATGTCTTGCGCCATCACAGCGTTAACACCCCGTACATCAGCATTGGGCCATGGCAATTTTTTCCTGAGGAAGCCTTGCTGCGTGATGCGCAAGGGCATGAAACCAAACTCACTACGACTGAAGCGCAATTGTTACTTTTTTTTCATCGAAATGCCGGTAGAATCTTGTCACGGGACGCTATCTCGGTGCATTTACACGGCATTGAAGATAACCCGCTGGATCGACGTATTGATATGCGTATCAACCGTCTACGTAAGAAATTAGAACCAAATACCAAAGCAGAACATGCGAGACATCTGCGCACGGTATGGCGACAGGGCTACCGTTTTACTAGTTAGTGATTATATATGGACATATTGCTCGAATCTCTTGGCGCAGCAGGTGCGAAACAATTTTTACGCGCTTCGCTTCCGCATATCCAACAATACCACGCTAATTTATTGGCTGCGATGTCCGCACAAGACTGGGCGGCGGCCGCATCCTGTGCTCACTTGCTGAAGGGAACGGCTGCATTATACGCCACGCAAGAGTTTATTAGTTTGCTCGAAAAAATCATTAAAAAAGACGATGAAACAATAAAAACAACTCAATTCCTTGAAACACTCCAAATGGCTATAAATACCACAGAATCAAGAATAAATATCAATTTATCATAAAGTTACTGAAGAAATACCCTACCGCTCTAGTGGGATTTGATACCTCAAGACAAACTGTTACAAATTGTGACAGTTTCGCGCGTTACATTTGCTCAAAAAACCATTAACCTTCTGTTCAGAAATTATAAAACAGTGCAGGATCGCACGACTTAAAAAGAGTGGAGAAATAACATGATGCGAAGGACACAATGGGCTGCATACGGTTTAGCGGGTATTTTATTAGTCACCACGTCACACGGCGTAGCGGCTTCCAAACTCGCTAACCAAGGTAACAATTTCGGGGACACCAGTACAGAAAGCACAGGCACATACACACAAAATCCTGTCTTTCCTTATATCGAAGCAACGGCACAAGTTAGCACTTATTTAAGAAACTATTTATTACAATACGAACGTTACATTAAATTAGAAAGCCTCATTAAAACACTATGGCTTAAACGCCAAGAGGCAAAACGCTAACAACACACTACTTCGGCTCGGTTAGTTGCGCCACAACTAAATAAACAACCGAGCTGTTTTTTACAGTTCCTCTGTAGCTGACCTTACCTACTCACTCCCTCAACACGGGTAAGGTTGGCTCTTTTTCTCTTTCCTCATACCTGACAGCCCCGCCCGCTTGTGGTGTAATACCGCCTTCACAAACACCAACCTAGCGAACACCACGATGGAAATACTTGTCAATGGCACGCCCCACATCGTTCCCGACGGTTCGACTGCTGCTGATTTACTCGCGATTCTTGAATTGCAAGGCAAGCGTTTAGCCCTCGAAATCAATCAGGAACTCGTGCCGCGTAGCCAGTTTGAAACGTTTGTTCTCCAACCCCATGATGCGGTTGAAATCGTCCACGCCATCGGCGGCGGCTAAAACAAGGAAATCACAGTATGCAACAAGACACCCTCACCATTGCAGGCAAAACTTATGCCTCGCGTTTGCTGGTCGGCACGGGTAAATACCGCGACTTAGCAGAAACCCAAGCGGCAACCCAAGCCAGCGGTGCGCAAATTATTACCGTCGCGATTCGCCGTACCAATATTGGGCAAAACAAAGACGAACCGAACTTACTGGATGTAATTCCACTCGACCAATACACCCTGCTGCCCAATACCGCCGGGTGCTATAACGTTGAAGAGGCGGTGCGCACTTGCCGCTTGGCACGCGAATTGTTAGATGGTCACAACCTAGTCAAACTGGAGGTGCTGGGTGATGCCAAAACGCTTTACCCCGACACCATTCAAACCCTGAAAGCTGCCGAAATTCTGGTGAAAGACGGCTTTGATGTCATGGTTTACACCAGCGATGACCCACTGATTGCGCGGCAATTGGAACAAATCGGCTGCGTTGCGGTGATGCCACTGGCTGCCCCGATTGGTTCCGGTTTGGGGATTCGTAACCCTTACAATATTCTCGAAATTATTGAAAATGCTAACGTACCGATTATCGTGGATGCAGGCGTGGGTACGGCTTCTGACGCAGCAATTGCGATGGAAATGGGCTGCGACGGGGTGTTAATGAATACCGCGATTGCGGGCGCGAAAAATCCGGTATTAATGGCTTCGGCGATGAAAAAAGCCATTGAAGCGGGGCGCGAAGCCTTTTTAGCAGGACGGATGCCGCGCAAACGTTACGCTTCAGCTTCTTCACCGTTAGATGGAATGTTTTTTTAGTCTATGCAAAATATAGAACATCCGCGCACGATTAAGAGCTTTGTGTTGCGCCAAAGCCGCGTTACCAAAGGTCAAGGCGAAGCACTGTCCGCACTGTGGCCGGTGTTTGGTCTTGAAAAAGCCGCGACACCGCTGGATTTCCCCACGGTGTTTGGGCGTGACGCGCCGGTAACGCTGGAAATCGGCTTCGGTAATGGCGATTCCCTCGCACAAATGGCGCAAGCCGCCCCCGAACGTGACTTTCTGGGCATTGAAGTGCACACCCCCGGTGTCGGGCATTTGCTCAAACTGGTGGGTGAGCAAGGCTTGCAAAATCTGCGGGTGATGAATACCGATGCAGTGGAAATTCTGCAACAACGGATTGCGCCCGCATCGCTGGATCGGGTGCAACTGTTTTTCCCTGACCCTTGGCATAAAACCCGCCATCACAAACGGCGTATTGTGCAACCCGATTTCGTAGCCTTGATCGCCTCACGCTTACGGATAGGCGGCGTGTTCCACATGGCGACCGATTGGGAAAATTATGCGCAACAGATGGCGCAAGTGCTGAAAACCAGCCCAGATTTCCACAATCTTGCGGAAAATCCCCCCTATTCGGCACGTCCAGCCACACGTCCACTAACAAAATTTGAGCATCGCGGCCTGAATTTGGGGCATGGGGTTTGGGATTTATTGTATACACGAGTGGATAAAAACCACTTATAAAGCAAAACGTACCACTTATCTTCGTCTGAATTGTGTTCATGCGGGTACTGGCGGAAACTAAACACATACTGAATCAAAACAAACAAAGTGTTTAATTTCAATAACTTAAAATAAGGACGCCAAACCATGAACGCAATTCGCAATACCTTGACTCGTGCTGCACAAGTTATCACTTTCTCCGCATTAGCGGTTGCTTCTGTCGATGCAGCGGCGGCAGTTAAATTCCGCGTCGGTTTTGATGCTGCCAGCAACCAATACGCGGTTTACATGACCCCGGATTCTGTCCCTAGCCCTGATATGCTGCTGTCTGCGCAAGTCACCTTGGTGGTTCCACACGCGGCTGATGCAAAACGCTTTAGTGTTGAAAATATTTCCAGCAATATCCCCGGCATTAACTGGGTTGATCATTCACGGGTGGATGCACCGAAAGAAAACCAAGCGGCGGACTACATTTCACTCGGTTACTATTTCAGTGGCTCCAAAGTCTCCGCCTTCGGTTGGGTAGCAGGCCAAGAAAAACAAATCCTGACCTTTAGCAGCAAACAAGGCTGTGTTGCCGGTGTTAAACTGATCGACAGCAAAGACGCTTTCAACCAATTACCTAACTCGGCTGGCACTAACCCCGGCAACGATTTCTTAAACGTCGGCTGGAAAATGACTAACGCTTACATTGGTAACTACGGTGATGCGGTCACTTGTTCCGCACCTAGCGTGACTGCCACCACAACGACCACAACAGTTACCACAACGCCCGCAGCGTGTGTACCGACCAGCAAAGATGCTGACAACATGAAACGAATTACCGCCCTGAAAGTATTGAAGGCTGAAGCCACCAGCGTGACTCGCCAAAAAGAAATTGACGCGCTGATCGGTCGTTACCAAAATAAATTGAGCTGCAAAGCATAATGAAGACGTATTAAACTGGCACTTTCCAACAATAAACAGGCAAGTGCCATGACCACGCCGACCACTTATATTTTGACCGTCACCTGCCCAGCGGCTACTGGGATTGTTGCCGCCATTACCGGGTTTCTCGCCGCCCAACAATGCTACATTACTGAAATGGCGCAATACGACGATGAAATGACCCAGAAGTTTTTCTGTCGCATTATGTTCCGCCCTGCGAATACATCCAGCGATGCGATTGACAATATCCGCCAACAATTCGCGGTGGTTGCCCAACAATTTACCCTGAGTTGGTTAATCACCAATGCCGCACGCCCTACCCGCGTCATGCTGATGGTATCCAAAGCCGATCATTGCCTCGTGGATTTGCTGTACCGCAAACACAAAGGCGATTTAAATATGCAGGTAGTGTGTGTCGTATCCAACCACACCGAATTGCGCTCCGTGGTGGAACGCGAAGGCATCCGCTTTATTTGCCTGCCCGTCGACAAAACCAATAAAGCTGATCAAGAAGCGCGAATGCTGGAAATCGTTGCAGAAATGCAGGCCGAACTGGTGGTATTAGCGCGTTACATGCAAATCCTCTCGAATGACACCTGCCGTAAACTCGAAGGCATGTGCATCAATATTCATCACTCGTTCTTACCCGGTTTCAAAGGCGCACGCCCGTATCACCAAGCTTACGACCGTGGGGTAAAACTGATTGGCGCAACCGCGCATTACGTCACCTCCGATTTAGACGAAGGCCCAATCATTGAGCAATCCGTTGAGCGCGTCGACCACACCTATTTACCTGATGACCTCGCCGCGTTAGGGCGCGATTTGGAAAACAGTGCGCTGGCAAAAGCGGTGCGTTTGCACATTGAGCGGCGCGTATTTGTGGATGGCAATAAAACCGTGGTGTTCAAATAAAAAAAGGGGCAAAAGCCCCTTTTTTACATCGAAACGTCGTGCGTTACATCAGTGCGGCATTGATCCACAAATGCGCCCAAATGCTCACGATGTAACCCAATGCGACTGCCCAAGTCCATTTCAGGTGTGAGCCAAAGGTGTAAACGCCGCGTGCCTGTCCCATCAAAGCCACGCCTGCTGCTGAACCAATCGACAACAACGAACCACCGACACCCGCCGTTAAGGTCACTAACAACCACTGCCCGTGCGACATATCCGGGTGCATGGTAATCACCGCAAACATCACCGGAATATTATCCACCACTGCCGACAACAACCCGATCATCACATTCGCCCAAGTCACGCCCATGTCGGTGTAAAGCAATTCAGACACCATCGCCAGATAGCCGAATGCACCCAAACCACCGACGCACAGAATTACGCCGTAGAAGAACATTAGCGTATCCCATTCCGCGCGTTGCACTTGATTGAAAATATCAAACCTCCCCACACCTTCCTCGGTATCATTACCGGGATTATGATCAGAAACCTTCAAATACCAACCGTACAGTTGTAATACGCCCAAGCCTGTCATCATTCCCAACACCGGTGGTAAATGTAATGAATTGTGGAAAACGACCGCTGTAGCAATGGTTGCAATAAACAAGCCCAAAATAATAAAACCACCTTGCTTTACTTCCTCATGATCGCTCACCGCTGCCGGTTTACCTTTTTCAATGAAGAAAGACATGATCAAGGCGGGAATAAACCAGTTTAACAATGACGGAATGAACAGCGCGAAAAACTCACCAAATTTCACCAAACCCGCCTGCCACACCATCAAGGTAGTAATGTCACCAAACGGACTCCACGCGCCACCCGCATTTGCCGCCACCACCAAATTGATGCAACCCATTGCCACGAACGCTGGTTTATCCGCAGCAACTGCCATCAACACCGCCGCCATAAGCAATGCCGTGGTGAGGTTATCGGCAACAGGGGAAATAAAGAATGCCATAACCCCGGTAATCCAGAAAATCCAGTACAGGGAAAAACCTTTTGACACCAACCATGAACGTAACGCTGCAAACAGATTGCGTTCTTCTAAAGTATTGATGAACGTCATTGCTGCTAACAAAAATAAAAATAACTCACCGTATTCCAATAAGTTATGATCAAGAATCGCGGTCATCTGTTCCTGCATACCCAATTGACCGTAAGCCAAGGCCACCAGCACCCAGATAATCCCTGCGGCTACAATCACTGGCTTAGACTTACGCATATGCAAACGTTCTTCGCCAATGACCACGGCATACGCGAACACAAACAGAATCAGCGCGGTAATGCCGAAACCCGTTCCCGTAAGATTTATCGCTTCACCGCCGCTGCCGCCACCACTCGCAACTGCCAGCAATGGCGAACACCAACCAACCAAGAGGAGCAGGCCGAGCAGCCATCCCCGGAACGGATTCTTCATCATAATCAAAGCCTTTTGGTGAAATAAAACGCCATCATGTTAACACTGCTTGCTGCGTTGCACTACCCGTAAAACCCCATCAACCCTTAATGTGCTACCCTCCAATACTCCACCCAAAAAACGAGGACACACCTTGATGAGCACCACCAAATTAACCCTAACCGCCCAAGTCGTCATTGCCATGCTGCTCGGCATTACCGTCGGGCTGTTAATCAACGTTAGCGGGCTGAATGCCGCTGGCAGTTTTGTGAATGAATACATCGTCAACGGTTTATTCAAAGCCGTCGGCACGTTATTCGTTAACGCACTGAAAATGTTAGTCGTACCGCTGGTATTGTTCTCGTTGATTTGCGGGGTTTGCGGCATTGGCAACCTCAATACCTTGGGGCGCGTCGGGGCAAAATCTTTCGTACTGTATCTATTGACCACCGCCATCGCGGTTGCTACCGCTGTTATTTTTGGCGTAACCGCTGGTATCGGGCAAGGAATGCAAGCCAGCACCGCCAGCACTTTCACGGGTAAAGAAGCCCCGCCCCTGCTAGATGTATTCACCAATATCATTCCCACCAACCCGATTGCGGCGATGGCAAACGGCGAAATGTTGCAGGTGATTTTTTTCGCGATTCTCGCCGGAGTCAGCATTTTGATGGTCGGCAAAAAAGCCAAACCGCTGGTCGAAGGCGCGGAACTCGCCAACGAAGTCATGATGAAAATGGTCAATATTGTGATGGCAGCCGCCCCCTACGCGGTATTCGCGCTGATTGCCAAAGCGATGGCGGAACTGGGTTTTGAATTACTCAGCGTCTTGGTCGGTTACGTGCTGGTGTTGATCGCCGCACTAGTGTTCCACTTATTCGGCACGATGATGCTGCTGTTGAAATTACTGTCAGGACTGAACCCGCTGCGCTTTATCAGCAAGATGCGCAATGTGCAGGTCTTCGCCTTTAGCACTGCCAGTTCTAACGCCACAATTCCTGTCACCTTGCGTACTGTCACCGAACGCTTGGGAGTCAACAATTCCGTCGCCTCCTTCACCGTGCCGCTTGGCG